>NZ_JWJE02000067.1 GCF_000812025.2 Bacillus thermotolerans
AATATAAATTGAACCGCCGTATACGGAACCGTACGTACGGTGGTGTGAGAGGGGCGAAAATAATCAACTTATTTTCCCTCTACTCGATTTTCGTTAAAATGCCTCTTTTTCAATAGCTGTTATAGCAGACAAAAGAACTGAAAATTAAAAAAACAGGTTTAAAATGATTAATAAGGTGTAATGGTGAGAGTGTACATAAATTGTGGAAAGGAGAGGGGAATTTGAAAAAGTGGTGGCTGTTCTCTGCGCTTATGGCTGTCATGCTTATTTTAGCTGCATGCGGAGGTGGCGGAGAGAACACAATGGATGAGTCGGCTAATGAAGAGACAACCAACGAGGAAGCAACGAATGATGCCTCTAGTGAAACGGATTCAGGAACAACCGAGGGAGAGCCGAGTGAAGGAACGAGCACAGAAGAACAGGCTCCTGAATCCCCAGATACGCCTATTACAACAAACGAAAATGGCGAAGTGACTGATCCTGTAGTTATTGACTTAAATGACAGTAATGGCGAAAAAGTCGCTACAGCTACAATGGAAGAGACGGATGAGGGAGTTTCGATCAAGCTGGAAGCTTCTAATCTCCCTCCTGGTGAGCATGGGTTCCATATTCATGAAGCCGGAAAGTGTGAAGCACCGGACTTTGAATCAGCAGGCGGTCATTTTAATCCCACGGATGCAAGTCATGGCATGAATCATGAGGAAGGTCCACACGCTGGTGACCTGCAAAATTTGGTTGTCGAAGAGGATGGAACAGCTGTCCTTGACACAGTCGCAGACAAAGTGACATTTACTGTAGGTGAAGAAAACTCTTTGTTGGATGAAGACGGATCAGCACTTGTGATTCACGAAAAGGCAGATGATGGGGAGTCTCAGCCGTCAGGCGATGCGGGAGCTCGTATCGCATGCGGAGCGATTACAGCAGAATAAAGAAACGGAAGAACCATCATGGGACTTTACTCTCCATGATGGTTCTTCTGTTTAAAGGAAATCGATTGAAAGCGTGTCTCGCTATTGAACCAGCCGTCATAAAAAAGCAGACGGTTTTCTGCCTGCTCGCCGGACAATGACAGAAGGCCGATATTGTTATCAGTGGCAAGAAGCCTTCCCTTCTCTGTTTTCAAATAGTGGAGGGTTTCCTGCCAGTGAGCATTCGATGGACATGAGGAAGGAGAAGGCTGGTTTAAGATCATGTAGTCGCTGCTGCAATAACGTGTAATGCTTTCTTTTTTACGTTTCGAGGAATTAAACAAAGCGATTGCTTTCATGAGCATACCCCATATGCCAGTGAAGCTTTTATTATTGATCGGGCTGCTTGTGAACTGAACAATGGAAGCTTGATTCCCGTCTCTTGCTTGCACGTTGGACGATACGGAGGAAGCATAATGGACATCACCCGACACAATGAAGCATCGACTCGGATTCCAGGTGAAAATCCAGTGAAGAAATTCGCTAAACCCTTTGCCGTTATACTTCCAGGCTTCATGATCCATCACCTGATGAACGGGAATCCCAGCGGTTCTCAAAGGATAGACATAAGAATCAAGTATAGACTCAATGACACCGATTCCATAGAAGGGGGCAGGAGAGGCAATGATCAATGGCTGCCCGCTTTGCCAGCCGCTTTCATGCAGCGAATGGGAAGCCCGCTTAAATGCATCCCGGCTGACGAGCTGAGGGCTGTGCTTTGTCTCGCTGACCATCCAGCCAATCTTAACGGGCTTTGGCATCATGTCATACGTTCTTTGTGTGCGGGTATCAAGAAACAAAGCCTTTGGCTCAGTTGGTGTTACAAAGTGCCAGGAATCATATTCCCACATGCTTGCTGTCCATTCCTTGTGTTCATTGGAAGCCGCATCCATGTCGCGAAAATAGCTTTTCATCTTCTCGATAAAATCATGATTAAATCCTTCTGGATGGTTTCCCCAGCCTTGAAAAGCCCAATAAGCACTTAAGCCGTTAGCAACCACATGTTCACCAAGCGCTGATTGGCGAACGCTCTCCTTCCATTCAGAAGAGAGGTTCCAATCGTCGGTAATATCGTGATCGTCGAAAATCATATAAGATGGCGTGTTGGCAAGCAGGCGGCTGATGCGGCGAAGTGAACAGGCAGAGGAGCATATTTCGTTCCATTGCTCCTTAAACCGTACTTTATTTGAGTCGTATTCCCGAAAGAATTCCTCGAGCGTATGTTCTTCGTCCCGAAAGGCGAAATAAATGTTTCCTTCTTCATCTTCTTCCTTAAAAGTGCGAAAGCCGTTTTGCAGCTGAATGAATTCCCACAACTGAGGGCTAAACGATAGCAAATACAAAGCAGCATATTCTCCAAACTGAATAAGATGGTTTTCTGCATGGCTGGAAGTGAATTGACAGAAGTGCTCCATAATGAATGTACGTCCTCGTGCTTGGAAGAGAGACCGGCAAAAAGGTTCCTGATTGAGCCGCTCATCAAGCAACGAAAGCTCTTCATCCTTCCCCATTAATTGTCTGCTGAGCTTGATGAGAGGAGGAAGAAGGGGATCAGCTACATCATCTGCATAGATTTGATCGCCCAAAAGAAAGAGGGAATGCGGTCGTTTGTCGAGCTGATCATATACCTTCTCTATACGGAAGTCAGCTGCGGTAAGGGCATCCCCTCCTTTTCCATGAAGCTTGCGGCAGGAGCCGTACAGGATATTAGAGGACTTTTGCCGGCTGATAAAGAAGGAAGGGTACTTTAAATTGTCATATACGATGGAGTAAGGAGATTCAGGAGACAGCATGCCGTAATCAGCTAAGTCCTTTTTTGACTCGCCGTTTGAAAGAAAGAGATTATATCCAAGCAAGGTATTGACCGGAAAAGGATCAGCTGCTGGCATAACCTGTATCAAATGGATAAATAGCTGTTGACCGAACTGGATACTTTTTGTGTTACTCCTATCACTTAGCAGGAAATGGCTGCAAGTATGGCTTTCCTTGCTTCCTTCAATCGTGAACAGCTTCGCTTCTATGTGAAATGGCCGGCTGGTAGCCAGCCAAATATAAACGCTATCTGGGCTGGTTCTTCGCAAAATAGGGCCGGCTAAAATGTCGGGAAGTTCCATCAAAGACACCACCGTGATTCTTGAATTTCCTACAGCATATTCAAGACAAGCTTACTCTGTGATAAAACTGTGATATTCCCCAGGCTCTGTCAGCTTTCTGCATAAAAAAGACAGCCTGCACGCTAGCGGAAAGGCGTGTGCAGACTGTCTGTTTGCAGGAAATGTTTATTCACTCGTTTGATCGTTAATTAATTGCTGTAAATAACGGACGAACAAGTCATCCTTAGCGAGGGCCGCCTCATAAGTCCGTTTCAAGAAGCGTTCGCCTTCTTGAAAGCTGGAGAATGTTTCTTTTAATACGTGCTGTTTATGTTTGATCAGCCATTTGTCTTCACCAGCCGGATATAAGAGAAAGGTGTCTCCTGACCGGTTTTCATAAAGAGTGCCAAATGGCGCCTCTTTCATATTATACCGGTTCCGTTTAGCGTCCTCTTTTAAAGGAGGGAGATGGAAGGTATCAGTGACAAAATGCTTATAGGCCTCTTCGGTGAGCTGGCAGCCTGATGCTTTGGCATGACCGCCGCCTCCATAGCGGCCGGCAACCTCTGAAACATCTACATGATCATGAATCGTACGGAAGCCCATCCGCTTTCCGCCAATGTTGATGATAGCAATGTAATCTAAGTGGGGATTATCCTTGCCCAGTTCATTTCCAAGCTCTGAGTGATAGGACTCAGCGTATACTACACCGGCAAATAATTCGTTTACTTTTATTTGCACAAGTTCACGTCTTTTGCGGCGGATATACCGCTCTGCTTTTGTTTCTTCCATATCAAGCAGCTTTTCTTCAAATTCATCGAAGAAAAAATGTTCATTTGTTTGCAGACGGTGAATCATCTTTTCTTCGAATTCATCAATCGAGAGAAGAAAGAAAAGTGCATTCAGCCTGCGGGCTTCTTCATTTTCATTCTTTTCCCATTCCCACGTATCATATTGTCTGACGAGCTCTACAAATTCACTAATTGCCTCCGAAGGCTCAATCAGTTCATATTTCTGCAGATAGCCGTAAAATAGGGAGGTAGCCGAAGTAAGCTTGCTTTCTTCATCCTCTACTATAACCTCTGCCCATTCATACTCGTTAAAGTGCAAGGCTGTTTTATGATGGTCCAGCAGCTGTACTTTTCCGCCAGCCTGATGGAATTCTTCCAGCTTCTTTTCGTTTTCCTCATTCACAGACAGATCTGTAATAATCAACGATGTTTTTGGAGAATCATTTTCTAGAAACCATTCTACTTCGTAGTTGAGTCCCGAAATGGAGTTGTAACGGATAGCGACGTCTTTGCCGAAAGCAAGCTTGGCCAGTATGCCGCAACCGACACCATCCAAGTCATTGTGAGATAGCAGCTTGTACATAATTTCACCCCTTTAGTAGACAGAGCCGCCTTTCACTATAGTTGAAAGGCGGCATGTTTAATGCTCCTTTTATAGATTACCCAAAAGCAGAGAACTTAAATGACTAACAAGAGACTCACTGCCATGACAGCCATTCCGGCAATGAGACCATAAATGGATAAGTGTTCCTCATCGTATCTTTTAGCGGCAGGAAGCAGTTCATCAAGAGAAATAAACACCATGATGCCTGCTACCGCCGCAAAGATAATGCCGAACATGACCTCGTTTAGGAATGGCATTAAGAATAGCCAGGCAACCAAGGCTCCGATCGGCTCTGAGAGGCCGGATAGAAAGGAGAACTTAAATGCCTTTTTCTTATCACCTGTCGCAAAGTAAATAGGAACGGAAACCGCAATCCCTTCAGGAATGTTGTGGATAGCAATGGCAATGGCAATGGCCACACCGAGCGAAGGGTCCTGCACAGCGGCTGCAAACGTAGCGATCCCTTCAGGAAAGTTATGAATACCGATCGCCAGGGCGGTGAATAGCCCCATTTTCATGAGCTGCGGCTGCTGGGATACAGTGACGGGACTAGCTAAGTCCTCTACCTTTTTCAGTTCATGGGGGTTCTTCTGTTTAGGAATCCATTTATCAATTAAAGCAATGAGAAGCATTCCCCCGAAGAAGCTGGCAACGGTAATCCAGTTTCCTAATTCATTGAATTCATTTGTCAGAGCATCTTGCGCTTTTACGAAAATCTCTATCATTGACACGTAAATCATTACTCCGGCAGAAAAGCCGAGCGCTATTGATAGGAACTTTGTATTGGTTGTCTTGGTAAAGAAAGCAAGGATACTGCCAATGCCAGTGGCGAGTCCAGCCATTAAGGTTAAAGCAAAAGCAATGATCAGATTTTCGGTCATCTGATTTCCTCCTTAAGTAAGGTAGCTTAATTGTCACTTATATATATGCGTGAAGTGTGAAAGTGCGCTTATCCAAAAAAAGTTTACCATGGGAAACATTTTATCGCAGGTGAAAACTATCCGTCAAGTTACAATGAATCAAAACAGGGAAACATATAAACACCGAAATGGCACGTTATGTTGCGCAGCAGAAGAAACGCTCTTCTTACAAATACCTTGAACACTTTAGATATAAACAGAGTATTTTATATATGAGCATATATTCATGAAAGGGAGAATTACAGGTGAGCCACTCTCATAGTCATAGCCATCATCACGGCCATCACCATGGATCAAATAAACAGGCGCTTAAGCTGTCTTTCTTTATTATTACAGCCTATATGATCGTTGAAGTCATTGGAGGGCTGCTGACGAATAGCCTGGCTTTATTATCGGATGCCGGTCACATGCTTAGTGATGCGACAGCGTTAGGCCTAAGCTTCTTTGCTTTAAAGTTTGGCGAAAAATCAGCGACCTCTTCAAAAACATATGGGTACAGGCGCTTTGAAATTCTTATTGCTTTTATTAATGGTTTAACCCTTATTTTGATATCCATCTATATTTTCTGGGAGGCATACAGAAGAATTCTTGCTCCGCCCGAAGTTATGAGCACAGGTATGCTGATTGTTTCTCTCATTGGGCTGCTTGTAAATATTACAGCTGCTTACATTTTGATGAAGGGCGATAAAGATGAGAATTTGAACGTGGGAAGTGCCTTTCTGCATGTGATAGGTGATCTTCTTGGTTCAGTAGGTGCCATTGCAGCTGCTTTGCTTATTATGTTCTTTGGCTGGCAGTTAGCTGACCCGATTGCCAGTGTGATTGTGGCTGTATTGATTATTATCAGCGGCTGGCGTGTAGCGAAGGATTCTCTTCATATCTTGATGGAGGGAGTGCCGGTCCATATTGATGTAGAAGAAGTGAAGAGAGCTTTACTCGCTTTGCGGGATGTACAAGATGTGCATGATCTGCATGTTTGGGCGATCACCTCTGATTTCCCAGCGCTTAGCTGCCACCTTATCGTCAGCAAAGAAGCCGATTACCCTCTGATTTTGCAACAGGCCCAGCATAAGCTGAATCACGAGTTTCATATTGAGCATACAACGATTCAATTGGATAGAGAGGACGGGTTCTGTAAAGGTGATCATTGTAACTGAATGATTTCGTACTTGCCTTCGAAGCTGTAAAGCTTTTAAGGCTTTTTATTTTGGGTTTCGGTTCAGATTTTCCTCTCTGATTCATATGAGTATAAGAGTAACTAAGTAAATTGAAGGGGAGAAAGGATGACTATTCATACAGTTCGGCAAGGAGACACAGTGTGGAAAATAGCGAATATGTATCAAGTGCCGATTTCAACCATTATGCAGGTAAATGGCCTTATGTCAGGTGCTCTTGTGCCGGGACTCCACTTATATATACCGGATAACAGGCTGCCGGAACGGTTTTATCAGGTGAAAGCCGGTGATACCTTATCACAACTTGCTGAAACTTTTGCGTCGACGGTCCCGCTTATTTTAGCGGCCAACCCGGGTATTGCTCCTAACGAATTGCCAGTGGGCGGTCATCTCGTTATACCAACGAATCAGCGGTACACGATGCAGACACTTGTGTTTATGGACGCTTACGCTGGAACTCCTTATACAGAGAAGCTAAGAGAATTAGCTGGCTCTATTACGTATTTAGCAGTCTTCACGTATTCCTTTACACGAGCCGGTGACCTGATTGAGGCGGAAGATGAGGAGATTTTGGCGGCATGCAGAGAAAACAACATTCGTCCTCTAATGGTAATGAGCAATTATGAGGAAAACAACTTCAGTGCTGAACTGGCGGCTGCTATTCTGCATGCTGAGCCGCGCACTGTGTTAATTAACAATATTGCTGAAACAATAGAGGAAAAGGGGTATGCTGGCGTCAGTATTGACTTTGAGTTCGTCCCGCCAGAACGTCGTCAGGATTTTACAGCTTTTTTGAAGGAATTAAAGCAGAAGCTTGGCAGCAGGATACTGCAGATAAATGCTCATGCAAAAACCGACGATTTTCCGGAAAACCGCCTGACGGGTTTTTTGGATTATGCAGCGATAGGGGAGATAGCTGATATAACAGCAGTAATGACGATTGATTACGGTTATGCGGCTGGACCCCCTGATCCTATTGCTCCGATTTGGTGGGTTGAAGAAGTATTGAATTATGCAACGAGTCAAATCAGTTCTCGCAAGCTTATGATGGCTATGAGCTTATACGGCTATGACTGGACCCTCCCTGTACAGGCAGAGACCAATGCGGAGATGATTTCCGTATTGGATGCACAAAACCGGGCGATCGCCAGCGGAGTGCCTATTCAATACGATGAACGGGCTCAATCACCGCATTACCGCTATAGACGGGGGCAAGCGGAGCATGCTGTTTTCTTTGAGGACATACAGAGTGTGAGAGCAAAGTACCAGCTGCTTCAGGAGTACAATTTATTAGGCACAACTTATTGGCGGCTCCGCTTTTCCTTTCCTCAAAATTGGGCGTATGTGGAGAGAAATATACAGGCGGAAAAGTGAAACAGATTTCCTCTTCTTGACAGAAGAGGATTTTTTAGAGAAGAAGTCGAACATCAAAGATATCTGCTTGTTTGTTCTCTTGTTGAAAAGAGGAAAGCTGGAATTCATTTAGAAAGAAGGTGAAGAAGCTGGTCGAATCCTCTGCTTATGCAGGTATGGTGATTCAGCTGCTGATCTCTATCCTGTTGCCTATTGGCTTAATCATTTATTGGAGCAGAAAAGGTTATTTTTCTTGGAAAGCTTTTTTCACAGGGATTGCTGTCTTTATTTTATTCGCCCAGGTGCTTGAAGCAGGTCTTCATACCGTGATGATTGACCCGGCAGGTCCATCGCTGAAGGTATCTGATAACCCGTATTTATTTGCATTATATGGCGGGCTGGCAGCAGCGGTATTCGAAGAGCTGGGCCGGTACTTGGCATTCTTATTTGTTTTGAAGAACAGCCGTGAATTTGGCGATGGTGTCTCTCTTGGTATCGGTCATGGCGGAATTGAAGCGGTCCTCATTGGTGCTTTCGGCGCGGTCAATGCGTTTATTTATGCAACGATGGTAAATGCCGGTACCTTTGAGACGGTCTTTTCTGCCTTGCCGGCTGATCAGGTAGCCGCGATCAAACAGCAAGTCATTGACACTGGTTTTTGGCTCTATGCGCTAGGAGCGGTAGAAAGAGCCGCTGCGATTATTATACAGATTACTTTCTCTGTCATCGTGTTGTTTGGAGTAAAAGCAAGGAAGTTTCAATATGTATTATATGCAATAGGGCTTCATCTTCTTGTTGACTTCTTTGTAGCTCTTTACCAGGTGGGGATCGTGACAAGCATCTGGTTAATAGAAGCCTGGGTCATAGCATTTGCCGGGCTGTCACTCTTCATGTTGAAAAAAATGAAAGAAAAGTTTCGGCAGACGTAAGAGGAAAAAGTTCCACGTGAAAACCTCCGCTTTATTCAGTTAACTGAATAAAGCGGAGGTTTTTGTTTTGCTCTTCAGTGAGGAGGGAAATCAAGCAGAATAGAGGAGGGAAAAGAGTGCTGCTGACGTTTTTATTCGCATTGGGTTTTGCTATTATCCATTGGTTATCTAAGTACATGACTTTTTTAGAAAATGTGCCGCGCAGCCGTTTACTATCCGTCGCTGGCGGTATTTCTGTTGCGTACGTGTTTCTGCATTTACTGCCGGAGCTTAGCCAGTATCATCGGGAAACAGAGTCCGTCAGAGAGAAAGGCGAGGCGCTTATGATGGAGTCTGAGATTTATTTATGTGCTATGGCAGGGCTCGCTATTTTTTATGGCCTGCAGAGAATGGTTAGCCAGTCTGCGAGGAAGCACCCGGGGGAAGGGGTGAACAGCGCAGTGTTCTGGCTGCATATGGCTTCATTCGCTTTGTATAACGCCCTTATCGGTTACCTGCTCATTCGGGGAGAAGAGAAAGGACTTCGGGATCTGCTGTTTTATTTTGTCGCCATGGCTGTTCACTTTATTTCAAACGATCATGGATTGCGGCAGGCACACGAGGAAATATATGATCGGAAGGGCCGTTGGGTCCTGTCGACTGCTGTGATTGGCGGTTGGATATTCGGTGTGTTAACAGAGTTGGATAAAAGCGTTGTCTCATTTTTATTTGCCTTTTTAGCTGGCGGTGTCATTCTGAATGTAATGAAGGAAGAGCTGCCCGAGGAAAGGGAGAGTAACTTCTGGGCCTTCCTTTTAGGGCTTGTCGGTTATTCTATCTTATTGTTTCTATCAACATAGTTAAAGGCAAAATATCCGTATAAAAAGGACAGCGTACACTTGCCGGCTGTCCTTTTCAATTAATTTTGCGTACGCTTAGTCTCTGACCTTCTGGCCCAGTAAGTAGCAAGCAGCGGTCCGGATATATTATGCCAAAAGCTGAAAATTGCGCTTGGAACCGCAGCGAGCGGGCTGAAGTGGGCAGAAGCCAGGGCAGCACCGAGTCCTGAGTTTTGCATGCCGACTTCGATAGACAGGGCTTTTTGGTCAGGGTAAGAAAGCTTCAACAGCTTTGCGGCGAGAAAACCAAACAAATAGCCGAGTCCATTGTGTAATATAACGACACCGAAGATGAGTAATCCAGATTGCATGATTTGCTCTTTGCTGCCCGCTACTACTGCCGCTACGATTGCAACAATCGCGATGACAGAAACAAGAGGCATGACCTCGACGCCTTTCTCTGCCTGCTCCTTTAAGAATAGCTTCACAATTAAGCCAAGAACAATAGGAAAAAGAACAATTTTAATGATCGAGATAAACATATCTGCCGCTGATACTTCAAGCCATTCACTGGCCAGTATATAAATAATGAATGGGGTGAATACAGGAGCAAGAAGTGTAGAGACAGATGTAACGGCAACAGATAAAGCCGTATTCCCTTTGGCCAGGTACGTCATAACATTTGAGGCTGTACCACCCGGACAAGAGCCGACTAATATGACGCCGATCGCAATTTCAGGCGGCAGCTGCAGAAGTTTTGCCAGAACATAGGCTAAAAGAGGCATCACAAGAAATTGAAGCAGTACTCCAAATAGCACGCTTTTCGGTTGTCTAGCCACTGCTTTAAAGTCGTCCACAGACAGCGTCATTCCCATCCCAAACATAATAATCCCCAATAGCAGCGAAATGTAGGGCGCAATCCAAATAAATTGGGCAGGGAGGAAAAAAGCGAGTACAGCAACGAATAATACCCAAATGGCAAATGTTTTTCCGGCAAACTGACTAACCTTCGCTAATCCTTTGATAGGATCACCCCTTTCTCACATAATTATATTATCATAATTTAAATAATAATTTGAAAGGTTAAATAAATCTATGGTATAAAAGCTGCGAGATATAAATGTATAAAACAGTTTAAATTTTCTAAAAAATAAATTAACATGAGGGGAAAGGGGGGCAGTATATGAGCACAGCTTTATCGACAGATACTCTTCCGTTTCCTTATTTTGTTGCTTCGGAGGATCAGCAAATCCTTTATCTTAACGATAAGTTACGTGAGTACCTTTCTCCAGATTCTTTACATAAATACATTAAGGAAGTTTTTGATGAATGGCAGCCGGTTAGAAAAGATGATCTCGTCCGAACAGTGTTGAATAAGCAGCCTTGCTTATTCATAAAGGAACCGGTCGATGAAGAACGGGTGATGTATGCAGGGTTCTTTTCGAAGGGAATCGTTGGCCTTTTGGATGAATTAGAAGAGCTCAAGCAGGCCAACCGTCATCTAGATGCCATTATTGAAAGCTCATATGATGGTATCTATATTACAGATAAGGATGGAATTACGCTGAAAACAAATTCAGCCATTGAGCGGATTACCGGTATCCCAAAGGAATACTATATTAATAAAAATGTTGCCGATCTAATGAAGAGAGGGATCCTTCAGACATCCGTGTCTGAACAAGTAGTAGAGAAAAAGAAGCCAGTGTCTGTTATACAATTGAATTATTCCGGACGAGAAACGTTAATGACAGGCAGCCCTATATTCAATGAAGACGGGGAAGTAGAGAGCGTTGTGACGAATATTCGCGACTTATCGGACTTAAATGAGCTGCAATCCGCTCTGCAGCAGGCAAATGAAATGAACAAAAGCTATCAGAAAGAAATTGAAAGGTTAAAGGGCCGGCTTTCTATCTCGGATAAGGATGTCGTAATAGAAAGCGAGCAGATGCGCCTTATTTACGATACGGCAGGCCGCATTGCCAATGTAGAAGCGACCGTTCTCATCTTAGGGGAAACGGGTGTCGGCAAGGATGTGCTGGCTAAGTATATTTATCAGCACAGCGAGAGGAGCAGGGCCGGCAAGTTTATAAAAGTAAACTGCGGAGCGATTCCGCCGGACCTGTTAGAATCAGAGTTATTTGGCTACTCAAGCGGTGCCTTCACCGGTGCAAATAAGCAAGGCAAGCCGGGGATGTTTGAGCTGGCAGACAAGGGCGTTCTTTTTTTAGATGAAATCGGGGAAATGCCCCTTAATCTTCAAGTAAAGCTGCTGCGCGTCATCCAGGAGCGGGAGATTCAGCGGGTAGGCAGTACGACATCGAAAATGGTTGATGTCCGCCTGATTGCAGCGACCAATCGGAATTTAAAGAAAATGGTGCAAAATGGCGAGTTTCGTGAGGATTTATTTTACCGACTAAATGTCGTGCCTGTACATATCCCGCCTCTTCGGGAGAGGAAAGAAGAGATTCTGCCGCTGCTGAATGTGTATTTAAAAAAGCTGAACAAAAAATACGGCCTGGCCAAGCAATTGAATGAAGAACTGAAGGCTTTTTTCTATCAGTATGACTGGCCGGGAAATGTGCGGGAGTTATCTAACCTGTTAGAACGGATCGTCTTGCTGAATAGGGAAAATATGCTCGGCTTGGAGCATCTGCCTGCTGAGTATCAAGCGAAACCGGAGCCGCCTGCCTCAAGCAGCAAACCAATTATGACATTAAAACAAGCAGCCGAAGAAGCAGAGCAACACGTATTAAGAAAAGCGGCTGAAAAGTATAAAACAACCTACGAAATAGCTGAAGCGCTAGAGACAAGTCAGCCGACGGTTGTTCGAAAAATGAAAAAGTATGGCATAAAGATTGAAATATAAAAAAGCTATCTCGAAAGATAGCTTTTTCCTTTGATAAATAGAGCATTTGATTCAAGAATAAATCATTGATACAAAACTGAATCAACACAGGGAAGCTAAAAGGAGACACTCTTGATACAAAATTGAATCGAAATATCCAAAAAGTTAAATTTTTCTAACTATTTCCCTGTATTTGACTGGCACACTACTTGCTATATAAGTAGCAAGTACAAATAAAGGGGAGGCATTCAAATGGTTGAAACAATGGCACTGGAATTAGAGCAAATGAAACAGATGATTAGAAGTTTTGTAGATAATGAGGTCGAGCCGTTAGCACAGCAAATAGAAGAGGAAGACCGCATTCCTAAGAGCTTGATTGAACAAGCGAAAGAATTAGGACTGTTCGGCATGAGCATCCCGGAGGAGTATGGCGGCATCGGATTGAATACTGTTGGCAAAGCAATGGTGCTTGGAGAGCTGGGGCGCTCCAGTAACGGATTTGCAACGGTGATTAGCGCTCATACAGGGATTGGCAGTGTAGGACTTGTGAGGCTCGGGTCGGAAAGACTGAAGGAAAAGTATTTGCCTGATATGGCAGCCGGCAACAAAATCGGCGCCTTCGCCTTATCAGAACCTAGTGCAGGCTCAGATGCGACCAATCTATCCACTACAGCGGTGAAACGGGGAGATAAGTGGGTTTTAAATGGAACGAAGCACTTTATCACAAACGCTCCGATTGCTGATGTATTCACAGTATTTGCTTTGACAGATAGAGAGAAAGGGGCAAAAGGAGGGATTACCTCGTTTTTGGTGGAGAAAGACTTTCCTGGCTTTACAGTTGGAAAGCTGGACAAAAAGATGGGGCTGAAAGGTTCTCATACGGCCCAGCTGATTTTCGAAGATTGCGAGGTACCAGAAGAAAATGTCATTGGTGAAGTTGGCATGGGATACATGTCAGCTCTGAAAATTCTTGGAGAAGGCCGCGTTGGCTTGGCAGCTAGAGCAGTAGGGTCCGCTGAGAAGCTGATAGAGCTTTCCGCTTCATATGCACAGGAGCGCAAGCAATTTGGAAAGCCTATTGCAGACAACCAGGCAATTCAATGGATGCTCGCAGATATGGCGACAGAAACAGAAGCGGCCCGTATGCTGATGATGAAAGCGGCCCATATGATCGATGATGGAAAGAAAGCGATTAAAGAAGCATCTATGGCCAAGCTGTATGCTTCCGAAGTCTTTAACCGGGTAGCGGATAAAGCTGTTCAGATCCATGGCGGCATGGGATATGTAGCTGATTATCCGGTAGAGAGATTTTATCGGGATGCACGGATCACTAAGATTTACGAAGGGACGAGTGAAGTACAGCGCATGTTAATTGCTAGACATGTATTAAGTGAAAATGCGAACTAACAACAGCACATATACCCGATCATTATTCATTCAATGTCCATACAATACGGAGGAAAAGACCATTTGAACTGGCAGGGCTGCTAAGAGAGGGGATGCGAGAGATCTCAAACTTTATATACAGCCCAGCCCGTTCTTGTAAAGGATGCCGTGTGGGAGCGTACCGCTCATTAGGCGGCCAGACAAAGCATTCGCATGACATACCCATGGCTTAATAGCCTATGAAATGAATAGAAGGCAATGGCTGGTGAGATTGAGGAAGGTTATGGAGATAGATTCATTTACCGGCATTTTTTAGACGAAATGAGGGATTATAATGCGTTGGGTAGTTCTCGTCCTCTTGTTTTTTGGTATGATCATTAACTTTGCTGACAAATCCATTATCGGGCTTGCGGCCGTGCCGATAATGGAAGACTTAAATCTTTCCTATGCACAGTGGGGCATTGTAGGGAGCAGCTATTACTGGCTATATCCGGTGACAGGGATTTTTGGAGCAGCTTTAGCAGACCGAATCGGTGCGAAAAAAATGCTCGGATTTCTAATGCTGACGTGGGCGGTTTTACAATTTGGCGTGCTGGCAATTGCTGCCTTGCCATTTCTGGTCCTTTACCGTGTCCTGCTAGGAGCATTTGAAGGACCGTTTAGCCCAGTCGCTTATAGCCATGCACATAAATGGTTCCCGCCAAAGCTTCGCGGGTTTGCTAACTCTGTTGTTGTATCGGGTGCTACAGTGGGAGCGATGATCGTAGCCCCTCTACTTGTTGCCCTAATTGAAATACTCGGATGGAAGATGGCTTTTGCTGCTTTAGGAGCAGCAAGTATTGTCTGGGCAGTCGCTTTTCAGCTGCTGACAAAAGAAAGCCCGGCTGAAGTGTACGAACAGGCAAAGCAGAAACAAACAAAAAAATTAGAAAAGCTGGATATAAAAGCTTTTCTTCTATTATTAGCCTCACCTGCCGCTCTGTTTACGACACTTGCTTATTTTTCAACTTATTGTCTTGTTGTTTGGTTTTCAGTTTGGCTGCCTATTTACCTTGTTGAAGTCATTAACATGACGGCTGGCCAGATGGGGATGGCTGTAGCCGTTATAGGGATCGCCTCTACATTGATTTATATCGGTGTGTCCTCTTTGTCAGATTATTTGTTTAAAAGGAATCAAAATTGGCGTCTTTCACGTGTATTTGTAGTAGCTGCCTCAATGATTGCCGGGGCTTTGTGTATGACCTCTATTCTTGCCTTTCAGCATCCGGTTTGGGTAATTGCGGCGATGTGTTTAGCAAAAGGACTAACTTATACGATCCTGCCGATCGGCCCAACGATCATGATTAATGAAATGCCTGAGAGAGGGGGGTTAATGACGAGTATTTTAACCTCTTCAGGTAACGTTGCAGGAATTGTTGCCCCGGCTTTAACCGGTTTTATTATTAGCTTGACCCCGTCAAATGAAGTGTTTGGCCATAACCTTTCTATTCTTTTTATGGCTGTGCTTATTCTAGTATTTTCTGCATTATTCCTATACTTCGTTAAACCGGCAACGAATGTAGAGGGGGAGGGACAAGCAGAGGGAGAAGATCTGCTTCAGAAGTCTAACTAGCAGATAAAAATGATATGGAGGTGAAGCCATTGCAAAAAATACAACAGCAGCCTTGGCAGAAATATTACAGTGATGCGGAGTTGAATTTAGAATTGCCCGAAGTATCGCTTTATAGCCTGTTACATGAATCAGCAGTTAAATACGGAGACCGGCCTGCCATTACTTTTAACGACAAGGTGATTACCTATGGAGAATTGAAAAAGCGGGTGGACTGCTTGGCAAGCAGCTGGAAAAGCCTGAATTTCCAAAAAGGAGAACGGATTGGTTTAGCGGTCGGTAATCATCCCGACTATATTACAGCTTACTATGCTGCGCATGCATTAGGGTTAATTGTTGTTCAAATTAACCCAGCCTATACGCCGAGAGAGCTGCTTCAAATTTTAGACGATGCCCGTGCGTCCTATATTGTGGTGAATTCACGTTCTCTGCAAACAATTCAAGAGATTTCGGATTTTTACACATGTAAGTACATCATTGGATCGCAAATCGATGAAGAAGAGATGTCCATTTTACATATGGAAAAGTTGATTGCGTCCGGTGAGCCGCTAGAAGCACCTGAACCAATAGAAGCAAAAGAAGATGTAGCAGTTATTCAATATACGGGAGGAACGACGGGCAAGACGAAAGGTGCGATGCTTACGCACTTTAACCTCATGACGAATGTCATACAATGCTTTTCCATGTATAAGGAAAAAATTATCCTTGGTGAAGAAACCGTCCTGGCCGTTACACCGCTTTACCATGTGTATGCGATGACCGGTGCTATGAATCTAGGTTTATATATAGGAGCGAATCTCTTAGTCATTGAAAAATTCGACACGGATGAAGTATTAGAAAAGGTCAAAGAGTACCGTCCGACTATGTTCTCGGGTGTACCAAAAATGTATATTACATTCGTCAATCATCCAAAGATATGTGAGTATGGGTTGGATTCGCTGAAGATATGCTCCTCAGGTTCTGCCCCGCTGCCGATAGAGGTTATCAAAAAGTTTGAGGACATAGCGGGCACGAAAATCTTCGAAGGTTTCGGGATGTCTGAAACCTCACCGACCACTCACCGCAATCCGGTGCACGGCGAGAGGAAGGTAGGAAGTATCGGTATTCCCGTGCCAGGCACGGATTGCCGCATCGTCGATTCAGATCACAACGAGCTCGGGCCTAATTATGTTGGTGAGCTCCTTATTAAAGGGCCACAAGTCATGAAGGGCTATTGGAATAACGAGTCGGAGACGAAGCAGGCTTTACAAAGCGGCTGGATGCATACGGGAGATTTAGCAACAATGGACGAGGATGGCTATTTCTATATTGTAGGGCGAAAAAAAGAAATGATTATTTTCGGCGGCTTTAATGTATACCCGCCAGAAATTGAAAGCATTCTTTATGAGCATGAAGATATTAAAGAAGCAGCTGTCGTTGGACTTCCTCATGACACTCATGGAGAGATTGTAAAAGCTTATATCGTGCCGAAAGAAGGCCGTCTTATTGATGTAGATGATCTACAAAACTATTGTTATGCGAAGCTGACGCCTTATAAAGTTCCGAAAGTATTTGAAATAAGAGATAGCCTCCCGAGAAATGGAGTGGGAAAGCTATTAAAAAGGCTGCTTGTAAAAGAGGAGATGGAAAGGAGAGAGGAAGAAAATGAACGGTCAGACAATTGAAAAAGCAGGTGTGATCGGTTCTGGGGCAATGGGTTCACAAATTGCTATGGTCTGTGCGCTCGCTGGTTATCCCGTGGTTTTGCAGGATATTGATGAGGGCAGCTTGCAAAGAGCAAAGCAGCTGCTGCAGGAACAGATGGATAAACGGATAAAGAAAGGCCGGCTCACGGCAGAGGAAGCTGGACAGGCCTTTGGAAGAATCTTATTTACAACTGAGCCGGAGCAGCTAAGAGAAGTAACTATCGTGATTGAAGCGATTGTGGAAAAGCTGGAGGTCAAACGAGAGCTGTTTGCTGAGCTTAGTCGTATCGTCAGTCCGGAGACCATTTTAGGAACAAACAGTTCAACTATTGTCAGCTCCAAAATCGCTGATGCGGTCAGCTATCCGGAGAGAGTATGCAATATTCACTTCTTCAATCCAGCCCTTGTCATGGAGCTCGTTGAAGTCGTGAAAGGGCCCCATACTTCTTTACAGACGGCCGAGACTGCAGTCGAGTTTGTCCGCTCCATTGGCAAGACACCGGTATTGCTAAAGAAGGAGATATCAGGATTCATTGCCAACCGTATTCTAGGAAAGCTGACGGATGAAGCGTTGTTTCTTTTAGAAAACGGCTATGCAACACATGAGGAAATTGATCTTGTTTGCACAAAAGCACTAAACCATCCAATCGGGCCTTTTTCATTAATGGATTTAACTGGTCTAGATGTGAATTACTTTGTTCGAATGCAGCGGTACCAGGAGAGCGGGAATGAAGGGGACAAGCCATCAAAAATTGTGCAGGAAAAAGTGGAACGAGGCGAGCTGGGAAGGAAATCAGGCAAAGGCTTTTACGAATACGATGAGCAAGGAAAGAAAGTGGGGGCGAGAGTATGAATATTTATGTCTTACTAAAAAGAACATTTGATACAGAGGAAAAAATCAATATTCAAGGCGGAACCATACAGGAAGACGGTGCTGAGTTTATTATCAATCCA
>NZ_JWJE02000068.1 GCF_000812025.2 Bacillus thermotolerans
CGACACGTGGAGCTGACGAATACTAATCGATCGAGGACTTATCCTAATCAGAAAAGCAGAGGCGACTGCATAGACACGACAAGCAAATGTTTGGACGCTGGAGAGGCGCTAAGCCTTGGAAGCGGACGGTTATTTGACTCGAGTGTCGAGGAGCCGGAGCTGGACAACACACAACAAAATGGCAAGGTATTGCCGGTTACTTCCCAAGCATATTATCCAGTTTTGAAAGAACAACGTTCTTTCAACCTTATACAGTCTGGCGGCTATAGCGAAGAGGCCACACCCGTTCCCATCCCGAACACGGAAGTTAAGCTCTTCAGCGCCGATGGTAGTTGGGGGCTTCCCCCTGTGAGAGTAGGACGCTGCCAGGCATCTGAGAAAAGAACAGCTATGATGTAGCTGTTCTTTTTTGTGTAGAGATAGGGCGGGATAGAAGATAATTCAGTTAACAGGATATTATCATTTAATAAATGGGTGTCTATTCTTTAATATTTATTTAATTGAGTAAGCCTTTAATGAAACATAGCACTTTTCTCTAAAGCCTGGTACACTTCCTTCACTAGATGAATAGGATAGTTTTATAAAGCGTGAAAGGGCTGAGAAAAGTGTATTACGTTCCTTATATGTATCCTTATCAATATCCTCATTATGTTACTGAACCTTTGTACAATCATGGAAGAACGTCTAGTTATCCGAGTTACCCTCATCAGGCAGGGCATGCGGACAGGTTTGATTCTTTTCGCTCTTCCAAAGGTAAGGCAGGTATGCCTTTAACTGATTATGGTCCGAACCCATTTGTCGTGAATATCAATAAAGCAGCGAAGCAAAACGATACGTACCGCACGGCTTTATGGACAGGAAACCATTTACAAGTTACTTTAATGAGCCTTAATCCAGGAGAAGATATTGGGTTAGAGGTGCACTCCGATGTAGATCAATTTTTGCGTATTGAACAGGGGCAGGGGGTGGTTCAAATGGGAAAAAATAAAGACCACTTGAACTTTAGAAGAAGGGTCCAAGATGATTCGGCTATCATCATACCTGCGGGAACCTGGCACAACTTAATGAATACAGGCAACACGCCACTGAAGCTTTACTCCATATATGCTCCTCCTAATCATCCAGCCGGTACTATTCATGTGACGAAAGCAGAGGCTATGGCTGTGGAAGAAGATCACGAATAGGACGGCTACGAACGCATAAGATCCATGTAATTATAAGAGAAAAGAATAGTTAAATACAGGGCGGAAGGGTACGGGTAAACTCTGCCGCAACTATTAAAGGGATTGCTACAGGGCGATCCTTTTAATTTTATTTCACTATGTGCAAAATTCAAATTATATTTATTAATCCACTTTTGCAATCCACTTTTATAATTAAACAAAAAAGCTGCCTAGCTTTTCGCTAGACAGGATATAAAGCTATTCGGCTTACCAAACCGACTAGCGCTATTACATGGTTACCAAGCATGAAGATCATTCTCCATACTTTTATATTATAACATAAAAAACACTTCTTTAGTTATGTTAACTAAAAGTGTTATTATAATGAACTATTATATATAAGCAGTTCTATTGAAAGGTTTTTGTTAGCGCTTATAGAGCGAAAATCGCCCTTAGTTTAAAAAACATTTATCCATTCAAAAGAAGCTTAGAGCTGACAGTGCTTATTGAACGAATGTGCCCGTTAGCTAGGATTTAGCAAGTGAGGAAATCAAGATCGATTTAAGAGAGTTATCAAGTGGATTTATAACAATCGCCCTTAATGATTGCTTGTCTTGATAATGTGTGAGTCTAGTGACATGACAATCGGGGTAAGGATCTATAAGGAAAAAGAAGATCAGCCATTAAAAGAAATCGAACAAAAAAATATACGAATGGCTTCTAATTCTACGATGGACCTGGTTACCGATTGGAGAAGTCAGCCGTTAGAACCAGGGGACTATTATTTTGAAACGGAGGCAACCTATGGAGGAGAAACTATAAAAAAAGAACAAGCCCTCACCATTGGAGGAAAGCAAGCGAGTGCATTAAACGACGAAGCCGTAGAATTGGACGAATCGGACAACTATATATGGTACGCAGCTGGAATGGTTGTTCTTGTTCTTATTGTTGCTGTTCTGGTTTTTTATATTGGGAGTCTCAAATGTTCCAGTCGAAAAGAATAATGGACTGTTTTTAAAATACTTGTTATAGCTGCGTAAATATAGCCCTGTTTCCATCATAGGAACAGGGCTATATATGTGTATGCTATCCAATCCTATGTCTGATTTAGATAAAATAAGTGTTGGTAGCTTGGAATGGAGCTAATATTATGGTGTATGGCGGCAGGCTGGTTTTTGTGAGACGGCTCATTCCTTGTTAGTGTCGAAAGTCTTGATAAGCGTTTGAAGGACGGGCGTGTAACGATCCCCATTAAATGGGCAGGCTGAGTGCTTCCTGGCCTTCTCCTTCTGTTTAATCCCATAATGATTTGGCTCGCACTTCTTATACCGATGCCGTGAGCAAAGAAAGCCCCGTTTTCAAGAACGACGGCATTTTCACCTCTCCACCAAGAGGCGGATGGATGGAAGTCCGGATTATTGAAATAGACAACATCACCCGGAAGGAAGTAGTCTGATTCGATTGATTGTATATCCAGATCAGGGTCGGCATGCCAGCTGTACAGGTAAAGATGCTGAAATAGCTGATTGAACAGGCGGCGGTCTATGCTATTTAAAACAGCATGATAATAAATAATCAGGATAGCAGTTGCACATTCAAAGGCATACAGGAAACCGTTGCGGTAAATATCCTCAATAGCATCAGCGGGCGGCACACCTGGCTTTAAGCGAAAGCCGCCGACACTTGTCAGCTGCCAGTACCGAGGGTTACACCTGGATCTTGAAAAGGGCTCGAACTGTACACCACTGTAGTTCATGGCTTTGGCGCTGGCTATAATATTCTTTCGCACGCGAAGCTCAAAGGCAAGTTCATCCATGGATTCATAGGAATAAACATCTGGTGATTCACGCATGCGCTGAAGGATGATTCGTTCTACACTCCTAGGAGGCCACATATCATCTGACTGAAAAGGTCTCCCCGACACTTGTATCATACGATCCCTCATTCCAATAATGATATTAAAACCTTCATCATTATCCAATGTATGCGAAGCGTCATGTGAAGGTGTAACGAGAGAAGGTGTCCGTTTTGGCCCTCCCATAAGCAAAGCGGCACTCAAGAGACTATTCCTTTAAAGGATAGTTTTTTATTAGCACAAGAAATGAGATAGACAAATCAGTCTTGAAAAAATTGTTAAAATAATTTCCTTTAAAAAACTCATGCTATAAAAGACATCTAAAAGGGAGGATACAAAGATGACAGTTATTTCAGATTTAAAACAAACAATGGCAGGTTTGAAAAGTGCACAGGCAAGTTTAGAAGGGTTTGCGCTTGCAACAGATAATCAGCAGGCAAAACAGCTGTACCAAACCACTGCTCAGCAAACTCAAATGATTATTGACGCTCTGCAGCCGCGTATTACAGAAGTAGAGAGTGAAGAGCCGCAATATAAAAATAATTAATTCACTATGTGATAAATTCAAAAAATAAGCAGGAGGTGAAAGAATGGAGAAACAACGAACATGGGTATTCGAAAATCGCCCCGTTATTATATCAACAGGAACGGTAGGAGGGCCATTTGAAGCAAATGGAAAATTAGCTGCAGATTTTGATGTGCTGCATGGTGACTTATGGGTTGATGAAGAATCTTACGAGAAGGCGCACCGTAAGATTCTGGAAGAAGCATCGATGCGGGCAATAGAGAAAGCAGAGTTAAAGAAAGAGGATATTGAGTTTTTTCTTGCAGGTGACTTGATTAATCAAATTACGCCGACCAGCTTTGCAGCCCGGACGTTAGCCATGCCGTATCTTGGTTTGTTTGGAGCATGTTCCACTTCTATGGAGGGGCTCGCCCTTGGGTCCGTCTTGATCAACAGCAAACTGGCTAATTATGTCATGACTGCTGCATCCAGTCATAACGCAGCAGTTGAGAAGCAGTTTAGGTATCCAACTGAGTACGGAGGACAAAAGCCTCCTACAGCCCAATGGACGGTAACAGGAGCGGGTGCCGCTGTATTAGCTCAAGAGGGAGACGGACCGCAAGTGATCTCTGCGACTATTGGCAAAGTGGTCGATATGGGCTTGACAGACCCATTTAACATGGGAGGCGCCATGGCCCCTGCAGCGGTAGATACGATCATTGCGCATTTAACTTCCCTAGAGCTCGATCCTTCCTACTACGACTTGATTGTAACTGGAGATTTAGGCTCTATTGGCCGGGAGATTGCATTGGATTTGCTCAAAAAACGAGGAATTCCTATTATAGAAAGCCAATTTCAAGACTGTGGGTTAATGATTTACAAGGATAACCAGCCGGTGTATGCGGGCGCCAGCGGAGCAGGCTGTTCAGCTGCTGTAGGGTATGGCCACCTGCTGAATCGCATGAAAAAGGGGGAGCTAAAGCGGATTCTGCTGGCGGCAACGGGTGCTCTTTTATCTCCGCTTTCCTTCCAGCAAAATGAATCTATCCCTTGTATTGCCCACGCTGTCGCTATCGAATATACACCTTAGAGGAGGAAAACGACATGACAGTTGTATCTGATGTAAAAACATGCACCGCTGGATTAAAACATGCCGAAGCTATATTTTCCAAGCTGGCGCTCTTGTCAGAGGATCCTGAAGCAAAGCAGCTGTTTCATGACAGTATGATGACGATACAGGAAGTCATCGACCAAATGAACGAACGAATATATAAGCTTGAAAATGAAGAACCGCAATATCAAGGGTTCTAGATAGGGGGGGATAGAGTGCCAGATTGGTTAGAAATTTTCGTTCGGTCCATCTCCTTCCTGATTATTTTATTTGTTATTACTAAAATAATCGGGAAAAGGCAGATTTCACAATTGTCTTTTTTTGAATATATTACCGGTATCGTTATTGGTAATATTGCTGCTCAAATGTCTATGGACAAGTCTTTTTTTATTTCAGAGGGACTGATTGCTCTTTTTGTATGGGGGCTGGCTCCTTTGATCGCCGGTTATTTAGCCTTAAAAAGCAAGAAGTTTAGGACAGCTGTCGAAGGCAAAGGAACGGTGTTTATAAAGGACGGAAAAGTAATGGAAGAAAATTTGAAGAAAGAGAAGTATACTATCGATGAAATGCTGTCTCTGCTCCGTAGTAAAGGGGTTTTTTTCCTGGCAGATGTTGAGTATGCTGTTCTTGAGCAGGATGGCAGCTTAAATGTGTTGCTGAAGAAAGACAAGCGCCCGTTAACACGAAGTGACCTTCAGCTCTTGCCGATCAATGAAAAAGAGCCGCATACCATTATCATGGATGGAAAGCTTCTCAATGAAGATCTTTCGAAGAGCGGAAAAACAAAAGCATGGCTGGATGAAGAGCTTGAGGCTGCAGGTGTCACCATCGAGAATGTATTTTTAGGACAAGTGAACTCATATGGCGAATTGTATCTTGATTTATATGATGATCAATTACAGGTTTCCGCCTCTCAAGAACGGCCATTGCTGCTTGCTACGCTAAAAAAGTCTGTGGCTGATCTGGAATCCTTTGCTTTAGCTACTGATTCACAGGAAGCAAAAAATATGTATGAACAAAACGCGAAAAAACTACAGAAACTCATCAAGCAAACAGAAATGTATTTACAAAGTTAAAAGACATCGTCGTCGGTGTCTTTTTTTTTATGTAAGGATTTAAAAAAACATAATGTGCAAAATTCAATCTTAATCAAATAAAATTAGTTATTAAAGCAAATATCTGCTAAAATAAAAGAAAATTCACTAAATGTATAAACAGCCGGAGAGGCAAATAAAACGTAAAAGCTATGTAATGGAGAGGAGGCCTGAAGGTGCCGAGAGGAGAAGGAAAGTTTTTAATTAAACAGCGAGCTTTTTTGAAGCTTTTTATGATTAAATTTGTGGAAGAGAATAAATTATATGGTATGCAGGCGATGGATGAGCTGAAAGCCACTTTCAAGCAATACGGATATGAACCAAATCATTCAGAAATATACCGTTCTCTTCACGAGCTGATTGATGACGGCATTTTAAAAAGACAGAAGAAACTGCAGGAAGGCGCAAAATATAAGGAAGTAGTCATTTACCAATTCGATGATTACGAAAAAGCCAAGCTTTACAAAAAGCAGGTCAAAGCAGATTTAGACCGCAGTATGGGATTGTTGCGAAAAGCGCTAGAGGATGTGTATTAAGAGAGGGGGAGGATCATGGGGTTATTTGACAGCTTGGTTGGCAATGCAACAGAAGCCGATATTCAGAAGGTAGAACAGACACTAGAACAGATTCTCATAGAAGGGGAGAGAATTGAAAAAGCCTTTCAGATCTTAAGGGATTTAATTGTCTTCAGCAATCGTCGTCTTATTTTTATTGATAAGCAAGGTGTAACTGGAAAGAGAATCGAGTATCATTCCGTTCCTTACCACAGTGTCACTCATTTCAGTGTACAAACAGCAGGTACCTTTGATTTAGAAGCAGAGCTGCTGATTTGGATTACGGGCAGAGAGAATCCAATCGCTAAGCAGTTCAGGAAGGATAACAGCATTTTTGATGTGCAGAAGGCGCTCGCGTCTTATATCCTTTAACTAATTAGGAAGGTATGGGAGGGTGAGTGCAGGCCATTAGAATGCCTTTATGAGGCATTCTTCTTTTTCGTCAGACAGGTATCAAAGGGGATGAAAAAATGAATGAACGAATTAAAACAGCTCTTCAAGAAGCAGGGGATACAACCGCTTTAAAGGCAATAGAAAGAGCAACAGGCGGTTCTATTAACGAAAGCTATTTTGTCGAGACAGCCAAGCGTAGGTACTTCGTTAAGTATCATGCAGATGCGCCGGCCCGCTTTTTTGAAATAGAAGCAAAGGGGCTGGCTCACATTAGAGCGACAAACACAATTGCTGTCCCGGAAACATTTACTTTTTCTGACCAGCCGGGCAACGGATTTATCGTCATGGAATGGCTCGAAGGTCAGAAAACAGACAATACAGAAAAGGAACTGGGAGAGAAGCTCGCAGCGATGCATCAATCCATTGGAGACAGGCACGGATTTGAGGAGGATACCTTTATCGGGATCCTGCCGCAGCCGAATGGCTGGTTCTCCAATTGGTTGGATTATTATAGAAACCACCGGCTTACGGCTCAGCTGAACCAAGGTATAGCCAATAACCGCATCACCGGCAGGTGGCGTAAGCAGCTCGAGGATATCATTGATCGCCTTGAGCAATGGATCCCGGCTGACGTACCGCCTTCCTGTCTTCATGGAGATTTATGGGGAGGTAATTGGATTACGGGGCCACAGGGAAAGCCTTACTTGATTGATCCGTCTCCCTTATACGGAGACCGGCACTTTGAATTAGCTTTCACTGAGCTGTTCGGCGGCTACTCCGCCCGTTTTTACGAGGCCTATTACTCTTCTTTGGCACCTGATGAGAACTACAAGAATCGGAAGCCGCTTTATCAGCTTTACTATTTGCTCGTTCATTTAAATATATTCGGCGAATCTTACGGCTCAGGAGTAGATGCTATTCTTAAGCGTTACGCTAGAAAGTAAAGGATGACTTATTTATGACTACTATGCAAGCGAAGAAAATCGATCGATATCAGGCGACTACGTACAGTATATTATTTGCCATCAGCACGGGCCACTTTATTAATGATTCCATTCAGTCAGTAGTACCGGCAATGTTCCCGATTATTGAGCGTTCTCTGGACTTGTCTTACACGCAGCTTGGCTGGGTTGCCTTTGTGTTGAATATGACTTCTTCAGTCATGCAGCCGGTATTTGGTGCGGCAGCTGACAGGAAGCCCCAGCCGTATTTGCTGCCGGTCGGGATGCTGCTGGCTATGATTGGCGTGATTGGGTTTGGCTTAGCTCCCAGCTTTTACTTATTGCTGCTAGCTGTCCTGTTTATCGGGCTGGGCTCAGCCGTGTTTCATCCTGAAGGATCAAGGGTTGCTTTCATGGCCGCCGGCAATAAACGGGGGCTGGCCCAGTCCATCTACCAAATGGGCGGAAATGGAGGACAGGCATTAGCGCCCGTGTTCACCGCTCTTATTTTTGTACCGCTCGGCCAGAAAGGGGCTTTATTATTCGCGCTTATTACAGCCGCAGGGGCACTGGTGCTGACGCGGGTTTCTCACTGGTATAAGAGCCAGCTTGCCATGCATGCACGGGGAAAAGAGAAGAAGACCTCGGTGCGCGCCAAACTGCCGGCCGCGATTAAATGGGCGATGTTTTTATTAATCTTTTTTGTATTTGCCCGATCCTGGTATGCAGCCGCTATTACGAACTTTTATCAATTTTATCTTATCGAGGATTACGGCTTATCCATTCAGCAAGCCCAATTGTACTTGTTTGCCTACTTAGCTGCAGGTGTCGCAGGGACTTTTTTAGGCGGTCCGCTGGCCGACCGCTTCGGCCGAAAGAACATGCTGGTATTTTCCATGCTTGGCGCTGCGCCTTTTGCCCTTCTGCTTCCGTACTTGCCGCTTGTCCTCGTACTGCCGTTCTTTCTTATTATCGGTTTTGTTCTTTTATCCAGCTTCAGTGTCGCTGTTGTCTATGCGCAAGAACTGCTTCCTGATAAAATCGGTATGGCTTCCGGCTTGATCGTGGGACTAGCCTTTGGGATGGGGGCCATTGGTTCAGTCGTATTAGGCCTGTTTGCTGACAGCTTCAGCCTGCAGCTTGTCATGATTCTTGCCAGCTTGCTTCCTTTATTAGGGTTGAGTGCGCTTGGTCTTCCTAACGATGAAAAGCTCAGAAAACTGCAGGTGAAATAATTCAACAGAAAAGGCCCCGGCTGATGCAGCCGGGGGCCTTTTCTATTTGTACTTACAAAAAATTCCTCAGCAAGGCCATGATAATAATGCCCGAAATAACAGTAGCGAGCAAGCTTTTTGTCCAGAGCGCAATAAGCAAAGTGGGAAGCAGGGCGGCCAGTACTTGCCGATTGATGTCTGGGAAAAAGGACGCCGGTTCATTCTCGATAACGCTTCCCGCGACGAGTGCGGTTAAAATGCAAATAGGAATAAAGGACAGCCATTTCATCACCGGTTCGGGCAAGGTAATGTTCCGAACGATGAGGAAGGGGGCAATCCGCGGAATCATCGTCACAATCGAACAGCCAATAATGACCAGAAGCACAGAAAGCTGAACACTCATCGATCCGTCACCACCCCAATGGTTGCGACAATCACTGTTGATAAAATAACCGCAATATCCGTAGATAAGAAAAATGAGAAAAGGTACATGGCAACGATCATAAGGGTGATCAGCGTTAAGTAATGCTTCAGTTTAGATGCTTTCACGCTGCCAAGTTGCAATACGAGCAGGGCCACAAACATGGCCGTTAACGCAAAATCTAGGCCAAACTTTTCAGGATCGCTAATCCATTTGCTGAGCAGGGCGCCAGTGACGCAAGAGGCGATCCATGTTACATAGGCGGTCACATTCAGCCCGTTCATCCAGTGGTCATTGATCGGCTTCCCATTGAAAATGCGGCCAGCTGCCACACCGAAGGATTCATCGGTAACGAGAGCGCCGATGCCGATGTTTCTCCAGGCTGAATAACGAGAGAAATGAGGAGCTAGCGTCGCGCACATAAGAAAGTGGCGCAGGTTTACAATAAATGTCGTAAAGATAATCGCTGTAGCCGGACTGGATACGGCAAACATTCCACTCATAATAAACTGCGCCGCCCCCGCATAGACCAGCAGGGACATAAGGCCGATTTCCAGCACCGACAAGCCGGAGGCCACGCCAATCATCCCGGCGGCCAAGCCGATGCTTATGTATCCTAACAAAGTAGGAATGCAATCCTTCACTCCCTGGAAAAAAGACAGCTCTTCTTTCTCTATCATGTCACTGGCTTTTTCTGCATGAGCCATCTTCATTCCCCCTTATTGATTTAGTATCTCTTTAATTATTATACAATGCCTGGAAAAAAAGAAAAGAACCGTCCTTGAAAGACGATTCTTTTTCCGTGCTTTCCTTTTTTAAGAAGAAGGCAGCAAATAAAAAACAGAGAAGAAGTGGGTCACGCTGCCGGCGACAACAAACAAGTGCCAAACCATGTGGTGATACTTAAAGCCTCTCCATAAATAAAAGATGGCCCCGACCGTGTATAAAATGCCGCCCGTTACCAGCAGGCTCAGGCTGGCTGTCGGAAGGTTGTGGCTGAGTGTATCCCAGGCGAATACAATGAGCCAGCCCATCAGTACATACAGCAAAGTAGAGGTGACGAGAAATTTTTTAACGAAGAATATTTTAAACACTGTCCCAAACAGCGCCAATCCCCAAACCACGCCGAATAATGTCCAGCCGAGCGAGCCTTCTACGGCCAGGAACAAAAATGGCGTATACGTACCGGCGATAAAAAAATAAATGGACGAGTGATCGCATATTTCAAAAATATTTTTTGCTCTTCCTGGAGGTAAACTGTGCACAAGAGTGGAAGACAGATAAAGTGTCAGCATCGTCACACCAAAGATGGTGAAGCTGACCACGTGCCAGACTGTACCATGCAAGGAGGAGTAAATAATCAACAGAACGAGTGCTGCCACACTAAGCAAAGCCCCAATGCCATGTGTAATGGAATTGGCCAGTTCTTCGCCCTTTGAGAACGTGTGTGTGTTAGCCATGGAAAAACACTCCTTTTAACTAATATAGGTTTATTGTATCACAGGATGAAATATTCTCTTCGTCTGATGTACTCGAAAAGAGAAAAGGTTTTCTTGTAAAATACAAAGGGAAGGAACAGACTAGTGAATATACTTATACAGGAAAGGAAGAAAAACAGATGAACATTGAACATGAAAACGGTCGATTCTTTATAGAGAAAGACGGGGAACTATTGGCTGAATTGACATATGCCCCGGCAGGAAGCAGTGAAATCGAGGTGGACCATACGTACGTATCGGATGAGCTTCGCGGACAAGGGGTGGCTGGGCAGCTGGTCGATGAAGCAGCAGAGTATGCCCGTGAACAAAACAAAAAGATTATCCCTACCTGCACATATGCCAAAGCCAAAATGGAAAGAGATGAGAAGTACAAGGATGTACTCGCACAATAAAAGGCCGGATATCCGGCCTTTTATTGTTTAGGAAAATCCTCTGAAGCGGCATCAAGCTCGTCGATGCGTCCATCGATCGTTCCCTCTGTATACGTGTCACTCGCTTGTTCGTGGGTAATTGCCAGTCCTTGGGCTGTTTCATCAGAGCTTTGGTAATCCTCATAGTGAAAGTGCCTGCCGGCTGGTCCTGCTGGTTTTTTCTTATTCATGCTTCCCACCCTTTTACTGATTGTCATTTTAGTGTGTGACAGGGAGTACTTTCTTATGCAGACCGGCCCGGCTATTTATCATTGTCTTCTACATAGCGTCCATAATCAGGAATCGCGATTTGGTCAAATTCGCGCACTAAGTAGGCAAGGCCGTCCCGAAGCTCCTCGCCTCGTGCTTCTTCTCCATGCCCGGTAGCAGCAATGTCAGGCTGCAATTCGGCTAAACGGATCACGGATTGCTTAGCGGCCTGCCAGTCTGTTGTTAAATAGCGGGGAGGTCCTTGAAATTCTTTCTTTTGTGTCAGTACATTATACAGCGCATCCTGCTTGACGGTTACAAAGGCATCGCCGGCCAGCAGAACCTTATCAGACGGCCGGAAGAGAGACACATGACCTGGCGAATGACCCGGCGTGTGTATCCATTCCCAGCCAGGCATGGGAGGAACCGTCCCGTCCGCTGGCAAAGCATGGACCCTGCCGCTAATGTCGATCGCTTCATGAGGAAACATCGGCGATATTTTTGCGACCATTCCTCCTTCTACAGAAGCATCCGGCTTCGGATAATCCTGTTTTCCAGTCAAGAAAGGAAGCTCTTGTTCATGAGCATATACGTCCACATCCCATCTCTGGATCAGTTCCTCCAGGGCGCCAACATGGTCGAAGTGGCCGTGTGTCAGTACAATGGCTTTTGGCTTGGCTCCTTCGCCGAATAGCTTTTCCGCTTCCTGTACAATTTCCTCTGCCGATTGAGGCATGCCTGCGTCAACAAGCACCCAGTCCCCTCTGGAACCGACAAAAAACAAGTTGACAATCTGCACCGTATACATTTGAAGATCGGGCTGGATTTCTACCATTTTTCCGCTGTTGACGGAAGTGGCAGGAATAAATTTATTTTCCAAAGTGGTTTCCCTCCAATCGATCATTTCTCTCTTTACTATGCCCGGAAGCATGTCCGAAAAAACTTTTGCCTGTTTGAAAAGGACAAAGGATACTCATATCCGCTTCATACTGCTCATATGCTTTTCATAGAAGACAAGCAGGGAGGGAAAAGGGTGCAATTTTATTATGGACCGCAAATGCCACTTCGGATTTTAGACGAAGCTGAATTTTGGAAACAGCAGGAAGAAGAACATACGGTAGTGATACGTGAATTGCTGCCTAATTTGGAAGCGAAATTTGTAGAAGCGCTGAAGCAATGGGAAAATGCCCTAGCCACTACACATCAAAAAGTTGTCCAATTCATTGAATCGATTTCCCGTTCAGGAGAGTACATTCCTTCCTCGCTTCACCAGGATGTACTAAGGCTGACGGAGTTTTGCTTACGGCAGAGCCTTGACTTTATCACTTTGTGCCGCCAGATTAAGGAGCAAAGCAAGGCAGTAAAGGACAATCCCGTTGCCGTCTCCGTACTGAATCATATTATCCGTGAATCCGAATACTTTATTGGGATTGCCCGTGCGCTGTTATCTGCGTGACAGGACATGCCATTAAAAAGCTGCGAAGCGCCATGCTTCGCAGCTTTTTAATGTGCTATTATGAGAAATCCTGGTACACTTTTCCAAACCGCAGTACTTCATATATTGCTTTGCCGTCACTTGGATTGTCTTTGCCGTAATCAATGGGAAGGAGCGAGAAAAACAAAAAGTAGATGGAAAAATAGACGAATTGATAGAAAAACATATGGGTAGGCAATATATCCAGGTGAATCAAACCATTGACAAGAAAGATGGACAATATGTTGAATAATGGGCCGCCCGCATAAATTAATGCATGTTTCCAGCGTTTATCCTTTCTGAGCGTCCCATAATAACAAGCTGCGTCAATAAAATAAAATCCCCTAAGTTCAAATCCTCTTAAAGAAAATACAACTTTTCCTTTTCCTAAAGTCAGCTTTGCCTTCCCGCCAAACAGCCAGGCAAAAAAAGCATGGCCGCCCGCATGAATAACCAAGGTAAGAGGGAGTGTGATGAGGAAAGCCCAAGCAAAGGTTGTCATGTCGCTAAGTGTAAACACTGGAGCACCCCCCTTGAATGTTTATTGATTTATGCCACTTTTTTCTATATAACCTCTCCTGTTTTCCACTAAACTTCTACTTTCCTCCCTTGCTTGTTTATTTTTACAGAAATTCGGTTTATTTAGAAGAAAAAGTGGTAAAAATGGACAAATAAGCGAGTTAGCTTATTTTTGTCCTTTAAGAACCGAAAGGAGGATCATAATGGCAGAGGAAAAGCCACAGACAATGTCGAGGCGGCGTTTTATTCGCAATACGAGCTTGATTGCGGGCGGAGCCGCCATAGGAGGCGGGCTGCTCGGTGCGCTTGTCGGAGCCAATTTAGATGATGAGCAGCGCACGGATCCGAACAAGCAGACCGCCAGCCAACAAGCTGGAGGCCAAAATAATAACGAAGCGCTGATGTACTTCACGAGCCGTGAGGATTTTGAGGTGTTAAGCGCGGCGGCGGAGCGTATTCTTCCTGAGGATGATCACGGTCCTGGCGCGATTGCTCTCGGTGTACCATACTTTATTGACCATCAGCTGGCAGGAAATTATGGTTATAACACTCGCGAATATATGCAGGGGCCATTCTATCCGGGAGAAGAGACACAAGGGTATCAAACTCCTTTAAGACGGAATCAGGTCTTTGATGAAGGGATCCGCATGATGAAAGAGCTTAGCCAGAAGAATCACCAGAAAGCATTTAATGAGCTGGAAGAAGCGGAGCAAAACGAAATCCTTTCCCAGTTCGAACAAGGAAAAGTCCAAATGAGAGGCGTGGATTCGGCCACGTTTTTTAACCTGCTCCGGTCAGCGGTGCTCGAAGGCGCCTATGCAGATCCGATGTACGGCGGGAATAGAAATATGGAAGGCTGGAAAATGAAGAACTACCCTGGACACCAGGCCAGTTATCTTAATCAGATTGAGGCGGAAGAATTCCAGGAAATCGAGCCTCAAAGTCTTCACGCTTTCCACAAGTAATTATAGGGGGGATCGTTATGGTAACCAAATTGCCTAAAGTAGATGTCGTGACAGTCGGGGTTGGCTGGACAGGCGGCATCATTGCAGCAGAGCTGGCGAAACAAGGATTAAAGGTAGTCGGATTGGAACGCGGAAAGCCACGCTCGACAGACGACTTTTTAATGATTCATGATGAGTATCGCTATGCGATTCGTTATGAGTTAATGCAGGATACATCGAAAGAAACCATTACATTCAGGAACAAGCCGAACCAGCGGGCATTGCCGATGAGGCAGCTCGGATCTTTCCTGCTTGGAGAGGGGCTTGGGGGAGCTGGTGTTCACTGGAACGGCCAGAACTTCCGCTTTCTGCCATATGACTTCCAAATTAAATCGATGACCGAAGAAAAGTACGGCGCGAACAAAGTAGGGGCCGATTACACCATACAGGACTGGGGCATTACATACGAGGAGATGGGGCCTTACTTTGATAAGTTCGAAAAAACCATCGGTGTCAGCGGGGAACCAAGCCCGCTTGGCGGACAGCGTCCGGATAAGTACCCGACACCACCGATGAAAGAAACGGTCATCACTAAGCGCTTTAAGGATGCCGCTAAGAAATTAGGGCTGAATCCTTATCACCTGCCATCTGCCAACTTAAGTGAAACTTATAAAAATCCAGATGGCGAACAGATTAATGCTTGTCAATATTGCGGGTTTTGTGAACGGTTCGGCTGTGAATACGGGGCAAAAACGAGCCCGAATGTAACCGTCATTCCTACTGCCCAAAAAACAGGAAACTTTGAACTCCGCACACATGCGAACGTCACACGCATTTTGCATGACGGCACGAAGGCAACGGCGGTCCGTTATGTAGACGTATTAACAGGAGAAGAATTTGAGCAGCCGGCAGAAATGATTGCGCTAACAAGCTATGTAATGAACAATACAAAGCTGCTGCTCGTATCTGAATTGGGCACACCGTATGATCCTAACAGCGGCACAGGCGTCATTGGCAAGAATTATTGCTATCAAATTTTGCCTGGAGCGACAGGTTTCTTCGAAAAAGAGCGCTTCAACACATTTATGGGCGCAGGTGCCCTTGGTGCAACGGTAGATGATTACAATGGAGATTTCTTCGATCACTCTGACTTGAACTTCATTCACGGAGGAAGTATCTCGATTACTCAGACCGGTCTCCGTCCGATTCAGAACAATGCAGTGCCGCCAGATACACCAAAATGGGGCCCGGAGTTTAAGGACAAGTCCATTCATTACTACAACAGAGTATTAAACATTGGTTCTCAAGGAGCATCCATGCCATTCCGCCATAACTTCTTAGATTTGGATCCGACGTATAAAGATGCTTACGGTGTGCCGCTTCTTAGACTGACCTATAACTTTACGGAGCAGGATAAGAATCTGTACAAATACGTCGCAGAAAGAAGCGCAGAGATTATGAAGGAAATGGGCGCTGATGAAGTGGTCACTTCACAAACAGCTGAAAACTATAACATCGTGCCGTATCAGACTACCCATAATACAGGCGGGGTGATCATGGGAGCGGAGCCGGAAACGTCTGCTGTGAACAACTACCTGCAAATGTGGGACGCAGAGAATGTATTTGTCGTCGGTGCCTCCGCTTTCGCTCATAATGGCGGATACAACCCGACAGGGACGGTTGGTGCTCTTGCTTACCGCGCGGCAGAAGGCATGCTGAAATACAGCAAACAAGGCGGCAGCCTTGTATAACTTGTATAAAAGGAGAGAGGAAAAATGGGCATTGCAAATATTGGCATACCAGGATTAATTATTATTTTGGTAATCACGCTCATTATATTTGGTCCGAAGAAACTGCCAGAGATTGGCTCTGCTTTCGGCCAAACGCTATCAGAGTTCAAACGGGGAGCAAACAAGCTGATGGACGATGAGGAAGAGGATGGAAAAGAGAAAGCCAAAAAAGACGACCAGCTGCCAAAAGCCTGATTAGGGGGTGAAGAAAATGGGCGAACGGGAAACAGCAGACACTTTGCCGGCCAGCCAATCAGAAGTGGAAGAGGAACAGACATTAGTTGAGCATTTAACCGATTTGCGGAAAACTGTATTGTCATCCGTGATCTGTGTAGCCGTCATGTTTATGGCCATGCTGATCTTTATGCATCAAATTATTCCGTTTCTGTCCCATGAACATCAATTAGTCATGCTTGGCCCTCTGGATGTCATCAGGCTTTATGCAGGGATCGCGCTAGTCCTCTCCTTAGGACTGTCAGCTCCATTTATGGCCTGGCAGGCCTGGACATTTGCCAGACCTGCCATGACTGATCGGGAAAGCAAAATGGCTTTACTATTTTTACCGGCTATTTTCTTCAGTTTCATTGCGGGCATCGCATTCGGCTTTTTTGTCATCTTCCCTACGGTTTATTACTTTCTAATCGGTCTTGGCGCTAAAAATTTTGAAATGATGGTAACGGCAAAAGAGTATTTTCACTTTTTAATCATGACCACTGTACCGATGGGGATTTTGTTTGAGGTTCCGCTATTGTTAATGTTTCTAACGGCGATTCAGCTGGTGACGCCAGAGAAGCTGAGAAAAGGGAGGAAATATGCCCTGCTGGTATTGGCAGTGGTCTCCGCCCTGATTACACCGCCGGACTTCATTTCGCAGATCCTTGTACTCGTGCCGCTTCTCTTGTTATACGAGCTCGGCATCTTATTATCAAGCTGGACAGTGAAATGGATGGAGCGCTCCAAAGCAGAAAAGGAGCGAACCGTTTAATGGAAAGGAATCACAAAAAAGACCGGATACTTTTAAATAAAGTGTACCCTTTGTAAAGGACATTTTAAAAAAAGCCTAGGCAGTTTTAAGAAGATGATCTCTGTATTGAACAGGGGTCATCTTTTTTAAATTCCATTGATATCTATAGTGATTGTAATAGAT
>NZ_JWJE02000069.1 GCF_000812025.2 Bacillus thermotolerans
AATTAAGCTTTGCACACAGTAAAGAACTCCACGGTCTGCGCTATGCACGTTACCGTGGAGTTCAAAAAGTGAAAACGCAAGTTTTGATGACCGGCATCATACAAAACTTGAAAAAGTGGGCCAAACTCCGCTCTTTACAGAAAATCGGTCTCCACCTCACTTCTCATATTATAGAAGGTTCCGTTTAACAATTCAAAAAAAGTGAAAACCCCGGTGAGAATTCACCAGGGTTTTCTTGACTAAGTTGTTTTTCAACAACGTGTAACAGGCTGGCCATTGAGGGCCAGCCTGTTTCTTTTTAAATAAAAGTAAAAGGATCTGTGTGGATAGCAGAAGGAATGAATTCCACATCCAATCCATTCTCTTTCGTCAAAGCAGCCATTCTCTTTGCCGTGCCTGCTTTCATCACCTTTTCTACGTTATGTCCCGGATCGACGACATTCAATCCAGCGGCCAAAGCATCATGAGCGGTATGATAATAGAAATCTCCAGTTACATACACGTCGGCCCCTTTAAATTTAGCGGATTGAAAATACTTATTTCCATCGCCGCCAAGAACGGCTACCTTCTTTACCTGGTCAGTCAGCGAACCAACGACACGTACAGTGGAAACCTCCAGCTTTTCTTTAACGAATTCAGCAAACTCCTGCAGCGTCATCGGATGCGCCAGCTTGCCCATGCGACCAAGACCAAGTGCTTCTCCCTCGTTATCAAGCGGATATAGATCATAAGCCGCTTCTTCATACGGATGCGCCTTTAGCATAGCAGACAATACCTTCTTTTCTATGCTCTTCGGATAAATCGTTTCAACTTTTACTTCTTCCACTGCTTCCAGCTCACCAGATTGTCCAATGAACGGGCTTGCCTGATCACTTGGCATGAACCGTCCTGTTCCTTCTGCTGAAAAAGAGCAGTGGCTGTATTCACCAATGAAGCCGGCACCAGCCTTGCCAAGTGCTTCTCTGACTTGTTCAGCGTGAGAAACAGGAACAAACACGGCCAGCTTTTTCAGCTCATCCTCATAGGTCGGCACAAGCACATCTGTCTCGCTAAGCTCCAGCGCCTCTGCCAGCCAGTCATTTACCCCGCCTTCAGCAACATCTAAGTTTGTGTGAGCAGCGTAAACAGCGATATCGTGCTTAATAAGCTTTTCAATAAGCCGGCCCGCCGGTTCATTGGTCATGATAGCTTTTAAAGGCCGATAAATGATCGGATGATGCGCGATAATTAATTGAACATCTTTCTCGATCGCTTCATCCACTACTTCTTCAAGTACATCTAAAGCGACGAGTACTCGTTCCACCGGTTTGTTTAATTGACCGACCTGCAAACCAATTCGATCTCCCTCCATAGCGTATCTTTTAGGAGCAAATTGTTCAAATAGTTGAATTACCTCATGCCCGTTCGCCTTCTTCATTCGCCAATCGCCTCCTTAATTAATTGCAGCTCCCGAGTAACCTCCTGCTTCTTTGCCGATACAGCAGCTTGGTCTTCCGCTTTCTTCAGCTCCTCTATGACTCTCTCCAGCTGAGCTGCTTCTCTTTTCCACTTTTTAAAGAAAACATCATTTTTTTGTGCCAGCAGCATCGGCCCTACAAGCAACTCAAGCTCTTTTTTTCTGCTGTATGGACGCTCTGGCTGTCCTCTTTCAGCTGTTAAAACCTCATAAATCTTCCCGTCTTCTTCCATAATTTCTTCATCTACTAATTCCCATTCATGAGCGAGCAGCCACTTGCGCACATGCTCGGCTCCTACATTCGGCTGTAAAATAAGGCGCTGCACACCGTCCAGCTTTTCCTTGCCTTGGTCCAAAATTGAGACAATCAGTGCCCCGCCCATGCCGGCAATCGTCACACAATCAACCTCTCCTGGTTGAATGACCTCGAGCCCGTCCCCTTTACGGACGGTGATTTGCTCTTCAAGGCCAGCTTTTTGTACCTGCTGCTTGGCAGCTAGAAACGGTCCTTCAGCAACTTCTCCTGCAATAGCCTTTGAGGCCAGGCCGTTATTCACCGCATAGCAAGGCAGATAGGCATGATCGGAGCCAATGTCAGCTAGGACCGATTCAGCTGGAATACGGGAAGCGACAGCTAACAGCCGATCCGATAATTGATGTATATTCATCTCTTCACCACTTTTATTTTTCTGTTTCTTCGCTCTTATTGTAAACGTAACAACCCGATAAAAAAAGCTCCTTGCCTATCGGCAAAGAACTTTTTCTGGTGTTATTTAATTTGGCTTACCCATTCAGCCATAGCATCAGCATTTTCAGCTGGCACAAGACCTGGAGGCATTGCACCTCTGCCGTTGACAAGAACATCTTTAATTTCTTCCTGGGACAGCCTTTCACCGACGCCTGTTAACGCAGGGCCTGCTCCTCCTTCGTAGTTGCCGCCATGACAGCCTACGCAGGATTGCTGGTAATGCCCTTCTGGATCAAAAGAGCCACCTTCTGCTGTTTCCGTTTGCTCGCCGCCTTCTTCCTCATTTGCCATTTCTTCAGCGTTATTAAGCCCGACCAAAGAAAGGAAGAAGATCAGCCCGATTCCGAATACAGCAATGAGCAGAAACGGTATGATTGGATTTCGTTGCATTTTCAAACCTCCCTTATATGTATACAAAATAACAAATAGAAAGTACAAACACTTACTATTCTACTTGAAAACAACTATTTGGAAAAGCCCTTACATAGAAGTTTTTACTTGTTTGTTGCAATTTAGTCATAATTTTCTTTCTCCTATAAAAGGCAAATGATTCTTTCGCGACTATTAAGCTGTTTCACCATTATATTATGATATAAATGACAAGAAAAAAGACCCCTATATAAGCGGAAATCGTCAAGTAAAGCTGCCTCAGTTTTCTTCCGATACCCCACCAGAGCAAAAAGTGGAGAAACAAAAGGGCATACAGGGTATAACGATCACTTTCTAAGAAAAACTGCTGAATTTCTACAGTAAAAATTAACAACAAAACCGCTGCTGAAACTAATAACAGCGGAGAAAAAAATTCTTTCTTAGAAAAATAAATAATCGCTGCGAGTACACAAACGACAAAAATTGTCAAAATCATCATTTGCAAAGGGAACGACAATTCAGTAAAATATAGAACAAATAGAGATATTACTATGCTGCACACAGCCAATATCTGACTCATCAGAACAAATGGCCATGGAGGCATACTTTCGACTGAATCTTTCGGCATCTCTTCGCCTTCTGTATAGAGTGTCAATAAATAGTCGCAGTAATGATCTGGCAGCATCCGGTGTTCCTTCCAAAAAAGGATCTCTCGTACGATGATTCGCCTTTTCTCATCTGCCATTCTTGTCACATCCTGTCATGCATATACTATTCGTGAAAAAAAGGTAAATCCCTGCCTCTTCCATAAAAAAAGTTTACTTCCTAATGGAAGTAAACTTAAAACAAACCTATAGTAAAGTCATGAATATTTATTATTCAAGAAAATCCTTCAATCGCTTGCTGCGGCTAGGGTGGCGTAACTTACGCAATGCCTTCGCTTCGATCTGGCGAATACGCTCACGTGTAACACCAAAGACTTTTCCTACTTCTTCTAGTGTACGTGTGCGGCCATCATCTAAGCCAAAGCGGAGACGCAGGACATTCTCTTCCCGGTCTGTCAGCGTATCCAGCACATCTTCAAGCTGTTCTTTTAGCAATTCGTAAGCAGCATGCTCAGAGGGAGAAGTCGCTTCCTGGTCCTCAATAAAGTCGCCTAAATGGGAATCATCCTCTTCACCGATCGGCGTTTCCAGGGAGACGGGCTCTTGAGCAATCTTGAGGATCTCTCGCACTTTCTCCGGCGTTAAATCCATTTCCTCTGCGATTTCTTCCGGTGTCGGTTCGCGGCCGAGGTCTTGAAGCAGCTGCCTTTGAACGCGAATCAGCTTGTTAATCGTCTCAACCATATGGACAGGAATACGGATCGTTCTTGCCTGGTCGGCAATAGCCCGTGTAATGGCCTGGCGAATCCACCATGTCGCATACGTACTGAATTTAAACCCTTTGCGATAATCAAACTTTTCTACCGCTTTAATCAAACCCATATTTCCTTCTTGAATCAGGTCAAGGAACAGCATGCCGCGTCCTACGTAGCGCTTAGCAATGCTGACAACGAGACGCAGGTTAGCTTCCGCAAGACGACGCTTCGCTTCCTCATCCCCTTGTTCAATGCGAGTAGCCAGTTCAATTTCTTCTTCGGCAGATAAAAGGTCAACCCGGCCGATCTCTTTTAAATACATGCGCACAGGGTCGTTAATCTTCACACCTGGAGGAACACTTAAGTCATTTAAATCAAACTCTTCGCTTTCCTTTTCCAGTTCATGAAGGTTTGGATCCTCTTCGTCTTCATCTTCGTTTATTACATCCACACCTTGCTCCCCGAGCTGTTCGTAAAACTCATCTATTTGATCTGACTCTACCTCGAATGGCGACAGTTTATCTGCTACAAAGTCATAGGACAGCTTGCCTCGTTTTTTGCCAAGTTCAATAAGTTGTTCTTTTGCTCTTTCTAAAGTTAATTCGGTTTCTTTGGAACGTGTAGACTTTTCAGCCATTGCCGTCCCCCTCCTTCCAACATCCTTGCCTCATACTTCTCAATACCCGTTAATGCAGCTCTTTCTTTAGTTCCATAATTTCTTTAGCGATCTTCGCAGCAGCAAGGTAATCCTTTGCTTTTTCAGCCGAGATTTGCTGCTGTTTCTTCACTTTTATTTCAAGCACTTTGCGATGCTTAAAGATTTGCTGAATGCAATCATGAATTTCCTCATCACTTGCCACTTTGCTGATCATCATCATTTCTATATCTGAAACGAGTCGGCGCAACGTATCATTTGGAAGAAAAGTAATAAAGGCACTTGCATCCGGCTCGTGTCCTCCCTCATAAAAGCCCAGCAGGTACGTAAAAATAGCTTGGTGTTCATCTAAATTGAATGTATTTCCGCCTAGCAGCTCCTTTACCTTGTAGGCGACATCGTCACTTTTCAGCATATAAGCAATCAATCTTCGCTCTGCTGTCTGAAAAGCCGGATATAGCTTATTCGGTGCTTGGTAAACAGAAGTGGCCTGAGGTGCTGGAGCATGCTGATGCTGCTTCTTTCTTTCTTTGAAGAACACCTGCTTTTCCTGCTGTTTTAAGGCTTCGAGTGATAATGAGAATTGTTCGGCTATCTGCCGCAAGTAATAGTCCCGCTCAACCGCCTTCTTAAGCTTAGCGATTTCTGTAACCACTTCTTCTATATACTGCAGCTTCTGTCCTTCATCCTGCAAATTCTTCCCTTGCTTGTAATACTCCATTTTGAAAGCCATTTGTGTCCGGGCTGTTTCAATCACGTGATGAAGAAACTTCTCGCCGCCATGCCTTCTAATGTAATCATCCGGATCCATTCTGTCTGGGACAGAAGCAATCCTTACCTCGCAGCCGCTGCTAATCAGCAGCTCGGAAGCACGAAATGCAGCATTCATGCCCGCTAAATCGCCATCATAGCAAATGATCACTTCATTCGCCAATCGTTTGATTTGCTGAATGTGCGCCTCCGTTAAAGAGGTACCCATTGTGGCAATGCCGGTTTCTACCCCTGCTCGCGCAGCAGCAATAACATCAGCAAAACCTTCAAAAAGAATGGCACGGTGCTGCTTCCGAATAGCTGGTCTCGCCTGGTGAAGATTATATAAAAGGCGGCTTTTATTGAAAATTGGTGTTTCCGGACTGTTTAAGTACTTTGGCTTTTCATCATGAAGGGACCGCCCCGAAAAAGCAACTACGCTGCCTTTTTCATCATAAAGGGGAAACATGATCCTGCCACGGAACCGGTCGAAATAGCTGCCGCTGTCTTCTTTCCGGATGATCAATCCGGCTTTCTCCATCCATTCAAGAGGGAAGCCTCTCTTCTCTAAGAAACGGGTCGTGAATTCCCAGTTAGGAAGCGACCAGCCTATTTGAAATGTTTCTAAATCACTCGCCGAAAATCCTCTTTCCTCTAAATAGTCCAGTGCTTCCTGGCCCTCGGCTGTGTTCATGAGTAAATGATGGTAAAACTTTGCTAATAGCTCGTGAGCTTTCAGCATTTGCTCCTTTTCTTCTGAAACAGCTGGCTGTTTCTTGCCGTCTCCTCCAAAAGAAGGAACTTCCACCGTTACTCCTGCACGCTCTGCCAGCTTGCTCACTGCTTCCTGGAAAGAGATATTCTCAACTTCCGTTAAAAAAGAAAAAATGTTTCCGCCAGCTCCACACCCGAAACAATGATAAATTTGCTTATCTGGTGAAACTGAAAAAGAAGGGGAATTCTCCTGGTGGAATGGACAAAGACCGAAGAAGTTACGGCCTTGCTTCTTCAACTGTACATACTCACCGATTACATCAGTGATATCCAGTGATTGCTTAATTTGTTGAATCGTTTCTTCAGGAATTCTTCCTGTCACGTGTACATCACCAGCTATACTTTTTCGATAAAAGAACTAAATTTCCTGCAACTTTTTTGTTTCTCCATAGACATCACGATGAATCACAGCTTTTTAAAAACGAAGCTGCGGTTCCTTATGTCTGCAAGAAAAAGTTCCATTCGACAAACTTCGGCATCATTCTCTTTCTTGCCTATGCCTTATAATTCTACAATGTTGAGAAGAATCCTTCTCAAATAATAAATAACCTAAAAAAACTCTTAGTAACCCTTTATGAAAAGAAGGCACTCAAAACAGCACACAACTAGTTTATTCCTTTATCTAGAGCATTAAACCTGTTTTAAACACATTTTTATCACAATTTTTTATTATAGTACATTTCTTTCAAAAAGACCATTATTTTATAACAAGAAATAAGCACACAATCACAGGATCATGTGCTATAAAGTGTAGACAAAAACTTTAATTGAAATTCCTTTCATCACTCAAAAGGTTTTTTATCCATTAAAACGTTCATACGAACGAATCAGAAGGTATTTTTATTTTCTCTTGTGGTACTTACTTAGGATGATATTGGCCGTTTCTTCCACCGCTTTATTTGTTACGTCAATGACCTCACACCCAATCCGCTCCATCATCCTCTCTGAATAAGCAATCTCTGCTTTAATGCGCTCTAGATCCGCATAACTTGCATTATCGCTTAACCCCAAAGAAATAAGACGTTCTTTACGAATTTCATTTAGCTTTGCAGGGCTAATTTTTAACCCGAAGCATTTTTCCCGTGGAATGGTAAATAGCTCTTCAGGCGGATCCACTTCCGGTACGAGCGGGACGTTCGCTACCTTTAACCGTTTATGAGCAAGATACTGAGAGAGCGGGGTCTTCGACGTGCGGGAGACACCGATTAACACAACATCTGCCTTTAGCAGGCCCCTCGGGTCTCTTCCGTCATCGTATTTCACCGCAAACTCGATAGCCTCTACCTTTTTGAAGTACTCCTCATCAAGCTTTCTTACAAGCCCTGGTTCCATTAAAGGAGGACGTCCGTACAAAGACTCCAGCTCGTTCATCAATGGGCCAAGTAAATCAAAGTTCACAATGCCTTCTTTTTGTGCTTGCTGCTTCATATAATCGCGCACGTCAGGCTTTACCAGTGTATACACAATAAGTCCTTTTTCTATTTTTGCTAAGTCGATGACTTCATCAATATGGGACCGGTCCTCTACATAAGGGAACCGTTTAATGACCGCATGCGAACCGTTAAATTGACTGACAGCTGCCTTGGTGACAAGTTCAGCCGTTTCACCCACTGAGTCGGACACGATGTATATAATTGGATCATTCAGCAAAAATCAGAACCTCCTCCAGGTGGCTCAGTCGTCATCTGCCAGTGCTACGAACGCTTTGGCAATATTCGTTTTCGTGATGCGGCCGATTACTTCGTAGCCTGCTGCTGATTTCTTGACGACCGGCACCGCATCTATTTGTTTTTCAATTAAGTTTTTCGCCACATCTACGAGCAAGTCATCTTTTTCGCACACAGCGATGTTCGGCATCCTTGTCATAATAATATTAACAGGGACAGCACTTAATTCTTGCTTGCCAAGGCTCGCCCTCAGCAGGTCTTTCCGCGACAGCACACCAGCTAAGTGGCCCTTGTTATCCACTACAAAAAGGGTGCCGACGTCTTCTAAAAACATTGTTACAATTGCATCGTATACAGAATCATCTTCCTTGACCACTACCGGAACCGCTTGATAATCCTTTACATAGATTTTCATTAGGTTCTCTGTCAATAGCTGAGTGCCAGACTTCCCTGTATAAAAATAACCGACGCGCGGCCTCGCATCTAAAAAGCCCGCCATTGTCAGAATAGCTAAATCAGGACGCAATGTAGCCCTTGTTAAATTCAGCTGCTCAGCAATATGCTCTCCGGTAATCGGGCCATTTTCCTTTACGATCTGCAGGATCTTTTCTTGACGGTTATTAAGTTCGATCTTCCTCACCACCTGACGCATAATAGAAGCAAAGCTCAATTGCCCCTCCATTCATCAGGGGCAAGCTTGAGCATCTGCGCTTCTACTGTTTAAAAAGTGTTATACCATATAATAAATATTATATACTATTTAACTCAAATGAAAAGCAAAGTCTTTTCTTTTATGCTTCTTTTGCGCTGACAGTAAGTGAGTAAGGAAAGCAGCTAACCTGTATAAGGACTCTGTCATTATTACTTAACTAACAGCTTGTTAAAATCGGCGAACGACAAAATCAGGGAAGCTAGCTCACTCATTTGGCTCAAGCGGTTCTTTCTAACGGATGCGTCCTCTGCCATAACCATCGTATGTTCAAAGTACTGCTCAATCGGCTGCTGCAAGCTTCCAAGCAGATCAAACTGCTCTTTTACTTTGTCTGTTCCTTGCAACCCTTCTTGTACACGCAAGAAAGCCTGATACAGCTCCTTTTCCTCTTCATTCTCAAAGAGCTGCTCATCAATGGAAGCTGGCTCTTCTGCTTTTTTCGCAATGTTAATGACACGGCTAAGGGCTTCCGTTGTTTCTTTAAATCCAACTTCCTCTTTGCGGGCCATTAACACGTCCGCTTTAGCAAATAAGGATGGAACCGCACCAACTCTGCCTTCGATAACTGCATCAATCAAGTCATAGCGGACACCTCTTTCCTGCAGGCTATGCTTAATACGCAGTTTAAAGAACGAAACCAGCTCTTCAAGAAGTGTCTCTTCGCTCTTCACTCCGACGTTATCTTTCTTTACAACAGAAATGGCTGTTTGAAGGACGTCCTCAAGTGCGATATTCCATTTACGCTCTTGCAGGATAAGCACAATGCCCGCTGCTTGTCTGCGAAGGGCGTACGGGTCCTGAGAGCCCGTCGGAATAATATCAACAGCGAAACAGGAAACGATCGTATCCAGTTTATCTGCCAGGCTGACGACCGCTCCGGTCAATGTGTCAGGTGCCCCGTCCTCCGCATGGCGAGGCTCATAATGCTCATTAACTGCCGCTGCAACTTCCCGATCCTCTCCTTTTTGAAGCGCATACTTCTCTCCCATAATCCCCTGGAGCTCAGGAAACTCGTAAACCATTTGTGTCACGAGGTCAAACTTGCAAATTTCTGCCGCCCGATCTGCCTTTTCTTTAGCTTCATCAGATGCACCGGTTAAATCACCTAGTTCAGCAGATAAACGACGGATGCGTCCGACTTTTTCGGACAATGTACCGATTTTCTCATGATAAACAATCGCTTGCAGCTTGCTAAGGAAGAAATCAATGTCTTTACTTTGATCCTCCTTATAGAAGAAGTCTGCATCTGCCAAGCGAGCCTGCAGAACTTTTTCGTTCCCCTTCGCTACTTGGTCAATGGAGCGGCTGTTCCCGTTTCTGACAGTTACAAAGAACGGAAGAAGCTTGCCGCTCTGATCCTTAACCGGGAAGTAGCGCTGGTGCTCCTTCATGGAAGTAATCAGCACTTCTGCCGGCAGTTCAAGAAAACTCTCGTTGAATGAACCAAATAATACGGTCGGATATTCAACTAAGTTGTTCACTTCTTCAAGTAAATCCTCATCCACAGGAATAGTCCAGGATTGCTCTTTTTCCAGCTGGGAAAGCTGACTGCGGATCATATCCTTCCGTTTGGCTGGGTCTGCAATAACGAATTGCTCTTCCAGCTGTGCTTCATACGCGGCTGGTGAATCAATCACCGTTTCTTCACCTAGGAAGCGGTGGCCATGTGTTGTTTTTCCAGTCTCCACATTCGTAATCTCAAATGGGATCACTTCGCCTCCAAATAAAGCAACGAGCCATTTAATTGGACGAATATAACGAAGGTCATTATTTGCCCAGCGCATATTCTTGCCGAAATGCAAGCCAACAACAATATCGCGAAGCGCCGGCAAAAGATCCGCTACCTGCTTTCCTCTGACGAACTTATTCACGTGTACATATTCTACACCGTTGATTTCTTTAAAATAAATATCCTCTACTGTCATGCCTTGGCCGCGTGTAAAGCCGATCGCTGCTTTTGACCATTCGCCGTCTTCCTGCAGCGCGATCTTTTTCGCCGGGCCTTTCACTTCTTCTTCGATATCCTCCTGGGCCTCTGCTACATCCTGAACCAGCACAGCCAGCCGGCGCGGAGTGGAGTACAGCTTCACTTGTCCATAAGACACTTTCTGCTCATTTAAAAACTCTTCGACCTTGCTGCCTAGCTGAGTCATTGACTCCGTAACAAAGCGTGCTGGCATTTCCTCCAGGCCGATTTCTAATAGTAAATCCCTCTTATTCATGTTCTGCCTCCCCTTTCTCCTTCAGCATTGGGAACCCTAGCTTTTCACGTTCTTCATAAAACGTCTTCGCAATTTGTCTAGCCATGCTGCGCATGCGTCCAAGATAAGCAGTCCGCTCTGTCACAGAAATGGCCCCCTTAGCATCCAGCAGGTTAAATGTGTGAGAGCACTTTAGGACATAGTCATATGCGGGATGAACCAGCCCTTCCTCCATTTGGCGCTTCGCTTCCTTTTCATACGTTGAGAACAAATGGAACAGCATATCCACATCAGACGTTTCAAACGTATACTTCGAATGCTCAAATTCCGGCTGATAGAAAATATCTCTTACAGTAAAGCCCTCTGTCCACTCTAAATCAAAGACATTCTCCTTCTCTTGGATGTAAGAAGCCAGCCGCTCAATGCCGTAAGTAATTTCAACGGAGACAGGCTTACACTCCATTCCGCCTACTTGCTGGAAGTATGTAAATTGAGTAATCTCCATCCCGTCAAGCCAGACCTCCCATCCTAGGCCCGCACAGCCAAGCGAAGGGTTCTCCCAGTTATCTTCGACGAAGCGGATATCATGCTCAAGCGGATCAATGCCTAGTGCCTTTAAGGAATCTAAGTACATTTCCTGAATATTGTCGGGGGAAGGCTTCATAATCACCTGGAACTGATGATGCTGGTAAAGACGGTTCGGATTTTCTCCATACCGTCCGTCTGCCGGTCGGCGGCTCGGCTCTACATAAGCTACATTCCATGGCTCAGGGCCAATCGCACGCAAAAACGTATACGGACTCATCGTGCCGGCTCCTTTTTCTACATCGTACGCCTGCATTAAAATGCAACCGTGATTCGACCAATGTTTTTGCAAGGTTAGAATCATTTCTTGAATATTCATAACAAAACCTCTCCTTCTCTCATTCATTTTAATTAAGGCGGCTCATTTCTCGCACAAAAAACTCCCGCCTCTATGTACTGATTCCTGTACATAGGGACGAGAGTTACCCGCGGTTCCACCCTATTTGCCGCGTACTATCGCGCGGCCGCTTTCTACTAAAAAACTGCTCCAGACTGCCTTTCCTTAGCGCTCTTTCCCCGGCTTGCACCATCCCGGGGTCGCTTAAAAAAGAGGGGGCTAAGTAATTAATTCCTTCACTGCAGTTCGTATTTACTTTCACTAGATACTAAAAAATTTAATCGAAAGTAGAGGATTTGTCAATCATCAGCTTTCTTTTCTCCGAGAAGCTTTTGCATTTCCTCCATCTGGCTGAGGAATTTGCGTGACTTTAAATATAACCCCGAATATTCATCATAGTAAAGGGAAATGGCGGTCCGAAGCTCTTTCTTTGTCTGCGGCTTTACATTAATACTGCCAAGCCGGCTTAAGTCAAAGAAATAAAACAGCCGAAGCAGTTTAACTGCCGCCGGTGACAGCGGAAAATGATAAGGATCGATGTGGACGCACCGATGACAGAGCAAACCATTTTCCCGCACAGAAAAAGCAAAACGCCCCTCCTGGCTGCCACAGTTTGCACAGCTTGACAGTTCAGGACGCAAGCCGATAACCTGCAGCATCTTCATCTCAAATATATAGGTGAGCACTTCGGCATCATAACCCTCATTTAAATAATCAAGTGATTGCCTGAAAAGCTCGAACAGATATGGATTAGGCTGCTTTTCTTCAGTGCTCTTATCCAGCAGTTCCGCCATATACGCTGCATAGGCAGTAACCATCAAATCCTCACGTATGTAACGCATGGAAGAAAGCATTTCTCCCTGCTGGAGAGTCCCCAGGCCGCTTCCAATCTGTATGAGAAACTGGCCATGGGTGAACGGCTGGGTAATAGCAGAAAGCCGGCTGTTTGGCTTATTAGCTCCTCTTGCCATACAGGCCAGCTTTCCTTTTTCATGGGTAAAAATCGTTATTATTTTATTTGTTTCGCCATAATTAGTTGTTCGAATTACAATTCCTTCAACTTTTTGAAACATTCAGAAGGCCGCCTCCGCCTCCTCAATTCGTCATCCGGGTAACCGGGAAGTCGAGGTCAGCCAGCTGCTCCTGTTCCACTTGGGCGTTGTCATTGTCTTTTTCAATTTCTTTGTATAGAAGATATGTGTCTATGCTTCCTGTTTCTGAAAAGACCTTCCACGTCAAATCTAACATGTTTTTCCCCGCCTTTCTTATTGAAACTGGCATTTCCCGTTGGCTTCCTTATTAGCTTCACCGATTCCTTTCTGATTATGAGGAGCAAAAATTTCTAGTTCATCTAATTAATACTCGTCTTCACGGAATCCAAAATCACGAAGGTTGGACAGCTTATTGCGCCAATCCTTTTGAACCTTTACCCACAGCTCTAAATATACTTGTGAACCGAGCAAATTTTCAATATCCTGGCGCGACCGTTTGCCAATTTCTTTTAGCAAAGCGCCCCTTTTACCAATAATGATCCCTTTTTGCGAATCTCGCTCTACAATAATCGTAGCCATAACATCAATGATATCTTTGTCTCCCCGGCGCTCCATCTTATCCATCACCACCGCAATCGAATGCGGCACTTCCTCTCTCGTTAAGTGAAGTACCTTTTCTCGGATAAGCTCTGTAATAATAAAGCGCTCTGGATGGTCCGTTACCTGATCAGCTGGATAATATTGCGGCCCCTCTGGAAGGTTCCCTTCAATCTGATCAAGCAGCCGCTCCACGTTATTTCCCTCTAAAGCAGAAATAGGAACGACCTCTGCAAACGGGTGCAGATCCTTATATTGGTCAATGAGCTCAATGAGCTGATCCGGGTGAATGCGGTCTATTTTATTAATAACCAAAAACACCGGAGTCTTAACTCCCTTTAGCTTCTCAATGATAAATTCATCACCACGGCCGTATCCCTCTTCTGCATTTACCATAAATAGAACGAGATCGACTTCTTTCAGCGTATTGACCGCTACTTTCATCATAAAGTCTCCCAGCTTATGCTTGGGCTTGTGAATGCCGGGGGTATCAATGAAAATCATTTGTGCATTCTCTTTTGTATACACGCCCTGCACTTTGTTTCTTGTTGTTTGCGGCTTGTCGCTCATAATAGCGATTTTCTGTCCGATGACTCGATTCAAAAAAGTAGATTTTCCGACGTTTGGACGTCCGATAATAGAAATAAACCCTGATTTATATGACGTATGATTGGCTTGTTTACTCATGTAAATCCTCCGGTGCAAATGCTCCTGGAAGCAAGTTTTGTACGGTTAGTTCTTCAACGTCTCCTTGAAGATTGGCCAGAAATACTTTCATATCAGCTGAACATAGCTCAGACATGACTTGACGGCATGCTCCGCATGGCGGAACCGGCCGCTTCGTATCAGCGATTACAGCCATTGCCGCAAACTCTTTCTCACCTTCAGACCAAGCTTTGAATAACGCAGTTCGTTCTGCACAATTACACATGCTGTAAGCGGCATTTTCAATATTGCATCCGTGAAAGACCTTTCCATCTTTTGTCACGACTGCTGCCCCCACTGGAAATTGGGAATAAGGGACATAAGCTCGCTCTCTTGCTGCTTTTGCTTCTTGAATCAGTTCGTTTTTTTTCAAGTTCATGCTCCTTTACACTCTATTTTAATATAAATCCAATCATTTGCAATCCATTTACGTTAAATTTTTCAGAAAAATCCAAACTATCTATCATAAAGGCCAAACCTTCGGCAAAAAGATAATCAAGCCGGTGATGGCAGCTAAAATGGCGTACAAGAGAACCGCTCCTGCTGCTAAGTCCTTAGCCATTCCAGCAAGCGGATGAGTCTCCTCTGTGACTAAATCCACCACTTTCTCAATTGCCGTATTAATCATCTCAAGCACAAACATACCAAAGATCATTAAAAGGATAAACAGCCACTCGATACGAGAAAGCGATAAAAGGCTCCCAGCTGCTATCACTGCCGAAGCAGCGGCCGCATGGAAACGAAAGTTGGGTTCCCTCCAGGCGAACCGCAGCCCCTGAAAAGCAAACCCAAAAGAAGCAGCGAAGCGCTTCCAGCGAAAAGGCGACTTACCTCTGTAATCCATACTCATTTAGGATATCCTTCTGCTTTTGAAACATGACCTTCTCATCTTCTTCCGTCATGTGGTCGTACCCCAATAAATGAAGAAGTCCGTGGACCGCTAGAAAGCCAAGCTCCCTCTCAAAGCTGTGCCCATATTCCTCCGCCTGTTCCTTCGCACGAGGAATGGAGATAATAATATCTCCAAGCATCCGGGGAAGGTCCTCAGCCCCGCTGATAGCCAGTTCCTCCTCGGTCATTTCCTCGAGGGCAAATGAAATAACATCTGTCGGGGTGTCCTTTCCACGGTAATCACGATTAATTTCGCGGATTCTTTCATTATCCGTGAAAGTGACAGATACCTCACTGTCTCCTGCTACCTGCTCTTTATCTGCTGCTAAATTTAATACTTCTTCCACCAGCTGGAATGCTTCTTTTCCCAGCTTTTCTGTTTCATCAATCATATCAATGACTAAGGCCATCGTGTTCTTCCTCCATTCCATAAAATCATAACAGGTTTCCCTTAGAAAATCATATACATGAACACAAACTAAAATCGAGTAGAGGGAAAATAAGTTGATTATTTTCGCCCCTCTCACACCACCGTACGTACGGTTCCGTATACGGCGGTTCAATTTATATT
>NZ_JWJE02000007.1 GCF_000812025.2 Bacillus thermotolerans
AGCGTCTGGAATGGAAATCAACAACCCCGTTTACGGGCAAAATAAAAAGACTGTAGACGCTCGATTTCCATCGAGTTTGTCTACAGTCTGAGAGTACGCCAGTGCGGGCGTACTCTTCCTTTACCTTTCCATTATTCACTAACATTCAAATCAGTGATCGACACAGCTGCTTCTCTCACTTCTTTTCTATCAAATAAAAACGGTTTGAATTCCCAATTTGCAAACATCTGCACTTGATCCTCATAGTGTTCACTCACAGTACCGTCTTTATGGATAAAACCAACTTGGCCTGGCGGTGTAATATTAAACCCTTTCGGACCGCTTGGTGTCATTTCAAGGTAGTGATTTTCACTGCCGCGGTTCATTTCAATAATCGGCGTATCCGATCCGTAACCATGCTGAACACCGATTAATGATGTTTCTCCAAACGTCATCGTATCGATTGGCATGCGCCAGTTTTCCGCTTTCGTCCCCTTCTCTTCATGAAGCTCGGCTAGCGCTTGATCAGCGCTGTTGATTATGATCTGTTCCGCTTCCTCTTTGCTCATCCATGGATAGTTCGTCTCTTCACCAGCTAGAATTTTATAAGCAAGAGTAGCACCGTACCGATGGTCCGTTATTTCTTGCGTTAGGTTGGAGACCGAGCCTAGTGGCTGAGCAAACAATTCATCGTGTGTGATGCTCCACCACTTATCAAAGAAGGCAGCTACTCCGGCATCATATAAGCCGTCTTTATTTTTATCTTCCTTCAAATTATTCCATTGTTCCAGCTGCTTGATTAAATAAGGATAGCTTTCATTGTCTGATTGGTTCTCCTTAAGCACTTCTATTAACAATGGCTTAAAATAATGTGTACGCAGCTGGGCGAAGCTTGCTGTGTAGTTAATCTCATTTAGATCTTCGAGGTCAACCTTCTCTCTTTCTTCCATTCCGTTAATAAACTGCTGAACACGGTTATCTTTTCCCCAATAGAAGCTTCGTTCCCCGTTTCTCCATTCTTGTGATGGCTTGTTATTCCAATTCACTACGTAGCCATTATCAGGATTTACCGCTTGTGGATTCTGCTCGAACGGCTGGAAGCCTTGCCAATCATATTCTCCTGTTCCTGGCGTCGGCAATCTCTCGTCGATCTCTTCGTTCCTCACTGGTTGTTTACCTGCATGGTAATAAGCAATGTTCCCTCTTTTGTCAGCATAATACCAGTTTAGCGACATTGTGTATTCACTGGCTGCTTCCTCGAACTCTTTCAAGTTCTTTGCCCAGTTTGCTTTCATGTACGCCTGCATACTTTGGGCTTCCGTCCCGCGGAATGACCAAGACTTACTGTAAGCTACTCCTCTCTCTTCGTCTATACTAATGACTGGGCCATGAACTGTGCGATAAAAGACGGTCTCCACTTGCTCAGGCTTGCCGTCCTCTCCTCGAACGGTAAATGTTTCTGTTCGTTTCTCCATCTCTCTCCACTCGCCTTTATAAAAGTACTGAGTAGGATCGTTCGGATGAAGCTTCTCTTCAAAGATATCAGTGACATTTCCATAGCCAGCGGTTGCTGTTAGGGCGATATGTTTATTAGCCCCAAACATAATGAATGGATACCCTATAAATCCTGACCCCTCCATGTCAAAGCCGGGGGCGTGTAAACCAACTTCATATAGAAATCCTGGTGCGACAAATCCGACTTGCGGACCGCTAAATAATAAAGCATTTCCCGTCTTGGACTTGTCCTCTCCAACAATCATGGCGTTACTGCCAATCTTCAAAGGCAGACCAAGCTCTTCAGATGACTCTACAAATTCATCTCTTTCTGCTTCAATTTCCTTAGAGGCATTAATAACAGCTGAAGATAATGGCTGAACAGCCTTGTCTCCTTCCTTCTCCTCTTCAGCCTCATCTTCTGCTTGAATACTTGCCGGTGCTTCGGGATCATTTTTCCACACTAAATCATCGAACATTTTCTCTGCCTGTTCCTCACCATATGTCTGTTCTAGCTTGGCTAGAATTTCAGCATTGGTCAGTTCTTGATGATTATCCATGAAATAAGTCATTGACACGAGGTATAGCCGAACCACGTCCGTCGCATCCCATTTTCTAGGAAGGAACTTGTAATCGTGAAACTCTTTAGAAAGCTTTTCATCGGGATTCTTTAGTGCTTCCTGCACATATAACGAGATACCTTCTGCAAATTGTTGAATATATGCTCTCGGCTTATCCTCTAGATCATTGAGCATTTCCTTAATTTCTTCATCGCTATATCCGTCACGCCTTGATTGCTCATCCTTAGCTAAATACTCCTCGCCGAAGACCTCTGATACTGTACCTTCATTTCCCCGGCGAAACATTTCCAGCTGGAACAGACGATCTTTGGCCATTACATACCCATATGCTTTATACAAATCCTGCTTATTTTTAGCATATAGGTGAGGCACGCCGTATTGATCACGAATAACTGTTACATCCCCTGCCTTTTCATATCCTTTTGCCATTCCGACACTTTGCGGAAGAATGAGCACGATCATCATCACGATCGATACTAGCCACTTTTGCTTCTCCATCATCGTATGTCTTCCCCCTTGTTTTATACTACACTTACAAAACGAATTATAATTTCCTAGTTATACAATTTCATTTTATATTTGAATTTTTAGAATGTTTGATCTGAAAGTAAGTTAGCAAGCTAATTACTTCGCCTATCTTTTCCCCTGTTTTTATAGAAAAAGGGGCAAAAACAGGAGAAGGTACCCTAGTTACTTAACACTAGAGTACCTTCTTGCAACTATAAGTTAGAATCGTTATTTTTTTGAATGATATATGCTTCTCTACAATCATCATGTATAACAAAAACAAAACGAACTGTTGAAAACCTGTTCTATGTCACCTTTTAGAAAATCATTTTTTGTGGAAACTTATTCTTATTGAATTATGCTATCAAGACTCAGCAAACAGCTGTTTCACTTCCCTTTCAAGCTCTTCAATCAGCTTGAACTCCGCCTTTCTTGGTGCCAGCTTCTTCAGCACCTCGGAGTAATACCAATGCTGCTGTTTCTTCCCCCGGTTGAACCTCTCCCATACGTTCACGCCAGCCTCTTCTGCCGATTGGCGAATGCTGCGAATGTTGTGCAGTTTATCACATACAATTACCTGAAGCGCTTCTTCTGTCATAAATGGCAAAGCCTCAATTGTTGCCTGCTTTCTCTCCTCCCATGGCAGCGATTTATCCTTTTCAGATACTGCTTGGACAATATCAGCTACCCTCTTGCCAAACTCCTTTGTGAGTTCCTCATATGTTGCCTCGGTATCCTCCAGCGTATCGTGAAGAATCCCCGCTGCAATAACCTCTTCCGTGCTGCCTTCCTTTTGAAGCATCATTCCTACTGTAAAGGGGTGGGTCACATATGGAATGTTCGAACCCTTTCTAACCTGCCCCTGGTGTGCTGCAGCAGCAAATGTAATTGCCTTCTCAACCAATGTCATGACCTTTCCTCCCCTCTTTTGTGTGCATACCCTTTCTTCGATTTTCTCTTCTTCCATTCATCCTTTAGCAGTCCATAGACGACATGATCGACATAATGGTCATATAGCCACTCCGCCTGTCTGATCGTTCCTTCTTCAACAAAACCTAACCTCTCGGGAATCCTTCTGCTTCTCTTATTCTCAACAGCAGCCCGTATTTCTACCTTATTCATGCCCAGCTCCTGGAAGGCATAATCAGTTAACGCACCGGCCGCTTTCGTCATAATGCCTTTTCCTTGATAGTCCTCCCCTAGCCAGTAACCGATATAAGCAATTTTGTTTGCCCAATCGAGAGAGTTATAGCTGGCTACGCCCACAGCCTGCCCATTAAGCAGGATCATTGTCGTCATGCTTTTATTTTCCGCAAGGCCCTTTAAGGCATGCTGAATAAAGGCTTCCGTATCCCCAATTTTCCTTGTCTGGTCCAGCCACGGCAGCCAATTCCGCAAATATGGCCTCGACCGATTGGTTAGCTGGAAAATGCGGCTGGCATCCTTCATTTCTATCAGCTTTAAAGAGATCTCTTCATCAACCGTATAAACAAACATGCTTCTCCTCCTCTTCCCCATTTGCTGTTTATTGTAGCAAACCGTATCCATTCATTTTACATTTTTTCAATAATGCTATATTTTTGAAACTTCTCTTCCCTGCATGTTATTCTTTCCATGGACCGTGCCTCATTTCAACGTTCTCTAAGGCACGTATTATGTATAGAGGAGATGGTGATAACATGGCAGCAAAGCAAGTGCAGCTAGGCAAGACAGATTTATCCGTAAATCCGATTGGTCTCGGCACCAATGCAGTCGGCGGTCATAATCTCTACCCTAATTTGGATGAAGAGGCAGGAAGAGACTTGGTACGAGCAGCGCTTGATAATGGAATGAACTTCCTAGATACAGCGTTCATTTATGGTCCCGGGCGCTCAGAAGAATTAATCGGGGAGGTCTTGAAGGAGAGAAAAAACCGCTCTGAAGCAGTGATTGCTACGAAAGGCGCGCATAAATTTGCTGGTGAAGAGGTCGTATTTGATAACTCTCCCGCTTTCTTAAAGGAAGCGGTTGAAGGCAGCTTACAGCGTCTCCAAACCGATTATATTGATTTGTTCTATATTCACTTTCCTGATGAGAACACACCTAAGGATGAAGCGGTCGGTGCATTGAAAAAGCTGAAGGATGAGGGAAAAATCCGTGCCATCGGCGTATCAAACTTCTCTATAGAACAATTAAAAGAAGCGAATAAAGACGGCTATGTCGATGTTTTCCAAGGTGAATACAACCTGCTCAATCGTGAAGCAGAGAAGGAACTGTTCCCGTATGCAAAAGAGCATAATATCTCCTTCGTTCCTTATTTCCCGCTTGCTTCCGGGCTGCTGACAGGAAAATATGATAAAGATTCTCGATTTGATGACCTTCGTCAAAACCTTCCTTACTTCAAGGAGGGCAATTTTGAAAGAAACTTAGAGAAGGTTGAGCAGATCCGGTCAATTGCAGAAGCTAAGGATGCTGAGCTTGCTCATATTGTCCTTGCCTGGTATTTAACTCGAGATGTAATCGATGTAATCATTCCTGGAGCAAAGCGGTCAGAACAAGTCACCGCCAATCTGCGGACTCTGGATGTACAGTTAACCGAGGAAGAGATTCAGCAGATTTCCCAAGTGTTTCAAGCAGAATAATATCCAAAAAGGTGCCAGCCCCTTAAAGGGAGCTGGCACTTCTCTCACTTGTACTATTTCTCGCTATGCCCCTCATGAACCTGCACATGAATGCGCTCCGGATGTGTATATACATTCATCGACTCGTGACGAATAAAGCCTACTGCTGTGATACCCAGCTGGTCCGCTAATTGAACAGCCAGCTCCGTTGGGGCAGACTTCGTTAGAACAACCTCGCATCCGATTTTTGCTACCTTCAACAAAATCTCCGAGGACAGGCGGCCGCTGAATACGAGCACTTTATCGTTGATGGAAATATCGTGCCGAATGCAATGTCCGTAAATTTTATCAAGCGCATTGTGCCGGCCGATATCCATCCGGCTTAAAATAATGCCTTCCTTATCACACAAAGCGGCGTTATGAACGCCCCCAGTCCCGTGAAATAACTCAGCGGACTGCTGCATCTCGCGCATCAAACGATAGCAATCCTCCGGAGAAAGAGCAACGTGCATACCGGTCATCTTTTTGGCAGTCATTGCATCATTGACAAACACGAAGCCCTGCCGGCTCATACCGCAGCAAGAGGTTACATACCTCTTGCTCTGAAAGTTTTGAGTGTAAGGATTCAGCTTGCTCGCCTTCACATGGATAAAGCCTTCCTCTTCCTGTATCCACATATCCTCGATATCCTCGTAGCGGCGGATCAGCCCTTCAGAGGCCAAATAACCAATCGCCATATCTTCCATATACTCCGGTGTACATACTAATGTGACAAACTCTTCTCCATTGATTTTAATAGTGATCGGATGCTCAGTGACAATACGGTCTTCCGTATACCGCGCCTTTCCGTTCTCCACCCGGAGAATGCTGCGCTTCACCTCTGTCTCCTTCATTTGCCTCCTCCTTTACTCAATATGTTTATCAAAAATAAAGACTGACACGGCGATATCTTCCTCTACCTTAATATCAGAAAACAAATGGATCAGCTTTGCACCGACAAGCTCCTCTAATCCTTCAGGCGGATGGTCATCATAAACATCCTGAATCAGCTTCGTCCGCGCTGCATGAACCATCTCTTTGCCTTCAGGCGTCTTGGCAATAAATTTCTCCGTCGGCGTTAAATTGCCATACAAAGTAGAGATCGCCATATTCTCGACGAACACGCTGTGAATGCGTTCCGGTCCCTTTCCAAGCAATTCCTTTCGAAGCTTGCGGATGATATCATTGAATTCGTGAATTTTTTTAGACATGCTATATTTCTCCCTGCTTCTTTCGTTCTAGTGTTAGTATATCTTGTTTCTTCAGGTGATAACTACTATAATAATAGAAAAGATGGGAACGGGATATTGTCAAATGTTCTGCTCCTCTCGACTACATATAACAGTGGATTGGCTGTTTAGTATGGATTGCTAAAAAACTATTCCACCATGATAGCAAAATGTCTGCCATGCAGACATAGCTTCATGGTGGATTTTTTTATTCTCAAAAAGGAGGAAGACACATGGTTACCATTACGATTAACGGCAAAGAGTATACGGCTCCCTCTGGCTCTACCATTCTGGAGATCATCAATCAGCAGGACATGGCTCATCCTCAAATCTGCTACGTGCCAGAAGTGGACCCTATTCAAACATGTGATACGTGTATCGTAGAAATGAATGGAGAGCTCGTCCGTTCCTGTTCGACAGTAGCGGAAGAGGGAATGAATATTTCACTTTCCTCCCCTCGTGCGAAAGAAGCACAGACAGAGGCAATGGATCGTATTTTAGAAAACCATCTGCTTTATTGCACTGTCTGCGACAATAATAACGGAAACTGCAAGCTGCATAACACAGTTCAACAAATGGAGATTGAACATCAAAAATATCCATACACACCGAAGGCGGCCGCTTGTGAAGTCGATATGTCTCATCCATTTTACCGGTATGACCCTAACCAGTGTATCGCTTGCGGTCAGTGTGTAGAAGTGTGCCAAAATCTTCAAGTCAATGAAACTCTGTCCATTGACTGGGAAGCCGATCGTCCCCGCGTACTCTGGGATAAGGGAAGCAGCATTAATGACTCCTCCTGCGTCAGCTGCGGCCAATGCGTCACCATTTGCCCTTGCAACGCTTTAATGGAAAAGTCCATGCTGGGTGAAGCCGGCTTTATGACGGGCATGAAAGAGGAGGCACTTTCTCCAATGATTGACCTTGTAAAAGAAGTAGAGCCGGGCTACAGCGGCATTTTCGCTGTCTCTGAAGTGGAAGCAGCCATGCGGGAAACACGCACGAAAAAGACAAAAACCGTATGCACTTTTTGCGGGGTTGGCTGTTCATTTGAGGTGTGGACAAAGGGCCGAAAAATATTAAAGGTGCAGCCATCATCTGACGCACCGGTTAATGCAATTTCCACGTGTGTAAAAGGAAAGTTTGGCTGGGACTTCGTTAACTCAGAGGAGCGACTAACTACTCCTCTTATCCGTCAGGGAAATGAATTTGTCGAGGCGACATGGGAGGAAGCACTGCAGGTTGTAGCCGGCCGTCTAGGTAACATCCGTGATCAATACGGCCCAGGTTCTGTCGGCTTTATCTCTTCATCCAAGATCACGAATGAAGAAAACTATTTAATGCAAAAGTTGGCCCGGCAAGTATTCGAAACAAATGATGTCGACAACTGTTCCCGTTACTGCCAGTCTCCTGCAACCGACGGCTTGTTCCGGACCGTTGGCATGGGCGGAGATGCTGGAACCATTCAAGATATCGCTAAAGCGGGACTCGTCATGATTGTGGGGGCTAACCCTGCAGAAGGCCACCCCGTTCTGGCAACACGAGTAAAGCGTGCTCATAAGCTTTACGGGCAGAAGCTGATCGTAGCCGATGTGCGCAAGCATGAAATGGCGGAGCGTTCAGACTTATTTATTAGTCCTAAACAAGGAACTGACCAGGTATGGTTAATGGCTGTAACGAAATACATGATTGACCAAGGCTGGCATGATGAAGCCTTCATTCGGGAAAACGTAAATTTCTTTCATGAGTATAAAGAAGTGCTGGAGAAATATACGCTTGAATATGCCGAGAAAATAACAGGTGTTTCAAAGGCTGCTTTGATCCAAACAGCAGAAATGATCCGGGATGCAGACGGTACATGTATTCTTTGGGGCATGGGCGTAACCCAAAATACAGGCGGATCAGATACATCAGCGGCCATTTCTAACCTTCTGCTGGCTACGGGGAACTACCGCCGCCCGGGAGCTGGTGCTTATCCGCTTCGTGGACACAATAACGTGCAGGGTGCCTGTGATATGGGGACGCTCCCTGGCTGGCTTCCGGGTTATCAGCATATTACGGATGATGCTGCCCGGGCGAAATTCGAACAGGCTTACGGCTCCAAAATCCCCGACAAACCAGGCCTTGACAACATTCAAATGCTGCAATCCATCGATGCCGGCTATATGAAAGCGATGTACCTCGTTGGAGAAGATATGGCGCTTGTCGATTCTAACGCCAACCATGTAGATGAAGTGCTGTCCAAGCTTGATTTCTTTGTCGTTCAAGACGTCTTCTTTTCGAGAACAGCCCAATATGCTGACGTTATTTTGCCAGCCGCTCCTTCCCTTGAGAAAGAAGGAACCTTTACGAATACAGAACGACGTGTGCAGCGCTTGTACCAAGTTCTCCCAACGCTTGGCGAATCGAAGCCGGACTGGTGGATCATCCAGGAAATTGCTAACCGCCTAGGTGCAGACTGGCAATACCATCATCCAAAGGATATTTTCGAAGAAATGGCTAAGCTTACTCCGTTATTCAGTCAAGCAACCTACAATACACTTGAAGGCTGGGGCAGCTTCCTTTGGGGAAGCCATGATGGCGCAAGCACCCCGCTTCTTTATACAGACGGATTCAACTTTCCGGACAAAAAAGCGCGTTTTGCTTTATCTGATTGGGTTCTCCCAGCCGAATTTCCGGCCGAGTATGACCTGCACATAAACAATGGACGGATGCTTGAACATTTCCATGAAGGTAACATGACGAACAAATCGAAGGGCATTCAAGCGAAGGTGCCGGCTATCTTTGTTGAGGTATCACCTGAGCTTGCTAAAGAACGCGGTGTAAACGATGGGTCGCTTGTTCGGCTAATTTCACCGTTTGGCGCTCTGAAGCTCCCTGCTCTAGTCACTGACCGGGTTAAGGAAAAGGAGCTGTTCCTGCCGATGAATTCAGTTGATAAAGACTCTGCCATCAACTTCCTGACAGGACCTGCTGTGGACCAGCGCACGAATACACCGGCCTACAAGCAGACGAAGGTGCGAATGGAAGTGCTTCATGAAAAACGCGCCAACCCGCTGCCGCAAACAAACCCGCGCAATAAAAAACGCCACCCGCAAAACGGGGTTGAAGTAGAGCGGAAATGGGCGCGGCCAGGCTATGTCCCGCTAACAACAAAATAAAAAGGAGTGAAGTTTGAATGGCTGCCCCTATTACTTCTATTCGGAAACGCGAACAAACAGAGGACGAACGTACACAGAAGAAGCTGAATGATCTGCAGGGCCTCCTGGCGGATAATGAAGAAGCTTTGAACAGCATATTCAGCATTATTGGCGAACTGAATAACATGGGTGCGCTTGAAGCCGCTAACTCGGCGCTTCAGGCAAAGGAAGACATCATGGACATTGCTCTGCATCAAGCTTCCCGCGAGCCTGTGACGAATGTGCTGAATCACCTGTTAAATACAGCCGGTATCCTATCAAGCATGGATCCGGAAATGATAAGCAAGCTTGCCTCCAGCATCACAGCTGGCATAGAGGAAGCGAACGAACAGCTCCATAACAATAAGCCGCTTCATATGCTAGACTTGTTGAAGGTGCTGAAAGACCCAGATATCAACCGGGCTGTCCGCTTCGGCCTTCACTTTCTGAAAGGGATGGGCAAGGAGTTAAAAGAGGAGGAATGAAGAATAAGCTGAGAGTGTTCAAGCTCTCAGCTTCCTTCTTTTCCATCAGCGAAGGATATTACGACTCTCTCTTATTGGAAGCTCGCATCCGTTCCTGTGGGTGGGTATTTGTTGTTCCATCAGCCCGCTTGGAAGCGTAGCGTGCTTTTGCTCGTGCTTTTTCCCCTTCTCCTTGCATATTGTCATCAGGAAATCCTTTTGCTTTGTTTCTCATGTATATCCCTCCAGTTCGGTGGATTACGCCAGCTGCGTATTTCTATTATGAGTAGAAAGAGCAAAAGTATGAACAAGAGAACGAGAAATCCTCTAGACAATAATAGTCGGAAAATATACACTATTCATACTTACCTAAGCAATAAAAAGGAAAGGAGGCCATCACTTTGAATAAGAAATGGATTGTCTATATTGTCTCATTTGCCGCTTTTTTCGGCCCGTTTACTCAGACTATTTACACACCGCTTATTCCCGAAGTCCAGCAGCAATTCCAAACCTCTGAATTTGTTATTAATTTAACTATTTCTGTTTTTACCTTTGTGCTGGCCTTAATGCAAATCGTCTACGGTCCTCTTGTGGACCAGCTGGGAAGGCGAAAGGTACTATTGCCAGGTATACTTATCTACATAGCGGCCTCTGTTGGAGCAGCATTTGCACCTTCTGTCGGCCTCTTGATTTTCTTTCGGGCTCTTCAGGCAGTCGGTATTGCTGCTGGTTCTGTAGTTGCAACCACTGTGATCGGTGATTTGTTCAGCGGGAAACAATTGGGCCGCTCTATGGGCACCTTCCAAATGATGGTGTCTCTTGGCCCTGTAGCAGGTCCTGTCATCGGCGGGGTGGTCGGAGAACTCTCTGGCTTTCACGGTGTATTCTGGGTGCTGAGCGCTACTGGTCTGCTGATGTGGTTTGTGAATTACCGCTTTCTTCCCGAAACAAAAACAAATGATGAGCAGGGCAGCCGGGTTTCATTGCGGGACTTCGGCTTCATTTTAAAACATCCGATTGGCTCTTCCGTCATTCTGCTCGGCTTTGTGCAATACTTTTCCTTTTATCACTTTTTAGTATTTATGCCTTATCTTCTTGAAGACTTTTATCACTTATCAGCCAGTGAAAAGGGACTGGTTTTTCTGCCTATGTCGCTCTGCATCGTCGTTGGAACCTTTCTCGGCGGACGTCTGCAGGAGCGTTTTAATGCCAAGAAGTTTCTGTTATTCAGCTCCTCCTTGAATGTAGGGGCCATCCTGCTATTCGTACTGCTCTCTGGCCTGTCGCTCTCTATACTGGTGGCTTGCATTTCTCTATTCGGCCTTTGCCTTGGTGTATCACTTCCAGTTCAAACCACACTGTTGACACTTGCCTTTAGCCGTAACCGGGCCACAGCGATTGGCACCTATAACTTCTTCCGCTACCTCGGTATGGCCGCAGGCCCCATGATCGGCTCCTTCTTTTATGAATGGGGCGACCGGGTGGAATTCATCTTTGCAGCTGTGCTTTTCGGTGCCATTGTACTGTTCGCCGGCCGTCAGTTTATCCGGCAAGCCCAGCAGCTGTCTGCGTAAATATGTATTTGAAAAAAGGGTTCAACAGCTTAGCTGTCGAGCCCTTTTTTCAACCCTTCACCTCATATTGACCTGATTCTTACTGCGGAATTTCTTTCATCCGTTCTGTTACTTCCATGAACCATTCTTTCTGTCCTAAATCAATAGTTAAATTGGCCAAATCAAACAACTCATCTGAGGTTAGCTCATCATCCATCAGTGTCAGCTGATGATAGCTGTATCGGTACTCGCCTGCTGGCTCTCCATTTTTAATCACAAACACCTTCACACCGTGATAGCTCGATTCCAATACATACCCGATCGCATTCCGGTTTTTTACTTTCACCCAAGCCCCTGGTTTGTACATATCAATGCCCCCATATCCCGCTTATGCGGGGTTTGTTTTCCTGTCTCTTCCCCCGGCACAATAAGCAGCACCCTTTCTCTATACTATTATTGTATTCACTTCGTTCTCTCCGTGACTGCTTTTCCTACACTTTTTCAGCCAAAATTTCCTACCCTTTCATTCTCCAATCTGCTATTGATCTTTTTACTATATATATTCACTTTTTTGCCTTTTTTTACACCTGAATAAACAATTCGCATTTTTTCGCCTTTTCACCTTATCATGACATCAACAAGCCTGCTCCCGGCTATGACCGAAGCAGGCTTTGCTTTCCTATACTCATCCTTTATCGTAAGTGCTCTTCACTCAGTTCACTCAGCGAATCGGCATGGCTGGCAATCATGGCAATGATCGTGTTTGCCTCTTCTTTGCTGAAAATAAAATTAGTTTCATCTTCGAGCAGCTCTTCATCGGCTGTCTTTACCCTGTTAATCCGACGAAGAACGCCATCTCCCGTTTCCTCGACAACACCGAATTGATACGTTACCTCGACCTCATCTTCATAAGCATAGGCCGTAACTTCTGGAGTTGTCCACTCTACATCTATCTCCTCTACAGTCTCATCAGCTTCTACATAGAGCCCTTCGTCCTCCCATTCCTCGTCTTCCCATTCATCACTGCCTTCGAGGTATTGATGGAAGCTCTCATGCACTTCATCGATGATATCTTCTATGTCCTGCAGAACAACTTTAGATAAATGTTCAAAATCCATGTCCATCGTTTTAATGTAGAATTCCTCGTTATACGGATCAAAGAATAAAGCACAAAAGTGTTCGCTCTCATCCTCTTCCGTTTCTACGAAAAACTCGATCCGGGGATGCTTGGCCGCTCGGTCTATCGCCATATGGCCTACTTCATCATATTTATCACAAATTGATTCTAGATGATCGTGTAACTCTTCGCTCACTCTGTCAAACCATTCTAATGACATACAGCATCCCTCCCTTTCGTTTGATCAGCTTTAGTATGCATCTAAGCGAGCTTTCTATCCTCTTTCCAGGAGGTTTTCTTACCCGTGAGCCGTTCATACAGCGAAATCAGCAGAAGGACGATCACCAGACCCGCACTTATTCCAGCAATAATATCTGTTAAGTAATGCACACCTAGATACACCCGGCTTAAAGCAATCAGAATAATGACCGTCACTGTCACCACGGTCCAGACAAGGGAATGCTTGCGGCCAAGCTTAAACATATGTATAAGCAAATAAAGCAAGAAAAGGAGGAAGGCAGTTGAATTCATAGCATGCCCGCTTGGAAAGCTGTAGCCTCCCGCTTCAACGACCTGGCCAAAGGAAGGCCGCTCTCGCTCAAACAGTTCTTTCAGTAAACGGTTTGCCCCCCTTACTGTCCAGAAGACAATCATGATAAACAAAGCTTCCCAGTAACGCTTTCTCCACAGACCGATAATTGAAAGGACAAGGGCGAAAGGGAATAATACCTTAAATGAACCAAGCTCCGTAAAAAAGATAAAAAATCCAGTGAGGAACTTCGTTCTGATCGCTTCAAAAATAAAAATAACCTGTCGATCAAATGCTTCGACGGCAGGCAGTCCCGTGACTCCCATCAATATAGCCAAAATCATCAAGCTAACCCCAAAAACGACCGTTCTCATCCCTCAACGCCTCCTGTCGGCCTAGTTTGTTCTCTTTATTTTTAATAGAATCTGTGCTCTTATTCAACTATTAGCTCTTTGGCAGCCGATGAATGAGATGGATAATTAAACGAAAACTATAAATAATATTGCATAATGGCATCATTTTCTTACTGTACTATTAAGCCAGGAGGTGTTTTCATGCCAATACTGCCATTAAACGGAGTGAACCTTTATTATGACACGAGAGGAAGCGGAACACCGATCGTTTTCATCCATCCCCCTCTGCTGACCAGTCAGAACTTTTATTATCAAATGAACGAGCTATCCAGAGAGTTCCAAACTGTTGTATTCGACATCCGGGGACATGGAAATAGCTCATTCTCCGAAAAACCGATCACTTACCCGCTGATCTCACGAGATATAAAGCAGCTGCTGGATCACTTAGGAATACATAAAGCATTTATTTGCGGTTATTCAACCGGCGGAACCATTGCTCTCGATTTCCTGCTTTCTTACCCTGAGCGCTCTTTAGGCGGCGTCCTGCTAGGAGGCATGCCAGGAGCAAACGACCGGCCTCTAAGAAGTCAAATATCACTCGGGGTGACGCTCGCCAGCTGGAAGGCTGTCCATCCTCTCGCTCTATCGATCTCCCGCACCAATTCGGATACTCTCAGCACCTTCAAAAAGCTGTATACGAGTGCGGTAAAGGGACAAGCGGAAAATATCGAACAATATTACCGCCACAGCCTTGAGTACAACTGCACTTCAGGGCTTTCGAATATCAGCCTGCCTGTTTTGCTGTTATACGGGCAGAAGGACAGGCGTTTTCGGTCCTATGCTCGTCTTCTCAGCAAGAAGCTGCCGAACAATGACTATTTCTTAATCGGGAATGTTAAGCATCAGATTCCGACTAAAACAGCTGCAGACGTCAACCGGTTAATCAGGCGGTTCATTCACAGCTGTACAGGCATATCACAGCCTGCCTCTAGCTCTCATTCAATAACACCCAGTAACACAAAGAAGCTCTAACGAATATTAGAGCTTCTTTGTGTTAAGGGCTGGCGAGATTTCTCTTGTCTTTATTGCTGTTTATATTGCGGCTCTTCCTCTTCCATTTGCTTGATGCGGGGAGAAATAGAATCGATAAGCTGCTGAGTCTGCTGAGCTGCATTTTGATATAGCTGCTTCGCTTGCTCGTTCTCTGTTGCAAGCGCGAAGGTTTCAAAGCTTGCCTGTGCGCTTTTTAGTCCTGCCATTGTTTGTTTGACATTGCTGATGACCGTCATGAGCCATTCCTCCTTCTTGATTGTAACAACAGTTTTAGAATGGAGAATTTGCCGCTTGCTTATGCACCTCAAATGTATCCAGTTCGCACAAAAAATTCATCGCTTAATCATCAGCCAATCCCGCATAATAACGCAGGGACCTTTATGACGGAGATATGGTACCAACATCAAACAGACTGTACAGCTTATAAGCCATCATCAGCTCAAACCTTACCTCACCGTTATTTAAATCCGCCTGCAGCAGGTCAGAAATCCGTTCGAGCCGATACTCCAGCGTGCTGCGGTGTATGTACAGCTCTTCTGAAGCTTTTCTGAGATTTCCGTTATGCTGCAGAAACATATAGAGCGTGTACAATAAATCAACCTGGTTATTCTTCGAATACTCCATTAACGGGCCAAGCTTTTTCTTAACGAACAGCTCTGCCGTTACTTGGTCACTTGCCTGGCTTAGTATGCTGTAAGCCCCTAAGTCATCATAGAAGGAATAGCCACCGCTCCGGCGATGCATCGTCACACTCGCCGCCTTTGCCGCTTCCATATAGCAAGCGTAATACTCCTCTATTCGTTTCGCTTTGCCGCCAATGCCTATATAAACCTGAGAAGAGGGGCTTTCCTGCTTCATTAGTTCAATGACCCTTGTATAAATGCCCTGCCAATAAACAGCTGGCGGTGTATCATTCACTTTTACAATCATGATAAATTCGTTATTCTTCCGGGTGAAAATAATGTTAGGATCATAGGAGGTCAACCGGGTCTTTATCTGCTCCCATAGCCACGATTTATATTCCTCCATCATAACCACGTCCCGGTCGTTCTCCTCCATCGAGAATGTCAGCACAGCGACTCGATGAGGCTCCATGATGTTCCAGTTCGTTAAAGCGGCATACTGGATAATTTTCTCTTTATCCTCCATTCGTTCCTCAAACAGCTGATTTACAAAGCTCTCTTTTACCTGCTCTGTTGCATCGAGAACCAGTTTCTGCTTAATGAATTCAATCGCAAAAGTATTCAGCGCATGGTCCAGCGTTAGCCGCCATACCCGATCGACTCTTCTTTTCTTGCTGTTGAGAACGGCATAGCCAAGCACATCACGGCCGCCGACAATCGGCCAAACGACACATGGCGTTTCTTCACTTTCATCAAGCCACATCTCTTTCGACCTCAGCTGCATAACCTGCTTTTTCTGAGCAGCGACCTTTTCTTCTATGATCGGCTGAAGAGAGGATTTCCCCTCCTCAAAGTGATGCGAAATTGGCTGCAAAAAGCGGTCATATAACATGATAGAACTTTCAAGCATAGAGCTGATCGTCTTAGTAATATCACTGATATCTTCCCCATCCACCATCTTCTTAACAAGCTCCTGATGATGGGCCATAATCCGTTCGAGACGCTTCTTTCCTTCTAACTCCTCTTTGTAGAGACGTGCATTCTCGATTTGCATGGAAACAAAGTCAGAGACAAATGTAAGAAATTCCAGGTCTTCATCGGAGAAGGGCTCGTCTTCTTTATAAACATACAAGGCCCCGATGGTCTTCAGATGTACAATTAACGGAACGGTAAGCTTCATCCCGCCTGTCTGCTCTACAAATGGGAAATGGCTGTTCAGCGACATTCCTGCTTGCCATTTTACGTTCTCTAGAAGATCTGCTTTCCCATAAGCCGGCGGATGAAAGATAAATTGACTATTGTTTTCGTCAAACAGATAGACAGCTGCCATGGTCGCCTGTGTGCCTTTTCCCGCTCGCTCTACCACCTTCTCAATAACCTGTTCAATGGAAGAACCCGGAAAGATGTTTTGCTTGATCCACTCCATGCCCTTAATCTTTCGCTTTTGTCTTTCCTTCTCGCGTGCCGCGTGCAGCGCAATGGCTACATCATGGCCAAATTGAGTAAAGATTTCCTCCGCCTCAATAATTAACGGCACAAATCCTCGGAAGCCAATCACGCAAATGCCGAAGCTTTCCTGTTCATTCATTAAAGGAACCGTGAACCAAGTGGATAAGCTCTCTTTTTGCATAGCTTCGTGAAAGGCACAGGTGACCTGCTCTTCTTTATGATTTGGCCACCAAAGCGCGTCCCTCATTAAATTGGGAGAACAACTGTCTATGTCAAGCTGCAATGTCTCTCCTACCTTGAAACCTTCGCCGATCCAGCTTTTAGGGACAAGACGCCCCTCCTCATTCAAAACAACGGCTACTAAATCACAGGTGAACTCTTTATAAAATGAATCAAGTAAATAGTTCAACGTTTCTTGAACGGTATCAAAACTAATCAACTGACGGGTGATACGACGAAGATGCTGATCAATCTTTTTCTTAAGCTTCTCCTTTTTATCCACTATCGACAAAGAAACTCCCCCTTGTTTCCCTTCATTTTCTCCCCAATAAAAAAACACCCTTTTTACTATTGTAGGTGTCTTTTAGCTTTCCTACAATATAAGGGCGTTTTTTCTATCCAAGGCGCCAGATGCACCTGTGAAGTGTTTATCCTGTTTTCTCTATCTCTGTCTTCTCTTGTACTGGCGTCTCTTTCGTTCCCGTGCGCTGAATCAGCAAGTAAAGAACTATGCCGGCAACGATGGCATACGTCGCTCCGTAGGCAAATAAAACAATGGCCATTACTCCGCCTACGCCACGCTCCATAGGACTTCTCAGCTGTTCCATTCCGACGGAAATACAAAGGTAACCAGTAATAATTAATGTTAATGAAAGCGCGATCGGCAATACTGGCTGAAAAAGACTGACAAGCGGCAACAGCAGGTTAGCTAGCAGCATCGCTAGCAGCAAGGAAGCGGATCCCGAATACACACTGTCCATTGCCGTTCTTCCATATTTATAACGCTCTAATACAGACGCCGTTCCAGCTGTAAAGATCGGTCCTGCTAAGCCAGGATGAGGAGCAAATAGTGCATGGATCATGTTTCTGACGAAGGCCAAAATATGCAGACGGCTCAAGTCCAGGTGAACGTTCTCATCATCCCGGGTCTCGCTTGCCTTTTTAAATAACGACTCTCCGACAACAATATCTCCATAGGCAATGATATAGGCAATTAAAGCGGTTGGTAACGCCATCAAAAAGACATCAATACCAGGAAAGCCAACGGTAAATGGTGTGAACTTCCAAAGCTCAGCCAGATCTGGAATAACAATCCCCCATTCTACCTTCGGAGCTGGGTATTCTTTGGCAAGCCAGCCGATAGCAATAGCTGCGATAATAGCCGGCATAATCCCGTAGTTTCCAATCACCTTGGCTGCCTTGCTGGATTGATATAGACGCTGGAATGATTGAGAAAACATAATATAGAAGCAAATAGCTGTACCGATAATTAATGAAATCGGCGTCGATGCCAGCCGGCCGCCGTCAATAATCTCCCCATGTATAGCAGCAATTCCGGCACCGACTAATATACCTCCCTTTAAAGAATGAGGAAGCTTTGTAACAATCAGCTTGCCTAATCCTGTAATCCCCAGCAATAGAAAGATGACGGCTATAGAAATTTGAAGAGCAATGAGAGCTTGAACGGCTCCCGGTCCAGGCTCAAAGTTTCCTAAGAAGATCACAATGAGCGGAATGGCTGCGGTAATAAAACCCGGCACCAGCGGTACACCAAACACGGGGCCCATAAGCATGGTGACGAGATAAAGAATTGCCGCGGCTAATGCCGCTTCATAGGAAAAGCCTACATTGTTTTGCAGCAGAGGGATAATTGATAATCCAATGGAAAACAAAACAAACCCTTGAATGATCTCTGGAGCTTCAAGCCGAAAGTGAATAAAGGGCAGCCTTAATTCAAATGGTCCCAGCTTCCAATACGGCGGCACTTCCCCATGTTTCCGCTTATAAATGGCCATATTCTTTTCTCCTTTTAAAAGAATGATAAGATCTTGCGGCAAGCTGACTTTTCTTTACTCTTGAACTGTCTGCCTGATCAGGAAGAAAGGATTTCCTTTGCAATGACTACTCGCTGAATCTGGTTCGTGCCTTCGTAAATCTGCATGATCTTCGCATCCCGGAAATATTTTTCCACCGGATAGTCGCGGATAAAACCATAGCCGCCAAAGATCTGAACGGCATCTGTGGCTACGCTCATTGCTGTGTCAGAAGCAAAGCACTTTGCGAAAGAGGCATGCTGAGCAGATGGGCGTCCTTCCTGAAGGAGCCCGACCGCTTTGTGGACAAGCAGGCGTGCTGCTTCAATATTCATCGCCATATCTGCCAGCATGAACTGGATCGCCTGCAGGTTGGCGATAGGCTTGCCGAATTGCTTTCGCTCTTTTGCATAATCGATAGAGGCCTCATAAGCAGCCTGCGCAATTCCTAGTGCCTGGGCGCCCACCATCGGCCTTGCATGCATTAAAGCCTTCATGAAGATTTTAAATCCTTCACCTTCGGCCCCAATCCGGTTAGAGGCCGGTACAACGACCTCTTCAAAAATGACAGATGCCGTGTTAGATGACCGTAACCCTAACTTTTTTTCCTTCTCTCCAACCGTCACACCCAAAGATTCGCGGTCTACAATGAAGGCTGTGAAATTTTTGTCTTTGCCTTCCTCCTTGAGGTTTGCTAACACGACGAAGAAGTCAGCGTAACTGGCATTCGTGATAAAGCATTTTTCCCCATCGAGCACATATTCACTGCCGACTCTTCTCGCTGTTGTGGACAAAGAGCTGACGTCGCTCCCGGCTCCCGGCTCTGTCAGTGCAAAAGAAGCGAACTTTCCTTCACGCGTCAGCTTAGTTAAATATTTCTGTTTGAGCTCTTCGCTCGCCCCTACTAAAATCGGATAAGACGATAAGGAGTTTGCCTCTATGCTTGTGGCTACTCCTGCGCATGCTTTCGCAATTTCCTCCACGATGATGGCATGCGACATCTTATCGATCCCAGGGCCGCCATACTGCTCTGGAATCGCCAGATTAGCCAGCCCGTATTCCCGCATTTTCTGAAACAGCTCTACTGGAAAGGCCTCTTCTTCATCATATTTGCTGGCAGCTGGAGCAATCTCATTCGCCGCGAAGTCCCTTGCCATAGCTTGGATAGCTTCTTGTTCATCAATCAATTGAAAGCTCATTGTTTTTCACCTCGTGTATTCTTCTCCTTCTTTAAAAACTCCAGCGCTTTCGAAGAACGAGCAAAGAGAATGCAGCCTTCTCTCGTAAAAGGAGCATGGATCGTCTCTTGCGGCGTGAAAAGGTAATCTCCTTGTGAAAGCTGGTACTTTCCGACGCGCACTTCTCCCTCTATGACATACACCTCTTCGTCAGCAGGATGTGTATGTAAGGGAAAGGAGCTGTTCGGCTCCATTTTGATTAATACTGTACTTCCTCCCTCTTCAAATCGGTAAAGCGTTTTCAAAAACACTCCTTCAAAAGGCAGCGGCTTCCACTCTTTACTTGCTGGCACATAGCGGCTTTCCCGCTGCTGTACAGCTTTTTCGCTCATATTCTCCCCTCCTTTGCTGCTTAACGAAGCTCGGCACTAAGCTGTTTCTTCAGCTGTTCCTGCAGAGCAACCTTTTTAATTTTTCCGCTCGCTGTCATTGGCAGCTCGTCAACGATCAATATACGATCCGGCACTTTATAGTCAGCGACCTGCGGCCTAATGTAGTCCAACAGCTCCTGTTCACTAACAGCAGCCTTCTCTTTCAGCTTGATACAGACACAGGACACTTCTCCAAGGACGGTATCAGGCAGACCGATTACGGCAACCTCCATAACACTCGGATGTTTATAATACAGCTCTTCTATCTCTCGCGGATAAATATTGTATCCCCCCCGAATAATCAATTCTTTCTTGCGTCCGATGATGCGCAAATACCCTTTCTCATCAAGAGTGCCGAGATCTCCCGTATAGAGCCAGCCCTCATGATCAAGATCCTCCGCTGTTTTCTCCGGCATATTATAATAGCCTTTCATTACGCCAAATCCACGGCAAGCCACTTCCCCCACCTCACCTGCAGGGACTTCATTTCTCTCATGGTCTACCACCTTCACTTCTGCGCCTGGAGCGACTCTTCCGACCGTTTCCGCCCGTGTCGCATCATCGTCATCAAAGCTTGTTAGCGTGAAGGTCGCTGATGTTTCACTTAAGCCGTAAGCCACAATGATTTCACACCCCATCTGCTTACGGATTCTCTTCACAATTTCCTCCGGACATGGCGCCGCCGCAATAAGGCCTGTACGCAATGAAGAAAGATCATAGTTCGCAAACTCTGGATGGTTCAATTCAAGAATGAACATCGTCGGAACGCCGTGCTTAACAGTAATCTTTTCCTTTTCTATTATTTCCAGCGCCCTTTTCGCCTTGTACTCCTCCATTAGCACCATACGAGCCCGGGCAGCGATGGTCGTCATAATACTCGGTACCATTCCAAAGACATGGAAGACAGGTACGGCGACTAGAAAGACATCCTGCTCTGTGCATTTCATTTCCTGTGCCGTAATCACTCCTGTTTCCACGAAGTTTGCATGCGTCAGCATCGCTCCTTTTGGGGCACCGGTTGATCCAGACGTATACAGAATGGAGAAGACATCCTGCTTCGGCGTAATTGCCTCCCCTATAAACGGCTCTTTTCTTCCTCTATCTATTAACTCGTCATACCGGGGCAGTCCCTCTTGGTGGAATCGAACGGTAATTAGCATATCCAGTGCGGGTACCTGCTTCTTCGCTTGTATGAATTGCTCAAGATGAGACACTCCGCCAAATTCCTTCGTGAAAAAAGCGGCTTTTGCCTCTGAATTGCGTAGAATATATTCTACTTCCTCCTGCCGGTATCTCGTATTAAATGGCACAATAATCGCACCAATGTGAGCAATAGCTAAGTAAGTAATGACAAATTCATGCCAGTTCGGCAGGCAAACAGCCACTTTATCTCCTTTTTGAATGCCCAGCTGCTTAAGAGATGCAGCCAAAGCAGCGGATTCATCCCAAGCTTCCTGGTAGGTCATTCTACGATAATGGTCGTAGAGGAATTCCTTTTGAGGTTCTTGCTTGCAGGCAGCTTGCATCAACTGGGAAACATTTAAATGACGAAGTTTACTGTACATACACCCTTCCCTCTCCTTTAGATTTGGATAGAAAACCAGAAAGCTAGATTCTCATACTGCGAAACGAACCACCAGCAAAGGACTTTTTCTTTACTGATGGAACGATTCAGCTTACAGCACTTCCCAAATAGCGGCAATGCCTTGTCCGCCGCCGATGCATAACGCAGAGGCGCCAAACCTCTTGTTTCTTCTTTTTAGCTCATAAATGAGCGAAAGGCTGATGCGGGCACCGCTGGCACCGAGCGGGTGTCCTAGCGCGACCGCGCCGCCGTTGACGTTACCAATTTCAGGATTAAAGTCTAACTCTTTCTGACAAGCAAGGTACTGGGCGGCAAAAGCTTCGTTGATCTCAATTAAATCTAAATCTCCAATGCTCATGCCCGCTCTTTTCAATGCCTGCCGGATTGCCGGGGCCGGCCCAATTCCCATGTATTTTGGATCCACGCCAACGACGCCCCATGATACAAGCCTTGCGAGTGGTTTTAGGCCGCGCTTTTCAGCATGCTCACCTGAGGCAAGAACGAGAGAAGCCGCCCCATCATTGATGCCGCTGGCATTGCCTGCTGTCACGACACCGTTTTCCTTGAAGCGGGCCGGCAGTTTGGCAAGTGTCTCGAGCGTGGTCGGGCGCGGATGCTCGTCCTGCTTCACGACGGTTTCTTTCTTGCGATTCTTTACTGTATAAGGAACAATTTCCTCCGAGAAGTATCCTTTTTCGATGGCGTTTAGTGCTCTTTCATGGCTCCGAACAGAAAATGCATCGATCTCCTCGCGGGAAATATTGTATTTTTCGGCAAGGTTCTCTGCCGTTAACGACATCGTGCATTTTCCATACGGGTCGTACAGCGCTTCCCACAAATAATCTTCCATTGGAGCCTTGCCAAGAGGAATTCCCCAGCGTGCACCGCGAATGACATGCGGTACTTGACTCATGTTTTCAGTACCACCGGCGACTGCTACATTTGCTTCGTCCAGCTGGATCATTTGGGCTGCGTTCACGATAGCCTGAAGACCCGATCCGCATAAACGGTTGACTGTTAAGCCGGGTACACTCTCTGGAATGCCCGCCTTTAAGCCGATATGTCTAGCCATATAAATGGCATCACTGCTCGATTGAATGACATTTCCCATAACTACGTGGTCCACTTCCTCGGGATCTACCTTCGAGCGCTTCATTGCTTCCTCCACTGCAGCCGCGCCTAACTCTATCGCTGACACATTGCGAAAGGAACCGCCAAACTCCGTAAAAGCTGTACGGGCTCCGTCAATCACTACAATTTCTTTTGACATCCCTACTCCTCCTTACCTGCCTGTAAACTGAGGCTTTCTCTTATCTACAAATGACTGCATACCCTCTTTGCGATCCTCGCTTGCAAAAGCATTGCCAAAGCACACTGTCTCTAAATCCAACGCCGCCGGAAGACCCATGTCCGCTCCTTTATTGACAGATTTTTTCACCATGCTCATAGCCACTACAGGCTTTTGTGCCAGCTTCTCCGCCCATCTGACCGCCTCTGACATGAGATCCTCGAGCTCGGTTACTTTATTGGCAAGACCGATTTCCTTCGCCTTCTCTGCATCAATCATTTCACCAAAATACAGCAACTCCTTCGCTTTGGACTGACCCACTAAGCGAGGCAGGCGCTGCGTTCCGCCTCCTCCAGGAATAATGCCCAAATTGATTTCCGGCAGACCGAATTTTGTATTCGATGAGCAGATACGGAAGTCACATGCTAACGCTAATTCACACCCGCCGCCGAGGGCAAGGCCGTTCACAGCGGCAATGACCGGCTTGCTGAGCGCTTCCACTTTGTCATAGGCCTCCCTTGATACACGCGACATTTCTGCCATTTCTACATTCGACAGGTTCATCATTTCATTGATGTCAGCCCCCGCTGCAAAGGCACGATCCCCTTTGCCGGTGATGATAACGGCGCGTACCTCCGGATTTTTCTCAAGCTCCTCAAACAAAACAGATAGTTCTTGGTATAACTGCGTATTCAACGGATTATATGGCGGGCGATTTAAATAGACTGTAGCGATATGATTCTCAATAATATAATCTACTGTATTCATTGCTTAGCCATCTCCTTTTCTTTGTTGTAATCGTACCAGCCTGCACCCGTTTTCTTGCCAAGACGGCCAGCTCTGACAAGGTTTTTTAGTGTGAGTGGAGCGGCAAAGCGGGAATCCTTAAATTCTTCATAGAAATAGTCCATCACATGCAGGCCAATATCTACACCGGCGAAGTCCTGAAGTGTAAATGGCCCCATTGGGTAATTCAATCCAAGTGTCACCGCTTTATCAATATCCTCAGGAGAAGCTACCCCTTCTTCCACTAAACGGATCGCCTCTATAAATTGGGGAATCATAATGCGGTTAACAATGAACCCTGGCGTGTCCTTCTTCACTTCAATCGGCTCTTTGCCAAGCTCAACGGATAACTTCTTTAATTCCTCTACTGTCTCATCGTTGGTTTCATAGCCCCTTACCACTTCCACCAGCTTCATTACCTGTGGAGGGTTGAAAAAGTGCATGCCGGCCACACGGCTTGGACGGTTTGTTGCAGCCGCAATATCAGTAATTGACATAGACGATGTGTTGGAAGCAATAATCACTTCTTCAGGTAAGATTCCATCCAATGTACGGAAAACTTCTTTCTTTGCTTCCAGATCTTCAATAATCGCTTCAATGACTACATCGCACTCCCGCATATCTTCGAGGTTTGTTGTGAAGAGAATACGCTCAATTGTTTTATCCTTCTGCTCTGGAGAAAGTTTACCTTTCTGAATGGCTTTATCCATGAACTTCTCCATACGCGCCTGCGCATTCACTAAGAATCTTTCCTCCACATCACGCAATACCACATTGAACCCTGACAGAGCAGCTTGATGAGCAATTGCTCCTCCCATTGTTCCTGAACCTACTACACCGATTGTTTTTACCATGCTTTTCCCTCCAGTTCTTTTTATCCTGATTAAATAGTACAACTTTTCTGAATATTAATTCTACATTAAATGTAAGGAATCTCATTTTCTTTTTCCTTACATTTAAGGAAAAGGTAGAAACATGAGCTGAAATCATGTTTTAAGATTGGCAGTTTAGGAGAAAGTAAAGTAACAGCCTTATACTTGAGGAGGTGTTTTTTTGTCAACGTTCCTCATCGTAGCGGCTCTTATTTTTATCGGGGCGAACGTTTATTATTTCTTCAACAATCAGTCCTATAAAAAGAGTTCGTTTAATCATGCTCTTTTCCTTAAGCTCTTTCTCGTTTTAACGAGCACCGCTTTTGGATTTGCCGTGATTTATTACGTATTATCCTTGGAAAACGTTATTCTCCGAGTCAGTTCCCCAGAAGGACCTCCGGCCAATGATTCCTTTTTAACACTGCTCTACTATAGCGGAGTCAATATCCTGTCTATTGGATATGGTGACTATGTTCCCGTAGGAAGCGCTCGCTTCTTCTCCCTTATAGAAGCTGCTATTGGCCTTTTATTGCCAACGGCTTACTTTATGCAGTCAATGAATTCATCTAACAAAGATAACTAACGAACAAAAAGCATGGCGGCTCGAAAGGAGCCCCATGCTTTTTCGTTTACCCTTTTCTAATATGAAAGTGTGAAACTATGCTTTCACTATACGTTGTTCATCTTGATTTTCGTTTCGGATTTTACGGATATTCATTCTTACAAGAAGGGATACTGCAAGTGCTACAGCGAACGCCCCCGCAAAAATGTAGAGCGTCAATGAATAACTGTTGGTGGCCTCACGGATATTGGACACAACAATAGGTCCAACGAGCCCTGCCGCTGCCCAGGCCGTCAAAATGTAGCCATGAATAGCCCCTAGCTGTTTTGTCCCGAACATATCTCCAATGTAAGCCGGAATAGAAGAAAATCCTCCGCCATAGCAGGACAGAATAATAAAAATCGTCAGCTGGAATAACCATGGATTCGTTAAATTCGGGAGAAGCAAAAAGGCAATAAGCTGAATAACGAAAAAGGTTGTATACACATTAGGCCTGCCGATATAATCAGAGATCGTCGCCCAGCCAATTCGGCCAAAGCCATTGAACAGTCCCATGATCCCCACCATGGTGGCTGCAGCTGTAGCTGTTAAACCGGCGATTTCCTGCCCCATCGGCGAAGCAACGGATATGATAGCAATGCCGCATGTTACATTGATGAACAGCATGACCCAAAGCGCCCAAAAACGAACGGTCTTTATCGCTTCATTCGCTGTCAGCTGGGATAAGTCAGCTGGTCTCCGGCGTTCCTCGCTGCCTTTCTTGCCTGTCCCCTCAGGCTGCCATCCGGCAGGAGGCGGAGCCAAATACAAAGAAGAGAACAGCATAAGCAGAAGATAAATGGTTCCCAATGTATAGAACGTGTTACTAATGCCAACTGCGTTGATGAGCCGGTCAATGATTGGGCTGGCAATTAACGAAGCAAAGCCAAACCCCATAATAGCCAGGCCGGTCGCTAGCCCCCGCCGGTCCGGGAACCACTTTACAAGTGAGGATACCGGCGTGATATAACCGATTCCAAGACCAATCCCTCCCATGACACCATAGAAGAAATACAATAAATATAATGAACCAATGCTATTAGCAAACCCTCCGCCAATCATACCGATAGCAAAAAAAGCGGTCGCGATTAATCCGGATGCACGTGGACCATACTTTTCTACGAAATGTCCCATGAACGCAGCTGACAGACCGAGAAAAAAGATAGCGATGCTGAAGGTTAACGAAACCTCTGTTAATCCCCAGTCATGTTCTTCACTCAACGGGTTTGTAAATACACTCCATGAGTAGACAGAGCCAATTGAGATATGAATACCGACCGCTGCCGCAGCAATGAGCCAGCGGTTCTTCACCTTTTCCATATTTCACTCTCCTTCATGTACCAGTTTCATGAATCGCTGTATTCTTCCTTCAAAAAAGAAGGCCGGTACCCGTATATTCGTGGATACCGGCCTTCCCTTGCCTTCTAACCATTTCTTTTTTTAGCCAGAACCGCAGCACCAGCCAAAGATACTCCTGCAGCGATGGCAAACCATCCTGCTTTTCTTTTAGCAGAGGCAGGTTCCTTGCCTGCCTCACTTGCTCCCTTGAAGAAAGAGAGCAGGAAGAGGAGAGACTCCTTCCAATTGACATCTCCAAAAAGACGAATAATCGAGCGTTCTCCCTCACTCCATTGCACCGCTTTATCCAGCCCTCCGTTCAGCTTCACGATAATCGGTTCCAGCTTCTCCATATCAATCTTGCCGAGCATTCCGATAAGAAGAAGACTATTTCGCAGCATCTTTGTCGCACCAGGCGTGTAGGCAGCCCTCACAAGAACGTCCATTACTTCATCCTTCTGATCAAACAAGCCAGCAGCGAGTTCAATCCCCCCGCTCTTATTGGCTTTATCAAGCATATCGAGAAAGGCTTTCAAAGCTTCTTTATGCTCGATCAGAAGGTTTTCCACCTCTTCCAAATCGCGGCGACGCTGCTCCTCCTCGCTAATCTCCATCGGCCGTATTTTCGTAATCGCTTTAGCCACGTGCCTTCTCCCCCTTCTTCACAAGATCTCCAGGAAAGATGTAATCCGCACGTGCCCATTTTCTCTCTACCTGCACACCAATTTGAGGCTGTGGATTGCCATAGCGATGGTTGATACGCGGCAGCGGATTAATCCCCTCTTTCTGCAGAATTTCCAGCTTAGCTTTAACCTCTTTGTAAGCGGGCGTATCTGTATCCTTGTCCGCCCGGCTGCTCGTTAAGTAGTTAATGGCTGCTTCACCTTGGCTGTTCATCGGCAGATATACTTCTTTCCCTCTTACACGACTCGTCACAACACATGGCGCTTTAACGCTGCCGTACGGCGAAGTCAGGCGAACGACTGTACCGTCTTCCAATCCCCGTTCTGCTGCCAGCTCCGGTGATACCTCTAAAAAGACGCTCGGTGTTTTTGAAGAGATCCCTTCAGACTGGTACGTCATATTACCTTCATGGAAATGCTCCAGCAGCCGGCCATTGTTCACGTGAATATCGTATTCTTCGTCATAATGGATTGGTTCTGTCCATTTCACCGGGAACAGCCTTGCTTTTCCGTCCGGGAATGGAAACTTGTCAATGAAGAGGAGCGGAGAATCTGTTCCATCCGGCGCCACCGGCCATTGCAGGCTGTTATAGCCTTCTAAGCGCTCGTATGTCACGCCCGCATAAAGCGGCATCAAGCTCGCAGCCTCCTCCATAATCTCACCCGGGTGCTCATACTTCCAATCAGCCCCTAAGCGGTTTGCCACTTCCATAATAATTTGCCAATCTGGCTTTGATTCGCCAAGCGGCTCAAATACTTGGTACAGACGCTGGATGCGGCGCTCTGTATTCGTGAAGGTTCCTTCCTTCTCAAATGATGGGGCAGCCGGAAGAACAACATCCGCAAATTGAGCCGTTTTGGAGAAGAAGATATCCTGTACAACAAAGAAATCCAGCTTTTCAAATGCTTCATGCACATAGTTTAAGTTGGAATCAACAAGTCCCATGTCTTCTCCTTTTAGATACATCACTTTCACATCTCCGGCATGAATGCCTGCTACCATTTCGTGGTTGTTCAAGCCTGGCTTCTCTGGGATTTTCACTCCCCAGCCTTTTTCATACTTCGCTCGCACCTTATCGTCTGCTACCTTCTCATATCCAGGGAAACGGTCCGGCATGCTGCCAAAGTCGCTTGCCCCCTGTACATTATTGTGGCCGCGTAATGGATAGCTTCCGGCGCCAGGCTTTCCATAGTTGCCCGTAACGAGCAGCAAATTAGAGATAGCTGTACTCGTATCGCTGCCGCCGAGATGCTGAGTAACGCCCATCGCCCACAATATAGAAGTCGTCGGAGCTTCGTGTACAGCCTCTGCAATCGTGATTAGCTGCTCTCTCGGAATGCCAGTTACCTCTTCGGCGTATTCCATCGTATAAGGATCTAGACTGCTAATATACTCATCTACGCCATTGACACGGTTCTTTAAAAACTCTTCATCTGCCCAACCCTGGTCAATGATGTATTTTGTTATAGCTGAAAGCCAGACAATATCCGTTCCTGCTTTCGGGTGAACAAATAAATCTGCCCTGTCTGCCATCTCGTGCTTGCGAATATCCGCGACGATCAGCTTTTGGCCCTTCAATTTATGAGACCGCTTCACCCTTGTCGCTAATACCGGGTGCGATTCAGCTGTGTTTGAACCGATGATGAGCACAAGCCCCGCCTGCTCGATATCTGTGATAGAGCCCGAGTCACCGCCATAGCCGACTGTCCGGAACAATCCCATCGTGGCTGGCGTTTGACAGTAGCGCGAGCAGTTATCAATATTATTCGTTCCGATAACGCCCCGCGCAAGCTTCTGCATTAAGTAAGATTCTTCGTTCGTACATTTGGACGAGCTGATAAAAGCAAGCGAATCCCGTCCGTATTTTTCTTTTGCCTCCTTGAATTTCTGCTCAATCAGGTCGAGAGCCTCGTCCCATTCTGCTTCACGGAATTCCTCGCCTTCCCTTATAAGCGGCTTCGTCAGACGTTCCTCTGAATTCACGAAATCCCAGCCGAATTTTCCTTTCACACACGTGGAGATGCCATTAGCAGGTGATTCTACCTGCGGCTCTACTTTCAGGATTTTCCGATCCTTCGTCCATACGTCAAAGCTGCATCCTACACCGCAATACGTACAAACGGTTTTAGTCTTCTTGACGCGCGCTTCCCTCATAGCTGCTTCTACATCAGACACGGTCAAGATGGAGCTGTAGCCAGTCTCTATTCCTTTTGTCAGTTCAATCATAGGACGGAGTGTATCCTTAGGAATATCTGTTAGGTAGCCAGCTTCCCCTTCCATTCCTTTCTCCATCATGGCATTACACGGACAAACGGTAGAACAGTGCCCGCACGATACACAGGAAGATTCGTTAATCGGCACATCATGATCCCAGATAACGCGCGGTCGCTTTCTTTCCCAATCAATAGATAACGTCTCCGTTACTTGAACATCCTGGCACGCTTCCACACAGCGTCCGCATAAAATGCATTGGTCAGGATCATACCGGTAAAACGGGTGAGAGTTATCAACCTCATACGGTTTAGGCGTAAATGGCTCGTTTTGATGCTCGATCTTCATTTCCTTGACTGTATTATGTACTTCACAACGGCCATTATTGTAGTCACACACGGTGCAATAAAGCTCGTGATTGTATAAAATTCGGTCCATTGCAATTGTTTGCGCCTTCTTGACATCTGCCGATGAAGCATCAATGACATCTCCATCCTGGATCGCCGTTGAACAAGAACGGACAAACTCTCCGTTTACCTCGACGATACACGTATCACACGTTTCAATCGCCCCAAGCGACGGATGATAGCAAACATCAGGAATCGTCATCTCAAGATCTTTAAGCACCTGCATCACAGATGCTTCCCCCGAAACTTGTACATGCTGGCCGTTCACTGTCACATTGATATAGCCTGACACAGAAAAACCCCCTCTTTTCCTACACAGAATGTTCTAGAGGCCACCGAAACTTAAAAGAACATTCTGTTAATTGAAATAATCCTCTTACATCTACCCTTTTTCATCCCAACTAAACCAAAAGACAGCATATGAAGATGCTGGTTTATATACAGACTTCTTCATATGCTGTCTTATTCCTTCTATATTTATGTAAGAAAGCCGCCTTGCACATTCATTTATCCTGAGAAAAGTCAGGGTCTCTCCGCAAGGTCATAGAGTGAATGATTTTGAGAATCGGACGGATCAGCAGCTGCGTGCTTCCGATAATAAAAAGGATGGTCCCGATTAACTTTGTTTTTTCAGAGAGAAAGAGAAAGCTTCCTGCTACAAACCACAGACCTGTCATAATTTCATTCGCCAGGGCTATAAGATGGTAATTCCTATTAAAGAACAACCCATATTTCCCAAACTTGACCTCTACATAGTCTTTTTCCTTTTTAATTTCCGGCATACCGAATCCCCCCTGCCATTCCTCTTCCCACTATAAAGGGCTGTAAACAGGGGGAACACTCAGCTTTCTAAGTAACGGTACAACGTGGATTTGCTGATGCCTGTTTTCTCTTTGATTTGTGCTAAACTGTATTGTTTGCTCTCATACATCGCAATGGCCCGCTGGACATTTTCATCTGGTTTTCTCGGTCTGCCTGGAGCGGTTCCATTTTGCTTAGCTTTTGTTAAGCCTTTCTTTGTCTTATCACTGATCATGTCACTTTGAAAGTCAGCAAGATGCTTCACGATATCACTGAATGGGTAGCTGTTTGCTTTGTCCGTATCAATGCCTTCCTTCAAAGACTTTAGACAAGCTCCTTTCTCCTCTATGACCTCCAGCAGTTCAACTAAGTGGCGAGTCGAATCAGCCAATACAAACAGCTTCGTCACCACAATTTGATCGCCTGATTGAAGGAAATCAATCATTCCTTCCAGTTCTGTTCTCTTTTTAGCCGATGAATGCCCTTCAATGAGAATTCTTTCACAGCCCTCTTTCTTTAAGCACTTTAACTGGAGCGCACAGGCCATGTCCTCTTGAAACGGCCGCATATATCCTATTTTCATTTTTTTCTGCTCCTAACTGTATAGAAGTTTTTCATCTATTTGCTTCATATCGAGTTTATAAGAAAAAGTTCCAAAAAAGGTTCCATTTTGGGACAAGAGGTGTTAGACTGATTTTTGTTCGTATTGGACGGTGCTTTCGGAAAAAAGCTAAATAAAAAAATAACATAAATGAGGTGCAAAATAAAGTGGCAGAAAAGATAAAAGCAGAATGGTTCTCTAACATCAGGGGGGATGTCCTCGCCGGCATCGTCGTAGCCTTGGCGCTCATTCCTGAAGCGATTGCCTTTTCGATTATCGCTGGTGTCGATCCGATGGTCGGCTTGTATGCTTCCTTTACAATGGCCGTAGTCATTGCCTTCGCCGGCGGCCGGCCAGGAATGATTTCAGCAGCGACCGGTGCAATGGCCTTATTAATGGTACCGTTAGTAAAGAATTACGGAATTGACTATTTATTAGCTGCTACTATTCTAACTGGTATTATTCAAATTCTTTTTGGTGTATTTAAAGTAGCTAAACTGATGAGCTTCATCCCCCGAGCTGTGATGATCGGCTTCGTGAATTCATTAGCCATCTTGATTTTCATGGCGCAGGTACCCCACTTCATCGGCATTTCAACGATGACCTATGTATTTGTCGCCATCACCCTGCTAATCGTATACATTGTTCCTCGCTTCTTCACAGCGATTCCTGCCCCGTTAATTGCAATTATCGTATTAACAGCAGCGGCAATTTACTCAGGAGCAAAATTGCGTACAGTAGGTGATTTAGGAAACATCACTCAAACCTTGCCATCCTTTCTCATTCCTGATGTGCCATTTACATTAGAAACGCTAGCAATTATTTTTCCTTACTCTATCGCCCTCGCGATTGTTGGTTTATTGGAATCCTTGCTGACAGCTTCGATCGTCGATGATATGACAGGAACGGAAAGCCGCAAGAATAAAGAAGCAAGAGGACAAGGGATTGCTAACATCGTCACAGGCTTTTTCGGCGGCATGGCCGGCTGTGCCATGATTGGTCAGTCTGTCATTAATGTAAAATCCGGCGGACGCGGCCGTTTATCTACATTTGTCGCTGGTGCTTTTCTGATGTTTTTAATTATCGTTCTAGGCGACTTAGTTGTACAAATTCCAATGCCTGTCCTTGTCGGTATTATGATTATGGTATCCATCGGCACATTCGACTGGTCTTCCTTCTCTTATTTAAGAAAAGCTCCTAGAACAGATGCAGTAGTCATGCTCGTCACCGTGATTATCGTTGTCGCTACACACGATTTATCTAAGGGGGTTATTGCCGGTGTCATCTTAAGTGCCATCTTCTTCGTCGCTAAGATTTCGAAGATTAAAGTAACCGAACAGCTCGATAAGGAAGGCATTTCCTTTACAGTAGAAGGCCAGCTGTTCTTTGCATCTGTAGACAACTTTATTGACGCCTTTGATTTTTCTGTGGAAAACAAAGATATTGTCATTGATTTTACAAGTGCCCATATTTGGGATGACTCCGCTGTTGGCGCCATTGACAAAGTCGTAATCAAATATCGTGAAAACCACAATCATGTCATCATTAAAGGGTTAAATGCATCAAGCCAGAAAATGGTGGATAAGCTGGCTATATATAATAATGAAGGTGCAAACTTATCAGCGCACTAATTCTTGAGAGCAGACAATATTCTTTGTCTGCTCCTCTAAGCTGATCAATCAATTTTTTCGAGGTGAAAATATGTACGAAAAAATCTTACTAGCTGCAGACGGCTCAGACAACTCCGTACGGGCAGCAAAGGAAGCTGCCAAAATTGCCGAGCTCATTCCTTCCCCATATACTCTTGAAGTCGTCTATGTAGCTGATTTCTCTAAAGCAAAGAATGATGTGCTTCACTCACAAGGAAAAGAGGAGTTGGAACTCTCCCGCCGGCAAAAGATACTGCCTATAGAAGAAGCTTTAAAGGCAAAAAATATTTCTTACGAAGTTACGATTTTACACGGAGAACCCGGCCCAACAATCGTAGAGCATGCGAACAGTGAACAATTTGACTTAGTGGTCATTGGCAGCAGAGGCCTGAATGTGTTCCAGGAAATGGTCTTAGGCAGCGTGAGCCACAAGGTAGTCAAGCGGGCGAACTGTCCTGTCCTTATTATTAAATAGCTTAACATAGGCAGGTGCACAGAATTGCACCTGTTTTTTTTACATGCTTCCCCCTCTATTCTTCTTGTCTTCCGCAGGTGTTTTATTCCGTTTACTAGGAACATCCAGAGAAATTCATGAATAAGTATCTAGGTAAACAACTTTATTCCTATTTATACTTGTGTCTTTTCAGCCTTTCTTCCTTTTTTAAAAAGTGGCGGTAAAAGCAGGTTTGAGGCATGAATTATGAAGGTATTAGAGAGATAATGATTATCTACTGATCAAAGGAGACGGGAAAGCATGAGACAACTTACAGATGAACTGCTGCTCCTTTCTTATGAAAAAGCCGTTGACTATTCTCTGGAAGAAGAGTTCATTCATCTTCTAGAAAATGAAATAGAACAAAGAGGGCTAGCAGACAGACTAATCGAATTGAACAGCGAATAAAGCGCCTTATACATAGGGCGCTTTATTCATGTCTCAAACTAGCTACGCCTTTTATTGCTGTCACCACAGGGACTCGTCTTTGTTTGTAAATACTTTCTTACACGAAAGGTGAATCGATTGAACAATGGGAGCAAAAATCCTCTCCTTTTATTGCCACTCGATTCACCTTCTTTAAGACTCTTTATTCACTTAAACGCTTCACATTCCTCATTATAAACCGGCTTTTCGGGATCGCTGGAATCCGGCCCAGGTCATAGTTCAAGTTTTGAACCGGTACTTCATACGTGATCTCATTGGCTAAAAATGCGAGGCTTTCCTTCATAATCATGACCGTTACCCATTCTCCTGCACAGCGGTGTCCCAAATAATAGTCGCCGCCTCCCTGCGGAATAAATGAGAACGGGCTCTCTTCCCAGCCCTTGAAGCGCTCGGGTTTAAATTGATTGGGCTCCTCCCATAAATCCGGGTGACGGTTCGTGCCATAAATATCTAAAATAACAAGCGTACCCGTTTCAAAGGAATAGCCTTTCCAAATAAAATCCTTCCTGACTCTCGCACCGACGAAGGGGCCAAACGGATAAAACCGCCTCACTTCCTGAACAAACATTTGTGTGTAGTTGTCTTTATCCTCTCTAACCTTTTCCTTTGCTTCGGGGTAATCGTGCAAAGCTAGAGCTCCGAATGTGACAAAGCGGCCAACTGCCACAATGGGCCGCAGAATATTAATCAGCTCAATAGCTGCCATGCGGTCATCCAGCCTGTTTCCGTCAAGCTCACGGTGGGAGCCGATAATATAGGCGGCACTGTGAGCAGGAGGAGCTAGCTCACCTTTACGGATCTTTCGGATCACACCTTCAATCCATTCCTCTGTCCGGCTGCGCGCTTCCTTCCCTATACGATACTTCTCACCGACGGAAGCAAATGTATCCACCATAGCACCAAGGTCTGCTGCTCTATGAGGGGCTTCCTCGTCCGTCAGCGGAACACCTGCCCAGCGACAAGCGATCCGGCACATGATGTCTTCTGCTTCACGGAATAGCATGAGCTCTTCTCGAGCCGTCCACTCACCTAGTTTCTTTCTCCACTCTTCTCTTGTGATAACGGCCAGGTCATCTAAACGGCTCGGAGTCATCATCGATAAGAACATTCGCTTGCGGTGCTTATGCTCCTCTCCATCTAGTGTCTGAATCGCGTTCTCACCAAATAGTGTTTTCTGCACCCGTTTCGGTGCTGCACCTTTCCTGGTAAACAGCTCTTCATCGTAGAAGAGAGCAGCTGCTTCTTCACCGGCCAGACAAATCGCCTTTTGGCCAAGGAGACGTGTCTGAAAGATATCTGAATTTAATTGCTGACGCCTTCCTGGAACGAACTCATAGCCTTCTGAAAGCAAAGCAAGTGTGTGGTCAAGTCCTGGATCTGCAGGGATTGGACGGGTTGAGGCCACATTGATCAGCTCCTTTACTGAATATCTATGTACAATGGTACCCGCTCTAATGATTCAGCCTCTTGCATGTCTAAGGTTTAAATAGCACACCAAATTCTATCTTACCCTAGTTGTTCGATCATAAACCTCTCAGCCCCTATGCCTCTTCCATCCTGTATAAGCCGCCGCACACCTCAAATGTGCCACCTGCTTCTCTGCCGGCCAATGTCACTAGGAAGGGGCGTTCTCCTCGCTCCCGAAGCACATCGAAAACCGTTCCTTCTCCAATTGGACTGCTAAATACAAGCTTTATTCCATCTATGTCAATTGCTTGACACTTCGCCTGAAGAGTTTCATCAATAAATACCTCTTCTCTAGGCCGCTCAAGACAGCTTGACCAACGCTGGGCTGTTTGCTCGGCATCCTTTACGGCAAAGGTAATGCGAGAAAGCTTCGCACCTGATGAATGCGCCCGAATCGCCTGGCGCTCCGTTAATTCCTTTCTTCTCTCTTCATCGCTTTCCTTCCATTCAATAATGAAGGGAAGCTCCAGTTCCTCATTTTGATCACCTACATAAAGAAGCTGCCATTCAATCACGCTGCCGTCCGGACGTTTCCGCTGAAAAGCCTCTGGGCCTATGACGGTCAAGCCCTGTCTCCGAAATTTCCGGGCTGCTTCCTCTATGTTCGTCGTGCGGAGAGCCACACGGGAAAAGCCTTCCGTAAACCCTTCCTTTACCACGGTGTCCAGAAAGCTATGGGGAGGGTGTTCCGTCCTTGCTACTAACTCCTTGTCATATGTACTTAACAGTTCGATATAGCTTAAGTCAAAATAGCTGAGGAAATTGTAGGTTCCCCGCTTTTCATGTCTGCCCCCTTCCACCGCATGTATTCCTTTTTTCTCCAAAAGAGAAATAGCTTCCTCTGGTGCTTCCACGTAGTGAACCACATGGTCAAAAGCAACATTCATGTTTGTTCCTCCATTCCTTTTTGTTCACTCTATCCATTCGATTTTTCTTTGTTAAATTCCTTTTCCGTTCTGCCTCCGCATAAAAAGACCCGCACGGCGATTGCCACGCAGGCTATGATTAATATTCAGGCTCCGCCTGACAAACCTAACACCATAGCGTTTCCCATCTAACAGACTTATGAACCGAACTGCCAGACGGAATGACTTAAATTGCCGTATCGGTAGCTTCTGTGCAGCAAAGCAGCCGTACGCTCATCGTCTGCTGCTCCCATGGCATAAAATAATGGAATAAAGTGCTCGTTTCCATAAGGTGGAACGGCGTATGACGCTAAAGGTGCCAGCGAATCGTACTGGAAAAGCGAGTCAAGATCCCAGCTGTTGACTCGCCGGGCAAGCCATTCATCAAATCCGAGCGCCCACTCATCTGCTGTCCCATTATCCTTCATCATATTGACGGCCGCCAAATTGTGCACGGTACCCCCGCTGCCGATAATCATGACCTCTTCCTTCCTTAAAGCTGATAATGATTGTCCAATTTTATATTGTTCTTCTGGTGTAAGAAGAGGATTCACCGACATAGAAATCACAGGAATATCCGCCTCCGGATACAGCTTTCGGAGAATAACCCATGCCCCGTGATCCAGCCCGCGGCTTGTGTCCACTTTATAAGAAATCCCCTCCTTCGAAAGAAGCGCTCCTATTTCTTCAGCCAGCTTGTGATTACCTTTGGCCGGATATTGAATACGGTATAAAGCTTCCGGAAAGCCGCCGAAGTCATAAATGGTACTGTATTCCTCCACGTCACTGACCTGCTGCTCCTTGGATGTCCAGTGGGCAGAAAATAAAATAATGGCTCTCGGCTTCCGCCATGTCTTCCCTAACTCAGTTAGAAACTGGGTATATTCGTTCTCTTCAATTGCTAAAAGCGGTGCCCCATGGGCGATAAAAAAAGCAGGCATCATAAGCCATATTCCTCCTTCATTATTCCTCTCAGCTGCTCCTTGCGGCCTTTTCCTATATAGTTCCCCGCTTAAAAGGAAATTCCCCTAAAGCGAGTATTTTCTCATATGAATAGTTGTTTCCTAAAACGTAACAGACCCTCTCACCGTTCGTCAATGCAGACAGGAGATACATTTAACGGGAACAGTATTGTTCCTCATTTGGAAATAATTAAAGCAAGCTCGTGGACTTTTTTTCTCAGATACAGTCAGCTCCCTGCATCTTTAGTGGCAGCCAGCCAAATATTTACCGGAATAAATGACGCCAGGTTCCATAAAGCTAAAGATGCTTCTTTCTTTTAGAAGCGCTTCTCCAGAATCCAACAAAGAAAGGGCGGTCTTGATGAATAATCAACGTACAGTTATGACTTCATTGCTAGCTGCCGGAGCGGCTGGCGCAGCCATCTACGGTATTTCAAGAGGCATGCGGAATGGCACCATTCAGCAGATGACACAAAATGTAACGAGTGCTTTAACGACTAACCAGCCTATGCAGCAAATAGCTAATACTGTATTAAACTCAAATGCGTCAGGATCGAATAAAAATCAAGGGCTCGCCCAGCAGAAAATGGCTCGCCAAGGCGACGATTTACTTTATTAAGTCTTCAATAAAAGCCGGCTTACATAATGTAAGCCGGCTATAATAAAAGATCTATCCCCGGGCGAACATGCTCTCGCAGACGTTAAGACCAGACCCTGTTAGCGCTTTAGAACCAAATGGACCTCCTCCAATGTTGGCAAGGCAGTCATCGCTCCTCTAGCTGTAACAGCCAATGCCCCGCAAACATTCGAAAACTCCACCACTCGCTTCATTGCTTGCTCGTTCTTGAGCAGCTGTGAGAAAGACTGAGAGGAAAGCTGGTATAACAATCCGCCTACAAAGGCGTCTCCTGCTCCCGTTGTATCAATTACCTGCATATGAGGAGCCGATACTTCTCCTGAATAAATGCTCGTGTAATAGCTGCTTCCTCTCTTTCCTCTCGTAATGATAACGAGCGAGCTACCTGTATGTATAAGCCGGCGGATAGCCTCCGCTTCATAAAGGCCTGGAAATAAAAAGCACAGTTCTTCCTCGCTCACTTTGATGATATCTGCAGCAGAAAGCAAGGAAACAATCATGGACCTGGCTTCTTCTTCCGCCTCCCAAAAGGACAGCCGAATATTCGGATCGAAGCTGACGAGTGCCTTCTTTTCTTTCGCAAGCTCAATCGCCCGGACGGTTGCTTGACGACTTTCTTCATAGGCTAAGGAGTTGGAGCTGAAATGAAAAACCGTTTCTTCGTTAAACCAAGCTCTTTGCACTTCTTCCGGGGCAAATAACATGTGGGCAGCAGGAGCACCGTAAAATAAAAAATCCCTCTCTCCCTCTTTAGTTAAAGAAACGAAGGCTACCGCCGTTTGGGCCTCCTTCGTAAAAAGAATGTGATCCACACACACGTGAGCTTTCGATAAGCACTCACTTGCGAAGCGCCCGAATGCGTCTTCTCCGACTTTCCCGATAAAGTAACTTGTTCCACCCAGCTTCGCTACAGCAGCCGCTACATTTGCCGGCGCTCCTCCAGGCATCTTCTGAAAAAAAGAGGTACGTTCCAGGCCCAACCCATTTTCTGTCGGGATAAAATCAACTAATAACTCTCCAAATGATATGACTTTCTTCATTTTCTCACCTCTGCCAATTTATCCTGCACTCTCTCCTGCTCTTCTTATTATAAAAGAAACGGCTTTTTCCTGCTTTCATTAAAAAACTGGCTGCAATGCCTAGTGAGCATTGCAGCCAGTTTTTTAATCTTTCACAGAACTCTTTTCTTTCCTATGGGATAAAGCAGTCTTTTTTACTCACCTACTTGTGAACAGGCATACCTTTATACTTCTACGTTCTTGAGCGTCGTTCTCACTCTGCTATAGAATCGACCTCTGGCACAGCTTCTACTTCTGGTCCCTTTGTTAAGAAAGAAACAATTACAAGAGTTACAATGGATACCGGCAGGCCGATAAAGACAGGGTGCCAGCCGAGTGGATGTCCCATTAACTGCCAAGCTGTTGCGACACTAAGGCCAAGCCACATAGAAATAATACCAGCTTGCCTTGTTGCTCCCTTCCAGAACATTCCCAGCAATACAGGAGCTAATAAGCCCGATACAAGCATCGCTGTGCCCGTAATCCAAAGAGTCACTAATTTTGGAATATACAATGCAAGGAAGAGAGAAATAAAGGAAACAATTACTACGCATAGTTTGCTGTATTTCAGCATTTTTTCGTCATTGAAATTCTTCGCTTTTGGCTTAATTATATCATTAACGATGGACGAAGCTGCGGAAATAAAGAACGAATCCGCTGTAGAAATAACTGTTGCCAATAGGGCAATGAGCATCACAATGACCAGCGGGAAAGGAAGAACTTGTCCTATAATTTCATAATAAATTAATGAAGGATTAGCTATGTCCATTTGCATTCCGTATTTGCTCATTACCCCGATAGCTACACAAACCACACCAATGGCAGTGGAGAGCACGATAGAAATCAAATAGCCATTATTAGATGTTTTTAAGTCTTTTGCTGCCCAAACACGCTGCCAAACATCCTGTCTAACAAACTGATACGCACCAACCGTCAACATAAAGACAAATACTTCAGCTGGAGCGATGCTGAATATGCTCAGGTGACTGCCTTCCCCCATAGATTCAGCATAGCTTGCCATGCTGCCCCAATCCCCTGCAAGCACTAATACAACAACAAACAAAGCGAAAATACCAAGCGTTTGAATGGTTCCATGGATAGCATCCTGGATAATGACCGCTTCCATGCCTCCGAAATATGTTTTTAGTGTCAGTAATATCCACCCAATTAAAATACCGGAGGTCATACTCATCCCGAGTGTTAAATTTAAGATTGTTGCAATCGCTACGAACTGCATTCCTGTAATCGCGCAATAAGCAACAAGCATGCTGATTGCTGTCGGAATACGGGCCCCTTCACCATAACGCATGGCTGTGAAATCACCGATCGTCACCATATTATGCTTCTCACCAAGCATACGAATGCGCTTTGTTAAGAATAGAATGAAAAGAACCGACATCCCTCCTACTGCAACATTCATCCATTGCTGTCCCATCCCCAGGATATAGCCGTTCGTCATATAGCCTAGCAGAATCGATCCGCCTATTGCTGTTCCGACAAATGTCAAGATTAATGGAAAAATGGAAACAGATCTTCCAGCGACGTTGTAGTCATCATACGTTTTTACTTTGCGGCCAATATATACAGAAAGACCAAATAAGAAAATAAAATAAATAAATACGATAACCCCTAAAATCAGCTTTTCTTGTTCGTTAAACATGTTGTACACCCCTTTGTCATTTGTATCCGCTTTCAATGGCTTTTCTAAATCTCATTTAGAAATAAGTTAATTGACCTGTCTCCCTTCCTCATTAAATTTGAACTTCCGCAAATATTAATATCAATTCTGAATATTTTATATAATTTAATTAATGCAAATTTTGAGCCTAGTTTCAATGACAAATTGTCATACGTTCATTCTGCACCTAGCAAAAAACAACGTTGAACCCTTGTCCTGCTTAGCTTTTAGCCGCCTGAAAATTTTTTGTCAGAAAATCTTTCTTCCTGCCTGCTTTCGACCTTTTACGCCTAATTCTTCAGATCCGTTGAGATATCCCAAGAAAGGCTGGTAAAATCTTTACCGCATTGGTAAATAAATTTTTACTAATTCATTCATAACGACAATACTGAAGACAAAATAAAAAGAACAGCCAGCTAGTATTTGTCAGCTGGCTGCCCCTTCTAAATAAGATAACTGCCCTGTTCTTAGACGAGAGCAGCTTCTCTTGTTTCAGCGAAGGAACGCAAGGAGAGGCTTACCTCGTCCCCCACATAAAACCGAGGAGAGTAAACAGAGTCATGCACTTCCCATTCTTCATTTTCTACTTGAATGGTATAATGAATTTCTTTTCCTTGATATTGAACGAGAGTCACAATTCCACCTTCTCCCCTTTCTCCACCCGGTGCTAGTCTCCATTGTTCCGGACGCACCGGATAGAAGCCTTTCTTCTTCAGCTTTACTGAAACACCATGATCTTTCCACCTTTCTAGCGGGAGCTTCTCCGGGATAAACACTCCCTCCTCCCATGTTCCTTTCATCAGCTGGCATTTGCCAACAAAAGCAGCAACGAACTCAGTCTCCGGTTTAGTATAGACTGCTTCCGGGGTCCCGACTTGCTCAATTCTTCCTTCGTTCATAACCACAATTCTATCCGCCATCGCAAGGGCCTCGCTTTGATCATGGGTGACGTAGACGATTGTCGACTGGGTCTTTCGGTGAATGCGCTGAATCTCTCTTCTCATCTCCATCCGCAGCTCTACATCAAGCGCACTGAGCGGTTCATCCATAAGCAATAAGCGGGGCAGAGCAGCCACGGCACGGGCTAATGCTACCCGTTGCTTTTGACCGCCCGATAGCTCTGCCGGATACCTGCCAGCCAGTTGCTTTAACCCTACCAGCTCCAATACAGTCTCTACTCTCTCCCTCATGTTCTTCTTTAAATCTTTTGCTGTAAAACGGTGATGAAGCAGCGGGAACATTACATGCTCTCTGACTGTCATATGCGGCCACAAAGCAAATGATTGAAACACCATACCGATATTCCGTTCTTCAGGCGGGGTCAGCTGGCGTGGTGACGCAACCAGCGCATCATCTATGATCACCTCTCCACTTGTCGGCTTCATGAACCCCGCCATCAGCTTTAATAAAGTCGTCTTTCCACACCCTGATGGTCCGAGGATGGCAATGAATTCCCCGTCTTCTATCTCTAAATCTACTGATTGAAGAGCAGTGAAAGAATCATATACCTTCTTTAAATCTCGCACGCTGATCATTCTTCTTTTCTCACCTTTCTCTCCCATAATTGGTTGAACCATGTGAACAGTAAGCCGCCAATTAAGATTCCGCATACAATTATGCTAGCAAATGCGGTGGAATAAATCGTATAGCCAGCTTGCTGGTAATTAAAGATCACCACCCCGATGGTTTCGGAACCAGCTGACCATAATAGACTTGATACCGTTAGCTCCGTCAACACCATCAAAAAGACGAGCAAAGCTCCGCCAATGAGACCTGGAAGAATCAGCGGCAGCAAAATTCTCCTCCATTTTGTCCACCCTTTTGCACCTGATACCCTTGCTGCTTCCTCGATCGACGGATCAACCTGCAGGAAGGCTGCATAGCTGCCCCTTACCTGAAGGATGAAGAACCTTGTAACATATGCAATGAATAATATCCAGACAGAGCCGTATATCCCCGGGTTCCAGCCTGGAATGGGCTGCATCCAGGCAAGGATCATACAAAGAGCGAAGACCGTGCCAGGCAAGGCATAAGGCATGGTAATAAACAGCTCCATCAGCTTTGTCACACTGCCCGGCCTTGTATACCTCACATAAGCAATCGCTGTTCCTGCTATTAAGCAAATGACCGTCGTCAAGAAAGCAAGCGAGATGCTGTTCCACCAGGCTGTCCCAGTCTTCGGATCCGTCAAAAACACATATTCATAATTTTTCAGCGACAGATTCTCTAACTCAAACGGCAGGCCATATGCTTTAACGAACGACAATGCCCCCATGCATATAAAAGGCACTAAGCTCGTTATCAGAAGAAACGCCCAAACACCGGACTCTATTACTCTCCTTCTCATGCCTGTTATGTATATCCTCGGTTCGGTGTCTCTTGCCGTTGTCTCTGTAACCCGGCTGCGCTTTAACAGGCGCCATTGAATGAATGTTCCTGCTAAAGCGATGATGCCTAACATTACAGATAGAACAGCTGCTCTTGAAAAAGCAGAAGGCCCAAATCCTGCAACCTGCTCATATATGTACGTGCTTAACACTCGGATGTTGGCTGGTATACCTAAGAAAGCAGGAATGCCAAAATTATCAAGGTTCGTTAAGAAGGCAAGCAGCCCCCCGCTTGCTATGCCAGGTAAAGCCATCGGCAGGACAATTCTTCTTAACACTTGACCTTTAGTGGCACCCGATGTCTTAGCCGCCTCTACAAGTTCCCTCGGGATCTTGCGGAACACATCCACTGTAAATAAATAGACTAATGGATAATGAGAAAGACCGAGAATAAAAATAATGCCTCCCATACTGTATAAGTTCGGAACAGCCAGACTGCCTGGAAGCCAGTTGAGGAGGCCGGCCACTGGCCCGTTATGGCTGAACAGCTGAATCCAGGCGAGTGTCGTAATATAAGATGGAATAATAAACGGCAGAAAGATAAGCAGCTGCATCCACCGCTTCCCTCTTATATTCATATAAGCCATCATCCAGGCCAATGTTACGCCTAAACCAAGGGACAGAGCCGTTGAGCCTAGCACAATCACTATTGTGTTCCCGACAGTCGTCCATGTCGCCTGCTCCTGTAGGACCTCTCTATAATGGCCCAGCGTAAGTGTGCCTTCCTGGACGAAGCTCAGCCAAATGAGCCGCAAGATCGGCCAAACGAAAAGTATAAAAATGAATAACAGCCCTACGAGGGCATAAAGTTTTTTTCTGCTCAAAAACAAAGAGAAGGAGGGAGACTTCTTCATCTCCTCTCCTGCAAGTTGACCATTAGAAAGCATTATCCTCTCTCCTTATCTGCTTAGCCTGCCATCATCACTGTTGGCCGAAGATCTCTCCAAACTGCTTTTTATCTTCCTCGCGTGCCTTCAGTAATTCAGGCGTATCTGCCTGCAGCACCGTCATTTCACCTAATGTCTGTAAACCTTCAGGAGCTTCTACTCCCTCACGGATAGGCGTGTAGCCTAATTCTGCTGCCAGCTGCTGTCCTTCTTCAGAGAGGGCAAAATCTACAAATGCCTGAGCTGCCGGTTCATTATCCGTGCCGTTCATAATGCCTATCGGCTCTGTAATCACCGGTACCCCTTCCTTTGGATAGATAAATTCAACAGGAGAGCCCTCTTTCTTCGCACGGGCAGCTACATAATCCACAACCATCCCGTAGGATTTCTGCCCCATAGCTACCGCTTCGAGTACACCGCCATTTCCTTTCGTAACACTCATTTCATTCTCTTTCAATTTCTCATAGAAATCCCATCCGAAATTGTCTTGCCGAGTAAAGATTCCCAGATTATAGGCAGCTGCACCTGAGTAAAAAGGACTTGGCATCAATGTTTTTCCTTGAGCCGCCTTTTCGGTTAAGATCCCCCAGCTATCGGGTATCTCTTTCACCTCATTGGTATTGACAACAAGTCCAGTAGCCATTACCTTCGTACCCGTATAAGCCCCGTCTGGATCAATAAAGGTGTCTGGAATATGCTCAGCTTCAGGAGACTTATAAGGAAGCAGCATCTCTTCCTCTTTTAAACCTTCAAACGTCACCGAATCCGCTACCAGCAAAACGTCTGCCTGGACACTTCCTGCTTGTTTTTCTGCTTGAATTTTCGAAATGACCTCTTCAGTGCCCGAGCGGAATGTTTCTACTTCTACATCCGGATACTTCTTCTGAAAAGCATCCACTAGTGCCTGTGCATCGGCATCAGGCTGAGAAGTGTAAAAGCTGAGGGTCCCTGAGACGCCTCCCGCTGTTTCTCCACTTACTTCATTTGACTGTTCACTTCCATTGCTGCATGCCGCTGTTAGCACAGCCGCGACCAAAATCATCATCATAAAAGATAACTTGCGCATGTGTCTGCTCCTCTCCTCCACAATCATTCATCGGTTAAAGCCAACGCTCCGCCCGTTCCACTTTTCTTTCTACTAAGGACAGGACTCTGCTAGTGAAACGGTTATGTATACTTCCTTAAACCTCTTGTCATCATTTTCTTTAGAGCTTCTGTAGGGAAGTCTAATTGCTGCCTGTCACAGCACAGTCTCGATTCGATGTATTCCTGGAAACTGCACATTAGGCGGTTTTGTTAATAGTGATTTTAGTCCGCGTTTCATACAATCAGCTGTAGTTTCGTTGACTGTCCAACCATGCTGCACAGCCGAAAGGATACCGCCCTCACTAGCCTTGGACAAATGCCGCACTGTAAAAATGGAGTTTGCGCCCCATCTCTCTTTGCCTGCGTGCACGATCCTTGCTTCTTCAAAATGCTGCAGCACCTTTGTCAATACCGAACCTCCAGCAGCGAAAACGCTCTCATCATTGGCGACTAAAATTCTCAACAAACCAGCCTCCTCCCATGGTAAGAAACACATGAGCCTGGCCCAAAAGTCAGACTGCCAGCTCTTTGATCTCCCTTCTTTGCGAAGGTGGATCTCTTATTATATTAGGGGCCATTTATGAATAAGGCATGAAAGCGGTATTAATGTTATGTTTTGTTTTTGTTAAGGAAATGTCTAGAAGGACGCACGCCGTTTTCAAACTGGCAAAAGGAGCTATAAACAGAGGATAAACTGCCTATATACATGGTACGAACCTGGCCCATGGATCAGGGCAAGAAGCAAAACGGCACAAAAAAAGCCCCGGCTAAGAGTTTCCTTTCTCTCTTAACCGGGATCGGTTTAATGATCTTATCTATAGAGTCAGCATGGGGCTCGCTATTTTCCTTGCTGGACCTGTCCGCGTAACTCCTCTAACTCTTCTAACAGCTTCATAACCAGCTCGTCACTTTGCTTAAGCTGTTCATGCAGCAGCGCGATGGTCTCCTCTTCCCAACTGAAGGGATCGCCTTGATCGGGCGTATGCTGAAGGTTTTCATATACGTCTCCCTCTTCCTTCTCCGTCGGCTGGAAGTAGATCGCTACTTCACAACCCAGGTCGCCTAAAGCAATTCGTTCCCGCAGAGACACTTTACTATATCCAAACTTACGGGAAGCAATCCCTCCAAACACACTAGAGGTCATATGACATAAATGAGGAGCGTCCTTTACCGCTTCTCCGAACGGACACTTTCTCGCCTTTACAACCACGTGGTCAGGATACACAGCAGAAATATAAAAATCACCGCCGATTGAATTCTTTAAATCAACAATGACCTCAGCGTAGCGGTCCACTGTCCATTCATGATTTCTATCGCCATAGAACCCTTCAATCCATTCGCCTGTTCTCAGGCCAAGCTGGCGAATGTACTCGTCTGCCGTTTTTCCTACTGTTTTCTCATGGATGTGAGCGTACTGTGAAATTAATTTTGATAAGAACACAGTACCTGTCAATGAAGCTTCATTTTTCAAGTTTGGTCTCCTCTCAAGATGATACAAGTAAAGTCTACTACTTTTATCGGCTTTCCATCTTCTTATTATATCCGGAGTTTGGGAAAATGGAAGCAAATTTTTTCAAACTCATTGAACCGGCTCAGCGATTTCCGCCGCTTCAGCCAAATACTCTACGAGATGGAGCACTCTTACGGACGAAGCCAACCCTTCCTTTTCGACACCGAGCTTCATTTGTAAAAGACAGCCCGGATTGGTTGTTATGATGACAGAAGCATTTGTACGCTTCGCCTCTTTCATCTTGTGATCTAGAATCTCCATAGAGGCGTCATAATGAACGAGATTGTAGATACCTGCCGATCCGCAGCACATATCTGCCTGGTTCATTTCCTTCCATTCAATGCCTGGTATACTTTGGAGCAGCTCAACCGGTTCTTTCGTGACTTTCTGCACATTCGTCATATGACAGGAAGGCTGGTACGTTACCGCTTCGCCTTTACGCGGCCGCATATCAGGCAGCCCGCATGCCATGAGAACTTGGCTAATATCCTTTACCTTCCCAGAAAAAGCCCGGGCTCTCTCTGCCCACGCTTCCTCATCCGCAAGCAAACGGTCGTACTCATAAAGCATGGCTCCGCAGCCGCCGGCATTGTTAACGATGAAATCGGCTTCTGTTCCCTCAAAGGCCTGAATGTTCTGTCTAGCTAAGCGACGGGCTTCTTTCTGCTCGCCTGAATGCGCATGGAGTGCTCCGCAGCAGGATTGATTGGATACGACTGTAACCTCACAGCCTGCTCTGGCCAGCAGCTGAATAGATAGCTGATTCACCCGGTGGAACATAGCATCCATTACGCAGCCAGTAAAGAAGGCGACTTTATACTTTCGTTTTCCTTCCGCTTTTACCCGCTTTGGTGCTTTGAATCTTTCAAGCGGGGAGACCGGCTTAGGCAACACTTTTTCAAATGCTCCTAAGTGATAAGGCAGCTTATCTATTACTCTCGTTATGCGCCCTGCTTTCTGAAGGCCGCTCTTCTGATAGATCCATGTGGAATGACCAGCTATATTCATCATTCTTCGGCTCGGGAACATTTTGCGAAGCATGGCCTTCTTTAACGTTCGGGCAGGTACTGAAAGGGTTCGTCTCTTCCCTAAAGCAGCGCGTGCCGCCTCCAAGATCTCTCCATACTCTACACCTGTCGGACAAGCTGTTTCACAGGCGCGGCAGCCGAGACATAAATCGAACGGCTCCTCCAAAGCGGATAAGTCCGTCAGCCGCCCTTCTCCGGCCATCTTTATCAAGTTAATCCGCCCTCGCGGTGAATGAGCCTCGTTTTTAAAGGCTGTATATGTTGGGCAAACAGGCAGGCAATAGCCGCACTGTACACAGCTGGCTGTGCGGTCGTATTTGAGTTCCTCTTGTAATTGCTTAAGTGACAGATTCATTTCAACTCAGCTCCAGCTTTTGTCCAGGCTCCGGAAAGATCTTCCCTGGATTCATAATGTTGTTCGGATCCCACGCAGCTTTAATACGCTTCATCATATCTAAGCCAGCTGCTCCAAGCTCCATTTCCATAAAAGGTGCCTTCATGAGCCCAATCCCATGCTCTCCTGAAAGCGTGCCGCCAAGCTCAACAGCTGCCTTGAAAATCTCTTCAACTGCCTGCTCAACACGCTTCATTTCCTCGGTGTCATTCTTATCGCAAATAATATTCGGGTGAAGGTTGCCATCCCCCGCATGACCGAAGACGACAAGGTGAATGCCGTACTCTTCCCTAATCTTCTCCAGCCTTTTGCACATGTCAGGAATTTTGCTTCTTGGCACTGTCGCATCCTCTGAAATCTTAGTAGGCTTGATACGAACGATAGCCGGGGATACGAGCTTCCTTGCTTTCCACAGCTCCGCTTCCTCACTTTTATTTTTCGGCATCCGAACTTCTCTTGCACCAACCGACTGACACAGCGCAGCCGCCTCATCGGCTTCCTCCTGTAAAGCAGCAGGATGTCCATCTAGCTCAATCAAAATAAGCGCCGCGGCATCCACCGGCAAACCGAGTGGTTCAAACTGCTCAACCGCAATAATGGAAGCTTGGTCCATCAGTTCCATTTTTGACGGAAGAATGCCCGCAGTCAGCATGTTAGAAATAGCTTTGCCCGCATCCGCTAAGCTGTCAAAGATAGCCATCATAGTGGTGGAGGCTTTCGGTTTTGGAATTAATTTCAGCACAGCCTTTGTAATGATACCTAGTGTACCTTCCGACCCTACAATAAGTTTTGTCAAATCATAGCCGGTCACATTTTTCACTGTGCGCCCTCCGGTTTTTATGATTTCTCCTTCAGGTGTAATCACTTCAAGACCAATGACGTAGTCCTTGGTTACTCCATATTTCAAGCCTTTTGGGCCGCCTGAGTTTTCAGCCAGGTTCCCGCCAATCGTCGATACATGTGAGCTGCTGGGATCTGGCGGATACATAAGGCCTCTTTCTTCAGCAGCACGATGAATATCCGCAGTCAATACACCCGGAGAGACAACAGCAACAAGGTCCTCCTCATGAACCTCCAGTACGTGGTCCATGACTGATAAATCCAGAACAAGCCCGCCCTTCACCGGCAAGGGACCTCCACTCAAACTTGTCGCCTGGCCCCGCGGATAGAGAGGAATAAGCTCACGGTTGGCCAGCCGCACTAAAGCGGCGAGCTCTTCTACACTCTTTGTTTGTATGACAGCATCTGGAAGAAAGGTGCCGAATGAACCATCGAATGAATAGCTGAAACGGTCGCTCTCTTTTGTCAGTACACGACCTGTTTTAACAATCGATTTTACTTCTTCTAAATGAATTTCGGTGAGCGCTCTCACTGTTCGATCCCTTCTTTCCTTAATCTGTGTATCCTGGCAGCAGTACACTGAGCTTTTTCTCTGCATTTTTTAAATGCAGATCACTAAGCACCCTTGCCAGCTCCGGCTCTTCTGCTTCGATGGCTTTGAAAATAGCCTCATGCTCCTGATAAACCAGTCTTCTTTTCTGTTCAAGCGCTTCGTTCGGCCGCAAAGTCTGAGTTAATACACGCTCATAAAGAGAGGCAAGATGATCGATCACCTGGGTAAGAACCGTGTTTTGCGCGGCAAGGACTAAGGCGCGATGGAAGGTAATATCCGATTTCTCTGATTCCTCCTGCTTCAGACATAATAGAGCCTTTCTCATTTCTTCCAGCTGCTCCGGTGTCCTTCTTTTTGCGGCTAATGCGGCTGCCTCCGGCTCTAGCATTCTTCTAACTTCGAATAAATATTTAATCGTTCCCACGTCGTTGCTTTCCAGGTGAAGGCTGTGCAGCAAAGCCGGATGGATAGTTTCTTCCACATAGCTTCCGCCGCCTTGCCTTGACGTGACTACGCCCGCTGCCCGCAGCATGCTTAACGCTTCCCGGATCGGCATTCGGCTGACTTCGAATCTTGCTGCTAGCTCCATTTCCGTCGGCAATTTAGCTCCAGGCGGAAATGTCCCATCTTCAATCATCCCAAGAATTTCTCGGGAGACTCTTTGAGAAATTTTTTCTTTCTTTTTCATTTCGTTCTCCTATATTTGTATGACAAAAATTTCTACTTAAAGCTGATAATTTGTATTATAGAATGGATTTTACTGAAAATTCAAGTTTTTGTATAACAAATTTTTAAAAAACAAATAAAAAAGAGAGCCCCCCAATTTCTCAACGAATGGAAAGCTCTCTTATAAGCATCATCACTTTGTTATGTTAAACTTTCTAGCGCCTGCTTCACATAAGCAAAAGTCGGAATAGAAGACATATCGATGCCGCTTCTTACAACGGCCTGAGCAAGCTCAGGTCTCATTCCTGTAACAATAAGCTGGATGCCCAGCAAACGAAAAACATTTTCTAATTGGTATAAATAGTGAGCCACTTCGTCATCAAGAGTCAGGATACCGGAAAAGTCAGCAATCAAGTAATTGATTTGCAGTTTCGCAATTTTCGGAACTACTTTATCCATAATATAAGCTGCACGATAAGGGTCAATTTCTCCAATCAATGGAAGAATAGCTACATGGTCCTTTACCGGCACAACAGGGGCAGATAGCTCAGCCATTTCCCTCTTTGTTTGATCCATCATTTGATCGGTCGAACGTTCGTAAGCAAAAACCGACTCATTCAAGCTGATATCAAGTATATTGTTTACCTTTTTAATAACGAAGATAGTTTCCTTCTTAGGAAGCTCAAACTCTTCACTGATCTCTGTAAGCAAATCTGAAAAGACATCTCTTGTTGTAGGGTAACGCACAATAATAGTGGAAATCTTCTCTCCGGTCTGGGCCTGTCTTTCTCCGTTCCCCTTGCTCCAGCTAATAAGCTCCTCGGGTATACCGTCTCGGTCCTCAATGAGAGAGATTCCCAAAAAGCCCATGAGCTTCTTATACATGGCAACGGCTTGCTCTTTCTCCCACTCGGGGATCTTCAGCTCCATCCGGTGCAGAACTTCCTCCACCACCTTCAAAGCCAAAGATTCTGTGTTCTCAATTAAGTAGTTGCCTACCTTCGACAACAAAGTCATTTCGCTCTTCCTTCCTCAACAGCTTATTCATTACTTATAGTTTACTATAGAGAATAAGCAGGTGCTTCGGCAATACTTTTTTCTAACAACCTCGTATGCCTCATACGAATCTATTTTCCTCTGATAGAATAGCCTTATTGTAAAAAAAAAGACCCCCTTCAAACGGAAGCCTTCTCTGCCTAGCCGACAATCTATTTCTCCATGCAATTCTTCTTTCCACCTGTCAAAGCAAATTCATAAAAACACTTATACTGCCGCTGCCTCTCTCACCTTAACGTTTTTCGGCAAATACAGAATATAGCCAAAGCTGTCAGCCAAAATAAAGTCTATTCCTAACGACCTCTCCTTATTTTTCTCCTCCCGGCTGTCCATCCACAGATCCGCATTCGAAACTCTAATCAAACGTTCCTCTTTGTCATCTGATTCTATTAAATTCACTTCTTTTCCGAGACTTAAATAGTCTGTTTCTAAAATTAATACAGCCGAGTCATAAGGGTTCCCTGAAGTTCCTGCTTTGGCTAATGCAATAGCCTCCTCCACCTGTGCTTTCTCCGCGCTAGCCAGAACAAACAGAAAGTCAGCCTTTTCCGGCTTTACCCATTTCGCTCTAGTCTGGTTGCCGATCCATTCGGCCGCCTTTTCTGCACAAGAAGGGAGTACGCTGAATGTTGCCTCCCTGTTCAAGAGCATCAGGGCCAGCATAGACGTAGAAGAAAAACTTTCAGTATCATTATTAATTATCTTTGCTTCATAGCGAATATCCGAAATAGTGCCTGGTCTTGACATCGAATCGATCAGCTTTCGATAAGCCACCTGCACATCATGGACTAAGTCTGTTACCATCTTCTGTCTCTCCTTTAATCCACGTTCTCGTTAAAAATTCCTTGCAATTATAAGGATATCTGTACAATGGGCTGAATAAATTAACGTCCAGTTAAGATTTTGTAAAAACTTTATAAAGTCTTTGCCGAAAATGATGATGACTCTAATTGTATGCATATCCTCCAGTCAGCAGGCATATAGTGTTAATAAGCGCGGATATCGCTAAGTTCCTAGCTTCTTATACAGCAAACAATGATCTATGGCGTTCTCACCTCGGAATACCAATATTCAAAAAAGCTTGAAACGCTGCCGTTTCAAGCTTTTTCTTATACGATGGAAAGTGTAATGCTAGAGGCTGTGCTTCCTCCATGATAGACATGCTCATAGGCTATTTCTCCAGAAGCAGCCGTTTTTGTTGTTTGTCCATTATTCAAGTTTACATCATAGCGAGGTGCATTGCTTGCAGCAATATCCAGGCGTAAGCGATGTCCTTTCTTTAATAAGTAAGCTGTATGGCCGACCTCCAGCTCTATACATACCGGTTGATCATCTTCTGCCTCCTGACGGTGGAAGGTGTCAATCACATTAAATACCTTCCCAGCTGGTTCAACATCTGATAAACGAACAAACAGATCAACGAGTGGAGTCGGAGAAGATATCCAGATAGTTGCCGTCACCGTACCTAACAGTCGTAGATCTGCCTCTAACGCAGCCGTCGTGTAAACCAGTACATCCTCACGCTCTTGAATATCGCCAATATCAAACATGCCGGATGAATGGCCGGCTATGAGTACGCCTCCCCCTCTTGTTGGAACAGGGTGCTTGGGGTCGAGCTTTAGCAGACTGGCAGTCGAGGAGTCAGCTGGCACATCCGTCAATCGGCCGTCTCCCTTTCTTGACTGCGATTGTCCCTCACTGTCGAGAAACAATACCTGTGTCCGGGCGGGAGGCGGCCATTCTTCATATGCCGACCAACTTTTTTCCCCCATTAAATACAGGTGAACAGGCTTTCGAATAGACAGCGGTTCTCCCTTCAGCCAATGATTAAACCATTGAATGTGAAGCTCTGTCGGATCAAGTATTTGGTCCACTCCGATATGCTTCGCTGCCTTTTCAAAAAACTTCTCTCCAGCTCTTCCGCTCATTTCCTCGTGTGTCCACGGACCGACCCAAAGCATCTTTGTGCCCCCATAGGCTTTATAAGCTTTTAATGTTGGTGTAAGCAAAGCGTCAAACCATCCCCCAATGAATAGGGCAGGAATCTCAAGTTTCGGCAGCTTCCCCATTAATGTCATCTGTTCCTTAAAGGCAGTATCTACCTTGCCATGCATGACGTCAAAAAAGAAGGAATGCGGATCCAGCTCTTTCATCGGCGGCCACTCATCAGCCGGGGCATAGCGCTGCCATTCTTCCAGTTGATCTATGTAGCCTTGCACTTTTTGAGCTTTTGGGTCGTTTCGGCACTTTAACTGATCCTCAACAATTGATCCAAGCGTCCACGTTTCGAAGTTGCTGATACTCATGGCTCCTTCGCCATTTAATAGATCCACCCATGGATCTGCCATCGTCATAACCGGGGCGATCGCTCGTAAAGAAGGAGGACGTTCGGTGGCAGTAGCAAGCTGAGTATATCCGTGGTAAGACATGCCGAACAAACCTACTTTTCCATTCGAATACGGCAGCCGGGCAGCCCATTCTACTGACTCATAACCGTCCTTTCCCTCATGAATAAAAGGATAAAATTCGCCCTCAGACGCAAACCGCCCGCGCACATCTTGAAGAATCACCACGTAACCGGCTTGAACCATGCGAGGTACTTCTAAGTATTCATCATAATAACGCCGGGCTGTTTTATCATAAGGCAGCCGGATCATTAAAACAGGGTATGTTCCATTTTTATCTGGCCGGTAGACATCCGCACGCAGGATGATGCCATCTGATAATATGCACTCTATATTTTTTTCTACTATTATACTCATCCTCTATTTCGCTCCCTTCTTTATATAAATATCAGCACCTAGCTTTGGCTAAGTGCTGATATAAACGTAATGATTAAGCTGTCCGTACTTTAGAGGCTTTCACCGGGTGCACTTTCCGTTCAATCCAGCCCATCACTAAATCAGCAAGAATGGCCATGAGGGCAGTTGGAATTGCTCCGGCAAGAATAATGGCTGTTCCGTCCGTTGCATTTGTACCGGTAAGAATAATGGCTCCAAGCCCGCCTGCTCCAACGAAAGCACCGATTGCCGCAATTCCGATCCCTACAACAAGTGCTGTCCGCAGTCCTGCCATGATGACGCTGATCGCAAGCGGCAGTTCCACCATGCGTAAAAGCTGGAATCGCGTCATGCCTGAAGCATAGCCTGCTTCTACGATATTTTTATCGACTTCCTTCATGCCCACATAAGTATTTTGAGTGATCGGAAGAATAGAATAAAGCATAAGTGTAACGATCACCGTGTTTGCTCCCAGTCCCAACGCCAGCATCAGTACAGCCATCGCTCCAAGTGCAGGAATGGTCTGAATAATACTGCCCAGCGCGAGAACCCAGCCGCTCATCCTGCTGTATTTGGCGATAAAGATGCCTAACGGGATAGAGATGACCGCTGCGAACAGCACACCGTAAGCGGCCATTAAAAAGTGCCGGACAAACTGCGTCCATATATAGCCGCTGTTTTGACTTACATACATGACAAGCTGTTCCCATGTTTCCATTACTCTCCTCCTCCCTTCGTCTCTTCAAAATAGTTATGCTCCTTAAGGAATTTTTCAGCTACTTGTCGAGGGTTCATAAGCTCAACATCCGCTTGATAGTTCAACTTCTGCATCGTTTCTGTTGAAATAGCTCCATGAAGGCGCTTTGTAATGTCCCTGATTTCGGGATACTTCTTCAGTACGTCATTTTGAATAACCGGGGAAGCATCATAAGGAGGGAAAAATTGCCGATCATCTTCGAGTACCTTCAAGTCAAACTCCTGAATCCGACCGTCCGAGGAGTATGCAAGAACAACATCCATATGACCGCTTGCTGCTGCCTGATACACAAGCCCAATGCTCATCGGATACACTTCCCCGAATGGGAAATACGTTTCCTGGAAGCCGTCATATCCGTCTCCCTTGCGATTAATCCATGAGTTATCAACACCAAATCGCAGCTGATCAGCATAAGGAGCTAGGTCAGAGATCGTTTCAATATTATGTTCCTCTGCGAATTCTCTTGTAACGGTAACAGCATAAGCATTTTCAAATCCATACGGCTCTGCCCATGTTTGATGGAACCGCTTCTGAAATTCCTCCTGCACAATGTCCATCGCTTTATCCGGATTAGTAACAGGTTCCATGCCAAGAGATCCTGATAGGTCGGTTCCTGTATAGCGTGCAGCTGTGATGTCAAGGTCGCCTCTTGTCATCCCTTGGTGCTGCACGATAGAAGAGCCAAGGTGAGTGACAAGCTCCGTCTCAGCATCCGTCTCCCTTTCAATCATAATAGAAAGCATTTCTGCAAGAATTTCAGCTTCAGATGTGCCTAACGCGCCAATCTTAATCGCCTCTTGTGATGTACCTGCCAGGCCGGGCAAAGAACAGCCGGTGAGCATCAGAAAAACAATCATCGCTACGCCCAGCTTTTTAGCTTTTTGTTTCATCCCTCTCACCTCCGTTACGTTGTTTGATATGTTTCTTTAAAGCCTTTTGGCGTTAATTTCTTTTCAAAAAGAGCCAGTGCTCTGTCTGCCAGCAACGCCATAATCGTTGCTGGAATCGTTCCGGCAATAATCAGCTCAGGCTGATAAAGATTCAAACCATCAAAAATAAAGTCACCTAATCCACCGCCGCCGATAAAAGCAGCCAATGTTGCCCATCCAATTAAATAAACAGTCGATAAGCGGATTCCCGCCATAATCACCGGTAAAGCCAAAGGCAATTCAATTTTAAAAATCGATTGCCAGGCATTCATGCCCATACCTCTCCCCGCTTCCCGCACGCCTTGGCTCACGTTGCAAATCCCTGTATACGTGTTTCGCAAAATAGGCAGCAAGGAATAGAAAAATAGAGCAATAATAGCCGGTGTTTTCCCTACACCTAAGATTGGGATAAAGAAGGCAAGAATAGCCAAGCTTGGGATGGTTTGAAGCACCCCCACAAACGAAATGAACCGGTCAGCTGCGCGGGGAATGCGTGAAAGCAGCACACCAAGCGGAACAGCGACTATCACCCCAAGCAAGGCCGCTGCCAGTGAAATATATAAATGCTCCCATGTCTTCACGAGCAGTTCTGTGCCATGTGAAGCAAGAAATTCATTCATGTCTCTCCCCCCTATTCATTCAAAGTCTCTGCTTCCTCAATTTCGATGCCGTCCCCCCAGATCGCATCATAAACGACATTCGCCAGCGTTGCCCGTGTCACGATGCCGGCAAGCTTCTGGTCCTCATCCACGACAGGAACATACTTTACGCCGCGACGTAAAATCTTGTGCACAGTATCGCGCAGAAGACTCTCTTTTGAAACGGAGAACACTTTTTTCTCCATTACTTCGTCTACGGTTTTAGCCTTTTTGTAATGGGCATTAATAATCTCAATATCAATAAAACCTCTTAGCCTGTTGATAGAATCAACTACGAGAAGAGAATCCACCCGATTATCCTTCATAATAGAAATCGCATTCTTCAACGTTTCATCCATTTGCACCGTAATCGGCGAACCGCTCATAATCTGTTCCACCGTTACAACATCCGGGCGTCCTTGAATTAATCGCTCTTTTCCAATAAACTCTTCGACGAATTCATCTGCCGGGTTGCGCAGAATCTCATCCGGTGTATCTGCTTGAACAATTTCACCATTGCGCATAATAACGATTCGGTCTCCCAGCTTTAGCGCTTCATCCATATCATGAGTAACAAAGATGATGGTTTTGCCTAACTCTCTCTGCAGCTTCTTAAATTCGTCCTGCAATGAATCACGTGTAATTGGATCGAGTGCTCCGAACGGCTCGTCCATTAGAATTAATGGCGGGTTGGCTGCAAGCGCTCTCAATACACCAATTCTTTGCTGTTGTCCGCCACTCAGCTCGTGAGGATACTTATCTAAGTATTCATCAGGAAGATCAACAAGCTTAATTAATTCACGAGCCCGCTGATCCTTCTTTTCTTTCCGCCATTTCAAAAGCGTGCCAACAAGCACAATGTTCTCTTTAATCGTCATGTGCGGCATCAAGCCGATTTGCTGGATAACATAACCGATGGAGCGACGCAGTTCCACTGGATTTTGCTTATTAATGTCCTTTCCATCTACCAGAATCGTTCCTTCCGTTACATCAATCAGCCGGTTCACCATTTTCATTGTTGTCGTCTTTCCACAGCCACTCGGACCGATGAAACAGACGAACTCACCTTTTTCAATTTTTAGGTTTAAATTATTCACAGCTGGTCTTCCGCTGTTATATCTCTTCGTTACATTTTTAAACTCTAACAATCCAAACCCCCCTATTCCACTTTTTTGTCAAACCCTTATTAAGTATAAAGAACTATTTCGAATAATAAAAACGACATAATTAAGCATAAACTTTGAAAAATACGTACAATATTTATTTTATAAAGTTTATATTGCCTTTATCTTAGTTTTCCTCCATAATACTCCCGTATAATGCATGATTCGTCTTTTTGTTTTTCTTTATGGAAATGATACAATACTTATGTAAAAAATTAGGAGGGAGTATATGGGGAATTTTTCAGAACAGTCGATCAACAGGGAAATTGAACGAGCGGAGACTCAAATGTTTGAGCGCATGGCTGATAATATGAAAACCTTCGGGGTTTCTCCCACAATCGGTCTTCTGTTCGGCATCCTTCACTTTAAAGAGGAGCCAATGACACTTGATGAATTAGCGGAGGAAACCGGCATGAGCAAGACACGCATGAGCCAGGTGATGCGCGAGATGCTTGCTTTAAACATCGCTGAAAAAGAATTTGTAAGAGGCAGCCGGAAGGAATATTACAAAATAGAAGGGGATTACATTCAAGCCTTCCTCTCCATTTTTACAGCTAATTGGAAAGAAGCAGCAATGAAGAATGCCCAGCTGGCTAGACGCTTAAGCAGTAAGCTGGCTGAATTAAGAGCAGAATATACGGAAGCTCCTTCTGAGGAAATTCAGGAAAGAATAGATAAGCTGGAACAGCAATTAGCAGAGTGGGCGGCTTACTACAAATGGATAGAGCAGCTGGCAGGTTTTTTTGAAAGCGGAGATGTTCTTAAATATGTCCCTGTTGAACCAAAGAAAAAAACAAAATAACGGAGGACACACCTAGATACCACCACCTCACATATGGTGCTGCCGCTAAATTCGGATAAAGTCCTTGAGACATTAAAAAAAGAGGTTCGGAATGGAAGCAGCCGAACCTCTTTTGTGAACAAATTATAGTCTCTTTCTCTAAGAAAATTTACACTTCAGCTGTCTTTAAATTCTTCTTTACCCTCGTAGCGACTAATTCTAGTAAAATAGCAAATATGAGAATAAAGTACGTGATCATTCCTACTTCTTGAATGTCATAGTAGAAACCGCTTGCCATGAACATCTCAAAACCAATGCCGCCTGCGCCTGCAGCAGCGCCCATCGCCACAGCTACAGCAAAATTAATTTCAAATCTTAGAAATGTCCATGATACTAAATATGTAGCTGTGGAAGGAAGAACTGCCTGGAAGATAATTTGCCACCAGCCTGCCCCGCTTGCTTTAAGCGCATCAATCATCCCCTTATCCACTTCCTCGAATGCTTCAGAGTATGCTTTAATTAAATACCCGACTGAATGGAAGGTCATTCCAATAACTGCAGCCACACTTCCAAGACCGGCAGCTACAGCGAAGATTAATACCCATAGAACGGTCGGAACAGATCGGATAAAAGCAACAACCCCCTTAATGACAGCTGATACTGCTTTATTCGTTAAGTTTTGTGCTGCGAATATACCAAGAAACAAGGCTATAGCTGCTCCAAATACAGTTGTCAGAAAGGCAAGACCAAGAGTGATGGCCACCTGGTAGAGAGCTTCTTGAAAAGTAAAGTGACTAAAATGGGGTTCTATAAACATCATTTTGACATTTTGCAGAGTTTGAATAGATGCTTCAACAAAATTAACATCCTTGTAGTCAAAGCTGTAAAATCCATATACGGTTAACAGAACAAGTGACAGCAGCGTCCCGTGTATCACCATAAAAGCTTTGTTATAAGGCTTTACTCTCACCGATTTAACCTCCACTATAAAATCACCCTTCTAACATAATTTGAAACCCATTCAATGATAAAGATCGCTGCAACAATGACAAGGACAACGAGACTGGCAGCATTGTAATCCAAACTCTTATAATACATGCTAAAAGCAAAGCCGATTCCTGTTCCCGTTAGGATACCTATTAGCGTGGCACTGCGAATGTTTGTTTCAATCATAAATAGTATCCAGCTGATCATTTGAGAAATACTGGACGGTATCACTGATTGGAAAATAATCGAAAAATACCCCGCCCCCGTTGCTCTTAACGCTTCTACAGAGCTATCCCCTACTTCATCAATCGATTCGATAAACGCTCTCGTCAGAAAACCGAAAGAACCAAAGAATAGAGCAAAATAGCCGGTAAAGGCACTTTGCCCAAAGGAAAACAATAATATCATCGACCATACTGCCATATCGATGTTGCGAAACACAGTAGCAATGGTCCGGCTGACTTGACCGAGAAAACGATTAAACTGTGTGGTGCTGGAGCCGGCAATAGCAAACAGCAATGCCAAAGCCGCTCCAGAGGTTGTAGCTGCAACAGAGATTAGCACTGTCTCAACAAGCTTCTCAAAGATATCCGGAAACTTCTCCATTGATTCGCTGTCTGGGTAGAAATTACTTAATGCCCATTGTATAGCTGCTGGAACAGAGGAAAATCCTTTGGCGACATCATATTCAGTTAAGATAATGGCACCAAGGACCGCTGTTCCAAGAAGCAAAATAAATGATAAATTATGAAGCTTCTTCTTTAAAAAAATATCAACCTGCATTTCTTTCTCCCGCTTCAAAGATTAAATCACCTGTTTCTGAGCCGTAAATCTTATGGATCATATCCGTTGTTAATTCACTTGGCTTACCGTTAAACACCACTTCGCCCTTATTTACTCCAATGATACGGTCGGAATATTTCAATGCTACATCGACCTGATGCAGATTGACTAAACAAGTAATTTTATAAGAGGCAGATATGTTTTTTATATGATCCATGATGATCTTAGATGAGCCCGGATCCAGCGAAGCAATCGGCTCATCACACAATAGCATCTTAGGGTTTTGAATTAAAGCACGAGCAATGCCTACACGTTGCTTTTGTCCGCCGCTCAACTGATCAACCCGCTTATACATGTGCTGGCTAAGCCCTAGCTCTTCAAGCAGTCTGATTGCTTGCTGCTTCTCCTCTTGACTGTAAATACCCAGCATGCCTGCAACGGCAGACTTGTATCCTAGTCTGCCATGCAATACGTTTTCAATGACAGTCAATCTAGTGACTAGATTGTAGTGTTGGAAAATCATCCCTATTTGGGTTCTTGTCTCTCTTAACCCCTTCCTGCCAAGTTTCCTAATGTTAGTCCCGTTGAAGACGACCTCTCCGCTGCTCGCTTCAATCATTCGGTTGATGCAGCGAAGAAGTGTAGACTTGCCTGCCCCTGATGGACCGATAACGGAGACAAATTCCCCTTCTTCTATAGAAAAGTGAATATTTGATAACGCCGCGATATCTTTACTATAGTACTTTGATACGTTTTTAAGTTCTAATAGCGTTGTCATTGTTAACTCCCTTTATATCTATTTTTCACACGGCACCTTACTTAGACAATTCTCGAATCGGGTCAAACCAAGCGTCCTCTACTTCAACAAGGCGTTCCTTGCCAGATACTTTTGAGAATAGGCCAGAAAATTCCGAACCCTCAGGAACGAATACCTTCTCATTATTCGCTATTTCGTCACTAGTCAATATTTCTATTAGCTCCTGTCTTTCTTCCTCACTAACGTTATCTGTGTTTACAACAAAAGGTGGGTTTAACACAGGTGTAGCCGAGATGATAGAGAATTCTTTTCCAGAAAGTGCGCTGAATGGTGCGCTTGCATTCTCTTTCACCTTATAGAGAGCACCAGGTTTATTTTCTTCTCCTTCAGCTAACTCTACGTAGTTTTCTACGCATGTATCACAAAACGCTGCTACATCTGCTTTTCCAGTCAAAAGATTAACCGCAGACCCTTGGTGTGATCCGCCAAATAAAACCTCACTGAAAAACTTTCCTTCTCCGCCCTCAAGCAAATCCTCAGTCGTTAAATCGCTGTATTCTTCCGTTTGACTGAAGTGATCAACAATGCTTGTGGATGGGACTTGAAACCCTGAAGTAGAACTGTTAGACACGAAGGAAAACTTCTTACCGGCGATTTGATCGATCGTGAATTCCCCACCGTTCTTATATTCTTCTTCCTCCCCTTTATTAACTGACAGCCAGCTGTAATAAACAGCATCCTCGAGCGTGCCAGACTCTCCACTCGGTACAACGAGCGGCTGGACTTTTTCATTTTTATTATTCGCCTCAATATAGCCTTGAGCTCCTAAGAAAGCCATGTCAACATTGCCATTAGCAATAGATTCAATAGCGATAATATAATCAGTCGTCGTCTGATGCTCTACCTCTTTCCCTGTTTTTTCTTCAATGATTTCTCCGATTTCATCGCGAGCTTCTTCTAGATCCGCACCAGATTCATTGGGCAGCCAGGCAATAGTAAGAGTATCATCCCCCTTTGAACCAGCAGCTTCTCCTTCCTGATCCGCGGAACACCCCACAGCAAAAATGGTCAAAGCGGATACAGCAGCTAATAGCGTCTTCTTCATTCATTACATCCTCCTGATTTTCGCCTAAGTTTTTTGATGACTGCTTTTAAGACATCTTTACTATACGAAAAGAATATCCTTGTACTATGAAAATCATTTAAAAGTTTGTTAAGAAACTGTAAGAAATGTTTAAGAGTTAGTCATGACTAAAGACTCGCCCTGCTGAATGTTATATTCCTGATGGCATAAATCCTTCATAAACTCCAAGTCATGGAAAATACCAATCATAGTTGTGCCTTCCTTCATGAGCTGTTCGATGAGCACCTTTACTTTTTGCTTCGAAGCATCATCCAGGCTTGCTGTTGGCTCATCTAACAACAGCAACCTCGGACGCTTTACCATAGCCGTCGCAATATTTAACCGCAGCTTTTCACCGCCTGAAAAGGTTGATGGATAACTATCCCACAGTTCACTATCCAGTTCAAAATGTTTTAATATTTTTCCGGTCTCTTTAACCGCAAATTCCTCAGAATCTCCCATTTCAATAATAGATTGCTGAACAAGCTCTCTTGCAGTCGTTCTCGGCATTACATTTAGAAACTGTGAAACATACCCAATTTCATGCTTTCGCAAATACACCATTTCCCGTTCTGTTGCAGCTGCTAAATCAATCAGCCCAAACTTCTTTGACCTATACCAAATTTCACCTTGAACCGGCAGGTACGTACGGTAAATGCACCTTAGGATCGTTGACTTTCCGCTGCCGCTTTTCCCTGTGATCCCAATAAACTCTCCTTCTTTTACAGATAAATTGATGTGTTCAATAGCCTTGATCTTCCTATTTAAATGATGAAGAGTAAAAGACTTGGCTAAGCCTTTGATCGTTAATATATTTTCCACACGCTCACCTTCTCTTATCGATTTCACTCGTATTGCTGTATTCACATACGGTAGTTCGTTTTTTGAATGATCTTTCCGTCTACCATGACTACCGTAATTGCTGGAAAGTCGGACTGGATCTTCTCAATAATGAGCAAGTCCGCTTTTTTTCCTTCTTTAATAGAGCCTATTTCATGGTCGACCTTAACTGCTTTGGCCGGGTTAATAGTAACAAGCCGGAACATCTCCGCTAAATCCAATCCGTAGTCTTTATTCAACTTAAAAATCGCATGCAGCATAGCAGCCGGGTAATAATCACTGCATAACACATCAATCGCCTGCTCCCGAATGGCTTCAGCCGCTGATAAATTCCCACTGTGAGAACCGCCAAGAAGAACGTTAGGAGCACCGGCAATTGTGTACATGCCAAGCTCCTTTGCCTTTTTAGCAATTTCCATGGTAATGGGGAATTCGCTGATTCCAGCACCCAAGCCTTTGACAAGCTCTAGCTTCTCAATGGAATCATCATCATGTGAGGCAATGGCTATGTTATTTTCTTTTGCTGCAACAGCAATCTCCGCCAGTCCTTCCACTGCTACTTTTTCTTTAGTAAGATGGCGAGTAATAATGCTGTCAATCTCTGCGTCGCTAATGTTGTTGTATCCTTTGACTGTATCGCGGTACATTTCGAGATCACGGTATTGCCCCTGGCCAGGTGTATGATCCATAAATGAAACGAGGTGGACTTTATTTTCCGCGATATATGATTTCAAATTCTCCACTTCTTCTAAATTATCAATCTCAAACCTTGCATGGAAACGATGGCGTACTAAATGCTGACTCGTATGAGTATTGTTAATTAAATCGATAAACTTCTTTACATTTTCAGGCTCGCGGATTGGCTTGTAAGCATACTCTGTAAATTTGAATAAAGAAAGGGAATGATACATCGTCGTAATTCCATGAGAAATCAATTCTTTTTCTGCCTCTCTTAAACTTAGCTGAAAATCCATTAATGCCGTTGGGCGCGGCGCCGCCATATGCTCAATATAATCAGAATGAAGATCAATAAACCCTGGTGAAATGTAACCGCCATTCGCATCAATCACTTCTGTATGGTCATCTATTGAAATTTCACCGGTAAAAGCAATTTGTTCGATGCGGTCCTCTTTAATCAACAGGTCAAACCCTTCTAACACAGCTGCTTCCATAATGATTCGGCCATTTGTAATTAAGTACATTCGTGTCCCTCCGTTATTCTCTTATCTTTAAAGAAGTGAGTGTACCAGCTGTTGAGTGTATGGGCTTTGTGGATCCTCTAAAATTTGATCTGTCAGCCCTTGTTCAATCACCTTTCCATCGAGCATGACCATGGATCGGTCCGCCAGCATGCGAATGACACCAAGATCATGAGAGACAACAACCATACTGATATTCATTTCTCTCTGTAAATACTTAATTAAATCTAATACACTTGCCTGAACGGACAGGTCGAGCCCGGTTGTCACCTCATCCAACAGCAGAATGGGCGGGCGATTGGAGAGTGCCTTCGCGATCTGTACACGCTGCTGCATCCCTCCAGAGAAATTCTTTGGTGCTTCTTTCATTCTGAAAGCCGGAATGTTCACGTACTCCAGCAGTTCTCGTCCCCTCGCTTCCATTTCTTCCACGCTCCGGCTGCCCGCTGAAATCAATTTTTCAGCAATATTGCCGATAGAAGTAAAATCCATTTTCAAACCTAGTAAAGGGTTTTGGTACACCTTCCCCATTAAGTGGTTTCGAATGTATCTCTTTCGTTGCGGTGATTCCTGAAATAAATTTCTCTCTCCATGTTCATAGGTGCTTAAAATGGCCTCTCCGCTCGTTACTTCCTGATCGAAATAAAGACATCTCATTAAAGTTGATTTTCCGCTGCCGCTTTCTCCGACGATTCCTAAAATCTCACCTGGATATAAATCAAAGCTAATGTCCTGGCAAGCGTAAACCGTTCCACAGACCGGACAATAGTTTTTTATAAGGGTGCTCTCTTTTTGGTTCTGACAATGGTTGCATCCCGGGCCAAACTGTTTATTCAAGTTTCGAATAGATAGAACAGGATATTCAAACTTGTTCATTGGATGTCCCCCCAACCGGCATGTTTTTATTCATCTGAGCGAGACAATAACTGGTGTCATTACATTGATAAACGGCTTCTCCGCTTTGGTCATCTACTATTTCATCCATGAATACACCGGTTGACCCGCACAGACGGCAGCTTTTATCCTCAAACGATTCCACTCGAAACGGGGAATCATCGAAATCAATGGACTTCACCCTTGTGTACGGCGGAACAGCATATATTTTTTTCTCCCGGCCAGCCCCAAGCAATATTAACGCTTTAGAATGATCCATTTTCGGGTTATCAAAACGGGGAATGGGGCTTGGAGCCATCACATAACGGTTATGTACCATCACTGGGTGATCGGCTCCCGTTGCAGCAGTTCCGTATTTCATGATGTGCTCAAATAACATCACCCAGGCACCGCTGTATTCCTTCTCAGCGTGGAGCTTCTTTGTCTCTAATTCGCTTGGCTCATATACTCTTAGCGGCTCTGGCATTGGAACCTGCAAGACAAGAATTTGCCCACTCTTTAATGGAACTTCCGGAATTCGATGTCTCGACTGAATAATGGTGGCCTCCTCTGTTTCCTCCGTTGACCTGATGCCAGCTGTATGCGAAACAAGCTTTTTGATATTCACCGCATTCACCGATTCATCAGACCCTTGGTCAATGACCTTCAGTACATCTTCTTTTCCAATCAAAGATAAGGTTAGCTGAAGACCTCCTGTCCCCCAGCCTCTTGCGATCGGCATTTCTCTCGAAGCGAAAGGCACTTGATAACCAGGAATAGCAATAGCTTTTAAAGTAGCTCGTCTGATTTCCCGTTTTGACCCTTCATCGAAAAAGGCGAAGTTATAATGTGATTTCATCTTTCTGCCCCTCTCTCACTTTTTCTGTTTGCTTGGTTTTTCTTGCGCTGTCTAACTTTGATTGGAACGTGACGTAGTGAGGCATCTTTAAATGAGAAATAAAGCCCGTTGATTCAACAGAATCGATATGATATAGCACAAACTCCTCGTCCTGTGTCGGATACCTCGCCTCACCTTGCTCCAGGCTGTTGTCCAGAATGCCCATGGCGATCGCCTTTGTCTCATTCTGTCCGTAGCAAATACCATAACCGACCTCAAACTCAACTTCTTCTATTCCTCGCTCTTTTTCTACGGTCACAGGAACAAGCATCTCTGCTTCCGATACCTTAACGTCACCGATGTAGTACGACTCCTCTTCCTCCTGAGACTCGTTTACTGGGTCATCAATGTAAACCGGCAGGCTGCCTACCCGCAGTTCACCAACCGTAGGATGCAGCGTCCCATAGCCGCGTATGACCGCATAGGCTAAAGAAGTGACGGCTCCGGTTTGCCCTCTTGTTAAAATTTGCAGGCGCTGGCTGCGGCTGCTTGGGAATTTTAAGCTTTTCTTCGTCACGTCATCCGGCTCTGTATCATCTATCTCACATATTTCCATCAGTCCTTCTTTCCGCAAATAATCAAGGACTTTCGGAAAATATTCGGAAGGCACTTTTTCATCGCTACGGAAGCTGTCCTCATAAAAATCACTAAGCCAGCGCTGCACGGCTTCTTCCGTTTCTGACATAAGTTCAAAATCAAGAAGCCGATGGGTGTAATCCGTTGTAGCTCCAAGCACCTGGCCTCCTGGAATATCTTTGAAGCTGGCTGATATTCTTCTTTCGACTCTCATCCTTTCCGGCTCAGCCACTCTCGAGTAATGCTTTCTCGGTAATGTGGATCGATAAGCGCGAAGAAGGAATACAGCTTCCTCCGGGCTTCCCTCTGCCTGTTTAATCGCCAGTGAAGCAAGGAGCGGGCTATATAAGCTGCTCTCCGACATGACCTGATCGATCAAGCTTCTCATGCCACCTTCTATCTGCCCTACATCCAAAACCGTTCCATTCTTTAACCTTTCATATTTCAGCCGCTTGATCGACTCCTCAATGGCGCGTGTGCCACCCTTTACAGCTACATATCCCATTACATCATCACCTTCTCTCTAACTTGCGTAGTCCGGGGCAGGCATAATACATATCCCTCTGCATCAGTAAAGATGAAATCAACACCAAGAGGGTACTCACTATTCTTCTCTTCACGTTTATTCATCCATGCACTTGCATTCGGCACGCTTATGAGCTGTTTTTCTTGAATGCCCGGACCTGTTAACACAAGCTCTGTGCCCGCATTCAGTTCATCGGTCTCCATAATCAAAACTGCTGATTCATGAGGATTCATCAATGTGCCGGCTTTAGCCGCGTCAATAGCAGTTTTCATTTTCACTTCATCCGCATCAGCCAGGACGAACAGGAAATCAGCTTCATCCGCTTCTACTGCTTTGGCATATGTCCAGCCGTTTATCCATTTCGTCACTTCCTCTTCGCGGCGGGAAAATACTTTAAACGTTACTTCTGTATCAAGGAACATTAACGCTAAAATGGCTGTAGAAGGAAAGCGGTCTGTCTGAACAGCAACCTTTGACGCTTCATCGCTAATATCGGAAACCGTACCGGGTCTTGACATGGAATCGATGACTTTCCGATAGGCCGTTTGTATATCATGAACTAAATCTAATTTCATCCTTTTTCCCTCCTTTAACTAATGTCCATCGTTTCGAAGTCGACTTTTGTTTTCATTACGTGAGCCATCTGCTTTACCCGTTCACTCTTGATCGCTTTTTCTTCTTCTAAAAGCTGTTTATCCCAGTCTTTTGTTTCTTTTAACCTTGCTTGGTAAGCTGCATCAATAACAGCAAGGTGAAAGGCAAGCTCCTCCTTATGCCCAGCAACAATACCAATCCCTGCAGAATCATGAATACGGACTTTGCACTCAGTCACCAATACCTCACCTATATAAAACAAGCTTCTCTTCGCTGATTCTCTCACCTTCACCATTACAAGCCCGTCATTCGGTTCTTCTACCTGTATTACTTCATACCGGCTTATAATTTCATCAGCTAGCTTAGCTGCCAGCTTTTCTGAACCATTAATTAAAATTTCTGTTCTTCTTTTTCTCTTCACCGATTTGCCTCCATTCCTTCGCTCTTTCTTACTTCTACTCTATCTTGTTGCCAAGTTAGCAGATGTAAAGTATCTGTTAAAAGCTCTAACCTTTCGTAAATACTCTGTAAATGGAAAAGAAAAATATAAAGGAGCCTCCGTCTGGCGGAGGCTCCTGCACCTGGTTTAAATTTCATAAATAAAGCGGTCGCTTCGATAAAAGATATTCGTGTATTCTAAAACGGTTCCTGTCTCCTGATCTACACACCCGGACTCTACGGTTAAGAGAGGAATCAAGCTTGTACATTCGAGGACTTCCCTTTCAAATTGGGCAGGAAATGTAACGCTCAGTGTACTGGAGAAAGAGGTAAAAGCAGAAAAACCATATCTTTTATAATATTCAAACATAGAAGAGATAGAGGAACCATCCTGTTCAATATCTTGAAAAACGGACTGATTCACATAAGAAACATGAAGAGCAACTGGCTGCTCATCTATCAATCTCAACCGGCCTACTTTAAACACTTTATCCTCTTCTTTTGCCTCTAGAAACTGAAAAACCTTTGCATTGTAGATGATTGGTGCGCAATGGATATTCACTGATTCGAACCGGTATCCTTGTTCACGCATTTTCTCACTAAAAGAAACATCCCCAGACAATACGAGCGGAATTCGATTGCGTCTGTCCTTAACAAAGCTTCCTTTTCCTTGCCTAGAATAAATCATGCCCATTTCTTGCAAACGCTCATATGCTTTGCGGATCGTCATCCTCGGTACGTTAAACGTGTAAGCCAGTTCGTTTTCCGAGGGCAGCTTTTCATTGGCGCCGTATTTACCTGAACGGATATCCAGTATTACTTTATCAATTACTTCTATTATCTCAGTCATTCCTATCCTCCCGACAAATTCTTTTCTACTAGTAGTATAGCGGATACTAGGATGAGAATAACGAAGAAGATAAGTATAGCGGCACCTCTATCCAGATGTGCCGCTGCTATATGGCTGGTTAAAGTGGCTGATTCACTTGCACTTTTTCATATTTCTCTATGAATTTTTCTAAGTGATTCAACTCACTAAAGCGACGTTCTAATACCTCGCGCGGCCACTCCCACCAAGCGATCCTTTGCAGCTTCTCTGCTGTTTCTCTCGTGAATCGCTCTTTTATGAACCTGGCAGGCACTCCTCCGACAATGGTATACGGTTCAACATCTTTTGTGACAACCGTTCCTGAAGCAATCACCGCTCCTGTTCCAATGGTTACTCCTTTCATAATAATCGCTCCATGCCCGATCCAAACGTCATGTCCAATTATTACGCGATGGGAGCGACGCCAATCAAAAATTTCCTCATCATCTATCTCTGCCAATTGATAGGACACTCGACGATAGGTCATATGATGCTGGGTCACACGGTCCATTGGATGATTAACTGGGTTAACACATACGTGAGAAGCGATCGAACAATACTTGCCGATTTCCGCGTAATTAATTGTTACATCATCCATAGTATATGTGTAGTTATCAATGGTAGATTCAATGATTTTATTCCTTGGACCAATGGATGTCCATTCTCCTGCATAGCTATCACTGATCACGCTCGTATCATGAATGCTCGGCTCCGGCGACAATGTTTCATGGCGAGGCGGTTGATGAATATGTTTCATCTGTTCACTATCCTTTCTCTTCTTAGATTATTTTAAAATGAGTTCCTTCCGCTTCTTCAGTTCATCTACACAAGCAACCCCTGGGCTTTTTGAGCCAAGCAGAATCTCTTTTTCACCATAAAAACCATGAAAATCTGTGCCCCCTGTCATAACTAGATGAAATTCCTCAGCCAATTGTTTAGCCTTCTTTTCATCTTCCTCACCATGTAGAGGATGCCAGACTTCAATTCCTTGCAGGCCGGATTCAACCAGCTCTGGCACGGCTTCAAAACTATCATATTGACCAGGATGAGCAAGAACTGGGACTCCCCCTGCCTCAATGATCACCTGTACGGCCAGCTTCGCATCTACATACTCGACCGGCACAAAAGCCAAACCAGGCGCTTCGCCATTCTTTCCTCGCGAGAACAGTTTTTTATATAAATCTCCATAAATAGAAGCTGTGTAACCATTATTAATTAATGCATGCATAATGTGCTGTTTGTAAACCGCTGTGCTATTTTGTGCGTATGTTTGCACATGCTCCCAGGAAATATCGTAGCCCGCTTCCTTTAGCTGGTGAACCATTTTATAGGAAGCTTCATGACGCTCTTTTAAGAGAGGAGCACAAAGCTGCTCGATCGCGTGATGCCCTGTTTCCACATAATAACCCAGTACGTGAATTCTTCTATTTCTATGAAAATCGTAAGCTGAAATTTCAACTCCAGGGATAAATTCTACCCCCGCTTCATCCGCAAGTATACCCATCTCCTCTAAACCGATGGTTGTGTCATGATTAGTGATCGCTAAATGACTAACATTCTCCTTTAAAGCCCTCTTTAATACTTCTTCAAATGAAAAAGAACCATCGGAAATATCCGTATGACAATGAAGATCTACTTTCATCTTAATTCCCCCATTCTAAATTACTTCCTATATCTAAAGTAACTTGATGCCAAGCTGAACAGGTTAACGCACAGTTAAGGTTTTGTAAAAACAATATAAAAAGAGCTTGAAGCACCCAGCTAAGGGGCCTCAAACTCTTTTTACATGACGAAAGGATAAGAACCGTTACTATAATTGTTTGATAAAAATTAAGAATGAACCGCTTCAGTATAAGACTGTTCTGCTTCCTCTCTTTTGTACAGGGCTCTTGTACAAATTGTCGTTACACACAGAACAAGTAAAGAGCCGACAACTACACCCGACCAGCCAAACGCTGGCCACAGCCAGCCGAAGTAGACACTTCCCAGACTCCCTCCTAAATAATAGGCTGTTAAATATAAACCCGAGGCACTTGCTTTCGCTTTTACTGCGTGCCTTGTCACCCACGCACTGGAGGAGGAATGTGCAAAGAAGAACCCGAAACAAAGCAGAAGGAGTGCCACAATAACAACCGGGAACGATGGGATCAGTGTGGCAAGAATGCTCAGGACCATGCAGAAAATCCCCATCAGGATGCACGAGGTCTGTTTCCACTTTTGTGAGGCTTTGCCCGCCAGTGTAGAGCTGACTGTTCCGGCGCTATAAGTTAAGAATAGCAGGCCAAGAACAGCGGTCGACGCATGAAATGGTTCCCCGTGCAAATAGTACGTAATAAAGTTAAAAATGCCAATAAACACAAGAAAGTGCAAACCGCCTATCACATAAGCAAGCGCCATTGTCGGGTTTGCTAAGTGCTCTTTATTGTTGATCAGCATTTCCTTTAGTCGAAACGGCTGCGGCTCAAAATGGCGGGACTTAGGTAAGAGAAAGTATACACCCGCAAAAATCAGCAGGCTAATCACTGTCATGACGATAAATGCGCCCCGCCAGTTCCACACATCGGTCAGTATACCGCTAATAACACGGCCGCTCATGCCGCCGAAACTGTTACAGCTTATGTAAATCCCCACGGCTACCGTCATTGCCCTCGTCTGATACTCTTCACTAATGAAAGCCATTGCCGCAACAGGAATGCCCGCAAGCGCTGCCGCCTGAAATACCCGGGCAGCCAGCAGCCATTCGAACGTTGGAGCAAAGCTGATCGCCAATGTGCCAATTGTACCGAGTGCCATAGCAATCAGGATAATATTTCTCCGACCATATGCATCGGAAAGAGCCGTGTATAAGAAGAAGCTTACACTTAATACGAATAAAGCTACCGATATAACCAGACTGGAGACGGTCTCCGACACACCAAATTCCTTCGTAAATAGCGGCAATAGCGGCTGCGGAAAGTAAATGTTAGCAAAAATCAGCAAGGATGCTGCTCCTAGAGCTGCTGTTGCCCGCCAAAACTCCTTCGTTTTTACATCAATCACTGTAAATGCCTTCTTTCTTTGATGTCTTTATCTACCATCCTATCATTTACTGAGATTTTTTCACTTTTCTCTCTGTTTCGGACGGCCAGCATCGCACGCCATTACAGACCCTAGATATACACTAAACGGGAACAGCTGGCAAAAAAGAAGCACTTTCCGCCCTAGTACATTAATGACTAGAACGAAAAGTGCTCTTATACTTACCGTTTAAGCTTCTGCTGTCTCTTCCTCAAGCTGTTTCAAGCGTGCCTGAACATCTTCCTCTGTCAGCTCATGCTCCTGTACGTAAAGGTTCTCTGGGTGCACACGGCATTCATGCGTGCAGCCTCTCAAATATTTATGCTCGTTCTCTTCCGTACAGAAGATACGCTTATCACATTCAGGGTTTGCGCAGTTAACATAGCGCTCGCAAGGCTCGCCCGTGAAGTGATCCCGACCAACAACAACGTGTTCTGTCTGGTTAATCGGCACACCGATCCGTTCATCAAACACATAGCATTGACCGTCCCACAGCCTGCCTTGAACGTCAGGGTCTTTTCCATACGTGACGATGCCTCCATGAAGCTGGTTCACGTCCTCAAACCCTTCCTTCTTTAGCCAGCCGGAGAATTTCTCACAGCGAATCCCGCCTGTGCAATAGGTAAGAATCTTCTTGCCCTCAAGCTCTTCCTTATGCTCCCGAACCCAATCCGGAAGCTCTCGAAAGGCTTTAATATCCGGGCGGATAGCCCCTCGGAAATGACCTAGATCATATTCATAGTCATTTCGCGCATCAATGACGATCGTATCTTCCTCTTGCATCGCTTCAAAAAACTCCTTCGGGCTTAAGTAGTTGCCCGTTAACTCCTGCGGGTTGATGTCTTCGTCTAATTGAAGCGTCACAATTTCCTTTCTTGGACGAACGTGCATTTTCTTAAACGCATGGCCTTCTGCTTCGTCGATTTTAAATACCATATCCACAAAACGGGGATCTTCCTTCATTACCCTCATATATTGATCAGTCTGTTCGACTGTTCCGGATACTGTACCGTTAATTCCTTCTTCTGCTACTAGAATCCGCCCTTTCAGCCCAAGCTCCTTACAAAGCTTTAAATGCTGCTTTGCAAATGCTTCCGGATCCTCAATCGGCACATACATATAATAAAGCAATATTCTATATGGTTTAACTTCTGTCATCTTATTTTTTCCACCTATCTATTTATATTTGCAGGATATAAATACATTAAGGAATATACTCCTTAAATGTATTTCTTGCAAGTGCTGCTCCAAATCATACCGCATAAAAATAAACCAAAGAACAGATAAATAAATTATGAAAAAATACTAAGGACTGGTGATTGAATGGATATTTTTGAGCTTATACTCCGCATTTCCCTCGGCTTTATTGCTTTATTCGTTTTAACAAGAGTTATGGGCAGGAAAGAAATCAGCCAAATGACATTTTTTAATTTTGTGTCGGCGATTGCGATCGGTTCCATCGCCGCTAATTTCGTGGTCAATCAAAATGTAAGTATCCGCAACGGCATAATCGCTTTAGCTGGATGGGCAGCTTATACACTTCTCATGGATTTCATCGACATTAAGTCAAAACAAGGCAGAAAGATCCTTACTGGCGACCCAATCATTGTGATCAAGGAAGGCAAAATCGTTGAATCTGCCATGCGGCAAAGCCGGCTTGATTTAGACTCTCTAAATGCTATGCTCCGACAGAAAAATATTTTTTCCGTCGCTGACGTAGATTATGCCATATTTGAGACGAACGGCCAGCTTTCGGTGTTGCCAAAGGAACCCGTTCAGCCGTTAACAAAAGGAGATAACATGGTTATGCCAAAGGCAAAGGTATTTCCGCTTGCTACTGAAGTTGTATCGGACGGTACTGTGTTAACTGATAACCTGAATAAACTAAAGCTTGATATGCAATGGCTGGAACAGCAGTTAAAGAAAGCCGGGGTCAATTCTGTTTCAGATGTTTTCTACGCTGAAGTACAGCAGGATGGCACTCTTTTCGTCGACACGAAGCAACAGCGCCCTCTTCACTGAAGGAGGCGCTGCTTATCGTTCTTTTATTCTTTTTCAAGGGAGCTCCCATCATGTTACAATCGCTAATATGAAACATAGCGAGGTGCTTCCATGGCAGAAAAAATTCAGCTATTAAACCCCAATCCTTCTAAAAAAGGGGCGACCATTGATTTAGATAAGTACGAGAGGGTCAAAGAAACGATCTTGAATATCGTCCGTGAAAGAGAAAGCATTACATTTAAAGAATTAATGAACGAAGTTGTCCATCAGCTGCGCGACACCTTTGACGGCTCTCCCTCCTGGCATTGCACAGCCGTCAAACTGGACTTAGAAGCGAGAGGCATTATCGAGCGTGCAGGAACAACAAGTCCGCAGCGTTTGCGCTTAACACAGCAGGCGAGTAATTGATGAAGCATGGAAGGCGGGTAGAAAAAGCCTTCCATGTTTATTTCGCTGGCTTCTGCCCGACAAATTGAATGACATGAGACAAACCGTTGTGCAGTTCCCCTTCGTGGCGAACCACCTCTCCCATGAAGAAATGCACAATACGCCAGTCAGAGAACACAGTCCAAAATTCTTCTGGAGTATATAGAAGCTCTATTTCCTTCGGGCCTCCGCTTTTATAGGGAAGCTGGTGAATAGAATACACTTCTGTTACAAAGTAGCCGCCCGGCTTTACCGCTTCCTTCACGCCTTCTAATGTTTGCTTTCGCAAGTCTCTCGGAAAATGTCCGAAGACACATATTACTTCATCCCACTGGTTTCTTCTCCATGTCGCTTTATTCAGATCAACGAGTTCTGTATAAAGTGTAACGCCTCTAGCTTTCGCAAGCTTTTGCGTTTTCTCAAGTCCTGATTCTGCGTAATCCCAGGCTGTTACATTCATCCCTTGCTCTGCGAGAAACACGGCATTCCGGCCTTCTCCTTCTGCAATAGCTAATGCATCACCAGATAAATGAAGCTTCTTATGAGTCTCTGCGATAAACTCATTCGGTTCTGTTCCATACACATAGTTTTCATTACGGAACCGCTCATGCCACATATTCATTTAGCACCCTTCCTTTCCACAACAGCTTTGTCACTATTGTCACATGTAATAAGAAAAGAGGCTATTATATAGCCTCACAAAATATCAACCCAAATTTTTATTGCCGTCGCTAATATGAGTACAGCTAACAGCATCTGCAGCACTTTTGTGTTCATCTTTTTGCCGATCGCTGCTCCGAGCGGTGAAGCGATTAAACTGGCAACGACCATAATCAAAGCGGGAAAATAATCCACTTGGCCTGTTGTGAGCTTTCCGATTGTTGAGCCAATAGAAGAAATGAATGTAATGGCCAAAGAAGAAGCAATCGTCATTCGTGTAGGTACCTTTAAAACAACAAGCATAATAGGTACTAACAAGAAGGCGCCAGCTGCTCCGACAATGCCCGCACCAATCCCTACGATGAATGCCAGAAGTGCTGCCAGCCATTTATTAAACGTTACTTGATCAAGAGGAATATCATCTATTCCTTTCTTCGGGATAAACATCATGATGGCTGCCGTTAATGCTAATACGCCGTACACGATGTTAATGCCGCTTTCCGGCATAAATTTAGAGCCGTATCCGCCGACGAAGCTGCCGATCAAGACGCTGATACCCATGTACAAAATTAAGTTCTTATTTAAATATTCCCCTTTGCGGTAAGCCCACACGCCTGCAATGGTTGCGAAAAACACCTGCACAGCTGAGATTCCGGATACTTCATGGGCTGTAAAGGCTGTAAACCCGAGTAAAGGAGGAATGTATAAAAGCATTGGATATTTAATGATCGATCCGCCGATTCCTACCATTCCGGAAAGAAATGAGCCGATAAAGCCAATGAGAAAAATAGTTATAATAAAGCCAATATCCACCGTGCGGCCTCCTTTCTAAAGTGCAGCCGAAGACGGCTGCACTTTTCTTATTAGCCTTTTTGAATCCAGAACTTTAATACATCATTTTCTTCCTCTTGCTTTAATAGCTCATGCCCGCCTGATTGAACCCAGGCAGTAATATCATTTTTTGCTCCTTTGTCTGTCGCATGAACTTCCAACACCTGGCCGGATGACAATTCATCCATTGCTTTTTTTGTTCGTACGATCGGCATTGGACAAGCCAATCCCTTTGCATCTAAAAATTTATCTGTGTTCATCTTTCTGCACTCCTTTTTAATTGAATTAGAAGGTACGATTAACGGACCGCGCAGCGGTTTGGTCCAATTTCCATTTCACGCTGCTGCTCTGTATCAGGGGTGGTTTTCCCCATATTTGTTTTACGAATCTCTTGGTAAGCGTTTGGCTGAGGCGGCAGGTTCTCGGTTACAAGCTTTCTAAACGCTGCCTCATCTGCTACATTCAGACCATGGTTCTTGGCGTATAGCACACCGAGCTTTTCAGAAACAGAGCCATCTTCATTTAATTCATCAATGATCATGAAGTGTGCAGGAAGAACCACAAGCTCCTCAGACAATTCTTTATAACGTGTATACAATGTTTCTCTCAAATCTCCTACCCAATCTTCAGCTTTGCCGGCTAAGTCTGGTCGGCCGATGGAGTCGATAAACAGGATATCGCCTGTCATTAAGAATTGATCATCCACAACAAAGGAAGTGGAGCCAATTGTATGGCCTGGAGAGTACATGGCATGAATGCGGATGGGTGTGCGGCCAACCATCACTTCATTGCCGTCCTCTAGCGGTTCGTAACTGAATACTACTTCCTCTGCATCCTTTGGCGGCAGCCAGTACGTCGCTTTCGTTTTTTCCGCAATCATTCTTCCACCAGAAATGTGATCGGCATGCAGGTGTGTATCAAATACGTGTGTAACAACAGCTTTCTTGCTTTCTGCAAAGTCTACATATACATCTGCCATCCGAGTCGCATCAATAATCGCCGCTTCTCCATTTGAAATGATCATGTAGGATAAACAGCCTTTACCGATACGGACGAACTGGTAAAGCTCCCCGCCATCCTTTAAGTCCGCTACTTTCACAGGCTCTAAATACTCACTCCATGCTTTCATTCCGCCTTGCAAATAAGAAACGGTTAATCCAGCTTCAGACAACATTTCAGCTACCATAACGGAAGATCCTTCTTTCGCACATACAACTAGGATGTCTTTATCTGCTGGAAACTTGCTCAAGATCTCTTCCACGCCATCCAATAGCTCAAAATATGGGACATTTAAATATTGGAAGTTAGCTCCTTCAATCTTCCAATCCTGAAAATCACTTTCGTTGCGCACGTCCAAAATAAACAATTCTTCTTTGTTAATCACTTTTTTTGTTACTTCTTCTGGTGTCATTACATGTACAGTCATTTAATTACCCCCTATGGTATATTTTTATTTAAAAAAATATTAGATGATTAAAATGTTAATGTAATATCAGCATCTTTTGCGTACTCTAGGAATGTGACAGCTCCACCAACTTCTATTCCGTCTATAAGCTGGTCTTTTTCTAGCCCCATGACATCCATGGTCATTTGACAGCCGATGAATTTCACGCCTAACTCTTGAGCCATCATTGACAATTCAGGAATCGTCGGAACGTTCGCTTTCGTAAAACCTTCTTGAAAATGCTCTTTTCCTGCAGGGATTGGCAGCTCCTCTTGAGCTTCTTTGTGGATCAGGTTTAATCCCTCAAAGGTAAAGAAAATTGTAACTTCCTGCTCAGTCGCAGCCGCGGCTGTCGCAATGTTAAATACTTTGTAGGCATCAAATAACCCGCCATTGCTTGCAATAATCGCTACTTTTTTTGACATACTGTATTCCTCCTATACCTTGGTTCTTTTCTCATTACTCAATACTTTCAGTTTCGCCCGTCCACTCGCTCATGCCGGGTACGACGTTAATGACACGTTCAAATCCATTTTCAGTCAGCTTTTGAGCAGCAAGATCACTGCGGCTGCCTGTGCGGCAAACAACATAGATTTCTGCTTCTTTACTGAGTTCATTCATACGTTCCTCCAGCTTACCGAGCGGAATAGAAATGGCGCTTGGAATGTGATTAAAGGCATATTCCGCGGTTTCCCGTACATCAAGCACCACCAGGCTGTTATTCTCCTGCAGCTTCTTCTCAAGCCCCTTATTATCGATGACATTCGGATGTTTTCTCTCAACTGCTTCTTCCTCGGAGGATTTACGCAAATAATGCTTTAATACATCGCCTTCTTCGATTGTTCCTAAATATTGATGACCTGTGCTTTCTGCCCATGCCTTCATATCTGCCTTGGATCCTTTATCAGTTGCCTGTACCTCTATCACCTGACCAGGTTCTAAGTCCTTCATAGCTTTTTTTGTTTTTACAATCGGCATTGGACAAGCTAATCCTTTTGCATCTAGTTGAACATTTACTGTCATATTTTCCATACTGGAACCTCCTATTTATTTTCTTACGGGTATTTATACGCGTAAAAAGTTATTCCGTTTTTCCTTCCCAGGAAAGCATGCCGCCACTCATATTAATTACCTGAAACCCTCTGCTTTCAAGAAACTGAACAGCACGGCCGCTTCTGCCCCCTGAACGGCAAACCATTACATACTCTTTGGATGGATCCAATTCATGCATACGGAACTCCAGCAATCCTAATGGAATATTCTCAGCCCCAGGGATCTTCCCCGCTGCTACTTCGTCTGTTTCTCTTACATCAATAATGTTTAAGTCTTTTCCTTCATTAAGCATCTGTTCTACTTCTTTTGCAGTTAGTTCTTTCATTGAATAGTCTCCTTTCTTAAGACCAGGCACTCATGCCGCCTTTTACATTCGTTACTTTAGTAAACCCTTGTTTCCTTAGTATTTTGCTTGCTTTCTGGCTTCTCATTCCGCTTTGACAAATGACTATAACTTCCTTTTCCTTAGAAAGCTGCTGTGCTTTATTCGAAAGTTGATGAAGGGGAATATTTTTGAACCCTCTAATATGGTTCCCCCTGAATTCTCCAGGTGTTCGCACATCTATGAATTGCTTAGCGGAATCTTTCAGCTCACTTTTCAGCTCGGCCGTGGATATTTGTTTAATTCCCTTCCCCGGCATAACACGCTGAATGATAAAGAACGCTAAGAAAGCCATTAGAATATAATTGATATATTCCACGCCTATCTCCTCCTTCCAAGAAGTGTCCTGCTATGAATGCAGCCGCTAGATGAATAGGTTAACATTCCCGTTTTCTGCATCCGCTAAATAAGCTGCTACTCCTGCGTACTCCACGCCGTCTAATAGCTCCTCTTTTTGAAGACCTAGTAAGTCCATTGTCATTGTACACGCGACTAATTTAATGTCCTGCTCTTGCGCCATTTCCACCAGCTGCGGAAGCGTCATGGCGTTGTGCTTCTTGATCACACCTTTGATCATCTTCGGACCAAATCCTGCGAAATTCATTTTCGAAAGTGCCATTTTATCTGCACCACGCGGCATCATCTTGCTGAATACTTTCTCCACAAATCCTTTTTGCACAGGGATTTGTTCGTCCTTTCGCAAAGCATTCAATCCCCAAAATGTATGGAAGATCGTTACGTCATGATCATAAGCTGCTGCTCCATTAGCAATAATGTAAGCCGCCATCGCCTTGTCATAATCTCCGCTGAATAAAATGATATTCGTTGTTTTTTTCTCGCTCATTTGTTGTCCTCCTAATTATTAATTTTACCATTACCTGTAGGGGTATAAAAATTACTAAAAAAATTTACCCTTTTTGAATCCAGAACTTTAATACACCAGCTTCTTCTTCGTGTTTTAATAAGCTGTGTCCACCTGATGCTGCCCAAGCAGTTAGATCGTTCTTTGCGCCTTTATCTGTGGCATGAACTTCTAATATTTGACCAGATGACAGTCCATCCATGGCTTTCTTTGTTCTTACAATCGGCATCGGACAAGCTAGACCTTTTGCATCTACTAATTTATCTACGTTCATTATTCATTCCTCCATTTGTTATTCAACCCTAATTACCTATAGGGGTATATTAACTGTTAAAAAAAAGAATGTCAACTTTTTTATTTTTATCTGCTTTTCACAAGAAGATTAACCGCTTCTGCAATGAGCTCGTCCGCTTCCCTGCCATTCTTGTCTGCGTCCTTTACGCATTCAACTAAGTTAGAGCTGACGACAACACCAATGGTCCGATCGACTGCCGAACGAACCGCTGACAGCTGGGTAATAACCTCTTTACAATCTTTCTCTTCTTCCATCATTCTTAAGACTCCACGAAGCTGACCTTCTATACGTTTTACCCTATTTTTCATTTGATCGTTGTATTCCATAGAGAATTCCTCCATTCTCGACTATACTCTTAATTCATTAATGTATAGCTAGTTACGTGAATGCCTCTTTTCCTGAAGAAGCGTATGCTCATGTTTTTTTCTAATTCATCGGCAGCCACTACATGAATGTTTTTTCCAGCAATCTCATGGTAATTCCGCTTCATATAGGCAATCGGCATATTCACTGCTTCTACTACCGGGTCCTTGTATGATTCGTTATAATCTCTGACATCTACAACTTTCACAGATTCTTTATCAAGACTATTGACATCTGCGCTTTGAACACCTACAACTGGGATATATCTTTTATAATAAATAACTGCTAGAATAAGCAAAGTAAGAATCATGACTACCATTTTTGCCTGTTTTCCCTCCCGATAATTTTCAAGGATTTTTTAATTACAGACTTATAATATACCCTCATAGGTATGTTGTCAACAGTTTATATATAAATTAAATCCCGCTTTCTTTATAGAAGCGGGATTATTTCTCACCGAATTTAATAAATGTTATTTCATCTTCAATTAACCCGCAAGAGCCGCATTGTACTCTCCGCTCTGGTCCATTGTAAGCCGCGTGAAATGGACCCGGGCTTTCCGATCCCTCAAACCGTTCCAGCACCTCTCCTGTCTGAGGATCGAGTCTGACGGCTTGAACCGCTTGTTCAATGATGTTAAATCTTGACCGGTTCGTCCGGCAGTTCGGGCAGCAATAACGAATGCTCATAAAGCTCCTCCTCTATGAAGTAGTGTTCCTTATCCTGCCCCGAACTGCCTGGTTCTATTCACTATAGCTTCTCTTTAGAAATTCATCCTTGATTGTCCGCCATCCACGTTAATGCTGGCACCGACAATCCAGGAAGCCTTCTCTGACGCCAAAAAAGCCGCCACATTGGCTACTTCCTCTGGTGTTCCAAAGCGGCCAGCTGGAATTTCGTTTTCCACAAATGCCTGAATACGCTCTGGATTTTCCTCAAGGCGCTTCTTCCAGTTTCCTGTCTCATGCAGGATACTCCCCGGGGCAATACTGTTTACGCGAATCCCATCCTTAATCACTTCATCTGCGAGTGACTTCGTAAAGCTGATCAGAGCCGACTTAGCATTATTATAAGTAGCCTTTCCGCCGCTTTCCCTGCCAAAGATGGACGTAATGTTAATGATTGCTCCCCCGCTTTTACGTCTCATTTGTTCCACAGCCAGCTTGCTTAAATGAACAGCCGAGAAATAATTCAGCTCCATGGCCCGGTAAAAGAGTTCCATGTCTGTTTCTGCGGCCGTGCTGCCTGTACTGCCGCCTGCATTATTAATTAGAACATCTATAGATCCGTGCTGTTCGACAAATGAGTCGATAAGCTTTTCCCGTTCTCTTGCACTTGACACGTCCGTCTGGATGATCGAAACGCGCCCGCCGAGCTCTTCCTTTGTCCTCTCTAATGCACCGATGCCACGGGACGCAATCGCAACATTCGCTCCCTCGGCTAAAAAAGCTTTTGCGATCGCTTTCCCAATCCCTTTCGATCCTCCAGTAATTAATACGTTTTTCCCTTTCAATTTCAGATCCATTCTGCTACCTCCTTGTCGTTTACTCCTCTTGATGAGCCATTAAATAAATCCAAATAAAAAACGAAAAAAATGTCGAAAAAGATGAAACTTCTTTCGCTTTCATCCGTAAATATTGTTAGACTGATAGAATAGAGGAAAGTGAATTCAGTCTGACCTGTTTACACACCATTATTTTACTTAATATATAGGGGGAAAAGAAATGAAAAGACTGTTTGCAGCTTTACTTGCAACAACTATTATGTTTGCACCAGCAGGAGCAGAAGTATTCCAGGATCATGCAACAACCGTTGAAGCGAAATCTTACAAATCCGGCAAGAAGAGCTTCAATACTAACAACAGCGGCATTAATAACAATAACTCCAACTTCCAGAATAAGAAAGAAGATACAGCTGCCACGAATAAGTCAGCGGCAAACCAAAAACAAAAAGGCGCCTTTTCATCTGGCGGCCTGATGAAAGGCCTGATGCTCGGTGGACTAGCTGGCCTTCTATTCGGCGGCTTGCTGGCTAATATGGGTGTGCTTGGCTCTCTTCTTGGACTGATGGTTAACGTGTTAGCTGTAGTTGCTCTTATTATGGTCATCCGCAAAATTGTTGTCTTTTTCATGGATAAGAAGAAGAAAGAGGATCCTAACCCATGGAGAAGCTAATCATTCCTGAGCAGGATATTATCAATTCCGTTTGTGTCTATATCGCGCGCAAAAAACAGGTAAAGCCTGAAGACGTAGAAGTCGAGCTTATGTATGACGACGATTACGGCTTCTCGGCTGAAACGTTTGTGAATGGCCGAAAGCAGATTCTCGTTATGAGCAACTTAATTGAAGCACTGCGCATTTGGCTCGCTGAATATTTGAATAGAGATCCGTATGAAGCTGGGATCGAACTGCTGCTAGACGATGAAGAAGGAATCATTGCAGCCATTAGATAATGAAAAAGCTGTTTCCGTTTTTGGCGGGAACAGCTTTTTTCGTTACTATTACGCACTGGATCGCTCCGAAGCTTCCTTCTCTTCCGATTTCCGCTCAAAGTGTTCTCTTTCCATAATCAGTGATACCGCCAAACTCCCAATAATAGCCCAAAACGGAGCGCTGATACTGAGAAAGTTCACTCCTGACATGCCGATAATCATGGCAAAAAAGGCTCCCATTTGAAACTTGCTGTCCGAGAAAGCCATCTTTAAAGAGCTAAGCAATACGCCAATCATGGCAAGACCGGCAATGGCACTGATAATCGCTGCAGGCATAGCGGCCACAAACGGAACAACGAAAGCTGCAAACACCCCAAATACCGCAAACACCCCTCCATTCACAACGGCGGCTGCATATCTGCCTTCCTTTTTCCCAGACTCATCCGATGCACAAATTGCTGTCATAGGTCCGGCCGTATTGACCGCATGCGCACCAAAGAAGGAGGCGATGAATCCGCCGATTCCGCTCCATATAGCCATAGCGCTAACGGGCGGCTTGTACCCCTGTGCCATTAATATACCCGTCGACTGAGCATTCTCCGCACAAATCACAAGCAATGCGAGCGGCAGCCCAATGGATATGATTGCTTCTACGCTAAAGGCTGGCATCAGAGGCTCAGGAACTAAAAAGGTGCTATCCATTCCTTGAACGCTAAACTGCTTTATCACCACTGCTAACAGCATAGAAACAAGGAGAGCGGAGAGCACAGGCGGGAACCTCTTAATAAACCGGGAAGATAGCAAATACGTCACCACTGCTGATCCAGCCAAGAGCGGGGCGGCCTCCACAGCTGTTACCATTTCTGTAGCAAACCGAATCATCACCCCAACAATCATCCCCATCACGATCGGGACCGGGATCCATTGCATCGCTTTTTCGACAAGACCGGTTTTTCCAAGCAGGAAGACAAGAGCTCCGGCTGCGGCATATGCTCCGGCTGCTTCGCTTAGTGAGAAATGCGTTAATGCTCCCGCCACCAGCACAGCCCCGGCAATTGAATAGGCTCCAGCGATCGGCTGCCGGTATTTTAAAGATAGATACATTCCCAACAGCCCGCCGAAGAAGTAAACAGCAAACAGCCACGAAATGGTTTCTGTATGAGATAACCCGCCGGCTTCCGCTCCGCCTATAATAATAAGTGCAGGCCCTGTGCAGCCAAATACAGCAGCCACTAGTCCAGCGCTGGCTGTATTGAGATTGAGATGCTTCGTCATGTCTCTTATCCCTGAATGAATCCGATGATTTTTATCCATGGCCCCTCCTTAAGAGCAAACCAGCCAGCTTTTCCTCCCCCGGCCGCTCTGTCATTTATTCATGTAGGCTCATTATACAGAAGGGCGCTCTCGTTATTCAAGATAGTTATTTTAATTTTCTTAATAATTAATCTCTTTTCTTTAAAAAAAGAGGTGTATCGGCTGCACCTCTCTCTTTCGCTTATCTAAAACATGCTGAGCTTATAGTTGTTAGACAGCATTTCTAATAGCTTAATTCCTGCAATACTATTTCCGCGTTCATCCAGCGCCGGTCCAAAAATGCCAATTCCAAATCTTCCCGGTACGGCTCCCATGATTCCTCCGGATACCCCGCTTTTGGCAGGGATCCCAATTTTGATTGCAAATTCACCTGAAGCATTATACATGCCGCAGGTCACCATGAAGGTCTTGCAAATACGGGCTATATCTTTCGGAAGTACTTGTTCACCTGTCTGTGGATCAACACCATCCATTCCAATAACCAGTCCTATCCTTGCTAGGGCAAGGCAATTCATCTCAATAGCACACTGCTTTGTATATAAGTCCATCAGCTGCTCGACATTCTCGTTAATCACCCTGTGCTCCTTTAAAAAATAGCAGAGCGCACGATTGAGGTTCGCTGTCTCAAACTCCGAGCGCGCCACTTCTTCAGAATAACCAATTGATGAATCATTCGCCATTTCCCGAATAAAGCTCAATAGCCGTTCAAACCGTTCCTCGACTGAATCTCCTTTAATCATATGGGTCACAACAAGCGCCCCTGCATTAATCATGGGATTCAGCGGCTTAGCAGGAGCCATTGTTTCCAGCTTGGCAATTGAATTGAAAGGATCTCCAGTGGGCTCCATGCCCACTCGCTTAAACACGCAGTCAGGCCCTCTGTCTTTTAAAGCAAGCGCAAGGCTGATGACTTTTGAAATACTTTGCAGTGTAATCTCCTGTTCAACATTCCCAGCAGATATACAACGGCCATCGGGATAATAAATCGCAATCGATAGATCATTAGGGTTAGCCTTTCCAAGCGCCGGGATGTAGCTTGCTACTCTTCCATTGGGCGTATGCTTCTTCGCTTCCTCCACTAACTCCTTCAGCTCTTCGCTAGATTGACACGGCATGCTTATCCCCCTTAGTTGTTTAAGTTACATGCTCTTATATTACCCCAAAAAGATAGGCATAAAAGGTTCTCTCTTTACTTTTAAAGAGTTTATTGAATGAAAGCTGCTGAGCTGAAAGTGAAAAATTTTTTAGGAATACTTTTGATTAGGAGTGCCCATATTAGAATTGTGAGCAGCACTCCATCAGACCCAAACGGCAAGTCAGAGCGGGACATATCAACCTTTCTGCTTTAAAGACAGAGTTGGCTAATGATGAAATGCTGCTCCGGGCCTGCAAGCAACCTAAATAGCTGAGTATCAAAAAACAAACATTCAGGAGGAATTTACCATGAACAGAGACAACAACTTCGACCGTAACAACCGCAACAATCGTAATAACCGTAATAACAACAATGATAACAACCAAAACAGAGAGCTTGATGTAGATAATTTCAACCTTGAATTCTCTGTTGATAACGAATTCGATGAGTTGAACAACAACAACAATAATAATAACAACCGTAACGACCGCAATGATAACCGTAATAACCGCAACAATCGCTAATTAACTGTATCGGCCCAATCCGCTGACGATTGATTTCAATCGGCTGGCGGGTTTTTTGCATTTATTCTTTCTCATAAGTTACAGTTATTCTCGCCTTCCTCCCTACGTATACTTTCTAAGAAGTGCTGTTCCTTCTTAACTGTCTCTATTCACTTATGTATCCTCATGATAAAATGTAATAGAAAGAAAATTTTGTAAAACAAGGAGGTAGATACATGTACCAGGCACTCGAAAAACTGCAAACCGACATTGCCCGATCGTCTAAAAAAGGTTATCCTATTCTTCTTTCAGGCGCTATTATTTTTCTTCTGTTTGCACTCATGCCAATCATCCTGCCAATGACAGCTGTCCATTTAATATGGGTCATTGGGCTTGGAGCAATCTTTCCTCTCGGATTACTGATCGCTAAGCTGCTGAACATTCAGCTTTTAACGACGGATAATCCGTTGGCTACATTAGGAGGAATTGTTGCCGCTCCACAAGCCTTTTTTATTCCTGTATTCATCATTGTCTATATGTATATCCCTGAGTACCTGCCTTTTACAGTCGGACTCCTGGGCGGCTCTCACTTTCTTCCGTACATGTGGATCTACAGAAGCAAAGCCTATTTATTCGTCACCTTAGCCACCTGCTTATCTTCTCTCATTTTAGGCGGGTTTCTCGTCGACTATGCCTTTACCCTTGTTCCGCTAGCTATTGTGGCTATATACGGCAGTGGTGTCTGGCTGATTATAAAAGAGCTTAAGCAGGAAGCCGTTTCACAAAAAGACCGTCTGCTAAAATGAGTAGCCGGTCTTTTTATTATGCTTGCCTGAGCTTTAACGACGATGCTCTACGAGGTCAATAGCGCCTAGTACGACGTGGACCATTCCGAAGCCAAATAACATGTCAGCAACAGTGTGATTGGCCTGAGGTCTTTGTTTCATGGCGTCCCCCGTAGCTGTCACAGCTGAACCTAATACAGTTGGAATTAAGCCTTCACGAATATCCATTTCTATCCCTCCGCATCGAAGTTAGTAGGTGCATAACACCCAATCTTAATATGACCTAATGTATGAATAGTATGTACATCGCTACATATTCCCTATCTAAAAACAAAAGCACCCAGGGCATGGTTGCCTGAGCGTTCTCGTCTTAATTCTTCAATTTTCTATTACACCGTCCATTTTACATCTTTCGTAAAGGATACAGTAATCCACTTTTCAAGCGGAATGCCTGCGAGCTTCTCCTCTAGTTCTTCCCTCACCTTATCCATCTCCTCAACTGTGTACACTAGCGATCTCTCGCTGACGACTACATCGATTTCCACATAAAGCGTCTTGCCAATCTTAGAAGTTCTCAATACTGCCTCCTCCATCCGGTAAGAGGATTTAACTGCTTGAACGGCTGACGCAATCTTTTCGCGTATGTCCTTGCTTGGCGTCATTCTCAGAAGCTCACGGCCATTTGTTTTTATCAATGAATACGGAACAGTCAAGAAGTAGCCTGAGACAATTAGCACCATGAACGGATCAATGTAAGGAACAAGGAAAATCAACGGCGTTTGTCCGAGCACCCAAGCGATGAAGAAACCAATCAGCACCACAGCACTAAGCCACGTATCCATCAGCCATTGTGCAGCCTCCGCTTTAATAAGCTCTGATTGGCTATTTGTTTTCATTAACCGGAACACAGCATAACAACCAGCTGTTGAAAATGCTGCATACCCGAGAGCGTGGCTTAACACCACTTCTCTCCCGCCAGCAGCTATTTCAGATACAGAGGAAATGATCGCTAACAGACATAGTACGCTAATAATCACTGATTTAATAATAACAACCAGCGGTTCGATGCTCTCCTTTCCATAAGGAAAGTGTGCTTGGTCTTCCTTTTTTAAATAACGAAGCGACAGTAAAGACAAAAGAGCCAGAAGGACGCCAATCATTGAATACGCTCCATCAAACAAAATCATCTGCGAAGAACTGATCATTCCCCAAACAAGCCCAATAACTGCAAAAGCAAGTGCTCCCCATACCGATGTGTGCAGCACCTTAGATACTTTCATGCCTACTCTCCTCCGTATGAATGACTGTCAGTCATTATTATATGAAAGGAACTCTTATTTCATAAGAGCTCTTTTAATAAATTCAATTGTTTCCTGCTTATAAATCTCTGCCTGTTCGTCATTGTCATCAAATAAGTATAATTGTTCGGCTGCCTCTTCCATTAAGCCAATGAGCAGCTTAGAGGTCACGCGAATTTGCCGGATATTCGACCTGATCTCCCCCCGGTTCACCGCTTCAGCCAGCAGCTGATCCACCCACTCATAATACGGCTGATACAGCTTTTCCCAGGTGATGAGCCCGCCAATCGCCAGCCCTGAATAACACAAAGCCAGCACTTGCTTATAGCGCTTCGTGACAGTGAAGGTCGCTTCCACCATACTTTGAATTTGATCTTCAAATCTCGTCTCGGGAGTGATTTGCTGTTTTATGTAAGCGAACTGCTCCTTTAACAGCTGTTCTGCAATAGCAGGTACTAGAGACTGCTTTGACGAGAAATAAAGATAAAACGTCCCTTGAGCTACTCCAGCCCGTTTAACGACATCGGAAATTTTCGCCTTCTCAATGCCCGATTCGGAAAACACCTCGATCGCTGCAGCCAATATTTTCTCTCTTTTCGTCGGGTCTGCCATCGTACATCTCCCCCTGCAAAATACGAACTAATGAATGACTGTCATTCATTTTATCAAATAACTGGCTAAATGTCTAATTCCCCTAAAAAATTGGTCAGTATTTCATACATGATTCATGATACAACCATCACAAAGTGTAAGGATCCGAATGAAAGGAACCTTATCGCCTAGAAATAACCCGTGACTGTAATATTTTTTAGCATATGCCCTTTCATTCCAGTAACCATACAGCAGGGCATTCCCTTTTAAATACTTCAAAAACCCTGCTCCCTCCCCGATAACAGCTGAGTTATGAAGAGTAACCGTACATGTTGACGTACGTAGCAGATCTTTTTTATCTGCCACTGTCCCTCTTTCTTACATTTATGAATGCTGCTCTGTTTTGCTTGCTAAATAACTTAATAAATGTCTATTTGCCCTTCTAAGACAGTATTACTAAAAAAACACTTTAGGAACCCTTCCATAGCTGGTTTAGAAGTTCTGGTATAGCGTTTTGGATTGAGCTATTGATCGCTCAGCCAATAACAAGAGCGGCAATGAAAAAATACACGCAAGGCAAGCCAACTAGACAGAGAATGTAAGTTTATAACAGTTCATTGATAATTACAGTGCTTTCATCCTTCTTTTGCTAACGAATGCCTTCATTGAGTGAGACATTATTAAAAAACGCTCAGACTTTTTTGGTCTGAGCGTTTTTCTATTTCAAAGCCGGGCTGCCGGAGGGCGTTTTCGGTGTCAAAACCCTTTATGAACATCAACCTTATTAGGCAAGGGCTGATTGTTCTCAAGGTTCTTTAAAGTATCAATGAAGCACTCTGCCCCCTCCTCCGGTGTAGTTACGGCTGAAATATGCGGAGTAATAAATATACCTGGATGCTCCCAAAATTCATGTGTTTCAGGGAGAGGCTCTTCTTTAAACACATCAAGAACGGCAAACCGTACATAATGCTGATTGAGCGCGTGCAGCAAGGCTTTCTCATCTACTGTTGCTCCCCTGCCTACATTTATAAATCCCGCTCTGTTCAACTTATTAAATATGTGTTCATTAAACAAACCCTCTGTCTGCTCAGTAAGCGGCAGTGTGTTAATAACATAATCCATTTCGCTTAACCGAGCGTGGCAGGATTCCACTTTCACGACCTCTTCAAAGAAACGTTTCTGTTTTCCGCTTAATGACACACCGTGCACCTCTACACCAAGCGACGACAGAATCTCAGCTGTTTTTTGGCCAATTTCTCCCGTACCAAAGACCATGACTCGTTGCTCACTTAACAGCCCTGGTGTGTATGGCTGCCAGCTCTTCTGCTTTTTCAATGAATGAAATCGGTTATGCTCTTGCAGGTCTTTTAAAAGATAGCTCAAGCAGTATTCCCCGATTCTCTGTCCAAATGAGCAGATAGTTCTCGTCAGAAGCACATTTTCAGGCCACTCTCTCCTATATAAGAACCGATCCACTCCTGCTCCAAGAGAATGAACCCATTTCAACTGCCCGTAATCAAAGTCATTCTTCATATTAAAAGAGACGAAAGCATCCGCCCAGTTTACATCATGCTGAGTGACCTCGTCATCCGAACAATAGCGGAATTGATAACTCAACTCTTCCTTTTCGATAACACGTCGAATTTGTTCATGCATAGGACTTGCAATGACGATATTTTTTATATTCATGTGTTCCTCCCTCCTCTTCTCCATCAACCGGTATTCAATCCAAATGCTTCTGCCAATAATTTTATTCCTTTCATTCTGTTTTTGGCGTCGTAAAATTGCGGGATAATCGTTATCTCGTCTGCTTGATACATGTGAGCAACTTCTTCTATCCCCGCCTTCACCTGTTTAGAATCACCGATTATCATACGTGTTCGATTTCGAATGGCTTTTTCCTCCTCAAAGATGCTCAGCCTGCGTTCCCTAGCTGTTTGAATGGATGGATAGTATGGAGGCTGGTGGCTGGACTCAACAGAAAGCAGCCATAAATCAAATGCCCGGGCGATATCCTCCGCTTCCTCGGTTGTTTCAGCGATAATCGCAAAGACGGCAATCATAACTTTTGGCTTCTTAAGTAAAGAAGAGGACTGGAACTGTCTTTGGTATTCCCTGACTATTTCCTGGCCGTTTAAGTTAGGGCGAGGGGCAAAATGAGCAAATGCGTAGGCAGATCCACTTTCCGCAGCAATCCGTGCACTTCTTGGCCCGCTGCCAAGCAGCCATATTTGCGGAGTTGTTTCGATGACCGGTGTTGCACTTAACTCTCTAAAGCGATGCTCTTCGTTTGTATTGTCTGTCAGGTATTTATATAGATCTTTCACCTGCTGTTCATATGGGATTCGTCTGTCTTTCGCTTCATTTAAGGCCCGGTTAACCATTCGAAAGCTCGGTGACCTGCCTATCCCCAAATCAATCCTATTTGGATGAAAGGCCTCCAGCATGCGGAAATTTTCGGCCACTTTGTAAGGGCTGTAATGCGGCAGCATGACCCCGCCTGAGCCAATTCGTATCCGACTGGTAGAAGCAGCCAATTGCATCATCAGCATCTCTGGAGTGCTTCCTGCAACAGAAAACACTTGGTGGTGTTCTGCCACCCAGTACCGGTGGTAGCCTAGACGGTCTGCCAGCTGTGCTAAATCCCTTGTATGCAATAACGCTTCCCGAGCAGTGGTGCCTTCAAATATCGGCGAGTAATCAAGTATATTTATTAAAACCAATGTCACACTCTCTCCTTTGGCAGCATGGTGACTTAACTGTATCTTCATTATAGGAAAAAGGGAATTAGATGAATAACAATCTGTTTTTATTTCGGATGTTTGTTAATTTAGCTATCGTATTTACCAGAGCCTCTAAGTAACTCCTGCCATCTTCCAAAATAGTGGAGTATACGGACACAGAAAAAAACCCCGGCCAATGTTGGTAGGGGGAATATGCGCCATTACTGAATTTCGTGACCAACACGATATAAACACAAAAAAACACCACTTAAAAAGTGATGTTCTGTAGGAAAACCCCTGTTCCAGAAGGGTTTTCGAGGGTTTGGCACCCAATGATTCCGACTGGGTTCGAACCAGCGACCTCTACCCTGTCAAGGTAGCGCTCTCCCAGCTGAGCTACGGAATCGTTTATTCAACTGACAAGTTCTATCATACGAAAAGTAACGGGGAATGTCAATAAATATTTTTGTGACTCTTAGTTGTCTTCCCTCTTTCACCTTGTTTCTTATTGATTAAAGAACATTTGTTCGGTATAATATAGGTAAGGAGGAATCGTATGGACCATTTATTCATAAGAAGCCGGCAGGAACAACTGCCGCTCATTATTATATACCAAGCGCAAGATGGCACCATCACACAGAGGAAAATCGTAGTGAAGTCCACGACGTCTTCTTCTGTTTATGCATACTGTTTCTATCGGAAGCAAAACCGACGTTTTTTGCTTTCAAATATTTTAGCGGCTTACCCTGCTCATTCCCGCGGAAGCAGCCGGACAGCTTAACATCTCCTTTAGGGATAAAAATGCTCATTTAGGGCATTTTTTTAATGGGAGCATGCTTTCTTTCAGCAAGCGTCACGATAAGACTCTTCTCCCTTTTTATGTTAATATACTTCTGTAATGAGGTTGGATGATGTTATTTATTCACCATGAGGGGAGGAGCGCAATGTCAAACAAAACTGGCACAATTGAGGACGCTGTCATTTACTCGAAGGAGCTTGAGGAAGAAATCGAGCTGCTCGTCTACTTGCCGGCAAACTTTTCACCGCTTTATAAATACGCCTTGCTTATTGCCCAGGATGGAAAGGATTATTTTCAATTAGGACGCATTCCAAGGGTAGCCGATCAGCTGCTGGAAGAGGAAGAAATCGAAGACTTGATTATCGTAGGCGTGCCATACCGCAATGTGGAAGACCGCTGGGAAAAGTATCATCCAGACGGTTCGAAGCAGGGAGCCTACATTCGTTTTCTGGCTCACGAGCTTGTTCCTTTCCTGGAGGAACGGTATCCACTGCACAATGTTAGTCATGGACGCGGACTTGCAGGCGACTCACTAGCAGCGACTGTTTCATTAATAGCAGCTCTTCAATACCCGCATACATTCGGAAAGGTAATCATGCATTCGCCGCATGTAGATGATAAAGTGATGAATGCTGTAGAGCAGGCGGAAGAATATAAACACTTAAGTCTGTATCATGTTATTGGTCTTGAAGAAACCGAGGTTGTTCGAACCAACGGCCAGGTTGATGATTTTCTTTCGCCTAACCGAGCACTTCATGACCTTCTTTACCAAAAAGGCTTCGATATGTTCTATGAGGAATTCGAAGGCGGTCACTCCTGGAAGTACTGGCAGCCTGATTTAAAACGTGCTCTTTCTATGATATTTGAATAATGCAAGACCATTCCCTACCGAAGCGGCAGAAAATTTGGTATAATGGGAAAAATAGTTTTGATTCTTACCATTTTAAGGAGTGTGAATCATCATGAAATTAGGCGTCGTTATTTTTCCTTCTAAGAAACTTCAGGACTTAGCAAACTCTTACCGGAAGCGTTACGACACTCATTATTCCTTAGTTCCTCCGCATATTACAGTAAAGGAACCATTTGAGGCGGAAGAGAGTGATTTAAAAGACTTAACGGCACAACTATCTGAAGTTGCTAAAAAACATGCACCATTTAGCTTCCATGTAAGCAAAGTGAAATCATTCCATCCTGTGAATAATGTCGTTTACTTTAAAGTTGATCCAATTGATCAGTTAACTGCTTTACATGAGGATTTATCTTCAGAAAGCATGATCGGCGGCAAACCGCAATACGCATTCATTCCTCATTTAACGATTGCACAGGATCTTTCTACTACAGAGCATGATGATGTGTATAACTCATTGCAAATGCTTTCGATTGACCATGAAGAAACAACAGACCGCTTCCATTTACTGTATCAATTAGATAACGGTTCTTGGACAGTGTATGAAACATTCGTATTAGGAAAGGGTTAATTTCTCGTGAAAGTCATTACAGTTCAATCACCTAAAGAGCGGCAGGACGCATATGAAGTGCGTAAGCGTGTATTTGTAGAAGAACAGCACGTTCCGCTCGAATTAGAGATCGATGAGCACGAAGAGGAAGCGGCACACTTTGTGCTGTACGATGAAGGCAAGCCTTGCGGGGCCGGCCGCTTTCGTACAAAAGACGGTCTGGGAAAAGCAGAGCGTATCTGCATTCTTCCCGATTATCGCAAGAAAGGTGCTGGCCGGCTAATTATGGAAGCTCTTGAGACTCACGCGAAAGGGCAAGGCCTGCCTGGTGTTAAGCTTGATGCCCAGGTGCATGCCATTCCATTCTATGAGAAGCTTGGCTATGAGATCATTTCGGATGAATTCATGGATGCCGGTATTCCTCACAAAACCATGAAAAAAACATTTTAAAAAGAAAAAGCTGTCTACATAAGTTTCCTTATCAGGACTTATCAGACAGCTTTTTCTTTTTTATGTGCGCTGATCCAACCGTTCCCCCTTGCCGCTGAACTTTGCAAGATGTTTGTGGAAAAGCTCATGCTGCTTTTTCTTCGGTAAACGACGGGGTGAGGTCTGCTTTTCAGGAGTGATGGATGCGGCATATCTCTGCTGATCAAGAGCCTCTTTAAAATCAGCCTTTTCTATGGGGCTAACTTGAGAATAGCGTCTGCCTGTATCATTCGTGACACGCTCGCGGTATTGGATGTATTGGTATTGCGGAACCGGCAGGATATATCCCATCATCTTCCCTCCTTCTCACTCAAAATAAAATTTTTTATTTTTACCCGTCTTTTTCCAAAGATAAACCTATTTCTAAAATATTTTTATCTTTTTTTGTTTAACATGTCTGAGATCGTCTGAAAATCAAGCCTGTTGCCATCTTTCACAATCGAGTCAACGATTTGATCCTCTAGATGACCGGGCACTGGTTTGTTTGCTAAAGCAGCCACCCGCTTGATGATATGTCTCACCGTTCGTTCATCTCTAAAGTCCGCGTTTTGCAGAGAGTTAACGAGGTCCATGATGTCTGTCATCCGTACACCTGTTTTCTGCTCAATATTCTTGAAAAAACCGTTTTCCACCTTCTTCTTCCCCCCTCCTTCTATGCTTTCATCTTATGCAGCTCTATGGAAAAGGTGTAATTCATGAAAAACAAAGCTCTGCTAAGCACCACTGACTCTTTTCCTTCACTAACGAGGCCGTGCAGTGAGAAAAGAAGGGATCTTTGCAGGAAGATCGAAGCTGTTAATATACATGAAGTAATGGAGGGATTCATATTAGCAAATTTATGGATGATTTAGCCGGGGCTATCTATGACTTCTTTACGTTTATTTTTACAAGTATATGTTATGTTTTTGCTGGTATGTTGATTGTCGGAATCACCCTTTACCTAGTTGTATTAGCATTTAAAATATTTTAATGAGCAGGTACATTAATTTAATAAGAAAGCCGGGATATCAAAACTCGCTTTTTTCTTTGGTTAATACATTAACTACAATATTTAACAGAACCAAAAAAGAAAAAACTGACGAAAACGATGCTCCTTCGTTTCCGTCAGTTCACTGGTTATTAACAGTAAAAGCTTGCGCCAACAATAATTAATAGGATGAACAAAACAACGATCAACACGAATGTTGATGTGCCGTGTCCGCCGTAGCCGCCGCCGTAGCCACCGCCGTAGCCGCATCCGCCAAAGCCCATGAGATTCACCTCGCTTTGTCTGTCTTCAATACTACTATATGTAGACGTCGAGGATTCGTATGGGCATTTATCCCTTAGGCTTAAATAATGCGGCTCCGATAAATCCAAAAACAATGGCTGCAGAAATACCGGAGCTCGTTACTTCAAACATGCCGGTCAACACACCGACCAGCCCATGCGCTTCAGCCTCCTGCATGGCCCCCATCACTAGTGAATTGCCAAAGCTTGTAATGGGAATCGTCGCCCCTGCGCCTGCAAAATCAATTAACGGTTCGTATAATCCAAAGCCCGAAAGTATCGCTCCAGCTACAACCATAGCACTTAGCGTGTGCCCTGGCGTCAGCTTGCCGATATCCATCATTAGCTGGCCGATTACGCAAATCAAGCCGCCGATCACAAACGCCCAAAAGAACATACCAAGCATAGAAGGACCTCCTTTCTGCTAGTAAACAGTTATAGTCCGCCCCATTGGATTAAAATGGTTTTAATGAGCGCTACCACAAAAGCGGAAAAGACACCGAACAGGATAACAGACCCCGCCAGCTTAAACATATTGCCGCCAACCCCGAGAACAAACCCTTCCGTACGATGCTCAATCGCGGCTGAAATAACCGCATTTCCGAAACCGCTCACCGGTACAGCGCTGCCCGCTCCGGCATATTGACCTAAATGGTCATATACGCCAAAGCCGGTTAATAGCATGGATAGAAAGATTACCGTGGCAACTGTCGGGTTGCCGGCCGTTTGTTCTGTAAAATTGAAAAAATAAATATAAAAATAAGTAATCGCCTGTCCAATAATGCAAATAAGACCCCCTACAAAAAACGCACGCAAGCAGTTTTTAAGAACCGGCCGCTTAATTTCATGCTTTTGATTCATCTTGTCATACTGCTGCTGGGCAGGTGTTTTCTTCTCATTGTTGTTTGCCATTTCTCTTCTCCTTTATGTCCGTTCTTTCTTTAATCTGATTAACTGGTGAAGCCGTTTATCTGCTTGTTTATCGTTGATTTTTCCTGAGTCAATGTCTTCCCGCAGCCGAACAGCCTCTAAGAAGATTTTATAATCGCTTGAAACAACAAACGTTTCGTCCTTATATTTGCCCTCTAGATGCTTCTTCAATTCTTTCTCAATGCTTTTCATACGAAACCGGTCAAGATGCCGCACTTTATAAGCGACGAGCGTATTATGATCTCCTTTAATGACCGCTGCGTCATAGATTTCATCTACTTGATTGACTTCATTGCGGATCCCTTCAACAGAGGCTCCATCCTTCTCAATTTGGATCGGTTCAGGATTGGTCGTTTTAATTAGGGCGAGCCTGCTGTCCGGTCCATCATCTGGCATCTTGCAGCCGACTAAAAAGAGAATGGCTAATATATAAACGACTGCTTTCATCTTTCTCCTCCATTCTGTTGCCGTTTATGAATAGTTTTTTCTGTTTTCTCGTTTTTATTTATCAAAATGCTCCTCGCTTTTGCAGAACAAAAAAAGAACGCCTGTTTAGACGTTCTTTTACAAGAAGCAAATGACTTGCAATAAACCCGCTGACCCGCATTCGCTTTCTAAGAAGAACAGCCGCCAAATGGCCCTGATGAGCTGTTTACTTCTTTGGCTTCTTCTTGGGTGAACAGCCACAGGATTTTTTTCTCGGGCGGCTGCTTTGAGGTGAGGATTTCTTCATTGCTGTTTCACACCCTTTTTTCTCCTCTTTCTTTAGAATATGCAAATAGACGGCCATTCGTTAATCCATCCGTTGCTGGACAGCTAACTCAATTAAAGCCGCTCCGCCAGCCACTGCCAAAATTAGGAGCAGAAAGCCTCCCAAAACAGGCATAGCCGCATACAATATACAGCAAAATGCCGAGGCCCATACGCCTGTACACCAATAGCAATTTAAAGCTCTTCCAATCCAGCCCTTCACCCCGTGCTTCTTCGGCACAATGTATTCCTCAGCATCGCCTGCTTCTGATACCTCTACGATTTCGTTAAAAAACGGCGCTCTCAACTTCTCCGTAATCTCATCAAATACAATCAGCCGTGTCAGCCGAAACGAAGCAAGCATTAGGATTAACAACTCTACTAATGAAATAGTCATCTTCCCTTCCTTTTAGAAAAAATAAATTTTTATTCATAAATCCACCAATTATGCGTACCCATTTTTTCGTGCCGCCATATGTTAGTAATGTAAGAATGAATTTAAGAAAGGAGTTTTACAATGAGCTGCTTCAACCATGATGAAGATCGTCATCATCACAGCGGCTGTGTATGTGATGTCCTTAGGGCCATTAAAGACTTGCAGGATGAACGAGTCGATCACGACGATTGTATAGACTGCAAAGATTGTTTAATTGCTCCTCTAGGTGATTTAGCCGGACGTCACCGTCGCGATGCCGATACACGGGTATTTACTCTCACCACTCTAGATGGTTCTCTATTCTTCGCTCTCTTCCACTTAAATAAGCACCGGGACGATCGCAAAGGTAGCGACGATTCATCTGGTGGCTATCAGTATTGTGATGACTATGATGAATCAGGTGTATCTGTTTTCTTCCGGGTGGAAGAAGTATTCAACAACTGTTGCGCACGCCTTCGTGTACTAGCGCCGCTCGAAAAAGATCATGATGTAGCGGATATTACTGAAGACGGCGGCATTGATCTTAAGAAAGCGGCTAAGATCAGAAAATTCCGTGCAACACAGAACTGTATTACTGTCGACTTAACAAGACTGCTCTCTGTACAGTGCATCCGAGATGTTGACTTAAACATTGGTCGCCATCGTTAATAAACAAGCAGCGGTTTATACCGGCCGCTGCTTTTCTTATTTGTAATAGCCTGCTTGTTCATGTCACGTAAAACCATCCTTACATCATTCCGCTTAAAATGAGCCAAGCAATCGAATGTGCTTAAGGTCTTTGCGCTCAATTGTCACCTCGCCATCGTTGTGTGTCTGAACTCTTATTTGATCTGGTGTGACGCCCACAAGCACGCCTGCATGCGACGCTTCGCCACATTCAAATAAACACGGGAGCTTGGCAAACTGTTTAGTGAGATACTGGAGCTTTTCGTCTATATGCATATCTTGAAATCGCTTCAGAGGCTGGATCTTCATCCAAGATGGCCGCTCTTTCCGCCTTTCTTCATGTACAGGCTCTTCTTTTCCTTGTTCTGGCTGTTCAGTAAGCTTATCGGCAATTGGCTGCTCAGATGATTCATCTGGCTTTAGCTGTTCCTCTTTTACTTGCTCCACCTCTAAAGCCGGCAGTTCTTTCTCCAGCTTTTTCAATTCCTCATCTTGCCCGTCTTTAATATGATAAGTACTTTGCATAACAGGATCTGGAAAGGTAAAATCAGGCTGCTGAATATACAGAAGCGGCTCGCGCTTTTTTTTGTTCTTTTCCATAATGCACCTCCTAAAAGGCTTTCAATTATTTATATGCTCATCCTTTCTTCTTCATGAAAACAAAACCTCCAAGAAATATGTAAGGAAAATCCCGTTCACATATAGTAACAGATACTAAAACTAGATATAATGTATAGAGGAAGAATAAAATTCGTGTACTGGAGGAAGAAGATGGAGGACTTACTGAAATTAAAAGGAAAAAATATCGTCGTGATGGGTGTAGCAAACGAACGGAGTATTGCATGGGGGGTAGCGAAATCTCTCTATAAAGCAGGCGCTAACGTTATTTATACATACCGTCTAGACCGCTCCTTGCAGAAGCTCACAAAACTGCTTGAAAAGTATGAGTATCCATCCGACCTGGTGGTTCAATGTGATGTAAACGATGATGAAAGCGTTCAAAACGCCTTCAGAGAGATTGGCGAAAAGGTTGGTGTCATTCATGGCATCGTCCACTCTGTTGCTTTTGCTCGTGCAGAAGACTTAAAGGGCGACTTTATTGATACATCTAGAGACGGTTATGCATTCGCGCAGGATACAAGTGCCTACTCGCTAATAGCTGTAGCTAAGGCTGCTAGGCCATACATGACAGAGGAAGGCTCGATTGTAACGATGAGCTATATTGGAGCAGAGCGTGCTGTACCAGGCTACTCTGTTATGGGAATCGCGAAAGCCTCACTTGAAGCATCGGTAAGATACTTGGCACTTGATCTTGGTGAGAACGGTATCCGCATTAACGCCATTTCAGCCGGACCTATTCGGACGCTTGCTGCGAAGGGCGTCCCTGGCTTTAACGATATCCTAAGACTGATCGAAGAGAAGGCACCATTAAAGCGGAACGTCACTCAGGAGGAAGTCGGCGACATGTCGCTTGCCATGCTTAGCCAGCTTTCCCGCGGCGTAACTGGAGAAGTGATTTATGTAGATTCCGGCTACAACATTCTCGCATAAAGAAAAAACCGTTTCTGCCATCAGTTAGACTGGCAGAAACGGTTTTTTTATTCATCAAATTCAAGTTCACGTTTTAATTCATCTACGTATTCCTTCGAACCGGTAACAATGAGCCGGTCATGCAGGTGCAGCTCCGTATCCCCATGCGGGACAATTGAATCCTTTCCCCGGAAGATCCGCACAAAGATCACATCGCCCGTAAATGGGAAATGTCTAAGCACGACACCTTCGTAAGCTTCATTCATTAATTCAATTTCGTATAGAGAGGTTTCCTTATTCGTTAAGATACTGATGATACTTGGGGATTCGATCATCGCTCTTAACAGCGCCTTCGCTGACAGGAAGTAAGAGAACGTTTCAACTTCTCCCTCGATCATCTGCTTCTCTACTTCCTCCCTTTCTACATGCGCAATGACACGCTCCACCCCTTTTGCTTTGGCTGCCAATGCCAGGCTCGCGTTTTGCTGCTCATCACCTGTAGCCACAACGACAATATCCGCCGCAAACACGCCTTCTGCCTCTAGAAATTTCTCCGTTAACTCTTCAAGCTCAATCACATCAAAGGCCGAGTGACTGGAAGAAGACGCCTCATTTTGTCTCTTTCGGTAAACGACCGTTTCATATAGAGAGGATTTTAACTCTTTAGAAATAGGCATCGTATATTGATTAGCACCAACAAACACAACCTTCAGCTGTCTTTCAGCTTTCATGTGAGGCGGGAAAATCTTTTTGAAAATAACCGGTGTAATTAAACAAGTAATTACAGCCACTAAGATAAGTAAGCCGCTCATTTGAGAAGTGATGATACCGCTCTGTTCAGCAATCTTAGCAGCAGCAATGACAAGTGACAAAGTAGAAGTTAGTAAGAAAGCCGAAGCAGCGACAGTCTTTGTATCATACCATTTTCTCAAATAAAGCATAGGCAGCGCTTTAGAAATGAAGAAAGCGATCATCAGCAGCGGGATCAATATAAGCATATTCCGGTCACTGAGCATCGACCAAATGTCAAGCTCCACTCCGACCATAACGAAGAAAATTGGAATAAGGAAACCATATCCAAATGAGTCCAGCTGACGGACAAGCTCATGATTCGGTGCGAGCAGTGAAACAAGCACCCCTGCCAAGAAGGCGCCAAGAATATTTTCCGCTCCTACATATTCCGATAAAGCAACGAGAACAATCATTAACGTAAAGACGGCCCGAGTGCCAATTTGCACGGTTCCCGTAGACAACGTCTCAAATAAAGGTTTATTCTTAAAGCGTTTGGCTATGAAATAAAGAATAACGCCCGCTGCAAACAAGACAAGCAACAGCCATAAGTTGCCCCCACCTTCACTGCGGATGGAAACGAAAATGGCGAGAAGAATCATTGTCACAAGGTCGGCAATAACGGCGACAAGCAGTATAATTTGTCCAATGACGGTTTTCATTAAATGAGCTTCCTTTAATGTCGGCACGACGACACCGAGAGAAATCGTCGAGATAATGAGCGTCATCAGGAAAGCATCTTCGATTAGACCAAGAAGAACGAAGATATAAGATAAAACAAATGATAATATGAGAATTCCCGCGAAGACCACCGTCGCTACCATGAAGGCGTTAGGTTCCTTTCTGCCTGGCAGCATTCTTGAAGTTTCCTTCTTTTTATTGGAAAAAGCAGTAAAATCTATCTCTAGGCCGCTTAAAAACATAAGAAAGATAAAGCCGAGTGTTGACAAGGTTTCAAGCCACACATCTTGAGAAACAATATCAAAGCCGCTCTTTCCGATTACTAAACCAACAATAATTTCCGCGATGACCACTGGTATGAAGTTTAATTTCATTCGATGAAGAATAATAGGAGTCAAAAACGCGGCCACAATAACAATAACGAGTGAAAATAACGAGGCATGCTCTTCCATCAAAGACCTCCTTCTTTGAAATAATTCTTTTTTATTATATAGCAAACAGATTAAAAGAGCTTGCTCAAACTCTACCCGCCCTTATTTTTTTCAATGAAAGGACTGAGGCTGTAATGAACATTGATATCATTGGAGATATTCACGGATGCTTTGCTGAATTTGAGGAACTAACCAAACGGCTTGGCTATGCTTGGAACGAAGGCCTTCCCATTCATCCTGAAGGAAGAATTCTTGGGTTTGTCGGCGACTTAACAGACCGTGGCCCAAATTCTGTCAAAGTTATCGAAACTGTCCATGACCTATGGGAAAGGCAGCTTGCTTACTATGTACCGGGAAATCACTGCAATAAGCTCTACCGAATGTTTCTTGGGAATAACGTAAAGATTAACAACGGGCTGGAAACAACCGTTGCCGAGCTGAACGAACTGAATAACCGGGACTACAAGCGGGTGAAAAAGAAGTTTATGACACTGTATGAGCAGTCTCCCCTTTACCAGGTCCTTGATGACGGCCAGCTGATTATCGCGCATGCAGGCATAAAGGAAAGCTATATCGGCAAATACACCTCCAAGGTAAAAACCTTTGTCTTGTATGGGGATATCACCGGAGGAACTGACCCCGATGGCTACCCAACCCGGCGTGATTGGGCTAAGACTTACAGCGGAAAACCTTGGATCGTTTATGGACATACCCCTGTAAGAGAAGCACGATTTGTTAACCATACAGCTAATATTGATACAGGTGCTGTGTTCGGCGGGCAATTATCGGCTTTTCGCTATCCCGAGAAGGACGTCCTATCTGTCTCTTCTTCTATGCCGCATGTTCCTGAGAAGTTCCGTCCCATCCCAGATTAAAAAAATAAAACAGCCGTGCTAGCTGAAAGAGAGAATGTTGCGTTGTCTTCCCTCCTGCAGCAGGGCTGTTTTTTCATAAGGTCTTCCTAGATTACTCCTCCAGCTGGTCGATTACCTGCTTCATATCCTCTGGAAGAGGCAAAGAAAAGCTCATCTGCTCCTTTGTCATTGGATGCTGAAAGGAGAGCTGTCCACAATGGAGAGCCTGCCGGCTGATCTGCCCGGCAGGTCCGCCGTATAGATCATCTCCCAGCAAGGGATGGCCCATATAGGAAAGGTGAACACGAATTTGGTGAGTGCGGCCCGTGTAAAGTTTGAGGCGTACATGCGTGCAGTTCCGAAATACGCGAACAACCTCATAGGCTGTGCAAGCATATTGCCCATCCTCTCTGACCTCTCGTTCAATAATGCTGGACGGCTTGCGCCCGATTGGCTCCTCAATGACACCTTCCCGCCTAGCAAACATACCATCAGCTAACGCTTCGTATGCACGTGAGATTCTTCCCTCTTGCTGCATTTGCGAACATAAGTGGTGAACATGCCGGTGCTTCGCAATGAGTACAAGACCTGACGTATCCCGGTCCAGCCTCGTAACGATATGAGCTGTCGCTTGTATGCCTTGCTTCGCATAATAACCGAGCAGGCCATTCGCCAAGCTTCCTGCAGGATGCTCCCTTGAAGGAATGGTATTCATCCCCGGCGGCTTAGCGATAACAAGAAGGTAATCATCTTCATAAACGACGGAAAGCGGCAAATCTTCCCTTTGGATACCCTCACTCGGTCTTTCTTCCGGAAAGATAACCGCTACTTCATCTCCTTCCTGCAATACATAGCGCACATTCACTTCGCGTCCATTAACAGAGATTAAGCCGCCTTCAAATTTAATATCCGTCAGTGCCCGTCGGGAAAGCTGCTGTTCAGCCAGAAACTCTCGCAGCAGCTTTCCCTGATCACTTGCTGACGCTTGCCATGTTAATTGAAAGCCCATGATTAATTGCTGACAAACGAATCGTGCACGCGCTTCCAGAATGGGAATGGGCGGAAGCGGGCGAATCGGATTTTTTCATTCGCAACTCGATATTGAATCGACTTAACATCCTTATGGAGCAAGGTCAAATGGTCAATCGTCACAAGGAAGTCACGGCGGTTGACCGGCTTCAGCGTGCAGGTGTGATGGGCGGGCAAGATGAGCGGTGAACCGACAGTCCGAAACACGCGATTATTAATGGAGGCCATTTCTGCAAGCTGCAAAGCACGGATGGACGGATGCAAAATAGCGCCGCCTAACGCCTTGTTATAAGCTGTGCTGCCTGATGGGGTAGATACACAAAGCCCGTCACCCCGGAAGCGCTCGAAATGCTCCCCGCGAATTTCCACGTCCATAACAAGCGTGCCATCTACACTTTTGACTGTTGATTCATTTAAAGCCAAGTAACGCGTTTCCTTCCCGCCGCCTTGGTAGCGGATAATGGTTTCTAGCAGCGGATATTCAATAATCTGGTATGGCGTACGCGCGATCGCAATGACCAGTTTTTCAATTTCTTCAGGCACCCAGTCAGCATAAAAACCAAGGTGGCCAGTATGAACACCGACGAAGGCCGTTTTATCCAGCCTTCCGCTATAACGGTGAAAGGCATAGAGCAGCGTGCCATCACCGCCGACAGAAATGACAATGTCAGGCTTTTGTTCATCATATGTCAATTTAAAATCCAGTAAATATGCGCGGATCTTATGCATTAACGCATTGGATTTGCTGTCACCTTTGGACGTGATCGCAAATTTCATCAGACCCCACCTTCTTTCTCTTTTTTTATTTAGCAATCATCCGTTTGTTCTTTTTTCTTTGAAAAAAAGGCTTGGGCTTCTTTGATTTCTTCACGGATGAGCGACATCTCTTCATCAAGACGGAAGGCTGCTTCTGCTGCACGCTGAAGCCTCGTTTTGATTTCTTCAGGGAACTGCCCTTCATACTTATAATTCAATGAATGCTCAATCGTTGCCCAGAAGTTCATAGCCAGTGTCCGAATTTGAATTTCTGCAAGAATTTTCTTTTCTCCGTATACTGTCTGCACGGGATATTCGATAACCATATGATAAGATCGATAGCCGCTTGGCTTGTTGTGAGAAATATAATCCTTCTCCTCTACTACCTTAAAATCTTTGCGCATACGAATTTTCTCAACAACTTTTTTGATATCATCCACAAACTGGCACATAATGCGCACACCGGCAATATCCTGCATCTCTGCTTCAAGGCGTTCAAGCGGAATATTCTTTCGGCGCGCTTTATCACGGATGCTCGCTACCGGCTTAACACGACCTGTCACAAACTCGATAGGCGACTGCTCATCGCTGCGCTCAAATTGGGTTCTTAGTCCGCGAAACTTCACCTTCAACTCATCTACCGCTTGTTTGTAAGGCAGTAAAAATTCCTCGCAATCTCTCATTGTTCTTCCCTCTCAGCCCGACTTCTTTATTGCTCTTGCAAAAATACAGATTCGACTTTGCTGACCATTTCATCTCCATAGTTGCTATTTCCTTCAATGTTGCTAATTAAATAGGAGAGTTCTTCCTTCCAGCCTTCAAGCTCCAATTTTCCCTCTGTTCCTTCTGCAAACAGGCGAGCCTCCTGATCAAGCGCTTTCTGAAGCTCCGTCCAGGTTGATTCATGTATGTATAGATAAATAAACTCATCGTTTTCTTCTGCTAAATAAACAAAAGCATAGGCATCGGAATCAACAACCATCTGTCCCGCCGCATGTACCTCTGATAAGGATACTGGAGAGTCTGCCTGCAGTATAAGCTGTTCACCCTTCCAAGCCGCTTTTGTAAAATGTAATGTTTTTCTCACTCACTCTTTTCCCCTTTCATTCTTGCTGTGCTAAAATAATCGTGAAAAATTGTTTAACAAAGCGAGTTATTTGTCAAAAAGTCACTTTATATTTTAACATTCTACACCTTCCAAATAAAAGGTTTTAAATTAATTGAAGAGGTGAAACAATGAGCCAGGAAATAGAAATTGAGTTTAAAAACGGCGTAAATGAGATAGAGTTCCACCGTTTAATGGATGCTTTTCATGTTCAGCCAGAGGATTTCGTTCTGCAGCATAATCATTACCTTGATACACCGCAGTTCGAACTAAAAGAAAGCGGGTGTGCGCTTCGTATTCGTGAAAAAAATGAACACTTCGAATTAACATTAAAAGAACCTGCCGATGAGGGACTGCTGGAAACGAATGAGACCCTTACCCGCTCCCAGGCAGATGCTCTGTTAAAAAAAAGCATCTTCCCTGAAGGAAACGTCAAAAATGCTGTTCAATCATTAATAACCGATTTTAAGGCATTGAAACATTTCGGCACGCTGTCGACTAAGCGGGCAGAGGTTCCATTTAAAGGAGGTACGCTCGTTTTCGATCATAGCTTCTATTTGAATAAACAGGACTATGAAATCGAGTATGAAGTAACCGACCGTAAAAAAGGAGAAGAAATCTTCTATAACTTATTGAATACCTATCAAATCCCCGCCAAGCCAACCGATAATAAAGTCAAAAGGTTTTATATGGAGAAAATGCGCCAGTCCTCTGGCGATGAATAAGGAGAGAATTATGAGCAGTGATTTACTGAAAACGATGCTTGGCACAAATACACTGCAGTCTATTCCTGCTTATGCCAATACCTACCGTTCATTCACTACATCCCCACCGAGTCAGGTGTTCGGAGCAGTGTTGCAGCAGGCTCTTTTGCAAGGTTTGGAGCTCGAAGGGGGCGGATCAGTTGCAGCTTCTTTATCCGGACTATCCGCACAGCCCGACAAACCCTACTCTTCACCAGCCGCTGTTCTACCGACAAACCCGGGAGCGGATATTGTGCAAAAGGCCAGCCCGGCACCGAAAACAGACTTTGATGATATTATTACCCGGGCCGCCGAAACATATAATGTACCAAAGAAACTGATCCAGGCGGTCATCCGTCAGGAATCAAACTTTAATCCAAATGCTAGAAGCCATGTAGGTGCAGGCGGTCTTATGCAGCTCATGCCAGCCACCGCCCGCGGCCTTGGTGTAGGAAACGTATATGACCCTGAGCAAAATGTATTCGGCGGTACAAAATACCTCCGCCAAATGCTGGATCAATTCGATGGCAATATCAAGCTTGCTCTCGCTGCTTACAATGCAGGCCCAGGCAATGTTAAAAAGTACGGAGGGATTCCGCCATTTAAAGAAACGCAGAACTACGTTCGCAAAATCACCTCCAGCTACTACGCTTAATGTCAAATGGAAAGCAGACAAGCCGTCTGTTTTCTGTTTTTTCTATCGTCCATAAGACCCTGTAAAAAATAGCCATAGGCAGTTTGTTTGTATTATAACAATCCCCTTGTTAAAATGATTGTACAATACAGGAATAAAGGAGTTATTGGTATGGGCGAGAAATCAACAGTACCATTTGACTACATCGGTGAACAAAAGCTTTCAGAGCTCGTTGATGTGTTTTATTCAAAGGTTGCTCAACACCCTGATTTATTTCCAATTTTCCCTGATGACTTAACGGAAACTGCCCGCAAACAAAAGCAATTTTTGACTCAATATTTAGGCGGGCCTTCTCTATACACTGATGAACATGGCCATCCGATGCTCCGAGCACGTCACATGCCTTTTCCAATAACAGCAAAGCGCGCTGGCGCCTGGCTTTCTTGTATGAGAGAAGCTATGAATGAAGTAGGTTTGGAAGGCGACATCCGTGACTTTCTCTACCAGCGTCTTGAACTGACGGCTAACCATATGATCAATCAGCCTGAAGAGCCGGGTGAGAACCATTGAGATCACCGTTGCTAATTAACGAAATGTGTCCGGCCCATCAAAAACCATTGGAAATCTATGTGTTCGTGGACCCTCTTTGTCCAAATAGCTGGGCAATGGAGCCTGTCCTTCGAAAACTTTATATCGAATACAGTCAGTATTTTCGCTTGAAGCAGGTGCTGACAGCTGACCTGAACTCTTTGAACACCAAGAAAAGCAATAACGAATCCCTCGCACAGAAGTGGGATGAAGCTGCCGCACGATCTGGCATGTCCTGTGATGGAACGCTTTGGCTTGAGGATTCAATCTCGGCTCCATTCTTAGCTTCCATTGCGATCAAAGCGGCTGAGCTGCAGGGTCGCCGAGCAGGAAGCCGGTTCCTACGGCAGATTCAGGAGGCTCTTTTCATTGACCGCCAGAATATTTCTGATATTCAAGTTCTGACTCACTGTGCCAAAGAATCCGGATTGGATGCGGAAGAGTTCTTAAATGATATCCACTCCTCTAGCGCGGCTAAAGCCTTTCAGTGCGACTTAAAGATTTCAGCAGAAATGGATGTTGATGAAACACCGACACTCGTTTTCTTTAATGAGAATATCGAAGAAGAAGGCATTAAGATTACAGGGCTATACTCATATGAAATTTACGTGCAGATTTTAGAGGAAATGCTGGAGGAACTGCCTGAACCGAAGTCTCCTCCCCCGCTGGAAGAATTCTTAAAGCAATTCCGCTTTACAGCAACGAAGGAGATCACCGAAGTCTACAATTTAACTAAAAGCGAAGTAGAAAAAGAAATGAAAAAGCTTATTCTGCAACGCAAGGTACGTAAAGTGCCAGTAAAATTCGGTTCCATATGGGAGTATATAAGTGAATAGAAAAGAGCCGCTGTATCAATGGATACAGCGTTTTTTTGCTTTTAATTGAAAACGCTATCATACACATACAGAAGAAGAGGCCTTGACAAGCAAGGCCTCTTCTTACGAACAAAGGGGATGGGAGAAATTTTTCACGGTCAAACAAAGGGGTATATGTTTGCTTGTGATCAACTTCACGCTTTTATATTATCATTTCCCCCGCCTAATCACAAGAGTTTGTTCTGCTTTTCACACATTTGTCATAAGAATGGAATAGTAAGCGTAAACTAACATTTACTGGAACCAACAGGAGGTTTCCCGATGAGATGGATCGGCGTCTGGCTTTACCTTTTGCTAGCTGTATGTGCCCTTTTTTTTAATCTTTTAGGCTTACTGAATTTATACCCTGTTTATGTGACAGCACCAGCATTGTTCTTAACTTTATTCATTCCTGTTTATTTACTCAACAAACAAAGAAGAAGGGCTAAATGAACCCATGATAAGAAGCCAGCGTACTGCCGCTGGCTTCTTATGTTCCCTCCGTTGTTTTCATCTACCTGTCTTATAACAGATTCCCGGTATATTGAATCAGTGCTTTACAGAAGGTTAACTTTCTCTATAATAAGCCATATATCTATCTATTAGTGCGGGGTGATTTCTTGCTTAAAATAGTACTGATTGGCATCGTCTCATTTATATGTGTGAGCACGCTGCTCGCTAACATTGGCTATTCCTTTAATATTCAATGGCTGAAGCCCTACTTCTATGAGGAAACAGAAGCAGGCTTTAGGACCGGCGGGTCGATGGCAGCGATGGCTGGGGGACTAGCTGTCAGTTTCTTATTTACTCACTACTCTTACAGAAAACAGCCAAAAAGCTTCCATCACAAAAAATAAAGGGTGTAATAAGTTAGCCCGCAATAAAAAAGTCCCTGGTAACCGCCAGGGACTTGCTTCATTATTAGGATAACAATTCTTCCATTTCATTCAGCTTTTGTTCGAACACTTTGCAGGCTTCTTCGATCGGCTGGGCTGTAGTCATGTCTACCCCTGCTTTTTTCAATACTTCAATTGGGTAATCCGAGCTTCCTGCTCTTAAAAACTCATTGATATAACGGTCTACCGCCGGCTGGCCCTCTTCTAAAATTTGAGCACTTAAAGCAGTGGCGGCACTGAAACCAGTCGCATATTGATATACGTAGTAGTTGTAATAGAAATGCGGGATGCGCGCCCACTCCAACCCGATCTCTTCATCAATGACCATGTTCTCGCCAAAATACTTCTTATTTAGATCGTAATATTCCTTCGTCAGCATTTCCGCTGTTAATGCCTCGCCATTCTGCGCTTTCGTATGAATGATATGTTCAAATTCAGCGAACATAGTCTGGCGGAAGACCGTAGCACGGAACCCTTCTAAATAGTGATTTAAGATGTACAACCGTTCCTTCTCATCCTCTAAGTTCTTCAGAAGGTAATCATTCAGCAGAGCTTCATTACATGTAGAAGCAACCTCGGCAACGAAAATTGAATAATCGCCGTATACGTAAGGCTGGGAGGAACGCGTAAAATAGCTGTGCATGCTGTGGCCAAATTCGTGAACAAGCGTAAACAGGTTATTTACGTTATCCTGCCAATTCATCAAAATATATGGATTAGTGCCGTATGCACCAGAGGAATAAGCGCCGCTCCGCTTTCCTTTGTTTTCTACCACATCCACCCATCGGCTATTCAGGCCTTTTGCTAGAATGTCGTTGTACTCTTTCCCAAGAGGGGCGAGCCCTTTTAGCATATAGTCCTTCGCATCCTCATAGCTGACTTTCATCTTGACATCCTTGACAAGCGGTGTATATAAATCATACATATGCAGTTCATCTACACCAAGCACCTTTTTGCGCAAATCGACATAGCGATGCAGCAGCGGTAAATTCTTGTTAATGGTATTAACTAAATTATCATAGACAGCCTCAGGAATGTTATTGCCTGACAGCGCTCTTTCTCTCGCGCTCTTATAGTTGCGTACACGCGCGTAAAAATTGTCCTTCTTCACCTGACTGCTTAATGTGCTTGCGAAGGTATTCTTGAACTTGCCATAGGTAGAATAGACCGCTTTAAAGGCATCTTCTCTTACCCGACGGTCGCTCGATTCTAAGAACTGAATATAACGGCCATGCGTCACCTGCACTTCTTCGCCGTTCTCATCTTTAATGACAGGGAATTCGAGATCAGCGTTGTTCAGCATGCCAAATGTGTTGCTCGCCGCAGATGTGACTTCAGAAGCCTGGGCAAGCAAGTTCTCCTCAGCAGCTGACAAAACATGAGGGCGCTGCAGATTGATCTCTTCAATTGCGTGCTCATAACGCTTCAGACCTTCATGGCTATTAACGAACTGTTTAAGCTTATCCTCATCCATAGCCAGGATTTCAGGCGTCGCAAATGAAAGAGCACTAGCAATTTGCGTGTATAAGTTCTTTGCTCGGTCGTCCATTCCTTGATAATGAGAATTTGTCGTATCCTGATCGTAACGCATATGGGAATATGTATACAGCTTTCCCATGCGCTCAAGCAGTTCATCTTCATAAGTAAAGAAATGGTAAAGGTTCTCCGCACTTTCACTTAGCGTTCCTTGATACGTTCCCGCTTTTTCAGACAGCTGCTTGACCTCTTTATACTCGTCTTCCCAGGCACTGTCTGTCTCAAAAATATCCTCTAAGCGCCATGTCAGCTCTGCTGGCACTTCCTCTCTTGCCGGCAGCTGCTTTACTCCTTGCTCATTCGTCATCTGCAAACCCCTCCAGTTCCAATTTCTTCTTCCTCTTTATCATATTATTGTATGCCGAAAAACTCAAAACATAAGCCGGCGTTTCACCAGTTCGCCAAACTCAGCAGCAAAGGCCTTCTCCTTTTCAGTCTGCTCGAAGGTTGTACGGCTTAGCAATGGTTGTTCCGCTATTCCGGCTTCTTTTAAAAGTTCTATGTACTCCTCAATCATCCCTTCTACCGTTAAAGAAGAAATGAGCGGGAAGACATTTATCTGCAGGTCACCCTTCAATATACGCCTTGTCAAAGCCTTAGCTGCCTGCTTTACAGTAGTTTTTCTTGTGCGAGAAAGACAATCATGCCACAGATAAAACTGCCACTCAATCGGATGGCTTTTCATTAAAGCCATACTGCGCACAGGCAGTCCTATCCAAACAGGCAGCAGGAGCGGATGGTGTCCCGCTTCATACACAAAACGAAAAAACGGATCGGATATACCTTTTCGAAAGTATAACTGCCTTTGAAGCCATCTGTGTTTTTGTTGAAACCAGCTAGAAAGAGAAAATGAAGAAGTAAAGGAGGGTGAAAAGGCTGGAGGATACGTCATTTTATGAAGCGGAATTTCCTGAACGGAAGCATGGTAAAGAGAGGATTGAATAGGAATCAGCTTTGAGTAGAAGGAAAACTTTTCTGTACCAGGCGAGTAGGCTAAGAACCAGTAACCAAATGAAGAAGAGTATTGAAAGAACAGACGGTGAAATGGGGTGAAGGTATACAGCTCGCCCCGCTTCTTGATGGGCGGGCCGCCGTAAATCCAAAGAGGAATGTAGCCGTTGGCAACATAGCCATTTGTTCGCTGTATAAACAGGTCAGACGCTATAGAGGAGCATTGGAACTCTACAGCTATTCGCATATCTACCAGCAAATCCGGACGCTGGGAAATTTCAGGAAGGAAGGCCTCCAGCTGCACCTCTTTATACAGGCTCAGCCATCCATAAAAGTCGGATTTCCCTTTTAAATGCTTTGCCGATTCCCCTTCAGAGAATGACTGGCAGATTTCGGACTGCTTATGGGCAAAATGTGGAACCTTTATAGTCCCAGCTTTAAAAATTACCGGGTTCTGGCAAGCCGGGCACAGATAAACGCCGTTTTTCAGCTCCTTGATGCGTTCGACTTCTTCTTGAGCTGCAGCCCTGATCAGCTCACCCTTCTCGTTCATTGCAATAAGCAATTTATCACTCCTTTCTCTCTTTGCTTATTCGCCCCTATTTCCTTGATCTCCTGCCGGTATTTTGGCAAATAAAAAAAGCACTGATTTTTCATCAGCGCTGAGTGGTTAATTAAAATATTGACGGACCGTTTCGAATACATTGCTTTCAATCACACATTTACCGTACTCACGGAGACGGTGAACGGTCATTCCTGACTCGCCTGCATATTCAAGTAATACGCTTAATGTATCTTCTATAGACTCTTCATCAAACTCATCTTCTGGGAACTCCACATATAAGTAGTAGCGGTTCTCGAATGAGTACAGTTGTGTAGTTAAACCTTCAAAGCCGGCACGCTGGCTTAATTGGATCACATCTTCAAAGTCTCTAAACGAAAGCAGAAACTCCATTGGGAGATCTTTCTCCTGATCGTTCTCTCCGTTTGTACGAAGATGTTCATCCAGCAATTCTTCTAACTGATCATCTACTGGGAGGTCCCGATACTTATCTCCGGGCAGCGGCAGTTCGATTCGTTGTCCATCCTTCGTTAAACTCGCTTGAGTAACTAGTATCTCAAGACCTTTATCCAAAGCTTGGACTTGAATCCAAAGCGGTCCATCAACAGTGAATTCCTCTGCATCATGAATTTCTTCCATCATATCCCAGAAAAGTTCTTCGCTCCGTTCGCGATTATACCAAATTTCTTCGCGATCGAATCCCCTTTCCTCTATATCCAAGTACGAAATGTACAGCTTCACAGTGTTATCGTTAATACGCTCGATTTCCATAACTACCTCTCTCCCTTCCATTTAAGGGTCCCTGAGGGAGGATTCCCTTGTTATTAGGCATTTCCCTGAAAAGCTCAACGATATGCATGTGCCTACTTCTATTGTATGATAAACATCTAACAAATGAAAATAGAAAGATTCAAAAACGAGAAGGTATCTCGTTATTTTACCTGAATGGCATAAATATTTCAAGGTGGGCTCGGAATCCTTCCTTGCAGGCAGCGCTTTCGGCACTTAGAAAGCTGAACGAAGCCTATCATTGCTTTACTTATTATTTAATCAGGTGATGTAATAAAAAACCCCCATACCGCTTTGGCTGGAGGTTTACAGGCTTATGTGGAGATATTACATGCAACAAGCATTGCTTCCGCATGTTCCTTATTTGGCCTGTTTGTGTATGCATAATGGAACTCGTCCATCATTGAAAGCCTCTATGCTGTTCCGAGATTAGGCTTTCTCTTCTTTAGTTGACAAGCCGTTGGGCCTCCCGCAATTGATAAGTTCGTACTTTTCTAGGAAGGAAGCGGCGAATTTCATCTTCGTTATAGCCAACCTGAAGACGTTTCTCGTCTAGAATAATCGGCCGGCGAAGAAGTCCTGGATTTGATTGGATAAGCTCAAACAAATCCTGCAGTGGAAGCGTTTCAAGATCTACGTTTAATTTCTGGAAGATCTTTGAACGTGTAGAAATGATCTCATCTGTGCCATCTTCTGTCATTCTTAGTATTTCTTTAATTTCCTCAATGCTCAAAGGCTCAGAAAAAATATTTCTTTCGACATAGGAAATATCGTGCTCTTCTAACCACGCTTTCGCTTTACGGCATGAAGTACAACTAGGTGAAGTATATAAAGTAACCATTCCTCAATCACACTCCTTAAAGATTAAAATATAATACCCTGCTATTTCATGAGGAATTTCCATTGATGAAGCAGTCTGTTTGAACCGCTTCAAACACACGGCTACCATACAATATGTATTATACATGAATCACTGTCTCATGAATACAGCTTTCATTATTTTGTAATAATAATTATAAAAAAACTTCATAAACTCTAAATAAATATTTCCACAAACTTGGTTGATTCCCTGCTTTAAAGTTGCACTTTTTCTATCTTTTGTTTATTTTTTCGTTCCTCATGCTGGTTGAAGGACTGAAAGACGGGTCTTTTTATATTTACCCGATTTTCATAAAAATTAAACCAGAAAAATTCTTTTATCATTTACATACATTTAATTGATACTGTTTCCTGAGGAATGGAAAAAAGCCATCAGATACAAAAGACCTGATAGCTCATCTATTATATTTCCCCTAATATATCCTTGTCTCTGTCCTCATCTCTTGACAGGGCTTCGTTTACCGGCTCAAATGGTTTTCCGTACAGTTCTTCATCTTTATATTTGTGAATCAGCCGGTAGGTCTTTTTCATGTTCTCATAGATCGTCTCTTCGCTCTCGTCGCGTGGGGCCCAATAGAGGATTTCCATATCGTTCACTTTATTCGTTGCAAGTGAACGCCGGGAATAGCCAATAGTCTTAGCGTGCTTGAATCCTTCACGGGCATAGAAGCGCAATCTCTTTTCTGTGTCACTATCCTCATAATTGATTGGCTCCACTTCAAGAATAATTGGCTTATCCTTTTTCTTCAGTTTCTCGATCAGCTTGTGCCCAAGCCCTTGTCCGCGGGATTCTTTTGATACAAATAAGTAATCAATGAAGACAAACTCGTCGAACTCAACGTAAATGAGCACATGGTAAGGCCCTTCATCCTTATGATAGACGTCGCCTTTTTCTTTTAAAAGGAGCTCCATATGTTCCTTTGACTTCATTTCTTCAATAGGGAAATATTGATTTAGTTTTTCATACCAATGCATTTAATCTTCCTCTCTTTGTTCGGGAGTGTAATCCACATTTTCGGTATAATTATTACTAGCATTCCACAACAGAAATTCATCTATACCGCTATCGTTTAAGGCACGGATCTGTGCCTCTATTTCTTCCTTGCCATAGCGGATATAATTGCCTGAACCCAGCCATGAAGCGGTAAAATCCTGAAGCCAAGGCCTTGAAGTCGGCGGCGTATCAAGCGCTGCGAGCTTCTCATTCTCCACCTTTGCATACTCTCTTACTAGGCGGTAGGGCTCTGTATCAGGCTTAGCAATGCCAAAATAAGACGTCCAGTGGCTTGGATAGATCATAGAGGAAATGACATCGACATTTTCAGATATCTTTGAAAAGTTCTGGCCGATGCCGGGAGCTTCAGGGAGTGTAGCAGAATAACCGAAGATATCGACAGAAACATCTACATTATAAGGCTCCAGCTTCTCACGAGCATAGGCGACGAAATCCGTCACGGCCTGCACGCGCCGCTGCACGAGGTCCTGTCCGGAATCCTCATAATCACCAAGACTATACTCAAGCGTTTTATCCCGTGTTTCAAATCCTTCCGGAAAGCGCACGTAATCAAACTGAATTTCCTTAAAGCCCATCTTTGCAGCTTCAATAGCAATATTTACATTATAGTCCCATACGTCTTTCACGAAGGGGTTTACAAACGATTCACCGCCTCCGTTGGCCCATACCTGTCCATTTCGCGTAAATGACCATTCAGGCTTCTTTTGGGCCAATGTCGTATCCTTGAACACAACTACACGAGCGATCGGGTATACTTGTTTTTTCTCCATTTCCTCCAGCATCGCCCTCGGGTCCTTAATAACCGGCTCGGCAATGTCTTCGAAAGGAGAGCCAGGCTCCGGCTGATATGTAAGTTTGCCAAAGTCATCTTTTATGTCAACAACCATTGCATTTAAATCTGTTTCTTCTATTAATTGCATAAGCTCGTCAAAACGAGGGCCGCCAGCCGAATGGCCGGTTACATAAATACCGCGTACAGCGTCCGGATACTCGAACTCTAACCCCGAGTCATACTGAAAACGCACCATATTTTCCGGTATTTCTTTGTTCAGTTCTGGTACGGGCCGGGTCTGAAATTCCGTCGTTTCCGCTGCTTGACCAGGTACTGGCCCTGAAAGCAGCAAGCCGCCAGTTAACAGTAAAGCCGCTCCGCATATTTTCCTTTTTTTCATACAATCTTCCCCTCCATCTCCTCTATTACCCAAAGTTACTAGCTTTTATTCTATCAATTTAAGAAATAAATAGAAAGATAGACAAAATACTGTCGCTGCTTCCCCTAAATCAATAAACCGCAGACTTCTCCTGCACGCTTTACTGATCCATATTAAAAACTGTCCCATGTTCAACGCATGGGACAGACAGTACTCAAGCTAGACATTAGTTTGATAAGCTTCCAATTCTCTTTCTGAGCAATAAACGAAGTGGCCAGGTTCTACTTCTCTCATTTCCACTTTCTCGTCGGGGGCGTAATTATGAATAGCAGGGTCATATGTTTTTCTCCTACGGCTTCGTTCGTGTTCCGGATCTGGCAAAGGGATAGCCGAAAGCAAGGATTGCGTATAAGGGTGAAGCGGGTTATTATACAGCACATCACTCGGCGCCAGCTCAACAAGCTTGCCAAAGTACATGACACCGATACGGTCACTAATATACTTCACCATCGATAAGTCATGGGCAATAAACAAATAAGTCAGCCCTCGTTCTGCCTGCAGCTGCTTCATCAAATTCACAACCTGCGCTTGGATGGATACGTCGAGCGCTGAAATCGGCTCATCGGCAATAATAAATTCGGGCTCTACAGCCAGCGCCCGGGCAATGCCGATCCGCTGCCGCTGTCCGCCTGAAAACTCATGCGGATAACGGTTCGCATGCTCACGGTTTAAGCCGACTGTTTCAAGCAGCTTATACACCTTTTCCATTCGCTCTTTTTTGTTCTTTGCCAAACCGTGCAGGTCAATGCCCTCTGCAATAATATCCGCTACTTTCATACGCGGGTTTAAAGAAGCGTATGGATCCTGAAAAATCATCTGCATCTTCCGGTTAAATTCCTTTAATTCAGCTTTAGACTTCTTTCCATGAACATCTTTGCCGTTAAACAGGACTTGCCCGTCCGTGGCCTCGTATAAGCGAATGATCGTTCTTCCTGTCGTCGATTTGCCGCAGCCTGATTCGCCAACAAGTCCAAGCGTTTCACCACGGTAAATATCAAAGGAAATACCATCGACCGCTTTGACCATATTCGGCTTTCCTTCATTAAAATATTGCTTCAGTTGCTTAATTTCCACTAGTTTTTCAGCCATCTCAGCGAACCTCCCCAGCTAGTACAGGCTTCTCAAAATTGTTTGGCATAGGCTTCATCTGCTGCCGCACACTTGCCGGAGGTTCGACCTCCGGCGCGCTTGGATGAAGCAGCCAGGATTTTACGAAGTGAGTCGGAGACAACTGGTATGTGGGCGGTTCCTTCTCGAAATCAATCTTTAAGGCATACTCACTTCTTAAAGCGAACGCATCCCCCTTCGGCGGGTGCAGTAAATCTGGCGGAGTGCCCGGTATGGCTTGAAGCTCGCTCTCCTCATCCGTATCGAGACTTGGCATAGATGACAGCAGTCCCCAAGTATACGGATGGCGCGGGTCGTAGAAGATCTCATCTACTGTGCCTGTTTCTACAACCTGTCCACCATACATGACAGCCACCCGATCGGCCACGTTAGCGACCACACCAAGGTCGTGGGTAATGAAGATAATCGCCGTTTCGATCTTTTTCTGCAGCTCCTTCATCAATTCGAGAATCTGCGCCTGGATTGTTACGTCCAATGCAGTCGTTGGCTCATCTGCTATAAGAATTTTGGGATTGCAGGCTAAGGCAATCCCAATCACTACCCGCTGCCGCTGTCCGCCGGAGAATTGATGCGGAAACTGCGACATTCTCGCTTCCGGATTTGGAAGTCCTACCAGTTCGAGAAGCTCTACTGCTCTCTTTCTAGCATCTGACTTACTCATCTTTTGATGCTTAATCAGCGGCTCCATTAATTGCTTCCCTACCTTCATCGTAGGGTTAAGGGAAGTCATCGGATCCTGAAAGATCATGGAAATATCTTTCCCGCGGAGCTTTTCCATTTCCTTCTCGGAAAGCGATACTAAGTCTCTTCCCTCAAATAGCATCTGTCCTTCTTTAATACGTCCGGGCGGGTTCGGAATAAGGCGCATCAGTGCTTTTGTCGTCACGGATTTGCCCGATCCCGATTCACCGACAATCGCCAGCGTCTCTCCTTTATCTAAATGAAAATCAACTCCGCGTACAGCTTTTACCTCCCCCGCGTGCGTATCGAAGGAGACATGCAAATTACGTATATCTAATAAGCGGTTCACTATAAAATTCTCCTTCCATTCGTTTATTTCCGCATCTTCGGATCAAGGGCATCACGTAAGCCGTCCGCCAGCAGGTTAAAGCTCAAAATCAGCAAACTGATAATAATAGATGGAATAATCAGCATATGAGGATAGATTTGCAATGATTTAAAACCATCGTTAACCAATGAACCAAGTGATGCTTCAGGCGGTCGAATACCGAGGCCGATAAAGCTCAAAAACGCCTCTGTGAAAATAGCACTTGGAATCGTAAACATAGTGGTGACAATGATTGGCCCCATCGCGTTTGGCATCAGGTGTTTCCAAATTAAGCGGCTTCCCGATGCACCGAGCGTGCGTGAAGCTAACACAAATTCCTGTCCTTTCAGCTTTAAGAACTGGCCTCGGACAATCCGGGCCATATTCACCCAGCCAGTGATCACCATCGCCATCGTAATGGAAAAGATACCCGGTTCAAAGATTAAGATGAAGAGGATGACCACAATTAGATGCGGAATACCGACCAGCACCTCAATAATCCGCTGCATCACATTATCTACACGGCCACCGTAAAAGCCTGAAATACCACCGTAAGCAATTCCGATTAGAAAGTCGATCACCGCCGCCAGCACACCGATATAAAGAGAAATCCGTGTGCCATACCATGTTCTCGTCCATAGATCACGACCAAGATCGTCTGTCCCAAACCAGTAATATTCTTCTACATTCCTCGCTTCGTACATATCAAAGCCATCCTTGTCTTTTCCATCGAATGGCAGCCATTCAATGTTCTCCAGTCCGGGAACTTTTGGCGGCAGCTTGGCATGCGAAATATTTTGCTCCCTGTACGAAAACTCGTTCATGGATGGCCCGACTACTGCCATAAAAGTGATAAAAAGGATGAGAATAAGCCCCACAATAGCTCCTTTATTCCCTTTTAGCCGAATCCAGGCGTCCTGCCAAAAATTCAAGCTTGGACGGGTAATCTTTTCCGAATCGGCTCCTCTCTTATCCGCCGGCTGGAAGAGGTCTTTGGACAAATTTGTCATATTGTCTCTGTCTTCTCTGCTCATTATTTCTTCCCTCCATTTAACCGGATACGCGGATCAATAATTCCATAAAGGATATCGACAATAAAGATCACGAAAATAAACAACGCACTATAAAACAAAGTAATCCCCATAATGACTGTATAGTCGTTCGTTAGGATCGACTGGACAAACTGTTGTCCGATTCCAGGAATCCCAAAGATATTCTCAATAACGAGCGATCCGGTCATAATATTAACCGCTAAAGGTCCTAATAATGTAATGATTGGAATAAGTGCGTTGCGCAACGCATGCTTCGTCATAATCGAAAATGAGCTTACTCCTTTAGCCCGGGCAAGCATAATGTAATCAGAGCCTAGCACCTCAAGAAGTTCAGAACGCATATACCTTGCGACTGTCGCGATAACAAATACGGACAAAGCAAGTGTTGGCAGCACTGTGTATTCAAACCCTTCCCACGCGGCTACCGGAAAAATGGGGAACTTTACGGCAAGGAAGTATTGTAATACGCCTGCAAAAACGAAGGAAGGAATCGAAATGCCTAGAACGGCAATCGTGGTGGCAGTATAATCTAGAAAACTATTTTGTTTTAAAGCGGCGAGTACACCTAGAATGATGCCGACAACCGTTCCAAATAAGATTGCTTGAAAGCCAAGGTAAGCAGAAGGCCCAATCCGCTCGCCAATCATCGTTGTTACTGGACGGTTATCGTACTGAAAGGATAAACCTAAATCTCCTTTAAACAAATTAGTCATATAGTTCACATATTGAACGGGAAGCGGGTCGTTCAACCCGTATTTATCAAGAATAATCTCTTGCTGTTCAGGACTTAATTTCTCCTGATTCGTCAGCGGCGATCCTGGCAAAAGCTTCATTAGAAAGAATGTGATCGTAGCAATGATCAGCAATGTGATCAGCATATAAATGAAGCGTTGCACTATGTAGCGTGCCATAGATAACCCTCCTTTTCAAAAATTTATTCACTTAATATTTTTATAGTTCACTAAATTCAAAACTCTCTTCCCTAGCAGGGAAAAAGGAGAGCATATGCCTGCTCGCATACACCCTCCTTCTACTGATCATTTGTTTGTTTACTTAAATTCTGCCCATTTATAAGTTGTATCTGGTCCTACTTTATGGAACAATACCCCATCCAAGCTAGGGTTTTTCAAATAGGCACGAGATCTTTGGTAAATTGGTGCAATCGCTGCTTCATCCTCAAGCAAAATTTTCTCTGCTTGTACTAGTGCATCCCAACGCTTCTCTGGTTCAAGCAGAAGTGTTGTTTTCGCATCTTGAATCAGCTTGTCATATTCGGCATTCGAGAAGCCTTGCTGGTTGTGAGCACCGCCCGTTACATACATATCCAAGTATGTCATCGGATCAAGGTAGTCAGCGCCCCAGCCGGCAAGAGACATCTCATAATTCATTTGTGTCTCTAAATCCAGCTTTTGCTTAAATGGCTGCTGTTTAATATTAATCGTTAAGCCTTCAAGATTGGTTTCCAATTGTTCTTTCAAGTATTCTCCAACCTTACGAGATAAATCATCATCGTAATTGAGAAGCTCGATCGTAACCTGGTCCTGTCCAAGTGCTTTTTTAGCTGCTTCCCAATGCTTTTTCGCTTCCTCTACATCTGTTTCCAAGTATGTTCCTGCTGTTTCGCGGAAGTCTTTTCCATCCGGGCCTTCAGCGAACTCCTCCGGAACAAAGAAATCAGCAACTACAGAGCCATTATTCGTTAACACATCGGTAATACCTTTTTTATCAAACCCTTTGGCAATCGCTTTACGTGCATCCACGTTTTGAAGCACCTCATTGCCCTCCTGGTTCATGCGAAGGAAGAAAACAGAAGATTCCTTCACTGTAAAGAACCCTTCGTGCTCTTTATACTTGTCCACAAATTCAGAAGAAAGCTTAATTTGATCAGCGTCCCCTGTCTCAAACAAATTCACGTCAGTTTGTGTGTCTTTTACGATCTTTGTATGAATCTCATCAAGCTTCACAGCATCGGCATCCCAGTAGTCCGGGTTTTTCTTCATAACAAATTGGTCTTCATGCTTCCACTCAGAAAGTGTGAATGGACCGTTATACACAGTTGTATTCGCCTCTAAACCAAACTGATCACCCTGCTCTTTAACGAACTTCTCATTTTGCGGCAGGAATGTTCCAAAAGCAAGAAGCTGTTTAAAGTATGGAACCGGGTTCTCAAGCTGCACCTCTAACGTTTTATCATCGATGGCTTTTACACCAAGCTCTTCCGGAGCCATTTCCCCAGCATTTACAGCTTGCGCGTTTTTCAAGTCATACATAATGTATGCATATTCTGCAGCCGTATCAGGGTTTAATGCTTTTCTCCAAGCATATACAAAGTCGTGAGCAGTTACCGGGTCTCCATTTGACCATTTCGCATCGCGGATTTTGAATGTCCATGTCTTGCCGTCTTCACTTACTTCCGGCTCACCTTCTGCCATTCCCTCTACTGCCTCATCATTTTCACCTAAACGATATAAACCTTCCATTGTATTATTTAAGGTATTAAAGGAAACTGCATCAGTAGCTAACGCTGAATCCATGGAAGGTATATCCTGCGTTTCTGTTACATTTAAGACGTTATCACTGCCGCCAGATCCGCTTTCTCCTCCATTCCCCTCTCCGCCGCTTTCGCCGCCTCCACCACATGCAGCTAGGAACATGCTCATTGCGAGCAGAAGAACAAGGAAAAGGGCAAAATTCTTTCTTTTCATCTCCATCCCCCTTATTTAGATTATTCCTGATTGTTCAGAATATTTCTTTTTCATTATAAACGAAGATAATTTTTTTGCAATAATTATTTTAAGTTTTCTTTACAAAAGTGACATAATTTTATTAATTTAGATATAAATTCTCTAAATCAATGTTTTCAATGGGTCTTTCATCCCTAAAAAATACTTTAGATAAATAAAGCGCTTACTTCGAAAAGTAAAGCGTTTTCATTTTCTGTATTTTCCGAACAATTTTTTTATTTTTATTTTTTGAAAATAACTTTATTCTTAAAATCTAATAATCCAGGCCTCTTTTAATAGAAAGTGGCACTCTCCCCCAGTTTTTGCTACACTTATAATTATTTGAAACAGGAGCAAACAGGAGAGTGAACAGATGGCATTTATTCAAAAGTCTTTAATGGTTAGTGGTTTCATTATCGTGCTCGCCCTCATTTTTTCTTTTGCTTCTTCATCGTTTTGGCGCAGCCTCCTGGACTACTCTTTTTTATTCTCTCTTTTATGTGCAACAACCGGCGCCTTTTTATTTGTATTAGAGCGCGGTTTTTTTAATGGTATAATTTATTCATCCAAGATTTTCAGAAAATCAACAAAAGAGGGAGAATACGCATCAAGCTTTGATGATCTTGATGATACAGGAGCTTTCCACGAAGAGCATACGAAGTTACGAGCATACAAGTGGACTTTTCCTCTCCTGGTCAGCGGCGGGGCCTTTCTTATCTTAACTACAGCGGCAGGGTTCATCTCCTTGTCTTGAAAACTGCCGCTTAGTTGTTTTATAATTTTTCTAACGAAAAAGTGAGGGATTAATTATGCAAACTATATTTTCCGGCATCCAGCCGAGCGGAACGATTACACTCGGCAATTACATCGGTGCCTTAAAGCAATTTACTGAACTGCAGGATGATTATAACTGTTACTTCTGTATCGTCGACCAGCACGCCATTACCGTTCCGCAGGACCGCTTGAAGCTGCGGGAAAATATCCGAAGCTTGGCCGCCTTATACATAGCTGTTGGGATTGACCCTGAGAAAGCCACCTTATTCATTCAATCTGAAGTACCTGCTCATGCACAGGCGGGCTGGATGCTCCAATGTGTCGCTTACATAGGTGAATTAGAAAGAATGACGCAGTTTAAAGACAAGTCTGCGGGAAAAGAAGCGGTGTCTGCCGGCCTGCTTACATATCCTCCATTAATGGCGGCCGACATTTTACTTTACAGCGCTCATCTTGTTCCGGTTGGCGAAGATCAAAAGCAGCATTTAGAGTTAACACGCGATCTGGCCGAGCGCTTTAACCGTAAGTACAACGATATTTTCACCATCCCTGACGTACGCATTCCAAAAGAAGGTGCCCGGGTGATGTCGCTGCAGGATCCTTCTAAAAAAATGAGCAAATCGGATCCGAACACAAAAGCATTCATTTCCCTTCTTGACGAGCCAAAGCAAATCGAGAAAAAAATTAAGAGCGCGGTCACTGATTCAGAAGGAAAGGTGCGCTTTGATAAGGAAGAAAAGCCAGGGGTCTCTAACCTTCTCTCCATCTACTCTGTATTGTCAGGAAAGACGATTCCGGAGATCGAGCAGCATTTTGAAGGGAAAGGCTACGGGGAATTTAAGTCAGGGCTTGCCGAAGTGGTTATCAACCACTTAAAACCGATTCAGAAGCGTTATTATGAACTTATTGAGTCTGAGGAGCTGGATCAAATCCTTGATCGCGGAGCTGAAAAAGCTAACTTTGCAGCCAGCAAAATGGTCAAGAAAATGGAGAATGCAATGGGGCTTGGCAGAAAGCGGAGAAGATAACACCTCCTGCAAATCTTCCTCTACACAAATCTAAACATCGAAAAACGGAGCTGGATGAGAAAATCCCCAGCTCCGTTTTTTATTAACTTGATTGATTTAGTTTAGATGCATGCTCTGTCTGCCACAGCTTTTCAAAGAATGGCTGTCCCTTTATGATATCCTCACAAAGCCGTTCATGCTGACTTGTCCACCCGTCTAATACTTCTTCATAAAACACTCTTTTGATATCATCTACACTCATCGTTTGAATGTCCTGGTAGCGCTCTGGTGCCCATTCTGTATACCAGTATCGAATTTCGGCTGAGTTTTTTGAGACAAACAGCTGATCAAGCGCCATGAATAACAGTTGTTTCAGCTGTCGTTCCTTTCTCGTTAAACCATTCATATGCACAGGAGAAAGCGATAAAATATGATACTCCTTTTCTTCCGGTTCTGTGTCTAATTCATAGGAAGCAACAGGATGGGCACTGAACATCTCGAATGCGCTTTGCTCTTGTTTTGGCATCAGGCGGCTTTTCCTTACAGGGATTGTATAACCCATCGTATCGATAGCAAGTACGCCCCGTCCATCGGTCACCACAAAACAGTATTCTAGCTGGATGCGCTCATGATTGCGTCGCAGAAATGATTTTCTATGCACATCTTCTAGCAGCTGCTTCGGAAGTTCTCCTAAATAATTCTCAATATAATCAAATAATTCCTCATCTATCAGAAGCAATGGTACTTGATCTAACAGCTCTACTGCATCGTCCTTTCGCCATTCGTGAAAGTGGCAGACGTTATAGCCGTTCTCTTCTCCTTCAAACCAGTTCACCCAGACATCATGAAGATAAAGCATAATGACCCTCCTCACTTCTTCATCTATATTTGTCATCAAGTATGGGCAAAGCGAAGTTAATTTATTCCTATAGTGAACAAATTTTCTTCATTGTCTTGTTGGAAAGTAAATGGAAATTGTCATCATTACGAGGCCGGCGATGAATAAATAACATTCCGTCTGGTTAGAGATGAATTGAATATATTCCTTCATGGTGAACCCTGTCTCCAGCAAATTTAAGTACATGATACAACTGACTCCACCGAGAACACATAAACCGAATCCTGTTAAAAACATAACTAGGCGTATGGCCATTGCATTCTTCCTTTATTAAATAATTGCTTTGCAGCAGCTTGTCCTATATATGTATGCTCGATAAAAAAAAAAATGAATAACAGCGGGTGCTGTTATTCATCTTCATTCTGTTGATAAAGTCTTCTGTCAATGGACAAACAGTGAAAAAATATGTAGAATCTCCTCAGAATACGTGAAAGAGGAGGTTTTTTTA
>NZ_JWJE02000070.1 GCF_000812025.2 Bacillus thermotolerans
CCCGCCCCGCGGAAAGCGAAGCGTCTGGAATGGAAATCAACAACCCCGTTTACGGGCAAAATAAAAAGACTGTAGACGCTCGATTTCCATCGAGTTTGTCTACAGTCTGAGACCTTTGCCAAATAGGCAAAGGTCTGGCTAACAACGTCATCGTTGCCAACAAAGCCGAGAGTTTCCTCCGAAGTGACGACCCTGTTGTTAAAGCTACTCCCCTTTAGGAGAACGTACTATCCAATTTGATAAGTTAAGTATATGTTATATTCTTTGCGCATGTCAACGTTTATTTCTTTTCATCTTTTTTAAACGGTGGATTTCTTCTCCTGCTGTGAAGCTGTCACATGCTTATTACTTCCTGCCTCCATGCCAATCATAAAGAGAAGAACAGCCCCCACCAGCAGGATGAGAAGCGGGATGGTCCAGCTGCCGGTAGCGTCATGAATAAACCCAAAAAGAATCGGGCCTACAGCGGCTAACAGGTACCCTACCGATTGGGCCATGCCCGAAAGCTCGGCCGCTTGTTCTGCGTTATGCGTGCGAAGGACAAAAAACATCGTCGCTAAACTAAAAGCTGACCCTGTAGCAATGCCTATCAATATGACAAGCAGCGGCGCTAGTGAAGTCAAGCCGCCTAAAAGGCCCAGGTACCCAACAATTAAAAAGCTCGCCGTAAGCGCCACAAGCCAGCGCTGATTGGAGCTGCGCCCCGCTAAAATAGGAACGATAAACGTAGGCAAAAGGCCGGCGAATTGTGTTAAGGACAAGAGCCACCCCGCTTCTGACTGGCTGATCCCCTGCTCATGAAGGATGGACGGAAGCCACGTAATGACCGTATAAAAGACGGTGGATTGAAGCCCCATAAACAGGGTTACTTTCCAGGCAAGATTCGAATGCCATAACGATTCCCCAATCTTCAACGTGTTTTTTGAAGGCTGGCGGCGAAAGCGAAGCTGAGGAATCCAAAGCACGATCGAAACGACGGCAAGCATGGCCCAGACAGAAAGAGCTGAACGCCAGCCAAGGCCTAGTCCCTGCGTAAGAGGAATACTAACGCCTGACGCAATGGCGGCACTCAAATTCATGGAAGCGGCGTAAACACCGGTCATCAGCCCTACTTTATAGGGGAATTCCTGCTTAATCATGCTTGGCAGAAGCACGTTGCCAATCGCAATCGCGATGCCGAGCAGCGCTGTACCGGCAAATAATAGACTGACGGATGGCACTGAACGCAGGACAATCCCGATCGAAAGTAAAAGCAGGGCGCCAAATAGAGTGTACTCCAGCCCAATGCGGCGGGAGATTTTAGGAGCAAACGGTGAAAAAAACGCAAACGCCAGCAGCGGCAAAGTGGTCAACATGCCTGTTGCCGTACTGGACATCCCTGTATCCTGGCGAATCATTTCAACAATCGGCCCGATCGACGTCAGAGGAGCCCTTAAGTTAGCAGCGGCAAAAATAATTCCAACGATCAGCACCCATTTCCCCCATCGGGTGGACACACGAGCCTGAGTAAGCTTTTCTTGTGAGATCATAAGAAGGTCCCCTTTTATTTTCTAATGAAAGGCCATATAACCCATTCTTCATACCTGCTGCCCTCGAAACAGCCATACCTTTTTCATTCCATCCATGAATCTTTTTGTCAATTTCACCACTATGGGTTATCCTTCTAAAATACAAAAAATTCAAGTTGGTTTCAATTGTTTCATATTGAAAAAAATTCCAATGACGGTATGTTGACGGACACTTGCAGCGACAAAAAACGCATGACACGAAAAAATGCCATGCGTTTTTAGTGAAGATGTGATGTATTATTTCCGCCAAAAATCCGTATAGCCTGCTTTATCCTGCATATTAAATTCAATCATTTTCTCAAGCAGTTCATAATTCACCGGCTTCTTCCACGGAATTCGAAACAAGCCTTTCGTCGCGCTGTAGCCAGCTTCAGAAATGTCGTCGGCAAAGCGGGCCATGCCTGCTTCCTCCGGTGAAACGCTCAAATGGTGCTTCGCTGTGGAAAAGCCGATGATAAATGTGCCGTGATCTGAAAACATAGGCGTATTCCATTTGATTTGCGGTTCTAGATGCGGGAATTTATCCGCTACCCAAGTCAATATCTCCTCTGTCCGCTCGCGATGGTCGGGATGATCGATACCTGTTAAATACTTTTCGAAAACTTCCATGCCTTCCTCCTTTGATAGTGTGCTAGTGCTGTTTAAATTTGAATTCTTATCCCCACTATTAAATTCAACCACCTTCTCCAGTAAACCGCAATAAATTACATACAGAACAAATAAAAAGAAACATAGAAGACATGGACATGCCCTTGCCCTCATCCGTTCACATTTTATAATCGATCTGTGAAACTTATAGATCCTTAAAAACGTATAGATAGGCAGGAAAAGGAAAGGAGGATATTGATGTATTTTCCATCTAAGAAAGATGTATGGGTCTACCCTATTCATTGGGGCTGTGTCATCGCCTGCCTTACCCCGATTTTTATAGGAAGAGAATACGGCGCACTTTTTTTTACTATGCCGCTTGCTATCCTGTTCACTTGGGGCTGGTTTGCTACCGGATACAAAATACATAACGAATGGCTAATTATTCAAAACGGACCCATAAAAAAGAAAATCCCTATTAAAGAGATCAAGAGGATTACGCCAACCAAAAGTCCGCTGGCCTCTGCTGCCCTCTCGATTGACCGACTTGAAATCATATATGGCTCTGACTTTGGGATGGCACTCGTTTCGCCAAAGGATCAGCAAGCGTTCATCTCTACGGCAAAGAGAATCAACCCCCGCATTGAGGTTGCTCAAACGATGAACCAATGAGCAAAAGGAACTCACGCCTTAACTCTCTTGAAAAAACGAGCATTTTCAACTATATTACAAACAAACAATATATTCAGATTGGGAGTATACGCATGGAAAAGAAAGTCGTATCAGCAATGGAAGTAGCAAGATTAGCTAACGTATCACAGTCAACGGTGTCACGAGTGTTCACACCAGGAGCGAGTGTATCCGAAAAAACAAGACAAAAGGTATTGAAAGTTGCTGAAGAACTGAATTATCAGCCAAATGCATTAGCAAGAGGCCTCATTACGAAGAAGACAAACTTAGTCGGCCTGGCGATGAAGGATATTCAGAACCCTTTCTACCATGAAGTGTTAGGCATATTTACAAAAAAACTAAGAGCCAAAGGGTACTCTGTGCTGTTTGTCTACACAGAAAATGAGGAAATTCAGCAGGAAGAGATCAATCACTTTCTGGAATACAATGTAGAAGCCATTATCGTCACGGATGCCCTCCTGTCTTCCAATGTGGTAAAAAAGCTTCAGAATAATAATATCCCAGTTACCTTGTTTAACCGCTACGATAAAAACCTGCAGTGCCACTCTGTCAGCTGTGACAATATCAGCGCAGCGAAGGAAATTGCGGCTTATGTGTATGAAAAAAACTACAAGGATATTGTGTTTATCACAGGGAAACTGAATACTTCTACAAGCCGGGACAGACAAAAAGGATTTACCGACTTTTTGACCTCAAAAGGGCTCAACGTCACCACCCTAGAAGGAGATTACACGTACGATAAGTCCTTCCACCTTACAAAAAATATGATCAAAAACGGCCATACACCTGAGGTGATTTTCGGGGCGAATGATATCACCGCCTTAGGGGCTTTAGACGCGTTAAAGGAAGCCGGCATTTCGGTACCGGATGAAACGGTCGTTATTGGATTTGACGATATAAAAATGTCATCATGGCCTCACTATGCCCTATCCACGTGGGTACAGCCGATTGAGCAGATGGTGGATGAAACGATTCATCTATTAGCGCTCGATTCAGACAGCAGCGGTCCTCAAACGGTGAAGCTAAAAGGCCATTTTATCCACCGCGAAACGACGAAATAGCCGGAAAAAATTTCTGTTTGACAAATGTAAACGCTTCATTTAGTATTTTAATCAAGCAATTGAATAATTGAAATTGTTAAGAATATTTTTTGCATACGTATGCAACACGGGGCTGGAAATCACTCCCCTACTCGTATGCAAAAATTATTGATTCATTTTGCATACGTATGCAAACACAACAAACAAAGGAGAGATTACATATGGCAATCTATTTAAAAGAAGGCAAAGTAGCTGAAGACATTCAGAAGGATGATGCGAAGATCTCTGAAATCGTCAGCTCCACAATTAAAAAAATTGAAGATGAAGGCGACAAAGCCATTAGAGAGCTGTCAGAGAAATTCGATAAGTGGAGCCCTGAAAGCTTCCGTTTAACAGACGAGCAAATCGAGGAAATCTGCGCTTCTATTCCCCCGCAAACGGTGGAAGACATCGAATTTGCACAAGACAATATTAGAAGATTCGCTGAAGAACAAAGAAAGTCTATGAAAGACGTGGAAGTAGAAACAATGCCTGGTGTCATTCTTGGACACAAAAACATCCCGGTAAACAGCGTAGGCTGCTACATTCCTGGCGGACGCTATCCGATGGTTGCTTCTGCGCATATGAGTGTACTGACGGCTAAAGTGGCAGGCGTGAAGAGAGTCATCGCGTGCACGCCTCCAATTAACGGAGAAATTCCAGCTGCTACTGTTTATGCGATGCACAAAGCTGGCGCTGATGAAATTTACATCCTTGGCGGAATCCAAGCAATGGCTGGAATGGCAATCGGTACAGAAACGATTGACCCTGTCGATATGATCGTTGGACCTGGTAACGCCTTTGTTGCGGAAACGAAACGTCAATTATACGGACGCGTAGGTATCGACTTATTTGCCGGCCCGACAGAAACATTGGTTGTGGCTGATGAAACAAGCGAACCAGAAATGATTGCTACTGACCTTCTTGGTCAAGGTGAACACGGCCCTACTTCTCCGGGTGCATTAATCACAACTTCTAGAGAAATCGCTGAAGAAACAGTTAAAGAGATTGAAAGACAGCTAGAAGTATTGCCTACAGCGGATGTAGCAAGAGTGTCATGGGAAGATTACGGCCAAATCATTTTGGTTGAAGACGAACAGGAAGCGTTAAAAGAAGCAGATCGATTAGCTTTCGAGCATGTGGAAATCCTGACAAAGAACCCTGATTTCTTCTTAGAAAACATGACAAACTACGGCTGCTTATTCTTAGGCCCTGAAACAAACGTCGCTTATGGAGATAAAGTTATCGGAACGAACCATACCCTTCCTACAAAAGGTGCAGCACGGTATACTGGCGGACTTTGGGTAGGTAAATTCCTGAAAACTGTGACGTACCAAAAGATTACTTCACCGGAGCAAAGCGCTTATATCGGTGAATATGCAGCAAGACTTTGCCAGCTGGAGAATTTTGCAGGTCATGCGGAACAGGCCCTTCTCCGTGTTCGCAAATATGGAAATAACAAATAAAGGATCGATGATTCTTTCCTCTTATTCAATAACAAGGTAGGTGGCTTATATGATAAGCATGCTAGGGTTAATCGGCGGCTTGATTCTGTTAACCGTTCTCGTCATGAGAGGCATGAATCTACTGATTGTTGCTCCACTTTCAGCACTGTTTGTTGCAGTGCTGAATGGAGTCCCAATCTTCCCTCAGTTTGCCGCTGAAGGAGAAGTAGACTTCATTACCGGTTATATGGACGGGTTTGCCGGATTCATTACATCCTGGTACTTAATGTTCTTAGCAGGTGCAATATTTGGTAAGGTTATGGAAGACAGCGGCGCGGCTGAAAGTGTCTCTCATTGGATTGTTTCAAAAATCGGCATGAGAAATGCGGTGCTTGCTATTGTTCTTGCCTGTGCCGTTTTAACATATGGCGGTGTTAGTTTATTTGTTGTCGCTTTTGCGGTGTATCCGATGGCCGTCAGCTTGTTTAAGGAAGCGAATTTGCCTAGACGGTTTATCCCTGCAGCGTTAGCTTTTGGTTCTACCACATTTACAATGACTTCTGCCGGATCACCTGAAATCCAAAACTGGATTCCGATCCCCTATTTAGGAACAAGCCCTTATGCAGGCTGGGAGGTCAGCATAATTACAGCTGTCTTTATGCTGATATTCGGCTACTGGTGGCTGATGAAAATGATTCGAAAAGCCGTTCAGAAGGGTGAACATTTTATTGAAAGAGAAACCGACAATACGGAAGTAAGAACACATTTACCTCATCCGTTTCTCAGCACGATTCCTTTATTGGTTGTTCTGATTGTCTCCTTCATTTTCCACGATTCGTTAGCTCAATCAGCCTTAATTCTTGCCCTAACCAGCGGCATCCTGGCAACCTGGCTGCTAAACAAAAAGTACTTTCGGGATTTTTGGGATGCAGTTGGCGAAGGAACAATTGGGGCATTGACTGCGATTGGGAATACGGCCGCTGTCGTTGGTTTTGGAGGCGTTGCCAAAATAACGCCTGCCTTTCATACGGCGGTTGACTTTATGACAAGCATTCCTGGAGATCCGTTAATTGGAGGCGCTTTAGCCGTCATGGTCATCGCTGGATTAACCGGCTCCTCATCCGGAGGCCAGTCCATTGCCTTGCCGATCTTAGGCCCTCACTACTTAGACATGGGCGTGAATGCGGAAGCTCTTCATAGAACCGTCTCTATGTCCTCTGGTACACTGGATTCATTGCCTCATGGAGGATATGCCGTAACGACGATCCGCTCCATTGCGGGTGAAACCCACAAGGATGCGTACCCTGCATTCGGTGCCATGACGGTCGTTGTGCCGATTGTCACAGTGGTGCTTGCGGTGATCCTGTTCTCACTAGGTATAGGAATTTAAAACTTAACGGAAAAGAAAGCGCTTGCTTTCTCTAATTAAATATTTAGCCGTGTGTACTTGTTACACGCGGCTTTTTTTATTCTGTTACCGCCGTGTCCCCCTCTTCCCTCCCGGCTGCCATGATAGCTTTCTAATTCAACACGCTCAGCTTTTTCAAATACGTATAATACCCGTATACCAATATATAAGGGAATAAATAGGACAAATAGGTGTAGACCACGTTCCAGCCATTGTCATAGACCACTCTTCCATTCATGACGAATACGATTTCCAAACACGTTACAACTAAGGCCATTAGAGGAATCAATACATAAGGACGACCATGCTTTTTGATAAAATAAATGAGATAAATCGGGATAATAGGAAAAATACCCAAGTCAAACGGCAAGGTGGATACCGTATTCGGCTCCACAAAAGGAGCGACCGTCCAGAATCCATAATAAATCGCCAGGCCATTTACAGTAAAACCGATCACGCTTGAGAACGTGCCAATGAGAAGAACCAAAGCTTTGTCTTTTCTATAAAGATGAAGAAGCACCACGATCCATGGGATGACTAAGCCGACGACAATGTTAAAAAGCATCCGTATCCCTCTCTTATATGTTTTTCTTCCGTTATTAGTATAAACATATACCCCACCAATTAACAGTAAATATTACCAATTGATGAAATAATCAGCAAAAAGAGCGCCAGCACGAGGAGGTATTCTCCTCGTGCCAGCGCCCTTATATGAGTTTTGTGTACACCACCACACGCTGTGCTCATATATTCAAAGACTATCGTCTTATTGCTTACTGTCAAAAATCTTTCCTAAAAAGAAGCCATCTACTTCGTTTAGCTTCCCTCTCCAAAGAATATCTCCCTTTGAAGGCGTTGGCTTGCTGTCGCCGCAATACACCTTCGTTTCTTTCATGTGAATGAAGGACGCTTCCGAACGGTCATCCGACTCGGCGGCTTGACCCGCTTGTTCAAGCTGCTCGCTTAACGCTTGGGCTACCTCATCCCCGTCCTCAAACATGCCACTCAGTTCAGTGAAATATTCCTTCGCGGATATCAAGGTGCCTGTAATGACCGCTCCATTCACATTTAAGGTGATATCGAGGGAGAAATCATGCTGATTGGCTGCTTGCACCAACAGCTCAAGAAGCCCGTCTTTCGCGGTATCCGTACTGATGCTCATCTTTATCTCTCCTTCTTCGACCCATTTGCAAGCAGGTAGGTATCGGCGTTCTCATCAGAGAGCACATTGTAGGCCTCCTTGATCTTTTCCGAAGAAACAGACGCTTCTTTTTCAGAGGAATTGTTTTTTTTCGATTCATCAGCCGCACCGTTCTTCTCTTTTTGCTGCTTCTTCTCTTGCTCGTTCTCCTCTGACTTGTTCTTCTCCTCTGCTTTCTTTTCCTCGTCCTCTTGCTTGTTCTCTTCCGTTTTCTCCTTGCTGTCTGCTTGCTTTTCTTCTTGCTTATTTTGTGAGTCTTTTTCATCTTTTTTCGCATTGGATGATTGCTGAGAAGAATTGCCTTCTTGAAGCAGCTTCGTCAGCAGACCCTCTATTTTGCCTAAACGCTGCTGCAGGTGTTCGTTTTCTTCCTTCAATGACTCGTAGTCACTGTTGTTTTTGGTTTCCTTTGCTTCTTCCTGCTTTTCGTTCTTGCTTGTCTTTTCCTCTTGGTCTTCTTGTTTGTCTTTCTCGTTCAATGAATCTTGCTTTACATAGGAGGCCGATTCCTCGTTGTCCTCGTTTTCCGCTGAAGGCTGGGCCTCCTTCTTATTCTCGCTATCCTGCTCCGCTTGCTGCTGGCTGGATGCTGATTCGTTCGATGGTTCCGATTTATCATTATCGGAAGCCGTCTCTTTTCTTTGCCCCAGCCGTTCATCGATGATCTTCGTCAGCATCTGCTCTAACCGGTCGTTCAGCAGCTGGTCTTCCGTCTTAGATGAATCATTGCCCTCTTCTGCGGAATGATTATTCAAATCTGTTTTCAGGCTTGTTTCGTTTTCATCGGTCTCGCCCTGTTCATTGGAGTACCCTTTCTCTGGCACACTCTCCTGCTTGCTGAACAGCTGGCCGACCGACCCCTTCACAGAGCCTGCTGCTTTCTTCGTCTTGTCTTTGACAGTCTGGCCTAAGCCGGTGCCTGCATCCTTTAGCTTGCCTGGCTGCATGCTGCCTACAAGCTTCTTTCCGTTTTCAGGATCCGCCAAATAGCCGACGGCTGCCCCGATCAGTCCTCCAGCGATGGAGCGTCTAAGGGGACTGCCTGTAGATTCACTTTTCGTCTCTTGTGATTGCTGTTCTTCTGTCTTCGTTTTTTCCATTAGAAAGACCTCCTTTATTGATTCGTTTCAGGTGCTTGCAACCGGTTGGCTTCCATGCTTTTTTCTAAAGCTTCCAGCCGTTCCTGCAGCCTTTGATTTTCTTCTTCCAGTGCCTTCGTATTATTATCTGACGCTTTAGACGTTAAATACGGATCTGTTTCCCACCAGTCCATGCCGATTTCCTTCGCCTTATCGACAGAGGCGACAATCAGGCGTATCTTGATGGTCAACAGCTCGACATCGGCGATGCCAACCGTAATGTCTCCTGCGATCACGACACCTTTATCTAATACTTTCTCCAGTACGTCTACAATCGTGCTGGACTGTGCCGAGTGCTCGACTGCCATGGTTTGTTCCCCCTTGGTGCTTGTATTAAAGCAGACTTCCTAAAGGCCCAAGATCAATGTTTAAATCGTCATCATCCAGGCCAAAGATTTCTTTTAATTCTTCCATTTTCTCTTCCAGATTCATTAAAGCTTCACCTAAGTTTTCGATTTGCTCGTCCGTGAGTGTTCCGCCTTCCACACGCCGAATGGCATGCCTCTCGACGATTTGCCTTAAAAGCTCGATCACGGTTAAGACCAATTGCGCTAACCCGTGCTCTGCATTATCAGGATCCAGGTGAATCTTACCATTTGCTTGGCTGGCCGGTTGCATGGATCAGCCCCTCCCTCTCTTTATCGAATTGTTCTGAGGATACTTCTTTATGATTTCCTTGCTGAGCTTGGACAAGGGATTCGACCGAAGCAATAAGCAGCCTCAAATCTAAATAAACAAGGTCCACTCCTGCAATGGAGATCACTAAATCTGCCTTGAGCGCTACTCCTTTATCAAGGATGACATCTAAAATATCAATTAAGCCAACTTCCTTGTTTTCTATCGTTTCTCTTACTGATGACATAGCTTGATCCTCACTTATGCGAAGCTAGAAAAATGGTAAGCCGGCCATGGACCGGACGCCTCAAATTTCCAGCCGGCTTCCTCCATTTTTGCTTCGTATTGCTGGACTTGTTCCAGAAAGCTTTCTACGTCGGATTTCTTAATGAGATAGACGCTGTTCCAGGTCATTTCTTCTTTTCTTCCTGTGACCTCCGAGCTCCACGTTCTTTTCACATGTCCCTTCAATGCAAACTCGGTCAGGTGCGCATGGATGTCTTCGCTTACCCGGTTCTTCTCTTTTTCCAATTCAGAGTCGACGAGCTTATCCAGCTTTTTCTTTTCAAAAAACTGCTTGCCTCTTGGCAATTCGCTGATTTCTTTTCTTTTCTCCTCAATCGCCGGATTGTTCTGGCTGACTTGTTCTTTCAGCTGCTTGTCATCGCAGTAAATTTTCAAATTCCATTCTTCCTTCCCGGCTATTGCTTCAAACGCTTCGGTCATCTTGGATTCATTCGATTGCACTGTATCTTTTAAGCTTTCTTCGCTTTTATATAGCGTGCAAAATTTTAATGGAATTACTGTAAAGATCTTCGCCAGCTGCATCACGGTTTCATGATGGTGAAAGGCCTTCTCCTGAAGCCATTCCATATCATTATTGATCCGCTCTTTAATCTGGTCTTCTGAGTACTTGTCCGCATCCAGGCGGCAAACCACCGCCGTGATGCTGCCTATTTCCATCGTATACAGCTCGCCGCTCCCCTCAAAATCTTTCAAAGAGGGAAGCGGTTGGCTCGCTATTTCCTTTGTCGGGATTAACCCGTACAAATAAATTAGATGATCCATCCTCAAACTCCCCCATTTCTATTTCTTCTTGGTCATCTCTTCCCATTGTTCCATTTCCATTCGTTTCGCTACTTCGTATCTCATCAGCAGCTCTTCTTCCTGTGCTTTATACGCTTCTTCAGGAATTTCCTCGAGCTCATACATCATTTGCAGCTGAATCAGCTTTTGCTGAATGGTTGGAAGGTCGTACAGCTCTTTATCAGCTTCCTCTTTCACCTTTTCTCCGATCTTGATGACGAGATTGATAGGTGCAGAAACTAATTTATGAAGCATTAGGCATCCTCAACTTTTAACCGGATATTGATAAAGTTATAGACTGGCCAAGGGCCGCTGTAGCTGAACTCGACTTTATCCTCCCACTTGTCATGCAGCTCGTTTACTTTTCGATCGAATTCTTCTTCCTTGTCCCGGTCGATTAAGAAAGCCGCATTCAACAGCATTTTCTCTCCCAGCGGATCATTGATCTTTGAGGCATGGGCTTCCTCTTTAAGAGGGGTAAACAATTCCTCTTGGATCTCTTTCTGCAGGGACGTGACGAGCTGCTGGGCCACGCCGCCTAATTGAATTCTTTCATAATAGCTGGCCGCTTCGGATTTGCCTTGCACGGCTTTTGCCATTTCTCCTGCTTTCGCATTTTCGCCGATTCGTGAAGCAAGCCATTCCTTCTTGCCCACCACTTTCAGGCCGAGCTCAATCTTTCCTTTGATTTCCGGAAACAGCTTTTCAAACTGTGGATACAGATTTTCCAGTAACACTTTGACGTCCTCTTTGGAATGAAACACGTTTCCGAAGCTGATCGGAATCACGGTTGAATTCTTCTTCATGATGAGAGAAATCACGCTTTGGTGCATCATTAAATTGTCCTTGTTCGGATGATAAATCTTCATCGGCACCTCAGCCGCTACAATCGCTGCATCCTTATAATGGATGGTGAAGAGTTCTTTTTCCTCTCCCTCGACTTCGACGTGACCTAACTGCTCATCCGCTTCTGTGTCTGTCTGGATTCCACAAAAAATATAAATACCTGTTTGTTGTTCCTCACTCATCGTCCAACTCTCCTTTTTTATTCCTCCGCCACCTTCATCTGCTGGCATGCTTGTTTGATTAATTCCTCTGCCGCTTGAATCGGGTGGTCGTCCTCAATACAGCGGCTCACTTGATGACCTAATATATCGATACATAAACGCTGGAAGTCATCATCCGTTCCGTCCACTGGAATGCCTGCTTCACTCACCATTTTGGCAATCATAAAGGAGGCTCTCAGGCTCGGACCGCTGTCCTCCTTGCACGCCTTGCGCAGGTCAGCGACGAGCGTCGTGATCGCTTTCGCCTGATTCTTTTCAATGTCCAGCTTTTCTGAAAGGATTTCTGCCTCTTGATCGCTGCTCTTATAATCAACAAATATCGTAATCAGCCGGTCTAACAGGGCATCCTGTGTTTGATAGACACCTGCGTATTCGTCCGGATTGCTCGTGAAAATCACCGCAAACTCAGGATGGACACGAACAAAAGGGTCCGTCATCTTCGTGCCGTATAACGGAAGAATGCCCTCTTCCAAAATAGACAGGAAAATGTTGTTCGTCGCCGGCTTGGAGCGGGTGAATTCATCGTACACAAGCGTGTATCCGTTCTTAACGGCCTCTAGCAGCCGCCCATCCCGCCATATTTCTGACACGCTTTCATCCTTTTTGTACACAGAGCGTACATAATTGTCGACAACCTTTTTGCTTGTGTATCCCGTAAAATCACCGATCAAATCTTTATTATTCAGCTCATGGTTGCCGTGTATCAGCATGACAGGCCTTTTTCTTTTCTTCGCCAGCGTTAAAGCTAAAGACGTTTTCCCCGCTCCGGACGGACCCGTAAAGTGAATAGGATAGCCGGCTTTTAAATATTGCAGCGAGCGGGAAAGCAAGGCTTCTGTCTCTGCATCCTGCACGATCGCTCTTGAGTTTTTCTTATTGATCTTCTTGTTTAAGACAGTCACGCTTTCTCCTCCTGCTCCCGCATCCTACAGCTCTTGATCAATCGCACTTCTATACCGGACGCCTCTTCTTCTATAGGAAGTCACTTCCTTGTTTTCGTTTAATCCCACATCATATACACCGAGCATTTCATCTTTGGCGTACTTCTTCATATATTCTTTTTCTTCGATCACTTCGACGGTCAGCTTCCAGCCGTTATCTCCGTTTTCTTCGACGGAGGTGATTTTATGAACGGGAGCGACGTAGTCGTTAAAGAAGTCTGTCACATTTTCAAGAATTTGTTTAATTTCCATAACTGCCTCCTGCTAAATCGTCCGTACCATTTCATGATGATTAAATACTAAACCGCGCATTCCCCTCATTCTGGTGAGCAGGAAGCCGGTCTTGTTCCTCTGCTTCGTCGCTAAGCAGCCCGACGGCTTCTGCATATCGCAGCCACGTATCTACGCTGGCGATGACGACTCGAGCTTCCACCGTTAAAATTTCAATCCCAACGACTGAGACTCTTACGAATGCGTCAATGACAATCCCTTTATCTAAAATGCGGTCGATTACCTCTGCTAAACTTGAACTATCTATACTTTTTTGAACAGCCATGTCTATCTTCTCCTTTCATGCTGTTGATTAAGATCCTATCGTCTTAATATCCTTTGAAGATTTAATATGCTGGGCGCCCTTGATGTCCGTCACACTTTTTACGCTGCTGATGCTTTTTAAATCCCGGGCGCTTTTTATTTTCCGGTCATCGTCGTCTTTATGGTTTCTGGAGAGGTTCCTTTGCAGCTTTCCGCCCGCTTCCACCGCCTGTCCGAGCTTTTCCTTCGCTGAGAGCAGCACGTCCTGTGTCTTTTCCTTTGCCTTGCTTGCTTTCTCCTGGACTTTTTGGGCGGCGTCATCTGTGGCGTGATCCAGCTTGTCGTGAAGCTCTTTTCCTTTATTCTGCACGCTCTCCACCATTTTCTCCTTGGCTGTATCTACCGCTGCTTCTTTCACTTTTTCCTTTATCGGCTCGGGTGTGTGCTCTACAGCACTTTCCACTACTTTGCCAACCGCTTTCTTTATGCCTTTATCCATCTACTCTCCTCTCCATTCCTAGAAAAAAGACGGGCTATGATTGATCTTTATTACTCGCTAGATCGCTCAGCATTTGTTCAATTCTTTCAAGCCGCTCATTTAAGTTTTTATTTTCTTCCTTGATCTCTTCATATTTCGATGCTTGACTTTCGTCCACTAGGTATGGCGGCTCTACCGTTTCCCCATTCACCTTTTTAGGAGTGAGCAGCCCTTCGTCCAGCTTGCTGATATAGCTGTCCGTCAGCTGTCTAATGCCCGCTTGCGCCTGCTTGGACAGAAGCTGCTGGGCCGTTTCCCTAAATTCCTGGCTGGCCGTCTTCACAAATTCCGATTCACGTAAATGCTTCATCGCGTTCCTGCTTGCCTCTGGACTCGCCAGCAGGCCGATCCCGGCTCCTACCACCCCGCCGATAATCGCTAAGTTCATAGAATAGGGCTGGCTCGTCTTGGCGCCTTCTTGCTGTTCACCTGCTGTCTCGTTCATTTCGTTTTTGCTTTGTTCGTTTTTGCTTTGTTCATTCTTGTCGTTGACTTCTTCCGTCTTTTCCTTCATCTCTTTCGCACTCATGTGTGAACCTCACCCTTCTGTTCATTCGTTTATTCTTTACATGCCTAATGGCGACAGTTGATTTCCTTTTGTACGGCCCGAACGTTCCTCTTGGCCTTCATCGCTGAGCAGTCCTACAGCCTCCGCATACCGGAGCCATGTATCCACACTCGCAATGACGACTCTGGCTTCTACTGTAAGAATTTCGATCCCTACAAGCGACACTCTGACAAAGGCGTCAATGACGATTCCTTTATCAAGAATCCGGTCAATCACTTCTGCCAGACTGGAACTATCAGTGCTTTTTTGAATACTCATCTTCTTTTAGTCTCCTCTCCGTTCTCCACAGGGAGATACCGAAGCTTTTTTGACTTTAGTTTGTATATACCTGCCTAAACCCTCTTGAAACATGGATATAGTATTAATTTTTTCCATTTTGAACATCTACTTACATTAATTGTATAAATAGAAAACATTTAAAGAGAGAACGGCCTGTTTTTCTCCTTTTTTCAACCAGCATCATCCAGTTAAGAGATTTATTTTTAAAAATCGAGTAGAGGGAAAATAAGTTGATTATTTTCGCCCCTCTCACACCACCGTACGTACGGTTCCGTATACGGCGGTTCAATTTATATT
>NZ_JWJE02000071.1 GCF_000812025.2 Bacillus thermotolerans
CCCTGAAAGATGATCAGGTAGATAGGTTCGAGGTGGAAGCGTGGCGACACGTGGAGCTGACGAATACTAATCGATCGAGGACTTATCCTAATCAGAAAAGCACAGGCGACTGCATAGACACGACAAGCAAATGTTTGGACGCTGGAGAGGCGCTAAGCCTTGGAAGCGGACGGTTATTTGACTCGAGTGTCGAGGAGCCGGAGCTGGACAACACACAACAAAATGGCAAGGTATTGCCGGTTACTTCCCAAGCATATTATCCAGTTTTGAAAGAACAACGTTCTTTCAACCTTATACAGTCTGGCGGCTATAGCGAAGAGGCCACACCCGTTCCCATCCCGAACACGGCAGTTAAGCTCTTCAGCGCCGATGGTAGTTGGGGGCTTCCCCCTGTGAGAGTAGGACGCTGCCAGGCACCTGACAAGAACAGTCTTAGGACTGTTCTTTTTTGTGTTTTTTTATTTATCAGCCAGGTAAAAGAGCTAGAAAAGGGCGTGTAAATAAGTGAATGGGTTATAATGGATAAAAGGAAGCATTTTTATTATTTTCATCAAAAGGGGATAGACCATTGACCTCTATCTATGATATCCATGTTACGAATGCAGAAGGCACATCAATTTCTATGGCTGATTTTAAGGGAAACGTTCTGTTAATTGTCAACACGGCCAGCAAATGCGGCTTTACTCCCCAATTAATCGAACTTCAGGAGCTGTATGAAAAGTATCGGAAGCAGGGCTTTACAGTGTTGGGGTTTCCGAGTGATGATTTTCTTACTCAAGAATTCGGGAAATCTGAAGAGATTGTTGAATATTGCCAAGTAAATTACGGTGTGACTTTTCCTATTTTCCAAAAAGTGAAGATGAAAGGGGAGCATATCCATCCACTATTTGCTTATTTAACCTCTCAGCAGCCAGGCTTGCTGACAAAGTCAATTAAGTGGAACTTTACCAAGTTTTTGATTACTCGTGAAGGAAAAGTGGTAAGACGCTATGCTCCAAGCTCATCTGCAGCTGAAATTGAAAAGGACTTGAAAAAGATACTATAGGAAGGCAGCGGCAGCAACAAGCCTTCCTTATTGGCTCTCATTATTTGAGGGCTTATTTTTTTGTGTATGCAGAAACTGAGCGATTAAAAGAGGAATTTTTTGAATGGATACTTCTGTGAAATATTTGATTAAAGAATACTCTTTTCCCGGTGCATGCTTCAACAGGTCGTACCACCATTCTGTTTCATACCGGGCAATCATGCTTAAATTGTAGAGCAGAGAATAGTAAATCAGCAGTTCAGGATAAAAAGCCTCGCTTTCTTTGCTCTTTGAGAATACCCATTCATTTGTAAAAAAGTGAAAGCGAAAGGGTGGGCTTAATGAAAGGCTTAATGGTTTTAAGTAGATCAGATGCTTATCTGCTCCTATAACATTAACCCTTCCCATCGTTTTTGCTTCCAGAAATTCTGAAAATCGATGCTCTGTCATTTGATAATCATCTAATAATTGAATAGGGATTGCATAATTTTCGTCCTTTTGTTGCACCTTTTCAAAGGGAGCTTTTCCCGATTGAAAAGAAAAAATAGAAGAAAGCTCGGGTACTTGTTTGAGCAGAGCATTCATTTTAAGCTTCGTACCTTCTAGATGTTCCACGTGAAACATCTTGTTACTAAAGTGGGTGAATAGGCCATAGCGCTGGGTACGGACTTCATCCTGCAAAAAAGAATAATTTTGCTTTTTCCGTTTTCTTGCTGAAAGTCCATGAGCCAGTACTTGAACGGTGGCCGGGTAATCTGCATCCACAGTAAGCAAACAGGCCTTAATATAGTGGCTTAGTCCATAAAAGGCAAGAGCAGGCTGAATGGCAGGCGGAGATTGAAAGGCTTGATTTAGATAAAGATCTCCGTGCTCCAGGCTGTAAACGAAACGAGTACAATTTGTATAAGCTGCCTCTTCTGCATTGGAGAGGCCTTGCATTTGATAACATTGAAGCAAAAAACCTTTTGCGTGAGCAGCGTTTTGATACGCGATTAAATCGCTGTTTATTTGCAAAAAACGTTTGTTCATATTCTCCTCCGAATTTTCTAAAGAGTCTAACATATCAAACATGTCTTGACAGTATTTTATCCAATTGATAACCTACTAATAATATTTTGGACCAGGAGGCTTATAAAATGTGGGAAAATAAGTTTTCAAAGGAAGGGTTAACGTTTGATGATGTATTGTTAGTGCCTGCAAAATCTGATGTGTTGCCTAAAGACGTAAGCTTACAGACAGCTTTAACTGATACATTAAAATTAAATATTCCATTAATCAGTGCTGGCATGGATACTGTAACAGAAGCTGAAATGGCTATTGCTATGGCTCGTCAAGGCGGACTTGGCATTATTCATAAGAACATGAGTATTGAACAGCAAGCGGAACAGGTGGACAAAGTAAAACGTTCGGAAAGTGGTGTTATAACTGACCCATTCTTCCTCACACCTGAACATCAAGTATTTGATGCAGAACATCTGATGGGCAAGTACCGTATTTCCGGTGTGCCAATCGTCAACAATGAACAAGAGCAAAAGCTGGTTGGGATTCTTACCAATCGTGACCTGCGCTTTATTCAGGACTACTCTATTTTGATTAGTGATGTAATGACGAGAGAAAACCTTGTCACTGCTCCAACAGGCACGACCCTTGAAGAAGCAGAGAAAATTCTGCAAAAGTACAAGATCGAAAAACTCCCACTAGTTGATGATGAAGGAAAGCTGAAGGGTTTAATCACCATTAAAGATATCGAGAAGGTTATTGAGTTTCCTAACTCAGCTAAAGACAGCCAAGGCAGATTGTTGGTTGGTGCAGCTGTAGGTGTTACAAAAGACACGATGAAGCGCTTAGAAGCACTCGTAGCAGCGAATGTAGATGCTGTCGTCATCGATACAGCTCATGGTCATTCTGAGGGTGTTCTCAATACTGTTCGAGAGATTCGCACAGCTTACCCTAATTTAAATATCATTGCCGGAAACGTGGCTACAGCTGAAGCAACTGGAGAATTGTTTGAAGCAGGGGCTGATGTCGTCAAGGTTGGTATTGGTCCAGGATCGATCTGTACGACTCGTGTTGTGGCTGGTGTAGGAGTTCCACAAATTACAGCGGTTTACGATTGTGCAACAGAAGCCCGTAAGCGCGGTAAAGCAATCATTGCAGATGGAGGAATTAAATACTCTGGCGATATTGCTAAAGCATTAGCAGCCGGCGGACATGCAGTTATGCTCGGCAGCCTATTGGCCGGTACGAAAGAAAGCCCGGGCGAAACAGAAATTTATCAAGGAAGACAGTTTAAAGTATATCGCGGTATGGGATCCGTGGCGGCAATGGAAAAAGGTTCAAAAGACCGTTATTTCCAAGAAGACGCAAAGAAATTTGTTCCAGAGGGTATCGAAGGACGTATTCCATATAAAGGTCCAGTAGCTGAAACACTATATCAATTAACTGGTGGTTTAAGATCAGGTATGGGTTACTGCGGAACAAAAGACCTTACTGAACTTCGTGAAAATGCTCAATTTATCCGCATGACGGGTGCAGGCTTGAGAGAGAGTCACCCGCACGATGTACAAATTACAAAGGAAGCACCAAACTATTCTTTATGATAAACGAACAAGCTGCTTGGGAAAGCCCCAAGCAGCTTTTTTTATGCGTTTTAGAAGGAAAAGCAGCCCATATATAAGTTATCTTGTTCCTATATTTCCGAAAACTTGTTTATGTTACAATAACGAATATGTGAAAAAAAGCTGGAGGGTATACAAGTGAGAAATCGAAGGATGAGAAAGTATATTGCTTTTATGTTCAGCTTGCTGCTTGCCGTAAGTGTGTTAGCACAGCCGGTAAGTGCCCAAGCAGAAGAGCCATTACAAGTGCATGCGAAAGCTGCCATGCTGATTGATGCAGACACAGGACAAGTGCTCTATGAGAAGAACGCGGACGAGCAGCTAGGGATAGCCAGCATGGTCAAAATGATGACAGAGTACTTGCTGCTTGAAGCCATAGGTGAGAAAAAGCTGTCATGGGACGATGAATATACTGTTAGTGAATATGTGGCTCAAGTCTCGAAAGATACCAATCTATCGAATGTACCTCTCCGTTTAGGAGAAACATATAATGTTCGGGAATTGTATGATGCCATGGCCATTTACTCAGCGAATGGAGCCACGATTGCTTTAGCTGAAATGATAGCTGGTACCGAGCAGAAATTTGTGCAGTTAATGAAAGAGAAAGCAAAAGAATTAGGTTTAACGAACTATACCTTTGTCAATTCCTCAGGATTGAGCAAAGAGGATTTAAAAGGCATGCACCCTTCCTCTAACGCAAGTCAGGACGATAACCTCATGTCAGCAAGAGATACAGCTAAACTAGCGTATAAACTACTAAAAGACTATCCTGAAGTACTCGAAACAGCGAGCATACCGCAAAAGATCTTCCGTGAAGGAACAGTTGACCACACGGAGATGAAGAACTGGAACTGGATGCTTCCTTCATTAGTCTACGGCTATGAAGGCATGACGGGTCTGAAAACAGGTTCGACAGATTTTGCCGGTTACTGCTTTACAGGCACCGCTGAACGGAATGGGCAAAAGCTGATCGCTGTTGTGCTGGATGCCACGGATGCAAACGGAAAAGGTTCCTATGAAGCACGCTTTGTAGAAACGGAGAAACTGCTGAATTACGGCTTCAATCAGTTTGACCGGCAAGAGGTCATCAAAGAAGGAGAGAGCGTTAAAGGCTTTGAAACTGTTGAAGTAAGTAAAGGGAAAGAAAAAGAAGTGGCTATACAGGCGGGAGAATCATTAGTGATTTACACGCCGAAAGCGAAAAAAACGAACTTTAAAAAGAGTTTATCTCTAAAAGGTTCGGAAAAGGAAGAAGATGAAAACCCGACAGCACCGCTGAAAAAAGGTGAAGTGGTTGGTTTTCTGCAAGTAACACCTGAAAAGGGGACTGAAATAAATTATTTAACAGCTGAAGAGAAAAAACAAGCCGAAGTATCAATGAAAGCTGCCGAATCAATGGAAAAGGCGAATTGGTTTGTTTTATCCATGAGGGCAGTTGGCAGCTTTTTCTCAGGGATTTGGACGGCTACTGCTGATATGGTAACTGGTTGGTTTTAATAAAAATCACCTTCTGATCTTGACAGAAGGTGATTTTTCGTGTTTATTATTATTTATCGAAAAACTAAAATGTTTGGACTAATAGGAATTGTAAGAATGACTTAGTTGCAAGCATAAAAATAATACATACAAGGGAGAGGGAGAATATGAATACAGGTACAGATCGTGTAAAACGGGGAATGGCAGAAATGCAAAAGGGTGGCGTCATTATGGACGTTATCAACGCTGAACAAGCAAAAATTGCAGAAGAAGCAGGCGCAGTAGCCGTTATGGCACTAGAGCGAGTGCCTTCTGATATTCGGGCGGCCGGCGGTGTAGCTCGTATGGCGGATCCTCGCATTGTAGAAGAAGTAATGAAAGCTGTCTCTATTCCAGTTATGGCAAAGGCACGTATTGGCCACATTGTCGAGGCCCGTGTATTAGAAGCGATGGGCGTAGATTATATTGATGAAAGTGAAGTACTAACGCCAGCGGATGAAGAATTCCATTTACTGAAAAGCGAATTCACCGTTCCATTTGTTTGCGGATGCCGTGATTTAGGAGAGGCTGCCCGCCGTATCGGCGAAGGTGCTTCTATGCTGAGAACAAAAGGAGAGCCAGGAACAGGGAATATTGTCGAGGCTGTTCGTCATATCCGCAAAGTGAACGCGCAGGTACGCAAGATTGTGCACATGAATGATGATGAATTAATGACAGAGGCAAAGCTGTTAGGTGCACCGTTTGAAGTACTAAAAGAAATCAAGCGTGAAGGCCGCCTGCCAGTTGTGAACTTTGCGGCTGGCGGTGTGGCTACACCGGCAGATGCAGCTCTTATGATGGAGCTTGGCGCAGACGGCGTATTTGTTGGTTCAGGTATTTTTAAATCTGATAACCCAGAGAAGTTTGCAAAAGCGATCGTAGAAGCAACCACTCATTATCAAGACTATGAACTAATTGGCGAGCTTTCTAAAGAGCTGGGTACAGCTATGAAGGGCATTGAAATTTCATCGCTTGCACCTGAACAGCGTATGCAGGATCGCGGCTGGTAAGAGAAGGAGGAAGCAGTTATGGTGAAGGTCGGTGTATTGGGGCTGCAAGGGGCCGTTCGAGAACATATTCGCTCCATCGAAGCAAGTGGTGCAGAGGGCATAGTAGTAAAAAAGGTTGAGCAGTTGAGTGAGCTGGATGGACTCATTCTTCCGGGCGGGGAAAGCACAACGATGCGCCGCCTGATCGACCGCTATGGATTCATGGAACCGTTAAGAGAATTTGGCGGCCAAGGAAAGCCGATGTTTGGTACTTGTGCTGGGCTCATTATGCTGGCTAAGGATATTGTAGGCTATGATGAGCCACACATTGGTTTAATGGATATTACGGTTGAACGTAATTCATTTGGACGGCAGAAGGAAAGCTTTGAAGCAGACTTAGCGGTGAAAGGCGCAGCAGATTGCTACACCGCCGTTTTCATTCGGGCACCGCATATCGTCTCCGTTGGGGAAAATACAGAGGTATTAGCTGAATATGAGGGGAGAATTGTAGCAGCAAGAGATCGTCACTACCTAGGCTGCTCCTTCCACCCGGAATTAACGGATGATCATCGGCTGACCGAGTACTTCGTTCATATGGCGGAACAAGCAAAATTAGCTCATGTTTAATGATGGAGAGAGTCTGGCTTTATGCCAGCTCTCTTTTTCCCTTTTTATAAGAGGCATGGGAAGAAAAACGGAAAGTTCCTGAGCAGTTTCTGTCCGCTTGCTTCCCGGCGAGGAATATAGTACATTAATTTATATCATTTCCATATTGTATAAATCGTTGAGAGGAAGCAGTAGCAAGCAGTCATCTGCTCAGAGAGCCGGTGGTGGGTGAGAACCGGTCGGAGGCACTTGTGAATCCATCCTCGAGAGAAATGCTGAACGGTTTTTCTAGTAGGCATTTCCGGCAGAAGCCGTTATACGTTCAAGTGGAAAGCCAAAAGCTTTCAACTAGGGTGGCAACGCGGGTAAAACTCGTCCCTTTTTCAGGGGACGAGTTTTTTGTTTGCAGAAAAGAAAAAGGAGGAAATCAACGTGTTAGATGTGAAAGTATTACGCGCTAATTTTGAAGAAGTAAAGAAACGCTTGCAGCATCGCGGTGAGGATCTATCTGCTTTAGATAGCTTTGAACAGCTGGATGAAAAGCGCCGCTCATTGATTGCGGAAACAGAAGAACTAAAGGCTAGAAGAAACAATGTTTCCCAGGAAATTGCCCAGCTGAAGCGTGAAAAGAAGGATGCCGACCATTTAATTAAAGAGATGCGCGAGGTTGGCGACCGCATTAAAGAAATTGACCAGGAATTGAACACAATAGAAGAAGAGTTTAATCATGTGCTATTAACGATGCCGAACATCCCCCATGAAAGCGTACCGGTTGGGGAGACAGAAGACGATAACGTGGAAGCGCGCAAATGGGGCGAGGTGCCGCAGTTTGATTTCGAAGCTAAGCCCCATTGGGAGGTTGCTGATGAGCTTGGTATCGTCGACTTTGAGCGTGCTGGCAAGGTAACAGGAAGCCGTTTTGTCTTCTACAAGGGGGCGGGAGCAAAATTGGAGCGGGCTTTAATCAGCTTCATGCTGGATCTACATACAGAGGATCACGGCTATGAAGAAATTCTTCCGCCATATATGGTCAACCGGACGAGCATGACAGGTACAGGACAGCTGCCGAAGTTCGAGGAGGATGCTTTCTTAATCGAGAAAGAGGATTATTTCCTTATTCCAACGGCGGAGGTACCGGTGACGAACTATTATCGTGACGAAATCCTGGATGGAGAGCAGCTCCCGATCGCTTATGCAGCTTACAGCGCCTGCTTCCGTTCTGAGGCGGGTTCTGCCGGACGGGACACGAGGGGACTAATTCGACAGCATCAATTTAACAAGGTGGAGCTTGTCCGTTTTGTTAAACCGGAGGATTCTTATGAAGAGCTGGAGAAATTAACAGGCCATGCGGAGAAAGTGCTGCAGCTTTTGAACCTTCCATACCGTGTGATGAGCATGTGCACAGCGGATCTTGGTTTTACAGCAGCGAAGAAATATGATCTTGAAGTATGGCTTCCAAGCTATGATACGTACCGCGAGATCTCTTCTTGCAGTAATTTTGAAGGCTTCCAGGCGCGTCGTGCAAACATCCGTTTCCGCCGCGAGAAGAACGGCAAGCCAGAGCATGTTCATACACTGAATGGCTCAGGCTTGGCGATTGGCCGTACAGTAGCGGCTATTCTGGAAAACTACCAGCAGCCGGACGGCAGCGTCGTTATCCCTGAGGTTCTTCGTCCATATATGGGTGGAAAAGAAAAAATCTCTAAATAATTAATACACTAGGTGAGGGGGTTCTCTGCTTGCGGATAGTCAGCCGGGAGCCTCTTCGCTTTTTCCTTAGAAAATCAGTTGACAATGCAAAAAAGCATATGATAAATTAAGTGATGTCGATACGGAGGAATACCCAAGTCTGGCTGAAGGGATCGGTCTTGAAAACCGACAGGCGGGTTACACCGCGCGGGGGTTCGAATCCCTCTTCCTCCGCCATTATTTAAAACGCATATAAATTGGAGATGACAAAATCCGCTGCTTTCGGGCAGCGGATTTTTTTCTTGTTTTTATAAAAAAGGTGCTTTATATTCTTCGATGAATTGATCGACTTTTCGTGTATCGGCATTTAACACTGTTTTCATCATTTCAAGTGCATAGTGATTGTCTTTTTCTGTTTCAGAGGCAATAGCATCCTTTGGCACACAGATGTTGTATTCCCGCATATAAGCATCATTCGCTGTGAAGAACACGCAGATGTTCCCTGCCACGCCAGTTACAATGACGGAGTCAGCTCCTACTTCATGCAAAAGAGTATTTAATGCGGTACCGTAAAATGCAGAGTGCTTAGGCTTGATTAAAAAGTAATCATCCGATTCAGGCTTGATTTGTTGTATAATAGGCTCGCTTCGATCATTCGATGCGTAATCCAAAATGGCATCCAGATCAGCTTTCCAGATGCCGTAATGGTCATTTACGTAAATAACAGGAATATCCTGCTGTTTGCAGAATTGCTTTAATTTGACGACGGATGGGCAAATATCTAATGTGTTTTCGGCGAGAGGTTCTCCCATTTGAAAATCAAAATCGTTGATTAAGTCGATAATAAGCAATGCGTATTTATTCCTTCTTTCCACGTGCGCGTCCTCCTTTTCTCTCTACTCATTCATACCCCAATTTAGTAAAAAGGAGCCGGTGAAATGAAAAAAAGTGACGAATTTTATATGAACCTGGCGATCGAAGAAGCAAAGAAAGCGGCTGACCTTGGAGAAGTGCCCATCGGCGCTATAGTCGTGCTGGATGGAGAAGTGATCGCTGCTGCTCATAATTTAAGGGAGACCAGTCAAAATGCTGTGACTCATGCAGAGCTTCTCGCGATACAGGATGCTTGTAAAAGAGCAGGATCGTGGCGTCTGGAAGGAGCTGAACTATATGTTACCCTTGAACCTTGCCCCATGTGCAGCGGAGCCATTCTTCTTTCGAGAATAGAACGCGTCGTATACGGAGCAAAGGATCCGAAAGCCGGCTGTGCCGGTACGCTGATGAATTTACTGGAGGATGAACGGTTTAATCATCAGAGTGAGGTGGTGTCCGGCGTGATGGAGGAGGAGTGCGGGTCGATGCTGAGCAGCTTTTTTAAGGAAATTCGTCGCAGAAAGAAAGAAGAAAAAAATAAAGCTAAGCATCAATAAAAGAGCAGGTCTTGCTTTTTTCTCTTCTTTACGTTACAATAGGTTTTGTGTCGAAGAGATAATATCTTTTGACGCATTGACAATGGTATCAATTTTGCCGTGCTAGGTGGGGAGGTAGCGGTGCCCTGTACCCGCAATCCGCTCTAGCGGGACTGAATCCCTTCCCGAGGCTTCCTAACTGTAAGGTCTGCCTTAAGTAAGTGGTGTTGACGCTTGGGTCCTGCGCAATGGGAACCCATGAACCATGTCAGGTCCGGAAGGAAGCAGCATTAAGTGGACTCTCCCATGTGCCGCAGGGCAGCCTGAGCCGAGCTAACTGCTTAAGTAACGCTTATGGTTAGAAGTCGACGGAAGGTGCACGGCAGTTAAATAAGTTTAAATAACAACTCATCCTAAACGGGTGAGTTTTTTTGTGCGAACTTTGGAAAAACCTATAGGGATAAGGTATAATGTAAAGTAGAGAAATGCGAAGAAATTAAGGAGGGGAACAATGAGTTATCAGGCATTATATCGCGTATGGCGACCACAAAGGTTCACTGATGTGGTTGGCCAGGAGCATGTAACAAAAACGCTGCAAAATGCCCTCCTTCAACAGAAAATATCGCATGCGTACTTGTTTTCAGGGCCAAGAGGAACAGGAAAAACAAGCGCGGCGAAGATTTTGGCAAAGGCTGTAAACTGCGAACAAGCGCCAACAGCTGAACCGTGCAATGAGTGTGCCTCTTGCCGGGGGATCACGGATGGCTCGATCCAGGACGTCATCGAGATCGATGCGGCCTCTAACAATGGCGTTGACGAAATTCGGGACATACGAGATAAAGTGAAATACGCACCAAGCTCAGTAGAATATAAAGTATATATTATTGATGAAGTGCATATGCTTTCCACCGGAGCGTTTAACGCATTGCTAAAAACCCTCGAGGAACCGCCGAAGCATGTTATGTTTATTCTAGCGACAACCGAGCCTCATAAAATCCCTCTAACAATCATTTCAAGATGCCAACGGTTTGATTTCAAGCGAATTACGTCGCAGGACATTGTCAATCGAATGGATCTGATTTTGAGAGATAGCGGGATGGACTACGAGGAGAAGGCTTTGCCTATTATCGCACGGGCAGCAGAAGGCGGCATGCGTGATGCGCTTAGTTTACTTGATCAGGCGGTTTCTTATAGCAGTGACCGCTTAACGGAGGAAGATGCTCTAACAGTTACAGGAGCGGTAGGCCAGGAAATGCTTAATGAACTGGCACAGGCCATGGTGGAACAGGATGCTGCTTCTGCCCTTCGAGTTCTTGAACGGCTTCTTATGCAGGGGAAAGATTCGGGGCGGTTTGCCGAAGATTTTGTTCTCTACTTCCGCGATATGCTTCTCTATAAGACAGCTCCTAACCTGGAAGAATCGATGGAACGGGTAATGGTGGATGAATCCTTCGCTTCTCTTGCCCAGAAGATCGAGCTAGAGCAATTATATGAGTATATTCATGTGCTAAATCAAACTCAGCAGGAAATGAAATTCAGCAGCCATGCGAGAATTCATTTAGAGGTAGCACTTGTGAAGCTGTGTCAGCCTCGGGCAGCCAGTGCTTCAGCAAGTATGCCGGAAGTTCAGGAGCTAATTGGTCGCATTCAGATGCTCGAAAAGGAACTGCAGCAGCTGAAGAGCCAGCCTCAGGTTCAGGCTTCTGAACCAGCAAGTAATCAGGGAGGAGCCAAGCGCCCAAGCCGCTCTTCTAAAGGCTTTAAAGCGCCTGTCGGGAAAATTGAAAATGTGCTCTCTGAGGCAACGAAACAGGATATTCAGCTTATTAAAAGCCGCTGGGCGGATATGCTGGAGCTTCTCAATCAACGCCAGATGCGTTCACAAGCGGCTTTGTTGAATGATGCAGAGCCAGTGGCAGCTTCTAAGGAAGCCTTCGTGCTAAAATTCAAATATGAAATACACTGTCAGATGGCGTCAGACAACAACCAATTCATGCAAGCGGTCTCCTCGATTCTCCAAGAGCTGACGAGCAATGTCTATCAAGTTGTTTGTGTGCCGGAAGAGTCTTGGTTGAGTATTCGAAAGAATTTTATCAGCACCCAAAAGGCAGGTCAGGATGAACAGGGGGAATCCCTAAAGTCTGAGGAAGAGGATCCGTTAATTGCTGAGGCCTTAAAGCTTGTGGGAGAAGACCTGCTTGAAGTAAAAGATTAATAAATGGAGGATGATTAATATGCGCGGTATGGGAAATATGCAAAACATGATGAAGCAAATGCAAAAGATGCAGAAGAAAATGGCAGAGGCACAAGAAGAACTTGCGTCTAAAGAGTTTGAAGGGACAGCAGGTGGAGGTATGGTAACCATTAAAATGTCCGGCCAAAAGCAAGTATTGGATGTAATCATTAAAGAAGAAGCGGTGGATCCCGATGATGTGGAAATGCTTCAAGATCTAGTGCTGGCTGCAACAAACGACGCTTTGAAAAAAGTGGACGACGAAACAAACCAGACTATGGGACAATTCACAAAAGGGATGAACCTGCCTTTCTAGGAGGTTGTACACATTATGTATTATCCTGAGCCGATCACGAAGCTGATCGATAGCTTTATGAAATTGCCGGGCATTGGGCCGAAGACAGCGGCCCGTCTGGCGTTTTTTGTTCTCGATATGAAGGAAGATGATGTCCTGGATTTTGCTAAATCATTAGTAAACGCCAAAAGAGACCTAACGTACTGCTCAGTATGCGGTCATATTACCGATAAAGACCCGTGTTCGATATGTGAAGATATGCGGCGTGATCGCAGCTTAGTGTGTGTCGTGCAAGATCCGAAAGATGTCATCGCCATGGAGAAGATGAAGGAATATAACGGGCTGTATCATGTCTTACATGGAGCGATTTCTCCGATGGAGGGGATTGGGCCAGAAGACATTAATGTGCCGGATCTTCTAAAGCGCCTGCAGGATGAAACGATTAAAGAGGTCATTCTTGCAACGAACCCGAATATTGAGGGCGAGGCAACGGCTATGTATATCTCTCGTTTATTAAAACCGTCGGGCATCCGTGTAACCCGCATCGCCCATGGCCTGCCGGTGGGAGGCGACTTGGAGTATGCAGATGAGGTCACTTTGTCTAAGGCGCTAGAAGGCAGAAGGGACGTGTAGGCTGTGCTTTTTCGAAAAAAGGGAAAAGCTAAGCTAGATGCTTCGCATGATGAACAGCTTATACGGCTGCTTGAACACTACCGCCAAGAATGGATGAGATATCAGAATGTAATTCGACTCAGTGTCGAGCCGAGTGATGAGCTGGTTGCTCAAGCAAAGATTTACGAAGCCAAGTATTTTTTCTTATTCAGGGAAGCGAAAAGAAGAAACATCCGAATAAAACAATAGATTCTCTCATATTCTTGAAATGTAGACAAACTCATTTAAGGAATGGGAGAGAATCTGTATGTATATAGCTGCGGGGGCTGTTCTGTTTATCTTGCTAATCAGTTTAATAGCCAGTGCTTCCTCCCCGTTGTCGCCATGGAAATTAGGTGGAAGCCTGCTGGTTAAATTAGCGGTAGGAGCATTTTTCTTATTTTTACTTAATTCCTTCGGAGGCGATCACGGCATCCATGTACCGATTAATCTTATTACTTCAGCTGTAGCGGGGGTTCTTGGCATAGCTGGAGTTGCTGCTTTAGCTGTTATACAGATTTGGATTATTGGATGAAGCAGCAGGGCAGCGGCCATGCTGCTTTTTTTGTGCCGTTTATTGCCTATTAATATTTCCTGCTCGCTTGCTCATTAAGAAAAGCAGCAGTAAAACATTTTTTATAAAAGCCTTGACGTTATGTTTTAAAGTTGGTATAGTATTAAACGTCGCTGATGAAACAAATTCAAAAGCGAACAAAAAGTTATTGACTTTTAATCAATAACTTGCTATTATAATATAGTCGCTTGAATGCGGCGTCGAAATTGATCTTTGAAAACTGAACAAAATACATGCCAGTTAATTCTTGATTTATTTATTTTATGAGCAATCAAACATCTTTTTGGAGAGTT
>NZ_JWJE02000072.1 GCF_000812025.2 Bacillus thermotolerans
TTAGTATAACGGGGTTTTAAGCTAAGAAAAATAGAAAAACCCCGAATAGGTCCACTTTTTTTAAAGTGTCTACTATTCGGGGTTCAGTTCAGATAGAGCATGAGACTCTTTTTTTATTGCTCGAACTTTCCGTAGTGAATAATCTCTTCTTTCGGAACCAGCTTTTTTGCAGGCGGCTCCTCTCTCGGATAACCCAGTCCTAAGATAGCCACAACCCGCCGGTCATCCGGGATGGCCAGCGCCTCTCTTACATAACTTTCCCGTTTTTCGGATTCCTCCTGATCTTCTGAGTGATAAATAGCTCCGAACGCAGCCCCAAGCCCTTGTTCAACCGCTGACAGCCAAATAAACCCGCTCGCAATGGAAGCATCCTGCAGCCAGTACTTACTAATATCCGGGCGGCCTGTCAGAACGATGGCTGCCTTAGCTTCCTTTAGCCATGGCACAAAAGGAGTAGCCTCTGCCAAATGATCAAGCATACTTCTCTCTTCCACTACAACCAATTCTCTCGATGGCAAATTGTTGCCAGCTGGAGCTAAATAAGCCGCTTCTGTTACTTGAGCAAGCTCTTCAGCGGGAATCGGCTGATCCGTGAAGGCTGTAATTTCCCGTCTCCTTTGAATTGCCTCTGATACGTTCATTCAACAATCTCCCTTCCTTATTTATCTAGCAAAATAAATGTATGAAAAAACAGGCTTAAAAGATAGCCTGTCTAATCATTGTCTGATGAAAACATATAGTGTCGTTCATTAAAGGTAATGGAGAAGATCAGCCCCATCGCCAGCATATTTCCCATCAACGAGCTTCCTCCATAGCTGATGAACGGAAGCGGGATACCAGTAATCGGCAGAAGCCCAATTGTCATCCCGATATTCTGAAAAGCGTGGAAGGTAATCATCGCAATTACGCCTGCACACATATAAGTGTAATAGACAACCTTCGTTGAAAGTGCCAGCTTCGTGAGGTGATAGATTAACAGAAAGAATAAGCTCACGACAATACTGGAGCCGATAAATCCGTATTCCTCACCAATGATACTAAATATAAAGTCCGTGTGGCTTTCGGGAAGGTATACCTCCCGCTCACTAAACCCCTTCCCCATCGTCTGCCCGGAACCGATAGCCAGCAGCGATCTCGTCAAGTGGAAGCCGGTCGAGCTTTCATAATTGTACGGGTCGAGCCAGGAATAAATCCGGCCAAATTGGTACTGTTTCACCCCAAGGTATTTTTCCAGGATGCCCGGATGCCAAAGCACCATGTAGAAAATGGCTGTCGCCGCAGCGGTGATGGATCCGAATAAAGGAAGCAGGATCCTCCAGCTGATACCTGATACGAAAATCATGCCAAGCAAAATGGACATGAATACAAGGGACGTACCCAGGTCCGGCTGCTGCATAACGAGCAAGAGCGGAAATGCCGTTACCAGGCATAGCTTTCCTAAGAGCAGCCAATCCGATTGTGTGGTTCGAGCCGAATACTTCTGATGGTGAAGAACGAGCACGCGTCCCAGCGCTAAAATTAAGAAGACCTTCATAAATTCCGATGGCTGAAGAGACAGCCCAGGCACCTGATACCAGCTTTTCGCACCATTTACGACAGGAGCAATGCTGTCGGGAGCGATAATCAAAAAAGCGAGCAGCAAGATGCCGAATCCGTAGACATACCAGGACATCCCCATCAGCTGCTCGGAATCGAAGCTGATCACCAAAGCGATAATGCCCGTTCCGATAATATAGAAAATAGCCTGCTTCATGACGAAATTATCAGCGTATTGCCCCGTCGTCTGGGCACTATAAATAGCCAAACAGCTAACTAAGAACATCATTAATAATATAAGAACTAATCCGTAATCAATCCGGCTGGAGTTTTGCTTTGGAGAAGTCATGAAACATTCCTCTTTCTAATAAAATTACACTTCTTCCATTATAACGTGAAAGAACCAATTCACAACAAATTAAGTCTGACAACCCTATGAATACTTTTCTTATGTATTCACTTAATCCCAGTAATTAAATACAAGCTCTCCTACTGTGTACGGCTGCCAGTACATGATCTGGCTCATCTCCGCACTATTTAAATCGTGATCATGCAGCAGGTCGAACTCCGGCTGCCTCTGTATTTTTAACAATTGATTCAAATCTCTAGCTTCACAAATCTCGAAGCCTCTGAAATAGTCAACTAGTTCTTCTTCATCATAGAAAGTAATGTGCTCTTTCTCAACAGATGCCGCAAAGGCAATGAGAGGATAATAAGCATTCATAAGTATGTGAATGCGTTTCACTCCATTATCTAAAACCGCTTCAAAGAAGTTTGTATTTAACTTAGGCGGGTGAAATGCAATCATTTCTGCATCAATACTCTCAGCCGCCTTCAGGCACCGTTCCTTGAATATATCCTCCGCCGTATAACGCGGCGGCGGATTCTCTCCGCTGTTGTAAAAGCCTGTAATGCCGTAAGATAAATGCAACATGCTTTCCTCCTGCATCTTAATCTCTCTACCCTATTATATAAAAAACCATGGACAAATGGCTTCATCAGCAGAAAAACTTCAATAAAATTAACATCTTTTATTTGTCTCTTGCTGTGCTCCCTACTACAATGAAGAAGAAAATGATTTAAAGAAGGAGAATAGATGAAATGGAAAGAATCAAAACAGCTGAACAATTTCAAGAGCTTATCGCTAAAGAACAGCCTGTCATTATGAAATTCACTGCGGGTTGGTGCCCTGATTGCCGTCGTATGGATATGTTTATTGGGGACATCGTATCTGAATATAATCAATATGAGTGGTATGAGATCGACCGCGATGAATTTCCTGATATCGCCGATCAATATGACGTCATGGGCATTCCAAGCCTGCTGATTTTCCAAAATGGTGAAAAACAGGCTCACCTTCACAGCGCGAACGCCAAGTCTCCTGAACAAGTCACTGATTTCTTAAAATCTGTGTAACGGCAGCGGCTAACCGTAAACAAGCACCCCGGATCACGGGGTGCTTTCTTCTTTCTTATAAAGAATCATAGAGAATATAGGAATAGTCCTCTCATGCCTCAAGCTTCATCGGCCGATCTTTCTTTTTGTTCTTTCTCCTTAAATGCACAAACTCTCCTATAACAATACCGGCCGCCCCCCCTGAGGCAACGGCAAGCGCCCACAGTTCGTCAGCCAGAAAGAGCAGCAGCAGGCATGTCAGCAGGTAGACAGGCCAGGAGTACCAGAGAGACATAAACAATTCATCATCCCGCTTCTCTACCCATGTGAATTCCTTATGAAGCACAAAGCGGTAAATCATAGAAACATAAAGAAAGAAGCCCACCGCTCCAGCTGCTATAGCAGCTGTGAGAGCCCAGCTTATATAAAAAGCAATAAAAAAAGATGCAGCTGCCCACATAATTAAAATAAAAAGAATATACGGATTGGTAAAAAACTCTCTCATCTTCATCGTCATGCACTCCTTTTTATACTTTATGCAAGCAACCCGCCGAACAGAAGATAGGCTTTCTTAAAAGGCGGAAAACTTTCCTCGACATATAAATAATCGGCGAAATAATCCGATATGAGAAGAAAGGGCCTCTTTTCCTTTTATGGGTACAGAGGTGAAAGAACAGGAGAGCGAACTATGAGCATCTTTAAATTTAGAACGCCTAAAGAAACAGCAACCTCTATCGCGCTTATTGAAAAGCAGCGTATGTTCATTGATCCAATGAGTCCGCCTGCTAAGCAGCTTGCGATGATTCATTTAACTGAACGCGATTTGTCCATTATCAATTCTCTTCAGCCTCTTATTTCGAGCCATATCGAAGAGATTGTGACTGCCTTTTACGACGTCATTCTACAGCAGCCGGAGCTGTTAACGATCATCCAAGAGAACAGTGACGTAAGCCGCCTGAAAAAAACACTAGAACGCCATATACGGGAACTATTCGAAGGAACTATTGATGAAGATTTCATTCAAAAGCGTCTTCGCATTGCTTATGTACATGTCCGTATCGGCTTAAAAACGAAATGGTATATGGCTGCTTTCCAGGAACTGTTCAACTCTCTGTTGACGATTATCTACACACGTGGTGAAATGGGAAACCATACACCCGAAGCAATAGCTGCCGTTTCCAAACTGCTCAATTTCGAACAGCAGCTCGTGCTAGAAGCATATGAGAATGAAGAAGAACGCATCCGCAATATCGCTCAGCAGAAGAAAGAAGAGCTGGTGAACCACGTACATACGGTTTCCCAAGAACTGGCCGCCATTTCTGAACAAACGACTGCTTCCTTGAAGGACTTAGGAGTCAAGTCAGAAACCATTCTAAAGCTCTCAAGAGAAGGCATGGAACTGGCCGATGAATCCGGGAGCCATTCCGTGGAAGGGCAAAAAATGCTTAATGATCACGGCTTGAAGTTAAACGATATTCAGCAGGCCGTGTCAGATATTCGCTCCTTTTCGATGGAGCTTAATAAGATTGCCCTTAGCATTACGGAAGTCATTACAATTGTCGATAACATTGCCAGCCAGACCAACTTGCTGGCGCTGAATGCTTCAATAGAAGCAGCTCGGGCTGGTGAATACGGAAAAGGCTTTGCGGTAGTAGCCGAAGAAATTCGCAAGCTGTCGGATCAGACAAAGACCTCTACCTCCAGTGTCTCCGATCATATTATGAAGACAAATTCTTTGATTGGACAAGTGAGTCAATCTGTCGACAAAGTGAATGACTTAGTCATAACCGGCATCCAAAGCATGACTGAGACAGATAGAAACTTCGTTGAGCTGCTTGAATTAATCGACAACACCAAGCAGCAAAACCATCGCATCGAAGATCAGATGCAGCAGCTGAACTACATTGTGAGCGAAATTGAACACGCATCTGAAGAGGTAGCAAGGTCAGCTGTTTCCTTAAACGATTCTACGGAAGACTTTCTATACTTTAAAGGATAAAAAAACCTGCCGGATAGCCGCGCTTCTCAGCAAGAAACGCGCAGTCCCGGCAGGCTTTTCACTTACCCGACGTCTCTAAAAACGTCATCTTCCCTTTGATCAGCTCGATCACATCGGTTACTTTCACTTCCTGCTTCTGCGCTTCTTCATAAGCATCCTTCATTAAAGAAAGAAGCTGCTGCTGTTGTGTCATAGCCTATCTCTCCTGTAAATCGATAAATAAATAAGGACGACCTTGACCTCTTTCCCTTCTTTGTCACCTTTTAAACATCCTGTTCTTTTCCTTATCAGGCATCACCTACCAAGGGGCTGCAGGAAGCCGTTAGCATAATAAAAAGAAGCCCCGCTGTCACCTTGAAAATGATACAATAATGAATAAAATACATACAAAAAAGGATGGGGTGTTCATGTACAAGTTTGTTATGCCTGAAGTGATTTTTGGCAGCGGCTCCATTCGTCAAGCCGGCGAGAGCTGCGCCCGGCTCGGTGCTAAACGAATATTGATCGTCACCGATGAAGGTGTAATGAATGCTGGCTGGGCTGAATTAGTAGAGCAAAGCTGCCGCGCCTCTGGCCTTTCCTCCATTTTGTTTTCCGGTGTCAGTGTGAATCCGAAAGAAGATGAAGCAGAGGCGTGTGCCCGCGCGTACATAGAGAACGAATGTGACGCCCTCATTGGCGTCGGTGGAGGCAGCGTGATCGACATTGCTAAGTCAGCGGCCTTGCTTGCGACAAACGGCGGTCATGTCCGGGACTATGAAGGCGTCGACCGTATCACCTATCCTCTCCCGCCGCTCGTGATGCTCCCTACAACGGCTGGCTCAGGCTCAGAAGTGTCGCAATTTTCTGTGATTGTTGATGTGAATCGGAAAAAGAAAATGACCATCGTGTCCAAATCACTCGTTCCGGATATTGCTCTTGTTGATCCAGACGTCTTGAGCACAAAGAGTCCGCATTTAACGGCCTCTACTGGACTTGATGTCTTAACCCATGCTATTGAATCCTTTGTCAGTGCGGCCGCTACCCCGCTAACAGATGTACATGCCAAGAACGCTCTTACCTTATCGGCCCGTTACTTGCGTCCATCTGTTGCCTCCCGCTACAACAAAGAGGCAAAGGAGCAAATGGCTATGGCCAGCCTGCATGCCGGTCTTGCTTTTTCGAATGCAATTCTTGGAGCCGTTCACGCTATGTCTCATACGATTGGCGGCCGGTATCCACTCCTGCATGGTGATATTAATGCTGTCCTGCTCCCTCATGTGATGGAATTTAATCTGATCGCCGCCCCGCAGAAGTTTAAGGAAATTGCCTTTTTAATGGGAGAGGACGTCCGGGCGCTATCTGACACTGAAGCCGGGGAAAAGGCGATCCAATTCGTTCGAAAGCTGGCTTCGGATATCGGGGCTCCGCTCACTTTATCAGAAATGGGTTTCAAGGAAGAATCAATTCCTATCGTCAGCGAGACCTCCCTTTCCGACGCTTGTATGATTACGAATCCGCGCGATATTACAGCTGAGGAAGTCGCAGCTCTTCTTCGGCAAGCATTGTAGGTGAGATCGATGGAACGAAAGGAAATGATTGATCTATTAACTGGAGTCCAATCTTCTAAACGCAACTATTACACGGAATTAAAAACAACGGTTGAAAAGCTAAAGAAAAAAAACAGCCACTTAGAGGTCATGAATGAAGTTATGAAGGTGTTCACCGTTCACATGTCGGTACAGGAGATGCTGAAAAGCGCCCTTGCGAAGCTTACAGTGATTTACCCTGTTGAGCGGATCAGCCTCGCCCTTTTTGATGGACAGGCTCTTCGTCTTTCGTACATTTATCCTGAGCAGAAGACCTATTTAGCGAAAGGCACCGCTTTTCCGGAGGATCATTCTCTTTACAGTCATGTATTCGCAACAGGAGAGGTCATTGAGTTTGATGGGAGCAGACAAACCGAGTATTTCTTTGAGAAAGAAGCCTTCGAGCACATTGGACTTCGCTCGGTCGTCCTCCTTCCTCTTACATGCCGGGGGCACATTATTGGCGTACTTACGTTTGCCAGCAGCTCCGCCTGGCAGCTGGAGGAGGAAGATAGACACTTCTTCCACCACTTAACGGATCAAATGGCCGTATGTGTAGAGAATGCCCGCTTGTACGGAGAAGTCTTTGCCAGCCAGCAGCGCTGGGAAGGAACCTTCCGCGCTGTATCAGATGCCATCATAATTATTTCCTTAGATGGAGCAGTTTTAGCAAAAAATGATGCGGCGCTGCTCTCGTGGCCTCTCTCCGAGGGGAAGGATATTCGCCCGTTCATCGAAAAGGCGGCTGCTTCTACGAGCAACCCATTTGAACAGACAGTGCTAACAAAGAAACCTCATTATGCGGAGCTTCGCTTTGAAAGCAAAGTATACGATTGCTCCTGTTATCCCCTTTTCGGTAAAGATGAATCGCTCGATGCAGTAATTTTGTACAGCAAGGATGTAACCGAAAAGCGGCAGATGGAAGCTCAGCTTCTTCATTCCGGGAAGCTGGCCGCTATCGGTGAGATGGCCGCTGGTGTTGCTCACGAACTGAACAATCCGTTAACAGCTATTATCGGCAATACTCAGCTTCTGCTGCGAGGGTCAGCCGTCGATCCGGATATGAAGCCTTTGCTCGAAGATATTGACCTTTGCGGCAAGCGCTGTCGAACAATTATCCGCAGCCTGCTCGCTTTCTCTCGCCAGGAGGATTTCTCCTTTAAGCCTTGTTCATTAAATGATGCAGTAACAGAAGCTCTAAGCTTAATTCGCAGGCAAATTGAGAAGCAGAACATTACTTTAGACGTCTGCCTCGATGAGCCCTTGCCGATGGTCGAGGGTAACCTGCAGCAGCTAAGCCAGGTGGCTGCCAACCTTTTAATGAATGCCAAAGACGCCCTGGAAGAAGTCACAGACCGGCCGCGAACGATCACGGTGAAGACAAAGCAGGAAAACGATCACGTATGTTTGGCCATTACAGATAACGGACCAGGAATCCAGCGCGATCATATGAACGACATCTTTCATCCCTTTTTTACAACAAAGTCAGCCGACCGAGGCACAGGACTTGGCTTGTCTGTCAGTTTCGGTATTGCCAAAGCACATGGGGGCCGCTTATCAGCAGAAAGCATTCCCCACCAGCAAACAACCTTCATGCTGGAAATCCCTCTGCTTGACGAAAGGATGTGAAGGCATTGAAAGAAATTCTAATAGTAGAAGACGAACTCGAGGTTGCCCGCTTTTTGTCCAGGCTATTCAAAATGAAGGGCTATGAAACTACACATGCAGAAAGCGGACGCCGTTTCCATGAACTAACGGATTACACCCGCTTTCAGCTCGCCTTCATTGATGTACGTCTGCCCGATTGCAATGGATTGGATATTCTGCAGAAATTAAGGAAACAAGCACCGCTTTGCCCGTGTGTCATTATGACCGGCTACAGCACTGTAAAAACCGCTGTAGAAGCTATTAAAAGCGGGGCCTCTGACTTCATTGAAAAGCCCTTTGAGGATATTGATGCGATTGACCGGCTTGTAGACCGGCTAACCAGTGAGATAAAAACGAAGGGAGAAGAGGCGGATTATGCCATCCTCGCCCGTCAAAATGGCTGCTTTCTTGGGACGAGCTCAAAGATGCATCAGCTATATGAACTTGCGTATAAGATTGCCCCGAAGGACATTACTATTTTGATAGAAGGAGAAACAGGAACCGGCAAGGAAGTACTGGCCAATTACCTTCATGCTGCCAGTAGCCGCCGCAAGGAACCGTTTATCGGCATTAACTGCGGGGCCATCTCCGAATCCCTTTTAGAAAGTGAGCTGTTCGGGCATGTGAAGGGGGCTTTCACAGGGGCAGCAACCGATCGCGTCGGCTATTTCGAGGCAGCCTCAGCCGGAACGCTTTTTCTAGATGAAATCGCTGAGGCCTCTCCTGCTACTCAAGTAAAGCTTCTTCGCGTATTGGAAACAGGAGAGTTCATGAAAATTGGCGGAACAAAGCCGAAGCGGACCTCCGCTCGTATTATTGCTGCTTCCCATGTCAATTTAGAGGAGGCAGTCGAACAGGGAAACTTCCGCGAAGACCTATTATATCGTCTAAATGTGGTGAAGCTGTCTGTGCCGCCACTGAGAGAACGGCGGGAAGATATCCCCCAGCTGATTGAGTCGCTCCAGACCCGCCACGGAGAAATGTGTTCATTTTCGCCTGATGCGATGGAGTTATTAATTCAATATGACTGGCCAGGAAATATAAGAGAGCTATCAAACATAATTCGCCGGTCAGCCGCCTTAGCGAGTGAAGGCACTCCTGTTACACCTGACCTGCTTCCCGCCAAGATAAAAGATGAGCATTCACCTGCCCTCTCTTCCCCTCCTGCCCAGTCGTCCCAATTTCTAGATGAGTGGCAAAGTTTTGCGGAGCAGGTGGTGCGGTTATACAACGGTCAAGAGTCTATACCACTCGCCGACCTGCTTCAAAAAATGAAGAAAATGGAGAAGCGAACGGCAGCTGCTATTATTCATGAAAAATTAAAAGAGACGGCAGGAAACCGTGACCAAGCCGCTGAGCGCTTGGGTCTTTCCAAAAGACAAATCCGTTATTACCTAAATGAAAACTAAAAGCCAGGCAGCCCTGTATAAGGGTGCCTGGCTTTTAGTTTGTCTTCTTGCTAGGCTTAAAAGAATCCAAACGGGTCTTCGCTGCAGCTGACAAGCAGGTTCCTCGTCTGCTAGCAATCATCCAGCATTATGAAGTGATTCTCTCGGCCGACAGGGGCTTTTCATTTTCCATTAATGAAATTATCGTAACGGCACCCTTCAATCCTTTCCTATCTTTCAGTCTAGCTTTACTGCATAGTTAAAACGATCCGGCCATTGATCTTACCCTGCTCCATCTTATCAAAAATGCTATTAATCTCACTAAGCGGTGCTGTTTCAATTTGTGCTTTCACTTTTCCTTGAGCCGCAAACTCCAGGGCTTCTCTCATATCCATACGAGTACCAACAATGGAGCCTTTCACCGTTACACCGTTTAATACTGTGTCAAAAATCGGGATTGGAAGCTCATCATTTGGAAGACCAACCACGACAAGCGTGCCCCCGCGCTTCACAGATAGGTAAGCTTGTTCAAATGCTTTTTTCGTTACCGCCACGCTGATGGATGCCTGTACACCGCCGACTAAGTTTTGGATGGCTTGAACAGGATCTTCCTTCATGCCATTCACCGCTTCATCGGCACCAAGGCTTTTTGCCAATTCGAGTTTCTCATCTGCAATGTCTACTGCAATGACATTAAAGCCCATCGCTTTCGCATACTGCAGAGCTACGTGTCCTAATCCGCCAATTCCGTAAATGGCCACCCAATCTCCCGGCTTGGCTCCCGAAACCTTCAGCGCTTTGTAAGTTGTCACACCTGCACATAAAATCGGAGCCGCCTCAACTGGATCGAGACCTTCAGGAATTTTCGGCACATAATCAGCCGCCGCCAAACAATATTCCGCGTATCCGCCATCTACTGAATAGCCCCCGTTCTCCTGGTTAGGGCAAAGCGTTTCTTGTCCTTTCAAGCAGTATTCACACTCACCGCATGCAGAATAAAGCCAAGGAATGCCGACACGGTCGCCCACTTTCAATAAAGTCACACCTTCTCCGACTTCCTCGACAATACCGACACCTTCATGACCAGGAATCAGCGGCAGCTTCGGCTTTACCGGCCAATCGCCGTGTGCAGCGTGCAAGTCTGTATGGCAAACACCGCAAGCTTCAATTTTCACAAGCACTTCTCCGCGTCCTGGGGCTGGCTTCTCTACATTCTTTATCTCTAAATCCTGCTTAAATTCATTCACTACGGCTGCTTTCATTGTCGCCTGTTCTTTACTCCCTAGTTTTTGCTCGCTTACAACTGTCTCCTTCATGGAAAATGCCCCCTTTGTTTAATTATTCATTCTATTTATTGCAAAGTGCGTGCCAATTGCGAAAAGCAACGGTTCTAGACTATTAATCTGCTAAACAGCCAATTCTTTGGCTAAGTGAGCCGAAATTTCGGCCCACTTTCCAAAAAATCGGCTCTGTGACAAAGTGCTACCTATAGCTTATTAGCGTAAGCAGAGTGCAGCTCAAAATACATATTTATACACTTTTTTCATTTATAGTAATGAACGGTGATGGTAGAATGGCAGGAAAGGGGGAGGACAAGTTGAATAAAAAAAGATGGATTCTCACATTGCTTGCTGTTACTTTTTTTCTATTTATTAATTCCCTTCTCTATCAATTTATAAGGGAGGAAGATCCTTACCGATACTTCACCGGGATAGGCGATCGAATTGCTCTGTCGCCAAATGATTCAACCATCGCTTTTTCCTATTATCACACAGGTGAGGAAGCCCTTTATGAGGCGAACATTAATGGATCTAATGTAAAAAAGCTAACCTCTCCCTCTGAGACAAGGCATCGTTCTCCTTCTTATTCTCCGAATGGAGAATTCTTGCTTTTCTTATCGGCTAACCACCAGAATGTCCAATCCCTTTGGCTATTAGAGCGCGTGGAGGGAAACATTAAACGTCTGTCTCCTCCGGGAGAACATGTAGCTGAGGCGACCTTTTCCTCTTCTGGTGAAGAAATTTATTACATAGCGACCTCCGCTGAGGATTTCTTGAAGCCTGAAGGGGAAACAACGGAAGGCTACGATTTGTTTTCCGTTAATCAGAGTGGTACAAACCATCGTTCATTGACAAATAAAGACTTCTTCTCGATGAGTAATTTGATCGTTTCTAAGGATGGTACACAATTATTTTACGTTTCCTTCGATCACAAAGGAGACAGAATATATTCCTATAATTTAGAAGACGGTACGATCGCAACGGCCCACTTTTTCAAACAGCTATCTGGTTCAGTCATTGCCCCTTCGTTCGCTCTTTCTCCCGATGAGAAGCAGCTGGCGTATATTACAGTGACAGAAGAATCACGCGACAGTTCTTTGTTTAGGTACGAGCTCTTTTTATTGGACTTGAACAGCGGGCAGACAAAGCAGCTGACAAACACTTACTCTTCTACCTCTTCACCTGTGTTTTTTCACCATGAAAAAAAGATAATGTATCTTGAGCAGCCCAATTGGCCTGGAGAGCCAGCAGATTACCGGCTATCTACAGTTAATTTGCAAACAAAAGAGCCGCAGCCCATTGCGCTAAATATGCCCGTCCAGCCAGATGACTTCTCTTTCTGGCGCCTATTAGATGAAGGCATCAACGGCTGGACGGTCGCCCTGCTGTATATATTGTTACTCTGTCTTGCAAGTATTTACACGAATATCTATCTGCAAAAAGGGTACTTGCCGGCTGTCATCAGTTTGATTCTTACAATTCTCGTTCTCTTATCAAGCTTTATTGTAGCCGCAGCTATAAATCCCTGGTACGGCATTGGCTTAGGAATGATCGCTTTAAGCTTGGCAATATGTACAGTCTTTGTTTTTTTATTTATCTATATTTTTAAACGCCTCTCTCACCGTTAGCTTATTAGGAGGAGAGGTCTTATCCATGACAAAACCCCTTCCTAGGGATCACTTAACCTTAGGAGGGGGTTTTTTGCTAAATAAACTCCTTTACACCTGGCTGTCAATCATAATTTCTGTCTCTCCGTTCACAGCAGTAACCTCTGCGGCACCGCCAGTTGGCAGTGTTGCTGCCGGATCCGTATGGCCGATATTGACATTAGCCATTACGGGAATATGGGCAAGTTCCGGCTTATTCTTCAGTACAGATATAAGGGCTGCTTCTGTAATATCAGATTCCTTTTGAAAGCGGCCGATCAGTAAGGCCTGCAATTCCGCAGCATCTGGAAGATGGAGCAGGGACTGAAGATCACGGTCGAATTTCATTAAATGAGTTTCGCTGTCATCTTCAATGAATAAGATCGCATTCTTTAAGGAAGGCATAAATTCCGTTCCCTGCAGCAGGTTAATTGTGCTTAAATTGCCGGCAATCAACCGGCCCTTGGCACTCCCTTCTGTCACGATGAGCGGTCCTTTGTTCGTGTAATAGCTGCGGTCCTCTTCTTCGATATGCCACGGCTCGTCGCTCCACGTGTCAGAAGGCTCCAATTCAAACGGAGCATCATTCGTTAACGTAGCAATCATTCCCTGCATCGTATAGTCGTCGAACGCTCTTAACCCGAACATCGAGAAATGCGGACCAGAGTATGTAATAAGACCTGTCTTCTGATAAATAGCAAGCTGTAAAGCTGTAATGTCACCACAGCCTAACAAAATCTTTGGATTCTTCTTAATGAGTTCATAGTCAATATGTGCAAGCAATTGATTCGTATTGTAACCGCCGACGGCCGTGAAGATCGCTTTTACCTTCGGATCGCTAAATGCTTCATGTAAATCCTCGAGACGCTTTTCAACCGAAGTGGAAAACACGAGATCATGCTCATCTACATAACGGCCGAAGGTAACACGAAAGCCGAACCTTTCCAGGCGTTCCCGGGCAAGAGCCTTCTGCTCTCCTTTGACTAACGCCATGCTCATCGACGGTGCAATCACCCGAATTTCATCTCCCGGCTGTAAACGCGGTGGCTGCATAGTGATCCCTCCTTCTTTTTCTTCCTTTAGCATACACTGATTCCAGAAATCGAGTAGAGGGAAAATAAGTTGATTATTTTCGCCCCTCTCACACCACCGTACGTACGGTTCCGTATACGGCGGTTCAATTTATATTA
>NZ_JWJE02000073.1 GCF_000812025.2 Bacillus thermotolerans
CCATGTTATCTCTAGTTGTGTTTCTTAATTATACAAAAAAGTACCCTATAGGTAGACTTTTTTTGGTGTCTACTCTATAGGGTACACTTTAATACAGGGTCGGCTTTTTCTTACAGTGAGTGATCGGCTGCCTTCAGCTATTATTCTTTCAGCGCTTGCGGACGACTAACACGTCGCATGCCGCCTGACGGATAATAGCCTCTGAGACGCTGCCGATTAATAGCCGTTCTACGGCATTCAGGCCTGTCGCCCCTACGACGATTAAATCCGCTTCGAATCTCTTTGCCAATGTTTTCGAGATTTCTGCTCTTGGAGAGCCAAACTCAAGAGCCGTCGTCACGTTATCCACACCCGACTGCTTCGCTGTTTCTATATAACCATCCAGCAATTCCTGGCCATATGCTTTCGCTCTTTCTGTAATGGAAGAATCATATTGTGCAAGCTGAACCAGGTTTCTATTATCGATTACATGGGCGATCACTAAGCGTGCATGATTGTCGGCTGCAATGTGTATCGCTCTTTCTAGTGCTTGCTCCGCTTCCTCCGATCCATCAACAGCTACGAGAATGTTTTGATACGTTGTCATAAGTCATCCCTCCATAAAGGCTATTGTTTTTCTTGCTTCCTATCATATAAGACGGAATGTGTTTCCGGTATCGGGATATTCCCCGATTATGAAGCGGCCGAAGTCCGCCCGGCGGATCAATGAACCATCATTTAAATGGAAGAGACTGCTATTTTTATGTAAAATAAGACACAAAGCGACATGAACTACAGCAAAGGAGGGCATCATGAATCAGAACAAGCCGCAGAACGAATGGGACCAAGCAGCCCAATTGGTCATTGACAACGTACTGGATGGAATTATCACGATTAACCGGCAAGGCATCATCGAATCGTTTAACCCTGCTGCAGAGAGGATATTCGGATATGCTTCCGAAGAGGTTGTCGGCAGAAATGTCAGCACGCTCATGCCTGAACCTTACAAAAGCGAGCATGACACTTATGTAGACAACTACGTAAATACCGGAAAAGCTCAAATTATCGGCATTGGCCGTGAAGTCACCGGGAAACGGAAAGACGGCTCCACCTTCCCTATGGATCTCGCTGTTTCGGAGTTCTTTATTGGGGAGGATATACACTTTGTCGGAATTGTCAAAGACATTACGGAGCGAAAAGAAACGGAAGCTGCTTTAGAAAAGGCACTCAGAGACAATTTCGAACATACCGTAAAGAACCTTCAAAACCTGATCTTTAAATTAAAAAAAGACAAACACGGAAAGATTGTTTACAAGTTAATGGAGGGACAAAATGCTCAGGAAATTGGGTTAACCACTGCCAGCCTGTTCAATCAAACACCGGTAGATATCTTTCCTGCATACATGGCGGCCCCGTTAGAAAGCTACCATGAACGGGCCTTTGAAGGGGAGAATGTGAATTATGAATGGTCATTTGCCGGAAAGGTTTTCTACATCTCTCTTTCTCCTATTTTTGAAGGCAGCCTCGTCAGTGAAGTCGTAGGCTCTGGCATCGACATTACGGACCGCAAGAAAATGGAGGAAGCCCTGGCGCTGACCCGGGATCAAGCCTTAGAAGCGTCCGAGTTAAAGTCGCAATTCCTTGCGAATATGAGCCACGAAATCCGCACGCCGATGAACGGGATCATCGGAATGGTCGACGTGTTGATGGATACGCCTCTAACGGATGAACAGCAGGAGTACGTCCATATTATTCGGGACTCGTCTCAAGCTCTTCTGACGATTATCAATGACATTCTCGATTATTCCAAGATGGAAGCGGGAAAAATGACCGTCGAGCAAGTGCCGTTTTTGCCCACTCCGCTCGTGGAGAGCATAGCGGAAATTTTATTGCCAAAGGCTCGTCATAAAGGGATCTCCCTTCTTACCTATATAGATCCATCGATTCCACGCTCGCTGCTCGGAGATCCTGGAAGACTCCGTCAAATACTCTTGAATCTTTCTGACAATGCGATTAAGTTCACCACAGAAGGAAGCGTTCTTATACGCGCGATTTTAAGAAAGATCGATGACGAAGGAAAAGCGGTCATTCACTTCGCCATTATCGATACGGGCATCGGCCTTTCAGATGAGGAACAAAGCCGGCTGTTTCAGCCCTTTGTCCAATCAGACGGCTCCACGACCCGCAAGTTTGGCGGGACAGGACTTGGGCTTGCGATATCGAAACGGCTGGTTGAATTGATGGGCGGAGAGATCGGTGTGGAAAGCGAAAAAGAAAACGGCTCCACCTTCTGGTTTAACATTCCGTTTCCGATCCCAAGCTCATTGGAAGAAAACAGCGAAAGAACAATCGATACAGCTATGGAGAATCTTCGTATACTCATTGTGGACGATCATGACGATGAGCGGGAGATTTTGGAGAAGTATGTGAATTCCTGGGGCATGTTCAGCACAAGCTTTGAGAACGGCATTGAAGCGTTAGCTGAACTGCAAAAGGCAGCTATAAACAACACGCCGTACGACTTAGTCATTGTTCACCTTGAAAATCCCGGGATGAATGCTTCCACCTTTTATCAGATTGTGAAGCAAACGCCTTACTTATCGAATGTTCATTTCATTTTAATCAGCGACCTTACTGAAAATAAAAAAGAGGCTGCGTATGATGCGTATCTTTCGAAGCCAGTGAAGCAGTCCCAGCTGTTCGATTGCATCGCAAACCTCGTTCGCCCTGTGGAGGAAGAGGAAGAAGACACCGCAGAACAAGAGAAGGATCGTCCTGACAGGCACACCCCTTCCCCTAAGGTCGTCAATCAGCATCACCCGATTCTTTTGGCAGAAGACAACCCGATGAACCGGAAAGTCGCCTTTTTCCAATTAGAGAAGCTGGGGTACGCCGCTGATGTGGTGACAAATGGACGGGAAGCCGTGGAGAAAGCGGCCGAACAAGATTATGCGCTGATTCTTATGGACATTCAGATGCCGGAAATGGACGGTGTCGAAGCGGCGAAAACCATCAGAAGGAATACCTCTTCAAAGAAGCGGATACCGATTATTGCGATGACCGCGAACGCAATGAAAAGCGACCGGGAAAAATACTTAAAAGCCGGCATGGACGATTATTTAAGCAAGCCGGTTAAGCTCGAAAAACTGCGTGAAACCTTGGAACGCTGGATGCCAAAAGACGAGACCCGTCCTGCTGTCAAAGTGGATACGAACGCTTTCGATGAGGAAAACGCACCGATCTCCCTTCCCCGCCTGCAGGATAGCTACGGGGATGAAGAGATGGTGAACGAACTGTTAACGATCTTTTTAACCACGACCCCTGGCATGATGGAAAACCTTCAGCAGTCCATTCAAGCAAAGTCAGGAGAAGCCGCGAAAGAAACAGCGCACAGCTTAAAAGGGTCGGCAGCTGTCATTTACGCCGACACCTTCACTCAGCTAAGCAAAGAGATTGAGCAGGCAGCCAAAGCCGGGCATTGGGAGATGGCCCTATCTGCATATGAACGGCTCAGCAGCCATTTTGAGGAGCTTAAACGCTTTATACAGCGCCTAAAAAACTAAGCAAGGAGAATGCCAGCTATTCTCCTTGCTTTTTCCTTGTTACATAAATAAAACGGAAAGAGGTGAAAAGATGAAGCATACGTGTCCTTGCTGCGGTTATAAAACGTTAGATGAAAAGCCGCCCGGCACCTATGAGATTTGCGGGATTTGCTTTTGGGAGGATGATGAAGTCCAATACAGGAACCCTGACTACGAAGGCGGAGCCAATGCCGTTTCCCTCAGACAGGCACGGGGCAATTTCATGAAAATGGGAGCTTGTGATGAAGACAGCCTTCCATTTGTAAGGAAGCCCAATAACGAAGACAGGAGAGATTTGAAATGGAAAATACTTCAAGAGAGACACCCTGTCGACAAGCAGACGAGGAAGGAATGACTATTTAAAAGCGCCTGCTCTTTATGTATGTGAAGATCATAAGCTATCCAAACTTTGTAACCCGTTGGAACGGAAGGCGCGCAAGACTCCTGCGGGATGAGCAGGACAGGTGAGACCCCGCAAAGCAGAGCTTGAGGAGGCTCGCCGCCCTCCTCTTAGGACAAAACAGGTGGCAGGCGAGTTTGTCTGCAGCGTGAGGCTGTCAAAATAATGGTCTATTTTTCACGCCTTACCGATCCACACTTCTATTGAATGAATCGACATGCACAACCGGACATTTTGCCTTTTGGGTAATAGCTGCTGCCGCCTCTTCGCTTGCTGCCTTGGCAACAACGAGGCAATCATAACGGTCAAATTGAGTAATTAAAGATATTTCCTGGGCGGGATTTCCCATGCGGATGACGGTCTTATGCTTGATGTTCAACTTATCTAAGTAATCTTTCGCTTCGTGAAAGAAATCTGAATGTGCATAAAGCTGCTCCACAAGCCTGATCCGATCCGGCGGGCTTTCCGGCAGATGGGCAGAGACGGGGTGGATATAAAGAAACGTCACTTCTTCTAGTTTGTGAGATGGCTGCTGAACATGCTTGACAGCTTCTAAAGCGTGTTCAGCCTCGTCTGCATATACCAATATGCTGCTATACATAAATGACTCCCCTTTCGGTAACCGTTGTCCCAGTGACAAGGCAGGGCAAAACATGTAAGGTTTGTGCTTCTGATGCTCATTATAAGGGGCGTCCAAATAAAAAAATATCAGGGGAAGCCCTGATATTTTTATGCTGGCATGATTACCCGAGATCCAATAAACCTTTTTTCATCGCATAGGTAACCAATTCATGCCTTTTATGAAGACCTAGCTTGTCCATGATTTTGCTTTTATGGCTCTCTACTGTCTTCACACTAATATATAAAGTCTCGGCAATTTCTTTATTGCTGTAGCCCTTAGCAATGAATGTAAGAATCTCCTCTTCACGATTGCTGAGCCGTTTGTAGGAAGAGAGGTCCTCTCCTTCATTCACCCGGCTCAAAAAGTCCTCTACTAATGATTTGGCTGCCGACGGATGCAAATATGCCCTTCCTTGCGAGACCGCCTCCACCGCCGAAAGCAATTCTGAATCAAGCGCATTTTTTAACACATAGCCCGAGGCCCCCGCTTGGAGCACCCGAAATAAATAATTCTCGTCATCATGCATGGTGAGTATCAACACGTGAGTGTCCGGCAGGGACTGTTTTAATTCTCTCGTTGCTTCCAGCCCGTTCTTGCCAGGAGGCATACTGAGATCCATGATGACGAGATCCGGCTTAAGAGACAATGCCTTCTCGATCGCTTCCTGGCCATCAGCCGCTTCACCCACCACTTCAATGTCCTGTTGTTTGCCGAGAAGCATCTTGACCCCGGCCCTCACAATCGCATGATCGTCTACAATCAGGGTGCGAATAACCTGCATCACTCTCCCCCTCTCCACTTCTAAACTAGTATGCTCTGTATTTTATCATTTAGACACGAAGGTGACGAGGTCATTTTGGTTCATACTGCTAAACGGTTTCACTGAACTTGGAAAACCCTGCGCGTGTCATCTATACAAAACCGTCCTATGTTCACCCGGGCGGTTTTGTATCAACTGCTTCTTCCCCACCGATTCAACCTTTATGCGATTTTCCTTTAAAGATCAATAACAGCGAAATCCCTACCAGCAATAAAGCTAAAATAAACTCAGGAATAAGTACATAGTTAAAATAAAAATCAATTAGCTGTCCGGCTGCCTCAGGTTGTCTGGCAATGCCATTAGCCACACTCGCTCCTGCCACGCCAATCCCCAGTCCAATTCCCAGGATCCCAAGTAGTGCTAATGCAGCACTGAGGAAAAATCTATTAATGCTTCCCATCTGCTCACTCCCATTCATCTAGTATCTTTATTACCATATTCATGCGAGAGTGAGCCTGTATAGACTCATACCTATTTAAGACAACAAGTTTTCCCTCTTGGAAAGACGGAAGAGCACACAAGAAATAACTGTAATTCAATAAAAGAGGCATCTGCTTTGATGTAAGCGGATGCTCTCTTTTTAGCTAATTTGTTTTCGCGCTTTGAAGGCAATCTAAAAAATAAAGACACTCTCCATTGTCTTATAGGAAATACCACTTCATCCATTGTTCGAAGTTGGCTGCTACGGCATCTAGAAAAGCCACTGTCGCTTCGTCCGTAATATTGCCTTCTTCGTCCATTTTCGTATGAACCGCACCGACATACACCTCATTGCCAATCAGCACCGGGGACTGCAGGCCTGGTGCGAACAAAATATCACGAAGATGAGCCTGGGCTTTCACGGTCCCAAGCAGGCCCATGGAGGCGCCCATGATCCACGACGGCTTGCCGATCATCACTTTATCCACACGAGATAGCCAGTCAATGGCGTTCCCTAACACACCCGGGATCGTCGCATTGTATTCAGGCGTCACCCAAAGCACCGCGTCTGCCGCCCTTACTTTCTCTTTAAATTCCGTGACGGCTGCCGGCGGATCATTTTCAATATCCTGGTTATATAGAGGCAGCTCGTCCAGTTCAAGGATCTCCACGTCGAATTGATCAGCATAGCGCTTCTGTACAAACTTCGCTAGTTTTTTATTATAGGAATCTTTGCGTACACTCCCCACAATGGCTGCTACTTTCATTTGTTCTTTCTCCTCCTCCATTTAATCATTCTTCACCGCAGGCGGACCGAACAATCCATGCTGGAAATCCGCGTAGGCCTGCCGGACCTCCTCCATCGTGTTCATGACAAACGGACCGCGGGCAGCTATTTCCTCCCGAATAGGCACGCCTGAATAAATTAATACTTTGGCTCTTGAATTCGCCTTCATCACGAATGCACTTTCTGCTGCTTCATCTCCGTGCTCGTTAAAGGTTAATGTGGCCGCTTCCGTCTTGCTTAATGCCGTCTGGCTGCTGCCGAACGCCATTTCGCCTGCGAGCATATAGAGAAAGGCATTGTGGTTCTCGGGCAAAATATGTGTATAAGCCGCTCCCTCTTTTAAGGTCACCTCTGCCATTGTCACCGGCACAAGGCTCTCCATTGGGCCTTGGACCCCAGCCACATCGCCTGCATATACGCGCACAGAGCCTCCGTCTACTTCGACCACGGGTGCATCCTCCACATAAATATTTTGATAGAAAGATTCCGAGTTCTTTAAAGATTTCGGCAAATTCAGCCACAGCTGCAGCGTATGAATAAGATCCTCCCCAAACGCTTCCTCGGCATGGCGCGCTCCACGGCCTGCATTCATGTACTGAACGTCTCCGGCGTCTAGAATCGAGTAGCCGCCACTGTTATCCACATGCTCGAGCCGGCCATCGATCACATATGTAATTGTTTGAAAGCCCCGGTGCGGATGATCGGAAAATGTGCCTCTTTTAAACCAATCCTCCGCCATTAGGATAAAGGGATCAAAAGCCTTCATGCGCTCCGGCGGCAGCACCCAGCCTTGCTGCACATGCGGATAACCCGGCTGGTTATAAGAGACCTTCCAATGCTTGTTGATGTCCCGCTGAAAAGGCGCCTTATTTGTTTCCTCCATTCATGGTTCACCCCCTTTGCCCTTTTGATGAGCCTCTTTCATTACCATATTATGATAATCTCCTCCAAAAGTAAAAGTAGGCACTCTATCAAGTTCGCAATGACGAGGAAGGTGATCAGCCCCTGCCGACTCTTCTTGACAAGAAAAGAGGAGGCTACCATTCCGGGGAACGAGCCTCCTCTCTATCTTGACATTCAGTATATATAGTGATGTTCTATCATTTGAACGCTTTAGTTAAACGCTAAGGAAAGGGACTGCTCATCTACCATTTGAGAGATGATTTTATAGCCTTGCAGTTTCGCATAAGTCTCTCTCGCTTCCTTCTCCTTATCGAATTCATACATTGTCATGTTTTTACCTGAATAAACCGTTACAATCCACATATTAATCCCCTTTCTTAGAAAAACTGTTTTTTAAATTTTCAGTAATGATTTTAGATAATAGCACATCGGTAGTTAAATGCAACACGTAAACAGCCACCCAATATAAGGAAATAAGCGGGACTAATGAGGGCGATTGATGAAACCCTTTTCTTTTTAATCCCAACCCACAAAATCAACATAAAGCAGTTAATTAAGTCATTAAACAGCTAATACAATGATTTAAACAGAAAAATAACGAATGATTGAACATCATATATTTTATTATCATAAGTTTTTCTTATTGACTTGTATTCGTATTCTCTAAAATTTCCGTTTTAACTTTTTTGGTGGTATACCAGCGAAAAAAACACGGATTAGCTAAAAAGCAAGAATTATTATAAGTTCATTGGTTGAAAACCACTTGTTTTTACATTTCACCATGGTGGGATATTCTCTAGTGATCGAGCAAGCAAAATAACGGGATGCTTTAGCAGGACCATCGGATGATGACCTTACTAAATGCGCCCCGTTAAAGAAGAGCTGTTAGTCTACGTTACTCTTTTACAGTAACTCCTTCATATACCAAGCATCCATTGCGTTGTGCTCTGAACCATCCAATGCTCTTTCAAGCGGCCGGAAACCTAATTTGGTATAAAGGGAATTAGCCGCTTGGAGCCTTTTCGATGTTTCTAAGTAACAATATATATAGTGCTCCCTAGCGAAGTCGAGTGCGACTCCCATCAGCTGCTTTGATAAGCCCATACCTTGAGCTTCAGGCTTAATGTATAGCTTTTGCAGCTCGCAAACCTCTGTCTTTTGCCCAAATGGCGCAATGCCCACACCACCGACGACTTCCCCTTGTTCATTCACTGCCACCCAATACTTTGCGTTTGACTGCTGCTTGTAAAATTGGGCCAGACTGCTAAGCTGAGGATCAAAATAGGCGGTTCCTGGAATATTTAAGTGAAATGACTCCAATGAGTGCTTAATAATTTGCTCTATGACTTTGTTGTCTTTTTCTTCAATTTCACGAATGTGCATGATTCTCTCCCCCAGTTCCCTCTTATTTCATAATTCGTCTCTACTCATTTCTACTACACCCATTCTATCTTTAACAAAGCCTTTTATTTAAAGACTATTTTCCAATTATTCACCTAGAAACCAATGCTCTTATACACTCCAGCCTCAAAAAACACCGCCCGCAGAAACCGGACGGTGTGACTTTAATAGGAAATCAGATCGATTGAACAGCTTTATCCAGGAAAGTATCAGCTGTTTCAATGGATGCATATAAGCTTCCAAGCGCCGCCATAAAGGCATGATGCACTTGCGTTGCTTTGACAGTTTCATTGTTAAACGTGAGATCCGGACATGTGCACGCATCCTCAATGACGGTGCAGCGGAAGCCAAGATCCACGGCTGTGCGGCTCGTTGCATCGATGCACATATGGCTCATCATGCCGACAACCACCACATGCTCAATGCCGGCGCTCTTTAATTCTGCTTCTAATGAAGTATGTAAGAAGCTGTTTGGAAAATTCTTTTGGATCACTTTTTCTCCTTGTAACGGTGTCACGATCTGGTGAATTTGCACCCCTTCGGTATCTGGCGCGAAGAACGGCGCCTGCTCACCTTCGAAAATATGCTGGATGTGAAAAAGCGGGAGGTTATGTTCACGGAAATAATCCAGTACGCTTCGTGCCTTTTGAGCTGCTTTCTCTGTTTCATAAAGCGGCATTTTTCCTCCCGGGAAGTAATCGTTTTGTATATCAACCAATACCAATGCTGTTTGGCTCATCTTATTGGCCCCTTTCCATATAAGATTATTTTTATCACTCTCGTCATCTTATTCGCCGCCAGGATAAAAACACCTCTTTATATAGTCATTTCTTTATTCTCTACAAGGGCTGTTTTTAATTTTTGCTGCATATAGCCGATGCCTTTGCAGTCGCTGAGGGGATAGCGATAAGTATATTGACTGCCAAAAGCTGCCTCTACGACTTTTTTATATTTCTTTCCGCCTAACACGACGATTTCATCCGCATCAGACAATTGTTTCTGCCGGATTTGCTCCTTTAATTCAGCTGCACTAATAATTTCCGTGCTTTTCGAGTTAAAGGCCACATCATAATTCTCTTCCACCACATCCTCCGGTTCCAGGAAGCCGTGCTTTGCGGAAAGGATCACCCAGCTGTTAAAGAACCGGGAAGCGTACTCCTGACAAAGGTTATGGAAAATACCAATGTATGTATCTTTTGCCTTAGCAGGTCCTGCGTCAGGTCTCTTGTCCCATATTTTTTTGGTACCACATGGAATAATGCATAGCCGTTCCACTTTTTTCCCTCCTTTAGTTACATAAGCCTAAAAATCGATCAGCCGTACATTGCTTTTGTCCCTTTTTGCAATAACCTGTCGATTCCAATGCATACTTTTATTTACAAATTTTATATCGATATATCTATAACAATAGGCTATAATAGATCATATGACATTTTATTAGTTTGTTAGAAGGAGTAGACAGTTGAAGAATAAAATCAAACAACGAACGAATGAACTACAACAAAAAACGGCGGCCATTTGCTGTATTGCTTCGATCATACAGAGCAGTACTTGGATAACGCGATCTCTTATATCCTCTCCGGGATCGAACAGGGCGAGCATGTTATTTTCATCGAAAGCGAGCGGAATATCCTGCTGCTAAGCAAAAGGCTTGAATGCCTATTAACCCCTGATCAGTTAGGCAGGATCCATTATCACAATAACTTCGAATTCTATTGGTCTACCGGCGACTCCCATACTGCGAGCATTGTGTCTTATTTTAAAGATATTCTCGAGCCCTTCCTAAGTGAAAATGTGCCTGTTCGTACGTGGGCCCACGTGGAATGGGGACAGGAGACTAACATAGAAGAAAAAATCATAGGGTTTGAACAGGTAGCCGATGAAAACGTTCGCGCTATGAACATGCTGTCCGTCCGCGCTTATCATTCAGCCCGTTTGACTGATTCCCTGAAAGAGAGCCTGCTGCTTTATCACAGCCATTTAATTACGGACGGTCATATTGAGGCGCTAAGCCAACAGCAGAGCCCCGCCGAATGAGGAGAACAGCAAGCAAAGGATTCGGCGCCCCTTTGTCTTGCCGGGACGCTGGCCCCATCGCTTTTAATGGTACCTGCCGATCATCTTCCTTCTAGCTGAAGGCTGTAATTAAAACAGTGCCTCCCGATTGAACAAGTAAGAGAAAGACAGGTCGATGAATAAAAAATGCTGGGAATCAATCGGTAGACAAAACGTCCGGATCATTTCCCCTGTTTCAATGTCATTGTACCGATCAGAAAGAATACCTTTCTTTTCGCGCCTCATTTTGATGATGTTCTCAAGAAAATAAGGGCGCCAGCTCCAGTTTTTCTCCTCGTATTCAGGCTGAATCGTCCAGGAACCTTTGAGATTAAATAAGTTCGGCGATTTCTGAAAGCCATCCTCATCGCATACATACATCCGGAAAGCCGCCTCGTCTAATTCCTTCGCCAGCTTCTCCAAGACGGGTGTGTACTCTTGGATCTTCCGGTGATGACTCAGCCATTCCTGTATTCGCAAATCCAATTCCTCCTGGAGCGAAAATAAATTCTCAAGCTTCTTCTTTTCTGACTGGATGAATTCGCGGCATTCCTGCTTGAGCCGTTCCTTTAATATATCCCTGTCCACGAAGCCTTCCTGAGGCTCCTTTAAATACAAGCCTTGATAATACCGTCCCCCATTTCTCCAGGCAAACTGGAGCTGAAGAGCCGTTTCAATATGTTCAAATAACACCGCCGCTCCAATCTTTCGGGCAAGCATCGAAATGGAAGACAAAATATCCTGATATGCGGCCCCATCACTTGTCGAACGCAGCACCTGGAGATCCACCTTCATAATATCCGGCTCCAGCTGGCTAATCCGGTCTAAATGACCGCTGTCATTCCCCATTTTGTCAATGGCGATCTTCAGTCCGTATGTCCGGTAATATCTTAACAAATGCCCTAAATCCTGAAACTCCCCGTCTGCATTTCGCTCGGATATCTCAAGTACAATCTGACCAAGATTCAGCCCCTGATCCTCAAAGGAGGAAATCAGCTGAAGCAGCTTCTCCTCTTCGTCATAAATCAATAGATCCGCTTCCCGGTGAATAAAGAACAGAATATCTTTATCATAATGAATTGCCTGGCTAAACGCTTTCTTCAAAACCAGTAAGTCTACTTCCAAACGATATTCCTCCGGCACATCCTTGTCCCGGAAGAATGGCCGTAAGTTCACGAGACCATCCGGTGTTTCATATCTTCCCATCACTTCGTACGCCACCACCCGGTGTTCGTCCGCACTAAAGATCGGCTGGAAGAATGGAACGACGTGCTCCAAGTCCGTTAAAATTTCTAAAGGATCCATCTCTTCCTCTCCCCTGTCACCGCTTTTTTGGTTCGGCAGCTCATAAAGCAGGCTGCCTTTCTTTTGCCGTTTATCATTTTATCACAAAACTTCTTAAGCCCCTTCATTTCGTACATCCATTTGTACAAAAAGCCCTTTATACAAGCTTTGTTTACTTACTACTTTCAGGCCGCTTTCTATCATCATATGAACAGTATCTCGATTTAAACAACAGCCGTCGCACACCTTTTTCCAGTAAGGCGGCAGCCAATCCTGCCATTTAGCCAAAAATGGATTCTCCATCCTTACATGCTCAAAAACGAGAATTCTTCCGCCCGGCTTGCACACCCGCTTAATTTCCCGCAGCGCTCTTTCTGGATGAGGAATTGTGCAGAACACTAAAGTAGCGACGACCGTGTCAAAGGTATTGTCCGCAAACGGCAGCTGCTCGGCACTTTCTTGAATCACCTGTATAGGGACCGCTGACTTTCTCTTTCTCTCTTCAGAGCGGTTCATCATATGCCGGCTCGGCTCAATAGCGATCACCTGCTCGGCAGATTCATAATAAGGAAAGTTGATGCCCGTCCCTGAGCCAATCTCTAACACTAGGCCGTCTGCTTTTTTCGCCAGGCTCTTCCTCACTGACCGGAACCTTCCCTTTTCCAGCGGACTCATAAACACGTCATACCATCTTGCAAATGTATTTCCCATTGGTTTTCCCTCTTTTTTATTTTCTGCATCTACTAGCATGTCACTCAACTATGTCATTATTTTACACTATTTCACCTAGTTAGAAGACAAGCGGTGATTTCTTATGTATGCCTAGTGAGTATGCCTCTTACTGCGGCTCTAAGGAGAATACGCCAGCTGACTAAGAGAGCCGCTACCAAATGATAATGAGCAGGAGAAAAAGCAGCCAATCGCACAAAAAAGCAGGGACGAAATCATGATGTGAACTGAACCCCGAATAGTAGACACTTTAAAAAAAGTGGACCTATTCGGGGTTTTTCTATTTTTCTTAGCTTAAAACCCCGTTATACTAA
>NZ_JWJE02000074.1 GCF_000812025.2 Bacillus thermotolerans
AACAATATTATAAAGTAAAAAGGCAGTTGAAAGTTCATTAGATTGAACTTTCAACTGCCTTTAATAAAAATTAGACTTTTTCAGTGCCCTCCTGTTAGACGGAGGGGTTTTTCGTGATAGCAATCATTAATTAACACCTAGCAGATCCGGCAGGAAGGTAGACAGCGCCGGGATATACGTAATCAGCAGCAGGACGACAAGAGCCGCAAACAGAAACGGCAGGATCGCCCGTGAAATAGAGTGAAGCTTTACTTTGCCAATGCCGCTCGCTACATACAGGTTCACGCCAACCGGCGGTGTAAACAGGCCGATCGCTAAGTTGACGGTCATCAAGACACCGAATACGGTCGGATCCATATCCAAAAACAGCACAACCGGAATCAAAATCGGCAGGAAGATATAGAAGGCTGATACGGCGTCAATGAATGCCCCGACAATGAGCAAGAGAACGTTAATTAATAAAAGCAATACAATCGGGTTCGAGCTGATCGACAATAGTCCATTGGCAATCTGGTCAGCAATCTGCTCGGTCGTAATGATATACGCAAACAGAGAAGCCGCACTGACAATGAACATGATCGAAGCCGTTTGAATGGAGGCCTCGTACAGGATCCGGTAAATGTTAGGAAGCTTCAATTCCCGGTAAATCAGCGTACCAACGAGGAAGCCGTACACCACCGCCACGACCGCTGCTTCCGTCGGCGTAAAGACCCCGCCGTAGATGCCGCCCAGGATAATCACCGGCATCAAGAGGCCCCAGATGGCGTCGCGGAAGGCCTGGAATATTTCTTTGGCGTTCGGCTTTTCCGGTATCTCTAAAGCCGCCGCAATTTCATTGAGAGGCGCCGCCTGTTTCGCCTGGTTTTTCTTTTTCACATAGATCGCAGCTAAGACAAATCCGATGCCCAGCAGCAATCCCGGGATAATCCCCGCAATAAACAGCCGTCCGATGGAGACGCTGAGCTGGTCACCCGCCACGACCGCAAAGACGATCATCGCCACACTTGGCGGAATGACAATCCCGATCGCCCCGGAGCTTGCTAAGAGAGCGCTTGCGGATTCCTTGCTCATGCCGTTTCTAACGAGCGCGGGAATCAGCATGCTGCCGATCGCCGCCACTGTCGCCGGGCCTGAACCGGAAATCGCCGCAAAGAAAATCGCCGTTGAGACGGTGACGAAGATAATGCCGCTTTTATAATGCCCGACGCAGACACTGGCAAAGTGAATGAGCCGTTTTGAAATGCCCGCATGCTCCATAATCACGCCGGCCAAAATAAAAAATGGAATGGCAAGAAGTGTGAATCTTGCGACACTTGCATACATAATGTCTGATAACAGCGTGAAGCTCGAGGCTCCCCAGTTCATAAACAGCACCGCCGCTGAAGATGCGGCCAAGGAAATTGCAATCGGAAGGCCTAATAAGACGAGTACAGCGAAAATCCCGAATAACAGAAGTGTGTTCATAGGCTTGCCTCCTCCCTTTCTGCTGCTGTCTGCCATTCTTTGACGCCTGCTTCAAGGGCGCGGTAGACACAGAACAGGCAACCTAGAGGAAACACAAGGGAAAACACCCATTGCGGCCATCCGAGCGCCGTCGTTGTTAAGTTTCTCTCCATCTGAAACATCATCATGTCGTAGCCGTAATACGTCAAAAGCACAAAAACAACCGTTGTCAGCAGTGTGCTGAAGATAATAAGAAGCTTTTTGGAAACGGCACTGGCTTTGTCAAACAGCAAGGTAAAGCCGAGATGAGCGTTTGTCCTTAACCCGGCCGCCGCACCTAAAAAAGTCAGCAGGACAAACAGGTTAATCGTAATCTCTTCAGTGAACGAAAGAGAGTAATGAAAGAAGTACCTGGATATGACGTTGGCAAACGTAATGACGACCATCCCCAGCATCGTCGCTGCCAGCAGAGCATTTTCAATATGGGCGATCACCTTTGACATGCTTATCGACTCTCCTTTCCTTCGGGTTCATCCCGGAAAGCCTGAAGCAGGTCAGTGCCCCATTCTTTTTCATACTTTTCGTAAATATGGTCAGAGGCTTGAATGAACGCATTCATTTCTTCCTCTGTTGGATAATGGAACTCCATGCCCGCTTCCTTCAAGTATTCAATTTGTTCCTTTTCCAGTTCACGCGCCAGCTTGATCTGGTATTCGTTGGCGTTTTTGGCCGCTTCACGGATAATTTGCTGGTCATCCGGGTGCATGCGGTCAAACTTTTCTTTATTCATGCCAAGCATGATCGGGTCGTAAGAGTAGTTCCACATGGTAATATATTTCTGGACTTCTTCCAGCTTCGTGTTTTTAATGACGTCGATCGGATTCTCCTGACCGTCAATCGTGCCTTGCTGCAAAGCGGCAAACACTTCTGAGAAGGTCATCGCGGTCGGGTCGGCGCCGAACCCTCTCCATAAATCGGTGTACATATTAATCCCAGGAATCCGGATCTTTAAGTTTTGGATATCCTCCGGGCTTTGGATCGGACGGACACTGTTCGTCACCTGGCGGAAGCCGTTTTGCCCGAATCCGAGTGGTTCTACGCCGTTTTCTAAGAGAATCTGGCTGATCGCTTCCCCGCCTTCTCCATTCAGCTTCTCATCGACTTCATTCAAGTCTTTGAATAAAAAAGGCGCACTGATCACACCGAAGCGCTTGTCAAAGGCAGAATAAATAATTGGGGAATGATAGCTTAAGTCCGTGGCTCCTTTTAGGAGCATCTCGACGCCTTTCGTCTGGTCGCCGGCCGACAGCTGTTCATTCGCATAGACCTTGATCTTGATCCGGCCGTCTGTTTGCTCCTCCACTTCCTTTGCGAAGTGATCGGCCGCTTTATACCAGGTCGTGGCTTCCCCGACACTAATCGACATTTTTAAGTTATAGCTTTTCTTCTCGCTGGCTTCACCAACCGGTTGACCTGAACACCCGGCAAGCACAGCCAGCAGCCCGACCCCCATCATCAATATAAATAACTTTCGCATGTGTACAACCTTCTCCTCTGTTATTAGACGAATGTCTGTGAAGTCAATACTCCTTTTGCTATACGGCTGGAAACACAGCGCCTGATTCTATATGTATAAAATAAAAAAATAAGCGGGCTGTGGGTTTCCTTCCTAAGAAATGAATGACACACCTCCTTTTTATGAAGAAAGTACCGCTTGTCCGCAAAAAGACTTATTTCACTTTAATAAATTTTTTAAAAATTGTCAATAATTGATTTAATTATTGTTATTTCAAAATTATAGATGGAGAGAAAGGCTGGGAGGTCCTCTGCTTATGGCACACAAAAAGCCATTTTGATGAGTGTTTTCAAAATGGCTTTCGTTACTCGGTCATCTTTGGAATTCTCTTGCTTCTCAGCTTCGGGTCTACGCTTCTCCCGTTAAAGATGTTTCAGCGGGCTGGATGTTTCGATAAAATCAACCAGCGCATCGACACGGCTTCTGGAAAAACGCTCTCGCTTCCTGACGAGCCACAAATCCCTGTGAATTCGAACGCCGTTTATGTTGACTTCGACCAGCTCCCCATGCTTTAATTCTTTGGCCACGGTGGTTCTCGGAAGGATACTGATTCCAAGGCCGGCCTCAACGGCGCTTTTGATGGCTTGGGTGCTTCCGAGCTCCATATAGCTTTCCATTTTGTCGAGAACACTGTATTTCTTTAAGGCCATTTCCACGATGAGGCGTGTTCCCGAGGTGGATTCCCGCCAAATCATATGCTCTTTCGTTAGGTTCTCGATGTCAATTTCTCTATGAGCTTCCCAATCATGACCGGGCGGGCAAATTAAGATTAATTCATCGTCAGCAAATTTTTGCACATGCAAGCTCTTATCATCTACGACGCCTTCCACAAAGGCAATATCAATGACATCGTTGGCCAGTTTATCAATAATGTTTGGGGTGTTTCCGATATTCAGCAGCAGCCGCGTCTCGGGATGCTTTTTCTTAAAATGGCCCAATACTTCAGGCAGAAGATATTCACCGATGGTCAACGAGGCCCCGACGCTCAGCTTTTTCTCATCCTTCCCGATGACTCGCTGAACGGTCTCTCTTGAGCGGTGATAGTCCATCCCGATCTCTTTCGCGAAAGGATAGAGCGCATTCCCGGCCTCGGTTAATTTTAACCTGCCTTCGGTACGGTCAAATAGAAGGGCGCCATATTTATTTTCCAATTGATGAATTTGTCTTGTCGCAGCCGGCTGCGACATGCTGCTTAAACGGGCTGCCTGGCTGATGCTCCCCTCTTCAACGACTAGACAAAAGAGCCTTAAACTGTCAATGTTCACAGAACCATCCTCACTTTTTTATCTGATCCATTATGGACTATTATAACAAAGCAGGGATGAATTCCTTCATTGGATCTATAGGTAAGGAAAAGGAGTCCGCTTTGTTCTTGTTCGGTGCATCAAATGCTTGTCAACTCGTTTTCTTTTTGAGTTCTTTTGTATAAAAAACAGAGACCTTCTTCTAGCGGCTACGCTTGAAAGAAGGTCTCTGTTTTTCTAACGGAATCTGCCTTTATTGCTTTCGCGGCTTCTGCAGTTTCGTCAATTTAATGATTAAACCTGCCTATTCACGAAACAAAAAAGGACACAGAAATATGCGCGTGTGCAGCAAACTTTCTGTATCCTTTGGCGGTCCAATCGGATATGTTATGCAGTTTGAGTAAGAACAACCGTTCATTGTATTCACTTCGTTTTGACCGTTTTCTTCGTTAAGGTGAAGCGTTTTTTCTCCGTTGTGTCAATTTGGGTAATTTCCCCATCATGTACAGTAATATGTAGAGCCCCGTAATCCAGGTTTTCTAAAATGGATTTAATGAACTCAAGCTTTGATTCATCTATTTTTTTCATGATTTTCTCCCCTATCCTAAGAATGAATGTGGTTATAAACCGGCTTCTTGCCTGTTTAAGCACCGAAAGAAACCTCTTTTTCAGCCTGCTTACTTTCCTGTTTAGACTGATACACGGTATACAGAATGGCTGCGAGCCAAACAACAGCAATGGCGCTGTAGAAAACAGGGTAGATCGCTTCGTTTTCGACCCATGCAGTAAGCAAAGTTCTCGCATTCGTCAAGATGATAAATCCGCCAACGAGTACACCCATTAATCGGGCAGGTACAATTCGGACAAGCCAGGCAGCAATAGGTGCAGCAATGACTCCGCCAATAATCAGGGCGATGACCCAAGACCAGGCAACGGCTTCCCATCCAAGGGAAAGGAAAAAGCCGAGCGTAGCAGAAACAGCAATGGCAAATTCACTCGTATCTACTGTGCCTACGACCTTTCGTGCACTCATCCCATTCTTTGAGAGCAGCACAGGAGTAGCGATCGGCCCCCAGCCGCCTCCGCCGGTTGCATCGAAAAACCCTGCCACGAAGCCAAGCGGAATTGATTGTTTCACAGAAAGGCGTGTTTCCTTCTTCCTTTGGCTTTCTTTATAAACAAACAGAAAGCGGATCAGCACATACATCCCTAAAGTCAATAGAAATAGTGAGATATAAGGCTTAGCTAGCTCTCCCGGCAAATGGCTGAGAAAGGTGGCGCCTAAAAATGCGCCAATAGAACCGGGAATCACGAGGCGATACACCATTTTCTTATCCACATTTCCAAATTTGATATGTGATGCGCCCGAAGCAGCGGTTGTGACGACCTCCGATAAGTGTACGGAAGCTGAAGCGACCGCCGGACTGATACTAAAAGCAAGCAGCAAAGTCGTAGAGGTCACCCCATACGCCATCCCGAGTGAACCATCAATCAATTGGGCGAAAAACCCTATCAGCGAGAAAATAAGTAACTTTCTCATCTTTCTTTCCCTCCCCTTTGTATGTAAATATCACCGCATATAGCTCGTTGATCTCGCTTAGGTGCCTTATTTCTCTGAAAAAGTAACTTCTATGCAGTTTTGTTATACCTCATTTAATTAATTTATATATTATTCCTACAATTCCGACCTGTCAACTATTTTTTAGAAAAATGAAAAAGGTCCTTATAGCTAGAGAGCGCCAACAGAAACAGAGATTGAATGATCCATAGAAAGCAAAAAAGTGACCGCAGGGATCTCTCTGCGCTCACTTCTTTTCTTCTCCTTGTTTCCCTATATATGGCTATGCCCTCTTGGCTCTGTCACCTGCTTATGACAGGGGTTTTTTAAACACATAACTGACTTTGTCATAGTGCATTTTCTCTTCATAAAAACGGTGTGCCTCTTTGCGCTGCAGCCCCGAGGACAGGGCGACGCTCTTAAACTGATGTTCTTCGGCCCACTCGTGAACGTAGGAAAGCAGCTGTTCGCCGTATCCTTTGGAGCGTTTGCCGGCTTCGGTGACTAAGTCGCATACCCACACGAACCGGCCGTAATAAAGTGTGATCATCGGCTTGAAGCCAATGACGGCGACAATGTCATCGTTTTCAAGCAAAGCCGCCATTCGGTAGCTGTCTTTTGCCTGCGCCTCTTTGACTAACTCCAGGTACGTCTGTTCATCCAGGTGCGTCCGCAGCTGTTTCATGACCGGAAACGCTTTCCGTATGTCACTTTCGGATTGAAGCTCTTTAATGGTTACCATGCTCATCCAACCATCCCCATTTTAGAATGTTTATCCATTCATTTTACCATATCTCTTATGAACCGGCCGTTCGTGTTTGCAATATTTGCTAAATTTCTCCTTCGCCCCATTGCGGCGCTTTCAAAAGACGAGTACACTTGTTTCATAGAATAAGAGACAGGAAAGCAGGATGAGCAGCTATGAAAATCTTTCAATCCGTTATGGCCATTTTATCGAAGTATTTACCGGTGTGGATTGTGCTATCGTCGATCATTGCGTATATGCTTCCGCAGGCCTTTGAGCCGATCAGCCAGCTGACAGGGCCGGCCCTTGGACTTATTTTCCTGTTAATGGGGCTGTCTTTATCAACTGAAGCGCTTGCGTCTGTGATCAAAAGGCCGGTTCATTTGTTTACAGGAGTGCTGTTTAAATGGACCATTACCGTGACCGTCTCCATTGTGATCGCGTATGTCTTTTTTAAGGATGAAACGGAAATCGCCATGGGCATTATTTTGGCCGGTGTGGTTCCGAGCGGCACATCAGCCAATCTGTACACCTTTATGGCGGGAGGCGAAGTCGCCCTCAGCGTCTCGATGGCAGCGGCGGATACGTTCATTTCGCCCGTGCTGACGCCTTTTTTGACACAGTTTTTCGCCGGGCAGTTCATTCCGGTGGATTTCTGGGCGCTGTTTTTCAGCATCATTTACATCGTGTTTGTGCCGCTTTTGACCGGCCTCTTCCTTCAATGGAAATGGCCGAAGCGGACGGTGTATATTAAGCCTTACACGTCGTTGCTGTCGACCTTGGCCCTCTTTGTCGTCGTTTTGTCTGTTGTATCAAACGCTCAAAGCTCGTTGGCTGACAGCCTTCACTGGCTGCCGCTGATTTTTATCGCGGTGTTCATTCAAGTGGCTTTTCCGATGCTTGCGGGCTACTCGCTGTCCCGCTTCTTCCGGATACCGGAGCGGAACTGCCGGGCCATTCTTTTTCACACCGGCATCTGTAACACAGCCCTTGCGGCGACGCTGGCGATGGAGCACATCAGCTCGGCGGCGGCCGTGCCGGCTGTTGCGAATATGGTCGTGAACCTGTCGCTCGGTGCGTGGGTCGCCAACCGGCTTTCTGCGAAAGAGATAACAAAGGATGCCTCTTATAAAGGCAAACAGGTTGTCTGACAGGAATAAAAAACGGATCAAGCTGATCAGCTTGACCCGTTTTTTTTGTTGCTCCGCCAAGTGTCGCGAGCGGCAGAAAACTCCCCCGTTGCCAGATTTTAAGGATTCCTTCATTTGTCATAAGGCTTTATACTTATACAAGGAAAGGAAGTGACAAATTGATGAAAAAAATGATCGGCTTCTTGACAGCGCTCGTTCTGTTGGTTTTCTCACTTGGACACACGGCGCAGGCTGCTTCCTATCAGGTTCAGTCAGGAGACACGCTTTGGAAAATTGCTTCTAAGCACAATCTGACTGTCGATCAGCTCGTCAATCATAATAGATTAAACTCCACGCTTCTCCACATCGGGCAAACACTGGATGTTTCTGGCCAAGCGGATACGTACGAAGTGAAGTGGGGAGATACCTTTTATAGCATTTCTTTAAAATTAGGTGTTTCGATGCCTCAGCTGAAAGCGGCAAACCCGCAAATAGAGAACTTTCACCACATTTATCCCGGCCAAGTGTTAAACGTTCCGTACAGCGGAATGATTCACATGGGACCGAGCCAGAAAAAAGTAATCGCACTAACCTTTGATGATGGACCGGAGGATTTATATACGCCGCAAATTCTCGACATCTTACAAGAGAAAAACGTGAAAGCGACGTTTTTCGTACTGGGCCAGCAGGTTAAAGCGTTCCCCGGCATGCTGAAGCGCATCCAGGCAGAAGGCCATGCGATCGGCAACCATACGTGGGACCATCCCGATGTGACGACGTTGACAGAAGAACAGCTGATCCAGACGGTACAGTCCACGGGTGAAGAAATTGAGAAGGTGCTAGGTTACCAAACGAACTTGTTCAGGCCTCCTTACGGCTCGATCAATGACCAGCAGATCCACGCCTTGAATCGGTTAGGCTACCGCTCCATTGCCTGGACCATTGATACGCTGGACTGGGACCGCACACCTGCCGACGAAATTCTATACAAGGTAGAAGTCGGAAAGGTGCCGGGCGGCATTGTGCTCATGCATAACTTTAAGAACCCGGGCAAACTGGATGGCGCCATCGAAGCCCTTCCGCAGATGATCGATAATCTCCGTGCACAAGGGTATGAGTTCGTTACGGTACCTGAGCTGCTAGGGGAATAAATGATTGAACTGTATTATGTAAAGCCTGTATCGCAGATGGTTAGGTCATCTGCGATACAGGCTTTTTCTTCGTGTTTCTTATTTCATCTATTAGCCGGCTAACGGGTTATTCAGCTTGAGTGCTGAAGCCTTTCTACTCTTAAAAAGAAAGATAACCTCCACCCAGGTCAGTTAATTGAGTCTGGGCTGCATCCAATTGGGCTTGAGCTTCCTCTGGCGTGGTGGTGTCCACCTTTAATTGTTCTATCATCGCCTGCACCTTTTCTTTCGTTTCCTTATCCAGGTCGGCAAATGGGCCGCTGTGGGTGTCTCTTTCCTCTGTGGCTGGCAGTGCTGCGCCAAGCTCTGCTAATTGCGTGTTCAGTTGATCCACTATACCTTGCCCTTTTTGTTTCGTTTCCTCTTCTAATGAAGCCTTCACATTCACGTCTTGTTCCATCGCTGTTGAGCTGGCGGCAGGATCCGCCGCGGCGGGAGCCTGAATGCCCGTTCTGCCAACGATCCCTAGTGACAAAGCTCCTGTCATGGCATAGGCTAGTAACTTCCTTTTTTTCATGTGGATTCGCTCCTTAAAGGATATTCATGAAATTTTTCGAGATGTTTTGCTTTATGCCTGCATCCTTAATGTACTAGGGGAATGTGTCAGACGAATGTCCGAAAGAAAATAAAATAAATGTTTGTGGATGTTTGAACAAATAAAAAGGACCCTAGAGGGCCCCTTTTTGTATCCTTTTTAATCTCGATCAAACCACAGCAGCTCTTTGTCATCGACGTCGCCGTTATAATTAATGAGAATTTCCTCTCCTGCTTTGATATCGGTGAAGGCATAGAAGTCAAACGTGTGATTGTCAAAATTAATCTCGTAAGTGGCGTTCGGTTCATAGGAATGGTTAAATAGCATGCCATAACCGAGAAGGATCGCCGAATGGTTAATCCCGTATTCAAACGCATAATCAGCCAGCAGCGTCTTTTCAATATGTGGATGCTGATCGTTTGGGTAAGAAATGACAGGGGCTTCATGTAAAAGCTCCCCCTTTTTAATATCGCGTGTCGCAAAAACGCCTCTATTGAATTCTCCATCACTGAGTGGAGATGTTTTGATCTCAATCATGCTGTTCACCGCTCCCTTTCAAACTATTCCTTCTAACTGTAACATGCATTTACAGATTAAGCTCTTTTTATGTCGTGATCTTTCTCATTTCTTTCACTTTGCTCTTCAATCATAAAGAGGCTGGCTCAGTCGCAAGTGAAGGCTGTTGTTTCCATTCCAGGCGCTTCGCTTTCCATGGCGCCTGCGTTGAGCCTCCTCGCCGCACACAGAGGTCCAGAAGCAATATACAAAAATATGGCTAACAGAGACATGGTTAAATAAACTAAAAGATAGTTGAAGAACATATTAATACTTTTAATATCTTCCCTCAATTTCTTCAAACCTAAGGCTGCCCTAGCAGTCTTAATGCTATAGATCTGCCATCAAGCGCGGCAAACGACTTTAAAGGTTTCACAAACCACAGGCATATCCGGCGTGAACGTTAGCTGGTATTTCGCCAGTTCCTCCGTGAAAAATGTTTCGTGCGCCTCCCGCCAATCCTTGTAATCCCCTTCTCCTTCTCTCAGGGCAAATTCCTCTGTGACTTCATTCATTGGCCGCACCTCGACATTCTCAATTTGAATGACGGCGACTGGCTCGTCCCTTGAATTTAATACAATATAGTACTGTCCTTTCTCGGGCAGCGGCTCATCCTCAAGCTCGTAAAACACATACCCGGATGTAGTTGCGGTTTTCTTCCCTTCCGCCACGAGTTGAGCCAGCCAGTCCGCTGAGGCGCCGAATGGAAAGGCGCCCGTGTAGCTTTCGTTGGTTAAATCGTTTTCCTTGCAGCATGCTTCCCAAAATGAATCAATGGCTGTTTTCATTCTCTATGTCTCCCTTATAAGAGCTTTGCGATATTTTATTAAAGGCTGATGACATTCAACAGAAACACCAGCGTGGCTATGGAGGCAATGGTGTACCCCATGCCTGCTTTGCCTTTCTTTATTTCCTCTATCCCTATCGTTATTAGAAATACACTCAGCAGCAATGCCGATACAACCGATTATGTATCATCCAGCGTCTCCGTTTTTTCACCATAGCGGCTTCTCCTCGTCTGTCAGCTCAACGGTAGGCGGATAAAAGAAATAAAAAGCGGCGGATACGGTCCCTATATAAAGAAAAAAGGACAGCCAGCCTAGCCCTAAAAGGCTCGTCACCAGCAGGAACACCGGGACGAGGAGCGAAAAGTAAGTGCCTTTCTTTCTTGATTGTGGTGTCAGGTACTGCTTCGTTTCGCAGTTTGGACAGGTCATAGCCGCACCTAGCGTAAAGGAAGCTTTGATCGTTTCTAAGCGGCTCCATGGATGGCCGCAGTGTTGGCAGATGGGCATCGTCTCCCTCCCTTCTTTCTTATTTGTGGCGAACGGAACGGATCACGAAGAAGATCATCGGTCCAAGAAGAGCGGTTAGAAAGACCGGCAGGAACCAGATTCCCATTGATTCTGCTTCCCCAAGTGCAATTTGGACGGTTTTCCAGCTAACATAAGCAAACACAGCGGTGGTCACGTTCTTCATCACATTCAGCATCATTCTCGAATTTTTGTATTGGAACACGATATTGTCTTCCGTGAGGTTCATGTAGTTATGCCATTCGGGGTGTTTCTCGAGGAAGCTGAGAAAAGCAGCTAGGAAACCGGCGATCACTGGAAGCAGGAGCAATTCCCAATTTGTTCCCCACCGGGTGACCTCCCCTGTACCGTCGTAATGCCCCGGCACTTTCGCCGGCAGGTCGCCCCATACAGTGATCAAGTAGATGATCCATGCCGCAAAAACAACTGCCCCGATCCAGTCGAGTATTTTTTCAAGCCGGGTCTTTGGAATCTCCAGCTTTGGACGGTTCAATGGGTTCATGGTTTTCACCTCATTTTTCCATACGGATCACGAGCTCAAAAGGTTTCAAGCTGACTAAAAAATGGTTGTTCTGGCAAAGCTTTTTTCTAAAAGCCTGGTTATTTGTATGCCGAGGAGGAGGAAAACATGATCACGTACCAAGTCTTCGATAGTGACAACACCTTATATGGTGAATTTATAATTCTGGAGCTGGCGGAGAAAAAAGCGCGGGAGCTCGCCGATATGAAAGGAAAGGATATATTGGTGAAGGAGTGCAGCGTCCGGCTTCTTTCGGTCGCTTCTCCACAGACCACCCCAGTCGAGTGTCCGCTGTGCGGGCCGGACGGAATGCTTCAGCCGAAGCGGCAGGAGGACACCTGGATCTATATGTGCGACCACTGCCCCGCTGTCCTTTTAGAATGGTATGGCCCGAAGGATACGAGAAATTTTGTAGACTGCATGCAGTATGATGAATCGATGGTCCGGGATGGGTCTTAATGGTTTGTATAAAAGGTAAAAAAGAGAGAGGCTTCATATCATTGAATTGCGCCCTATAAAGTAGACAGTTTAATAAAAAGAGATGCTGCTTTCTACGCAGCGATGAGATGACTCCGGTAAGCTGCTGGAGTCA
>NZ_JWJE02000075.1 GCF_000812025.2 Bacillus thermotolerans
CTGACTTATCCATTATAAAGGACTTTTTCTTTGCACAAAATAAAATTAGTGAAGATTTTGGGTCTTTTTAATATTGAAATTAAATTAGTGCAACACTAGTGGAATGATGTATAAGAATATTTTTTATAATTTCCAATTTTATCCTGATTTTAAATGACCAAAAACCCACAGTTATGTAATTATATTTGATAAATGGCACCATTTTTTTGATAGAAGCCTCTTTTCCTCTATACTACATTTTTTATCTTCAATTCCTGACACCTAGGCCGCTACTGTTTGGTGATTAAGGACCTTAATTTTATTGATGTTAAGTTAAAATGTTCGTATAAAAAAGTGGAAGGAGAAGATAATATTGAAAGTAAACAACCAATAGAGAGGACGATAAAAGTGAATCTAAAGTGGTTAAGGCTATTAACAGCAGTTTTTCTATCTGCCATCATGTTATTGGGGTGTAATAATGTAGAAGAGGATAAGGATCCACCACCACCTGAAGTGGATGTAGATCCTGACACAGAAGAACCCATTGAAGATCCTGAAGATGCAAATGACCCAGATAATATAGATGAAAATGATGTGGACCCAGATACAGAAGAGCCAATTGAAGATCCTAAAGATGTAAATGATCCAGATAATATAGATGAAAATAAAGATGATGAAGCTGATTTAGTCCCTGATGCAGAAGAACCCATTGAAGATCCTAAAGATGTAAACGATCCAGATAATATAGATGAATAAATATTAACAGCAATAAGGCACACCGTTTGTTTTCAAACGGTGTGCTGTAGACGTCAAGTCGAATTTTACATTTTTTGCTTATTTGCTTTTTACACTTCTGCTGAAAATACACTTTTTCGATGTTTCATTCGATAACTACCTCCATCCATATGAATGACTTCTACACGATGGAGTAAACGATCTAAAATTGCAGTGGTAATTCCTTGATCTCCCATTAATTCACCCCACTGTTCAGGGCTTTTATTAGATGTGAGAATGATGGAACTTCGTTCATACAAATGATTAATTAAATGAAAAAACAAATTCGCTTCTCGTTGATCCATTGCCATGTACATTAAATCATCAATAATGACCAGATCGGCGCCTCTTAATCGCTTTAGCTGCACTTTTGATTTATTTAGAAATTCTTCCGTTTTTAAAAGATGAATAAGCTCACCCATAGTTACGAAATAGACGTTGAAACCTCTGTGAATAGACTCAATTCCCAAACCGATTGCTAAAAATGTTTTACCAACACCTGGCGGTCCCAATAAAATTAAATTATACTGCTGCTCAAGCCAGTTTAGCTCTGCGAGCTGGGTCAATTGGCGCCCCGTTAAAGCTGTTTGCTCTTCTAAATTAAATTCACTTAGTGACTTCACGTAAGGGAAGTGCGCCCACTTCATTCTTCTTTCTAAACTTTTTACTTCGCGTTTTCTAAGTTCGTAACGTGTGATAGATTCAAGAAATTCTAAATACGTCCAAGAAGATTTTTCAGCCTCACGTAGGAGCTTTGGTAGCTCCTCAGCTGTTTCGGATAACCTTAATTGGCGAAAGTGCTCCTGCAAGTCATTTACAGTTTTATTCACTGTGGTTCACCCCCTAAAATACTTGTGTAAGCAGTAAGAGAGCGAGTTGTCACTATAATGTTGTCTTTACCTGAATGTTTTATAAAGGGAGGCTTAACCTTTTGGGTACATTCAGTTTGTAATGCATTTTGGTGGTTTGCGATATCTCGAAAGTCATTGGCGCTGTAAAGTTTATCTATGATGCATTTAGTCAAGGTGGCTTCAATCCACATTGGATATTTCTCAATGGTGTTTTGAATGATTATGAGCTGATCACGCCGATACCGTGGGTATCTTAAACAAATTTCATTTAAATAAGAAGTTGCACGTTTCTGATCTTCAAAATGTGAAACCAGTTGTTGCTTAAACTCTTCAATACCTTTTGAGCGATCCCGGATATGATGTAGATGTTGAATGAGCTTTCCCTTTTCATTACTAATGCTATGTTCAGCAATTACTTCTCCATCTAACTGTTTACGGATAATCAGCGTTGGCGGTTGGCTCGAAGTGACTTCAATAAAAACCTCATTATCAGAGGCTGCACTATACGTTCCGAGAGGAACGGAATAACGGTTTGATTTAAACCGTATTGTATTGTCCTTACTAATATTCCTTGTTATAACTTGGGGTAATGACGCTTTCATGTGAGAGTGGTGAAGAGACGGGCTGTAAGTGTTGCTTTTCGACGGGGAACACTTCAGCTGGTCTTTTTTTCGTTGTCTGATGAACATGTTGATTTCCAGTGCGATGTAGCCACTGTAATGCACGGTTATTCCAATCTTCAATATTGCTAAATACTCGGCTATCTGCGAAATTTCCCTTTATGTACTTTACAACGTTCTCAATCATTCCTTTTGATTCTGGGTCTGCCTTACGACATAAATGAACTTTAAACTTACGCTCATTTACATAGCTTTGAAACTCAGAAGTTAAAAGTAGCTGACCTGAATTTTCACTTACTGTAATTAAACGATCCTGATCATACACAATTTCTTCTGTACGTCCTCCGTAAAATTGAAATGCATTTTCATGACATTGAATGGCATCATTTGTTGTAAAAGGCCGGCCCTGCCACTCCATGTATTTGTATCGAGAGTGAGCTAAGACAAAAGCGATGAAATATAGTTTAATTTCATTCTTTTCAGTTGTCTTCTGTTTCGTTTCTCCCCAATCCACCTGGATTTGCTTACCCATAGGTTGTTCAGGGATTGCTTCATATTGCCGAATGATTACTTTTTTGTCAATCTGATAAATCTCCCGCATCTCTTTCACATAGGCTCTTACTGTACTCTCGCCAACAACTAAATCGGGATAACGCTCTAAGAGCCAATCGTGGATTTGTGCTGCACTGAGATGAGGGTATTCTTCAAGCCAAGCGATAATCCAATCCCTGTAGGGATCCAACTTCTTACCTTTGCCTTGAAGTTGTTCCATGTATGCTTTTGTCTCTTCAAATGTCATTTTTAAATATTTATAAACGGTTGGTCTTGATACTTTGAGCTCCTGTGCAATTTGAGATACTTTAAACTTCCGTTGATGTAATTGTTGAATATTTAAATAAAGCATTAGCTTCTCCTCCAAAACGCTGTCCCCCCAGTAAAATAACACCTTCTATTATTTTACTAGAGTTCTAGCTTATTGAAGCAAAAGTGTAAAATTACGTTAAGCAAAAACTGTCAATTATATTCTAGCGTTTACAAAGGGCCTTATTGGTTACCGTTTCAATACTTATTCTTTTATCCATAGGGTTACTGTTTTTAGTACAAAATACAAGAAACACAGAGAATCACGAAAATGAAACTGTAGCTGTCAAAAACAGATTTAATACCCCTATAACCAGAGTCCAAAATGTTGAAAGCGAAAAAAATGTTCTTCAAATAAACAGCATTGCCATGGATGAAACCATAAAGGGGTACTGCCGACTAAACGCAGATATAATACGCTAAGGAATTTTTTAGAAGGTAAAAGCCTGATTTTTCTACGTTAAGCCATTAACATTGCATAAAAGCTTTTCCGAATTGTCAAATCCTAATTTTTGAGAGATTTCAGTATTTAACTGAATATTCAGTCGAATACTTTCCCTTTCAAAATTAAAAAGGTTGATAAGGAAGCAATAGTCAGTCCTTATCCACAATTGGTAAATTATTTCCTTTTTTTATAAATACAATGGATCAATCGTCAAATCATTAAGATGCTCCACCTCACCTTCTGAAAATTGGCATTCAATAAAGGTGAATTCCTTCTCCCAGTCGTATTTTTTTCTGCCCTTTGATTGGCGTAAAGGCTTACGGAAAAGGGAACGAATAAATGAATCAAGCCCTTTAAAGAGATAGGTTTCTAAAGATCTTTTCAGTTCGAGAAGAGTGCCTGCATGGTTGAACTTTAGCTGAAGCAACACCTCAAGACAATATGTGATAAGGGCAATCCAGATTTGGTTGTAGACAGCATTTTCGCTTTTCCCAAAAAAGGATTTGATTTTGAGGTGCTGTTTCATCCATTTAAAAAAAGTCTCAATTTTCCATCTGTATCGATAGAGATCTCCGATTTCCTTCGCAGTCATATCGAAGCAGCTTGTGACAATCTCCACAGGATTGCCTTCGGAATCCTTAGTTCTGATTAAACGGAGACTGTGTTGCATCTTTGTCTTATTCTGGCTGTTTCCAAGGAAGATTTCGGCATCCTGATAAATCAGGTTTTCAGGATCGGGTATCTGTTCAGAAACTATTTCGATTTCAGCATTCTTTTTCAATCTAGTGATGAATCGAACACCTTCAAAACAGTACTGTTCGAATTGCTTGTAATCCACGTATCCCCGGTCAAAAAGGTAAAGTGCATCGGAATCAATTTCGATTAACTCGCTCATTTGAGTTCGGTCTGCATGCTTGGCTGGCAGCAGAACTGCCTTGTCAGGGACCGTAAGGTCCTTTGTCACAACGACTCTCAAATGAAGCCGGACACCCGCCTTTGTTTTCCGGAATGTTGCCCATGGATACTGAGTGATACTCATGCTCATGGTTGATGAATCGATTACGTGAAGCTTTCCTATGTTTCGAACAATCGGAGATTGTTTCATCTGGGACTGAATTTTCAAGACGAGGTGATGGAACACTTTCTCAAAGAGTTTTGGCGAGATGTGTCAGGCTGTCAAACTCGTTGATCTGGGCAACGATGATAAGCTGTAAGAACTTGTAGGCTGTAAGTTTCTTCACATATTTATCTACATTGATTGTATTGATCAGTTTTGTAAAAGTGTGTTCATTCAATTCATTTAATAGTTCATTAATTGTGGTTTTTATGGTATCCTTGTCCATGGGTTCTCCTTGTAATTAGAGATTTGGACAGAACTGACCAAACCTAATTATAAGGGGGTTTTTTTATGCCCTGAAAGACTTGCATTTACCATATTTTCAATAAAAATACAGTAATTTTCTTACGGCAAATATCTTGACAAATAGAAATTATTTTAATGCAAAGTTAATGAAATATAAGCAACACTCTTAGCTAAAGGGCATGAATACTTACTGATTAGGGGGAGTTGTATGGTTTGGGATGTATTGAACGTGATCGGCACCATTGCCTTCGTGATGAGCGGGGCAGTTGTTGCGCTGGAAGTCAAATATGATATTATCGGTGCCTATGTTTTAGGATTAATTACGGCATTTGGCGGCGGAGCCGTTAGAAACCTTTTTATTGGTATTCCGATCATAGAGTTATGGCAGCAAACCGCTCTTTTCATTGTTGCCATCATTACCATAACTATCGTCATCCTATTGCCAAGCAGCGCCGTTCACTTTCTAACAAAATGGAGTATTTTTGACTCCATTGGCTTGTCAGCCTTTGCTGTTCAGGGGGCTATGTACGCACAATCCATTGATTTACCGCTGCTTGCTGTTATGTTCTCGGCTGCCATAACCGGTGCAGGCGGAGGGATTATTCGCGATGTGCTGGCCCAGAAAAAGCCGATTGTTTTACGGCAGGATGTCTACCTCTTATGGGCCATTTTTGCCGGGTTTATTATAGGGATGGAGTGGGTATCTGAGGCCTATCAATACTATATTCTCTTTGCTGTTACGTTGATGCTGCGAGGAATTTCACATCGGCTCGGATGGAGTTTGCCTACCAGAACCATTCAACAATCACAAAAAGACTAAAAGCAGGTTCAGATTTATACACTCTCCACACATAAAAGAGCTCACGCTGAAGTGAGCTCTTTTATGTGTCTATACTAGTCCAAACTCCATCCCTAGAATTTAATCCTTCATACCTAATTAAATATAGGCGCATAACATGCCAATAGGTTTATGTTTACATCTAATAAATGAGGTGAAGAAAACGGATGGTTTCATATATATGGATTATGCATCCCCATCGACTCAGTACGCTTTTGACGTCAATAAAAGCCCCTTATTCCGAAAAGGCAGTAAAAACTATATTAACGTATTAGGCATAAAACAGTTGAACACACTCGAGAATGTATCTCTATTGGACATTTTCTTAAGTACTCATAACGTCGTAGAGCCGCACTATCACCAAAATGCGGCCGAGTTAGTCTATTGTATTTCCGGTGTTGCCACTGTATCTATGCTGAATCCGTTTATTAAACAAATCCTTAACTTTCCGATTACGCCCGGGCAAGCAGCCAATGTGCCACAAGGCTGGTGGCATTATGAAATGGCCACTGTTGATACAATTACGTTGGGAAGCCAAATTGCGACAATTCAACAAACGGGCCAATATTGTTGAATAATAATAAGCTGATCCTCCAATCGTATAGAGGATTGGAGAGTCAGCTAGTATTATCAAGCAATTACTTTTTTACAGCATGGATGTAATGAATCGTTTCAAATGCTTTTAAATAATCCGAACGATCGCTAAAGAATTGATTATTTATAACATCGGGTGATAAATGTTCGTAAATAAGTAATCCTGCATCTTCTAACAATTTTTCTATTTCATCATAAGTAAAACATGATTTCATTGGTTCGCCACTAGCTGATGCCATTTGCACCATATTCTGAACTCGGTTAGACACTCCTTTTTCTCCAAATAGTTTATCATCTGCATAATCAAAAACGATGGAACTTCCTAATGGAATCTCTGCAAATAATTCTTTAATTAAATTAGAAATTTCCTCTTTTGTTAAGTAATAGGAAACACCTAAAAGACTATAAAAAGTTTTTTTGTTTGGTTGAAAACCCTCATCAATAAAGTTTTGTAGGATAATATCTTTGGTGAAATCCATTGGAACAAAGTGGAGGTTATCCGGAATTTGATAATTAGATTTGGCTAGCCTATTCCTTTTAAAAGCTTGTGTAGACGGATAATCAACTTCAAATATTTCCAACTTAGTGTCTAATTCTGGGTTCCGAAAACAAAATGTATCCAATCCAGCTCCTAGAATAACGTATTGTTCAGCACCTATTACTATCTCATGGAACAATACTTTTTCACAATAGGCAGCACGTGCTAATGGAGTTGGTGAGAGTTGGACTTGTGTAATCCATTTTAATATTTCATCGGGTTGATCTTGAAACTTTATAGCAATTTCGTGATTAAAAAATTGAATTCCTTGAATCATGTTTTTACGAATATCCTCAAATTCCTTTTGGGTAATTAAATCTTTTGCAATATAATCATCAAAAATCTTTGGTGTGTCATATTTACTGTGGTATGCTCGACCAAAAGCTGATATTAAGGAAGTTAAACTTGATTCGTTTTTCTCCATACATTGATCCTCCCAGATAACAAAAATAAGATTCCCCTGGCCAGGAGAATCTTATTATACACAATATAAATTTAACTGTAAATTATAGCATAAGTAAATTTATTTGTCAACATAAACGTCTTGTTTTTATAATGAAAAATCCACTTGTAGGGGGAGTTTTATTGTAGTCATGATAACTACGTTAAAAAAGTGAATTAAATAGTTACTGCTAACGGGCGCTTTAATGGCATAAGGATGGATCACAGCAATGGCCAAACTTTAAATTCCAAAGCAACTATAAAAGCCGATACTTCCTTAACGTAGGAAAAATCGGCTTTCTTTATGTCGAAATTTGCTTAGCGTATGTTTTGCGCTTTTTGTTGGTAGGACCCCTTTATAGAGATGTATGCAAGTCCTCTAGTTACTATTCAAATTTACCTCTTACCGTCCACCAGTTTCTGAGAAAAAGAACTAAGGGCGAAAGCCATTTTTAACATTCGCCTCCTTTAACAGAATAGGTTTACTTAATTAGCCTTTACGTGCATTTGTTTCTTCGTAAATGAAGACAACAAGAAAAATAATGAGGCTTACTGCTGTAACAATTACCCCCCAGAGCATAAACCCCATTGCTTCCCAACCTTTTGTATAAATTGTTCCAAGAACCAACATCGCTGAGCCTATACCAAAGGCAATGATAGGAAGATAATAGCCACTATTCCTTTTTATCAATGACCGTCCTTTTGTGGCTAACCAAACCACTGATACTGATAAATATAAAAGAGTCATTATAGATTGACCCGACACCACCATCCACTCCTTTACTTTATTCCTTTAATCTTCCCTTTTCTTGAACTAGCAAAGGGAGGATGCTTGAATTAGAAGATAACCAAATTGATAAAGTTTCCTTTATTCCGTTAAAGCACCATTAATGGAATAACTATCTCCCCAAGGATGAAGCGACCTAGTTTTAACATTTTAAAATATCGATCAGAAAACTCGGTGAAAGGTTGCGGCTAGCTTCGAAAGAATTTCAGGTAGTGGTACACCTCGATCAATGAAGAATATCTCACTAACAATAAGAGTTAAAAACCCAATCAAGGCAGACATCCAAAAAACTATTGTCCATATCTTGCTACCTTCATCTCTTCTTACATTTTTATGTTTCTTCTTTCTGTATAAACTTTGAGCCATTCTCAGCCGTTGATTTTTATCTTGTTTGTCGGAATTCATAATTTATATTCCCTTCTTTCAACGATCGACTTATTTGTTTAATAGAAAAACTTTTATATTTACCTAACGTTATTCCACTTTGCCCCTATGTGGCTTATTTCAGAATCCTGCCCTCTAACTTAATACCAATTATTTCAAAAAGGAATAACCCTTACAATGATTTTTTTCAGCAAAAAAGCGCGATATTAAATTATCGCGCCCTGTTGTGGAAGAAACAAGCTATGGCTTAAAAACGTTATCAACTGTTGTATTGAGTACTCTCGCTATTTTAAATGCAAGTTGTAGGGTAGGGTCATATCGGTCATTTTCAATAGCATTAATTGTTTGCCTTGATACATTGCATTTCTTTGCTAGTGCATCTTGTGTAAAGCCTTTTCCCTTGCGATGTTCTAAAATTTTATTTTTCATTGCTGCTCATCCGACGACTATAAATCCAGTAATATACAAAATAACTAATAACCGCAATCAACAAATAAAGTAATTCTGGATAGACAAACGGAACCAATGATAAACGCTCATCATTTAAATTGAAAAAATCAAAGACAAAGTTAATAATGAAAAACATAAGGAGTAATAACCAACTGCTTACAATCGCTTTTTGTTTAATCAATTGTGAACGCTCATCATCCTTTGTTTTAACCCCGCCATATTCATCTGTACCAGTAGCCCAACCGATAATAAAGAAAATAATTAAGCCTACTAAAAGTGGCACAACTGCTCTGATAAAATCCAATGTAATCACCTCTTAATAATGTCAAAAACTCTTTCCATTTAACCTTACAGAAAAACTTTGTTTATGTCAAAAGTTTTTTACATTTAGCGTATCGAGTTTGCCATTAAATGGCCCGTTTGTTGAAGAATATTATAGTTTTATTTTTGACGCTAAGTTATGATACCTTTCAATGCCTTGATAATTAAGTGCTAAAAAAAGTGTCAATACTTTTAAGTTATGACACTTATACAAAATATCTTTCTTTCAAATTGTAAAATGTTATAATTTTAGTACATTGTTAATCTTAGGATGGAGTGGATTATGTATGCCTTGTTCTACTGTATCCCAAATGTATTACCAATGACGGTGTATTCGTCGGAGGTGGCACGTAGCGCATACATACTACGTAAACACGCCCTCCTCTAAAGGGTGGATCTGGCAATGAAGATAAGGATATCTCTTAATATCCGGATTTCGTTTGAAACAATTACATTTAGAGATTTTTTTCTGTTTCTGAGCACCGTAATTAGCTATATAAATATATAGCTAAAGGAAGGGTCGCTTTTAAAGTGGCTCTTCTTTATTTATGTATTAATTTATTTGAACAACTCTTATTAAACACCTTCAACCTTAGTTTAAGAACATTCATAAATGAATAATCAGGGTGTACTCAAACTGAACAATAACACTAAAGGAAATAGGTTACCTCAGGTATTCTGGAAAAGGGTGCTTTTTGTAGAGAAATGAAAAGCCCAATCCCTTTATAGGGGTCCTACCAACAAAAAGCGCAAAACATACGCTAAGCAAATTTCGACATAAAGAAAGCCGATTTTTCCTACGTTAAGGAAGTATCGGCTTTCTTATTGTACACTAAAGTAAAAGCCCATTTTTTATTTGACATTAACGTTGCGTAATACCTTAACCTTGTAATGTGGAGGTGAATTACGCTGTTTACAACTGGGGAAGTTTATAAAATAACTGGACTTACTGAACGCTCTATACGATACTATTCTAATTTAAATTTATTGAAAGCAAATAAGAATGATAACGGTCAATTGGTTTTATTCAAGTCAGACTTCGAAAAAATTGTGCAAATTCTCGCTGCAAAGATAACAGGTTATAAACTTAAAGATTTAATAGACCGACAACCTTCATTAACCTGTATTAAAAATGACATGACTCAAATGATTACAGATCTAGAAAATATATTATTTCATTTGGACTTAACTGACTCCGAAGAAAATCTTATGAAGAATATAAAGTTGCTTCAAAATTACAATACTAGATATTTACGAAAGAGGTGATTGAAATGAGCATGAACTATAAATTAGTTAACACAATAGAACAATACGAAGAATTACTTGCAATTACGGATTTGGAAGAAAGAAGAAATTATTTTCGTAATACAATGATGACGACATTTAAGGAAATGTGGAATTTAATAAACGTTCCTATAAAAGCAAAACAAGAAAATGGTTATGATGTTTTAATGGCTACGAAAATGCTAGGTTACGCAGATATTTCTAACGATAAACAAATTCAACAAGGACTATCTATCTTAAAAGATAATAATGCCTTTGTGGTAGCAGAGAATACTATCAAAAACTGTATAGAAAAAGCTAATAAGGCAGGTTTGAAAGTGAATGCCGATGAAATAAAATTTGGATTGTATGTTGCGGATCCATATAAATTGAAACTTCAGAAGGGCTATACAGGATTTGGTGGTATTCCTGGATTTATTACTGTGAATATTTATCCAAATGATTACAATTTACCTAAAATTCCTGCTGTTATTGCTCATGAGTTCCATCACAATATTCGTTTTTCTTATTTTGATTGGGATCATGGAAATGTAACAGTGGGAGATTATCTTGTCATAGAAGGCTTGGCGGATTCGTTTGCAAAAGAACTGTATGGAACAGAACAGCTAGGACCTTGGGTGACTCGTATGCACAAAGACGATTTAGAGTATTCAACCTATGTTATTGGAGAGGCTTTAAACCTAAAAGGATTTGCTGAGGTAAGTAGCTATATGTTTGGTGATGAAATTGCCAAACAAGAAGGATATCAACCTGTAGGCCTTTCTTTTTGTGCTGGTTACGCAGTAGGTTATGAGGTCGTCCAGTCCTTTATGAAAAAGCAAAATAAAACGATATATGAAACAACGTTAATGTCTAGCGAAGAGATCATTAATGGATCTGGCTTATTTTCTTCCTGAGGTATCAGTTTCCATAGCCTACAGGAAAATATTACGATGGACAAGGCTAGTGCAACGGGACAACTTATGTTTCATCTTTTTGCGGCTTTTGCTGAATTTGAACGAAATCTTATTCACGAGCGCTCGGCAGCTGGTCGTGCTGCAGCAAGAGCCAGAGGACGATTAGGTGGAAGACCAGAGAAGTTAGATAAGAAAGAGTTAGAAATGTTAAAGACATTAGTGGCGAATGGGACCCCCATTACGGATATTGCTCAAAGGTGGGGTGTTTCCCGAACAACTGTTTATCGATATTTAGAAAAGGAATAAGTCTTTGAATACGAAAGGATGGTTGGGGAGGAAATGGCATCCAGAGGGAAAGAATTACTTACAGCAGAACAAAGAGCTGAATTTGTACGGATTCCATCTGATATGACCGAACGAGAACTGGAAATCTATTATACCTTTTCACAATATGACTTGGAAGTTATTAAACGACATAGAAGAGATGTGACCGTCAAGTAGAATGAAACAATTTTTGCTCGTTATTTTGAAACACTTTGTTCCCCAAATATGGTAGAACGATGCTTCATACGATAACT
>NZ_JWJE02000076.1 GCF_000812025.2 Bacillus thermotolerans
TCTTTCCACATACTGAACGCCTCCTAAACCCTATTATACAAGCCTTCTACAAGTTTGGTCAAGAAAGCAACAATCTATACGAAAACAGCCTAATCAAATAATCGGTAATGCTTCTATCCAGATTATTCAGCGCTTCTTCAATTTGCGTGGCCATGTTCGCATGCTGCTGATGCTTTGTTTTTAAATAAGAATGTGTTTCTTCCATTCCTTTAACGGCAAATTCACCCATGCGAATAACTTCTTCCTTCGCTTGCCCAAGGGCGATAGAAGGAGATTGCTCGATAAATACGGGATCAAGGTGCTTCGCTTTGTATTCAATCACGACATCTTCACCTGGGATCAACTTCGTTACAATCATCGCAAGTACTCCGACAAATGGAAGCTGAATCAATGTATTCGTTACGTTAAATGTTCCGTGGGCAAAAGCTATGGTCATTTTCGGCTCCAGGCCTAACACACCTGTTAAGTACATAATGAATTGAGTAAATAACGGTAGAATGATCAAAAAGATTGCGGTACCGATAAGATTAAACAGTACATGAGTAGCTGCTGCACGTCTCGCGGCTACTGAAGCACCGATTGATGCCAAAATCGCTGTAATTGTTGTTCCGATGTTATCGCCGAATAGAACTGGCAGCGCTGCATCTAAATCAAGTAGTCCTTCAGCAAACAGCCCCTGCAGGATCCCGATAGTTGCACTCGAACTTTGTACAATCACTGTAAAGACTGTACCGACTACGACACCTAAGAGCGGACTTGAGCTCATGCTTACTGTTAATTCATGGAACGTTTCCAAAGAGCGAAGCGGCTTCATTCCCTCACTCATTAACTCTAATCCATAGAATAATGCGCCAAATCCGAATAAGATCTTTCCTATGTTAGTTGTCTTTTGTCCTTTAAAGAAAAAGATGAAAACAGAACCGAGTGCTAGGATTGGCAGGGCATACGCTCCTACATCAATACCGATAATGAAGGCAGTAACGGTTGTCCCGATATTGGCACCCATAATAACACCAATTGCCTGTCTAAGTGTCATGAAACCTGCACTAACTAAGCCGACTGTGATAACCGTCGTTGCGGAACTACTTTGAATCAAGATAGTCACGAGAATCCCGGCTAGCACACCCATTAAAGGGTTTGTGGTGAACCGGTCTAAAATCTCACGCAACCGGTTACCTGCAGATTGCTGCAAGCCGTCTCCCATGGACTTAAGTCCATATAAAAATATACCAAGTCCACCTAAAAACATAAACAGCATTTCTTGGACATTGATCTCCATCTTTTCAACTCCCACTCAAGTCATTCGACAAATTTTCCGAACCCTCTACAATTATTAATAAAATCCTCGAAAGAAGTAAATACCTAAACGAAAAATTTACACTGCGTTAACATTTAGCTTCTTATATTACAATTATGTTACAAAACCTATTGTTTTCCTCACTTTTTTCGTCTTCTTCCTTTAGGACAGGCATATACTGTTAAAAACCTCGGAGGCGATGAAATACAATGAAAGGCTTTGTGTGGGTTCTTGCACTCTTGATCATAGCAGCTGGCTTGTGGCATGATTTGACGAACGGATCGCTTCCTCATGCTGCAGGAAATGAGGGTACGAAAATAGAAAACGAATCACCACCTGTCCATTCTCTTCCTTATAAGAAAGTAAAAGTGGGAAAGGGAGACACTGTTCTTTCTATTTTAACCACTCTTCACGATGGTAAACTTCCTGCAGATATCGAAACAGCCATCGCTGATTTCCAGGAACTGAACGACGGTATGGCCCCCGACAGTATACAGGTAGGAACGACCTATCTATTTCCTTTGTATCCATAAAGATAATTGTTGTTTTCACAGTCATTTTCTTGTCAGATTTGCTGGCTTACTGTTACAATTGATTATTGAAGGGTTTCTATTCAGAATGACAAAGGAGCGAATCACCATTGAGTGAAATTATCCATCGTTCAAATACACGCCCCGTAAAAGTCGGAAATTTGACTATTGGGGGCAGCAATGAACTGTTTATCCAAAGTATGACAACAACAAAGACACATGATGTAGAAGCGACTGTTCAACAAATACACCGCCTCGAGGAAGCAGGCTGCCAGATTGTTCGTGTAGCATGCCCAGACGAACGCGCGGCAGACGCTATTGCTGATATTAAAAAGCAGATCAATATCCCCCTTGTAGTGGATATACACTTTGACTATAAGCTTGCCTTGAAAGCCATCGAAGGCGGAGCCGATAAAATCCGTATCAATCCAGGAAACATTGGACGCCGCGAGAAAGTAGAAGCGGTAGTAAATGCAGCCAAAGAAAAAGGCATCCCTATCCGCATCGGAGTCAACGCAGGAAGCCTTGAACGCCGCATTCTCGAGAAATACGGCTACCCTACAGCTGAAGGCATGGTAGAGAGTGCCCTTCACCACATCAAAATTTTAGAAGACCTTGATTTCCATGATATCATCGTCTCTATGAAAGCATCTGACGTAAACTTAGCTATTGAAGCTTATGAAAAGGCAGCACGCGCTTTTGATTACCCACTGCACCTTGGTATTACTGAATCCGGTACACTGTTCGCCGGTACAGTAAAAAGCGCCGCAGGACTTGGCGCAATCTTGAGCAGAGGCATCGGTAACACATTGCGCATTTCTTTAAGTGCTGATCCTGTTGAAGAAGTGAAGGTAGCGAGAGAACTGCTAAAATCCTTCGGTCTCTCTTCAAATGCAGCGACATTAATTTCCTGTCCGACATGTGGCCGAATCGAAATCGACTTAATCAGCATTGCCAATGAGGTAGAAGAATATATTCAATCCATCAAAGCACCGATTAAAGTAGCTGTTCTCGGCTGTGCAGTAAACGGACCTGGAGAAGCGCGTGAAGCTGACATCGGGATCGCAGGCGCCCGCGGAGAAGGGCTTCTGTTCCGTAAAGGCAAGACTGTTCGCAAAGTGCCAGAGGAAACAATGGTAGAAGAACTGAAAAAAGAAATCGACAAGATTGCTGAAGAATACCTTGAACAGCAAGCAAAGGAAGCGCAGAACGTATAAAGCCTGGCATATGCCAGGCTTTATTTTTATTATGCACTAAAAAAAGGGAAGTACAAATAATCCCATCACAATAGAAGCAATCCCGATCCCTATTGCCCAGGATCCTAATCCTTCCGCTCCTCTTCTTCTTGCCAGAAAGCCAACACCAATTCCTACCGCCCCAAGCAGAATTGGCAAAATGAATAACGAAACAATCGAAATAATTAAAGCAGTATATCCGAGACCGCGGCTGCCTTCTTCGCCTTCCCTTCGGCTGTCACGCAGTTCACCTTCATTTAGGGAAAGAGGATCAGCCAGTTCCGCTGCCGTTTCTTCTATATATTGCTCTCTTGTATAGCCGGCTTCTCTTTCCTCCGGCTGATTCGGTTTATCATCTGGCATGGCTATCCCTCACTTTCATCATTTGAGGAGCGTTTATAGTATGCGCGGATTTTTTTTATTCATACGACTGTTAAATTACTGACTAACAAATGAGTGAAAATATGGTACACTTCAGTAGAGAATTTACAATGTAAGGAGCCTGCAAAGATGACCCGTAAGCGTTTTGGCATCGACATCGACGGTACAGTCACATGCCCGACGAGCCTTATCCCTTTTATTAACGAAGATTTTTCATTGAATATTACATTAGACGATATTAGACAATACGATTTGTCTAAAGCCTTAAATATACCGGCTCCTCACTTCAAAGAGTGGTTTGATGAGAAGGAGCCCATCATTTATGCTAATTCCCCGATTGCAGAGGGAGCCAAGGATGTCTTGCTGGAGTGGAAAGAACAATTTCAGCTGTTTTTCATCAGCGCTCGAAAGACCCATTTACTGCAAATTACAGAGGAATGGTTCAATAAACAGGATATCGCCTATGACAAAATTGAGCTAGTCGGTTCCCATGATAAAATCCAAGCAGCCACTGAGCATAACGTTGATATCTTTTTTGAAGATAAACATGATAATGCAGTTGCTATTTGTGAAGAGCTGAGTATTCCTGTCGTACTGTTTAATACACCTTATAACCAGGACCCTGTTCCGGAAGGTGTCGTTCGTGTTGATAACTGGATACAGGCTAAACAATGGGTGCATGACTGGGTTAGCCGCACTTAAAAAGAGCTGTCTAAAGGGTAATGATACCTTTAGACAGCTCTTTTCCTATATTGGTTATGAAACTGTATTCCCGACTGAACAAGACGGGCATGTGCCATACACCTCAAATTTATGACCTGACACATCATAGCCAGGAAGCTGGCTGAGATGATCCATTGGGCAAAGGTGGATTTCTTTTGTTTTGCCGCAGGATAAGCAAATGAAATGATGGTGATGCTCTTTATGTGAGCAAGTAAAACGGTAATGACGTTCTCCCGATAATTCTGTTTCTTCCAGAATACCCATTTCTACAAACAGCGCCAGATTACGGTAAATCGTATCAAAGCTCAGCCCCGGATAGCTGTCCTTCATATGCTCAAGTACCTCTTTAGCTGTTAAATATTTATCTTTCTGAGCAAACAGCTCCAGCATGTCTTCCCTTTTCCCCGTTTGCTTATATCCACGGTTTTTTAGTAGTTCAATGGCTTCTGTTAAATTCATTTTCTCACCCCGCTTTTCTAACTTTCTTTGCTGCAATCACAAGCAACAGAATCAAGATAGAAGAAACGACAATCGTTCCACCTGGCGCTAGATCCAAATAGAAAGCACTGATTAATCCAAGGATTACCGCAATCTCCCCAAGCAGAACTGAAAGCAGAATCGTCATTTTAAACCCTTTCGCTACCCTCATTGCTGCGGCTACCGGCAGTGTCATCAAGGCTGATACAAGCAGGACACCGACAATACGCATGGAAGCGGCAATAACAAGCGCCACAAGGACAATAAAGATAAAGTGAATGGTTTTCACCGGAAGGCCTGAAGCTTTAGCATGCTCTTCATCAAAGGAGAGCAGGAATAATTCTTTATAAAGCAGGAAGACCACGGCTATCACAATGACACTAATAATGCTGATCAGCCACAAATCCGAACGGCTTACAGCACTGACACTCCCAAATAAATAACTAAATAAATCCGTGTTAAATCCATCTGCCAACGAAATGAAAATAACGCCGACACCGATGCCCCCCGACAGAATAATCGGGATAGCAAGCTCCTGATAATGCTTATATACTGTTCGTAAGCGTTCAATAAAGAGCGAACCGGCCACAGAGAACACCATCCCCGAATAAAGGGGATTTAACCAGGATAATGCGGCAAATGTCTGTCCAAAGTATAAGCCGGCTGCAATGCCCGCAAGTGTTACATGGCTCAAGGCGTCTGCAATCAGTGATAGTCTTCTCACAACGATAAACGCTCCAAGCAGCGGAGCGATGACACCGACAATCAGACCGGTTAAAAAAGCATTTTGCAGAAATTCATATTGCATTATTGCCTCACTCATACATCTGCCTCCTGATCCTTATGCTGGTGCTCATGATCGTGATCGAGCAGATGTATACCGTGACCATACAAATTTGATAAGTCGTTTTCATCAAGATCTTTAAACTGCTCAGCACTGCCATGAAAATGCAAGTATTTGTTTAAGCAGGCGACGTGGGTCACTTTGTCTGTCACAATGCCAATATCGTGTGTGACCAATAAAAGGGTAATCCCCATATTTTTATTTAAATGAGCGAGCATTTCATAAAAAGACTGGACGTGCTTATTATCGATCCCTACCGTTGGCTCATCTAGAATAAGAACTTCAGGCTTGGATACGATAGCTCTTGCGATAAATACCCGCTGCTGCTGCCCGCCGGAAAGCTCTCCAATGTTCCGGTCGAAAAAAGCCTCCATACCAACTGCTTGCAGCGCCTCGTATACCCGCTGCTTTTCCTTCTTGCCTGGAAGGCGAAACAAGCCAAGCTTTTTCGTTAAGCCACTGGAAACTACCTCGTATACAGTGGCAGGAAATCCGGTGTTGAATGAATTGGCCTTCTGGGAAACGAAACCGATTCGCTCCCAGTGTTTAAACTGCTTTTGTGGTGTATGAAATAAAAGGACCTCTCCCTCTTTGACTTTCAACAAGCCTAAAATGAGCTTTAGTAAAGTGGATTTTCCTGATCCGTTCGGACCGACTAATCCTAAAAAGGCCCCTTTAGGAATGGATAAATGGATATCTTCCAATACATTTTCCCGGTCATAGCGGTAGGACACATCTTTTATTTCAATGATAGGTGATTCGTTCATTGAAGTGTCTCCTTTATAAGAATGATTACGATTTATGAACCAAAAGAAGTATACACTATCTCATACAAAAAGTAAACCGAAACTGATCCTTACGTCCGTTTCGGTTCATTGTTTAGTGAATAGCCGATTTAAAACGGCCGCCTTTTGTCTCTTGAGTATTCATAATAGTAACAAACGCGTCAAGGTCAATACTGTTAATGATCGCCTTCAGTTTTGTCACCTCGAGCCTTGTAACCACTGCATAAATAACATCCTTTTCTGCATTCGTAAACCCGCCTTTTCCCTGCAGCTTGGTCGTCCCGCGGCCAAGGCGGTGTAAAATGGCATCAGATATTTCCTCATGCTGGTCTGAAATAATAATACAAGCCTTTGTCTCTTCCAAACCTTGAAGTACCGTATCAATTGCCTTAAAGGCAATATAATATGTAATCACGGAATACATAGCATTTTCTGCTCCAAGCACGAAGGCTGCCCAGCTAAAAATGAATACATTAATAAACATAACAAACTCCCCGACAGAAAACGGAAGTTTCTTGGTCATTAAGATTCCCAAAATTTCTGTACCATCAAGCGTGCCCCCATAACGGATGACCAGGCCGACACCCAGGCCAAGAAAAAAACCGCCGAACACTACCGCCAAAATCGGCTGATCTGTAAATGGTTGAAATGAATGAAACAACTGCTCAGCTACAGCGAGACAAACGATACCAAATAAAGAAGACAGCATAAATGTCTTTCCAATCTGCTTATAACCAAAATATACAAATGGGATGTTTAAGAGGATGACAAAGGTTGAGAAATTTAGAAATGAAGAGTGCTGAAAGATGTAATCTAAAATCAACGATATGCCAATAATGCCACCATCTATAATATTGTTCGGCACTAGGAACAATTCAATGGCTGCGGCAGCCATTGAAGCTCCGACGGCAATCATTACTAAACGGAAAAGGATACTTGTGACCGCTTCTTTCTTGTGCTCTTTGGGCATACGCATCACTCCTTTCTATAAAAGATTCTTATTCATGTTTTCTGTTCTGTCATCACTAATTCCTTCTCCTCTCATACATTAAATAGAGAGGAAAAGGAGTGAGGATAAATGAAATTTCTCCAGCATTTCATTAATCAGCGGGTACAAACCATTACAGCGGAAGAATTGTTAAAGTATGCAGATGGGCTAGATATTCCGCTAAGAAGAAGAGAAGCAGAGGAAATTGCATTTCGGCTGCGCCGCAGAAGAGTAGACTTATTCGACGAATATCAAAGAGAAGAGCTATTAAGAGAAGTAGCTGATATTACAGGGGAGCAAACAGCCAGAAAGCTGCAAAAGCTGCTGGCGATGTTCGAGTAAAGCATGCCGGCCGCGATACATCCATCGCGGCCGGCACTTTCAATCTTCTCATTTTATACTATTGATGAACGAGCATTTTCGTGCGGACATTATCATCAAATTGTTTGGCACGAAGCATCTCAATTTCATGCTTATAAGGCGGCTTTTTCGATTTTTTATCTTCACCGACATAAGGTGTTTCTAAAATTTTCGGCACATCCGCAAGCTGCGGATGATGAACGATATAGCTGAGCGCATCGAAGCCAATGTAGCCAAAGCCGATATTTTCATGCCGGTCCTTTCTTGCCCCTTGTTCGTTCTTGCTGTCATTAATATGAAGAACTTGGATCCGGTCAATCCCAACGATTCGATCAAACTCTTCCAGCACGCCGTCAAAATCTTCCTTTACAGCATAGCCGGCATCGTGTGTATGACATGTGTCAAAGCAAACAGACAGCTTATCATTGAAATCCACACCGTCAATAATCATCGCCAGCTCCTCGAAGGAAGCGCCGCATTCTGAGCCTTTGCCTGCCATGGTCTCAAGAGCGATTTGGATATCGGTATCAGACGTTAGCACCTCGTTAAGGCCTTCAACAATTTTTTTGATGCCTGCATCTGTTCCTGCTCCTACATGAGCACCCGGGTGAAGGACAATCTGTTTGGATCCAAGGGCTGTCGCTCTTTCAATCTCCGAGCGTAAAAAGTTTACACCCAGTTCAAATGTCTCCGGCTTGATCGTATTGCCGATATTTATAATATAAGGAGCGTGGACAACGATATCTGCTATGCCATTCTCCTTCATATGCCGCCAGCCTTCTTCAATGTTCAGCTCTTCAATCTTTTTTCTTCTTGTATTTTGAGGAGCACCTGTATAAATCATGAATGTATTCGCTCCGTATGATACAGCTTCCTCACTCGCAGCAAGAAGCATCTTCTTCCCGCTCATGGAAACATGTGAACCGATTCTTAACATATAACCTCTCCTTTACCTGCTTTTATTTTACTAAAAAAACAAGCGTTTTTCAGCAGAAAAGACCTGTTAGCCAGGTCTTTCTTGTGAAGGTTTATTTGCCTTTATTATTGCGTTTAGAGGTCAAACGGCGTTCACGCCTCTTAAAGCTTTTGATCTCCTCTTGCATTTTCTTTTTATAGCCCGGTTTTACTTTCTTCGGCTTGCGGACAGCGGATTTTGCTCTTATATCTATGTCATCCTGTGACTTTTCACGCTTTCTTCTCTGATTCCGGTCATCTAAGTCGACCCATTCCTGTCGGCGCAGGTCCATATGACGGAATTGGATACCTCTTTTTTCTAAGCGAATAAGCGCATCTTCATCAGACGGTGTATAAATAGTCGCACAAACACCTGAATAGCCAGCGCGAGCTGTTCTTCCTGCTCTGTGAATATAGAAGTCCAAGTCCCTCGGCAGCTCATAGTTAATAACGTGACTGATTCCCTCGATATCAATGCCTCTCGCAGCAAGGTCGGTAGCTACAATAAATTGGAACTCCAAATCGCGGATTTGTTTCATCATTTTCTTGCGGTCACGCGGAGATAAATCCCCATGAATTCGTCCGACCTTTAATCCCTTTTCTATAAGAGCATCAGCGACTTCATCCGCCTTTTGCTTGGTATTCGCAAACACAACAGCTAAATAAGGGTTGTACGCCTGCAGCATCTCGGCAAGCAGGTCGATTTTCTCCCGGCTTTTTCTTGGAATAAGTACATGTTCAATATTCTCAGCTGAAATATGCTTAGGCTGCACGTGAATAAATTCAGGGTTTTCCATGTATTTCTTCAAGAATGGCTTCAGCTTTTCCGGAATGGTAGCGGAAAAGACAAAGATATCCAGTTCCTCCGGCATTCTAGATGCCACTTGGTCGACATCGACGATAAATCCCATATCAAGCATTAAATCTGCTTCATCAATCACCAGAATCTCTGCTTTATGAACAAATAATGCCTGTTCTTTTATTAAATCGTTAATCCTGCCTGGTGTTCCCACGACAAGATGAGGCTGATTTCTCAGCTTCTCAATATCACGCTGCTTATCTGTGCCTCCCACATAGCAGCGCGCAGTAATTTCTTCGTCAGAAAGACGGGTAATCTTCAAGATTTCATGGTAAATCTGATTAGCCAGCTCTCTCGTTGGCGCCGTAATAACTGCCTGTACTTCTTTTCTTTCTGGATTGATTCTCTCCAGGATAGGAAGGATATAAGAATGCGTTTTGCCCGTGCCTGTCTGTGATTGCCCGATTGCACTCTCTCCCTTTAAAATGAGCGGAATCATTCTTTTCTGAATTTCTGTTGGTTCATAAAAACCTAATTCCTCGATACCTTTATTAATAAACGGTTGAAAACCATATGCTTCAAATTGATGCTTGGCCAAAGATGACCCTCCTTTTGGTTAAAACAAGCCTTTTTTCCATCTTAACATTATACTACTACAACTGCTCATAAATCAAAGACTGATAAATAATTGGAGCCTTTAAACATTTCTGTTTCTTCATGCATACAATAAATGAGAGAAAAAATGAATGAAAGGAGGCTATCTGCTTGGTTCCTTTTCAACGCGGCTACCGACCACCCCCCTACCGCCAGCCTTTTGCACCAAGGCCGTTCCAATGGTCTTCGCCCCCGGGAGCTCCTCACCGACCGAGACGCGGGCTGTTTAGTTTTATGCGCCCCCGGGTGACCGGCTTCGAGCGCCCGCCTTCAGCTGGGGCTGCCGGTAAGCTGACCGACCCTGCAAATCTCCAGCAGCTGCTCGCTAATACACAGCAAGTTCTAAATACTATTCATCAAATGGGGCCCTTCATTGAACAATATGGACCACTCATCAAAAACCTGCCTTCCATGTGGAAGCTGTACCGGGAGCTTAAATCCCTTCCTGATGAAAAAGACAAAAAAACAGACGAGTCCAAAACAGAGGACCCAAAGAAAGAAGCAAAAGAAAAACCAGACACAGCACATGAGAAGAAAAAGCCTGCCTCCTCAAGGCCAAAGCTTTATATTTAAGTAAATCAGCAGGCTCACTGAAATTGTTTTCTTTTAAAGTCTGCCTTCCTCCTATATAATAAATGCGTACGTAATATTTCTCCGACGATAAATATAGGAGGTTTTTTCATGGAATTAATTAAGATTTCTCCAAGAGGTTATTGTTACGGCGTGGTCGATGCCATGGTGATCGCACGCAATGCCTCTTTAGATAAAAGTCTGCCTCGTCCTATTTATATTCTTGGCATGATTGTTCATAATAAGCACGTGACAGATGCCTTTGAAGAAGAAGGGATCATTACACTGGATGGGAAGAACAGAAAAGAAATTTTAGAGAAGGTTGAGAAAGGCACCGTTATTTTCACGGCCCACGGCGTCTCTCCTGAAGTAAGAGAATTGGCGAAAAAGAAAAACCTGGTTACGATCGATGCTACTTGTCCTGACGTGACAAGCACGCATGACCTAATCCGGGAGAAGGAAAAAGAAGGCTATGACGTTATCTACATTGGCAAAAACGGCCACCCTGAACCTGAAGGAGCTATCGGTGTCGCTCCTCACATCGTTCACTTAGTGGAAAAACCAGAAGATATTGATCAGCTTTCTATCAATAACCGAAAAATTATTGTGACCAACCAAACCACGATGAGCCAATGGGATGTAGCTGATATCATGGATAGAATTAAAGAGAAATTTCCTCACGCTGAAATGCACAAAGAAATTTGCTTAGCTACTCAAGTCCGTCAAGAGGCAGTAGCTGAACAAGCAGGGGAGGCAGATGTGCTGATTGTCGTTGGCGATCCGAAAAGCAATAACTCTAACCGCCTTGCTCAAGTATCCATTGAGATTGCCGGCACACCAGCTTATCGGGTAGCGGACGTTTCAGAAATTGACGTTGAGTGGCTGAAAAACGCCAAGAAAGCAGCAGTAACAGCCGGTGCTTCCACCCCTACCCCAATTGTCAAAGAGGTCATTGCATTCATTCAGCAATTTGACCCAGAAGATGAAAGCACATGGACACGCGATAGAAAGGTTCCATTAAACAAGATTTTACCGAAAGTGAAACGCTCCACATTAACTTCCCGTTAATCAATAACAGGCTGGCCATTGAGGGCCAGCCTGTTTCATTCTGTTGATAAAGTCTTCTGTCAATGGACAAACAGTGAAAAAATATGTAGAATCTCCTCAGAATACGTGAAAGAGGAGGTTTTTTTA
>NZ_JWJE02000077.1 GCF_000812025.2 Bacillus thermotolerans
AGCCACCTTTGTATGGGTATTTCCTTTTTTGGCTCCAAATAAGGAAAATAATTAAACTGAAAATTTAAATATTATTCATGCAACACTAGTGAAATATCTTATCAATCTGTTCTCGGTCATAGTCTAAAATCCAATCATTTAGTTCTTCATAGAGTGAATGTAAATCTTCTTTGTTTGAGGCGATAACGTCACAGCCTCGGTCATCGTATAAGTGGTAAATCATTTTTCTGGAGACATTTATAAAGTAAATATCCACACCATTTCTGGGAAATCCCTTTAAAATTTGGGATGGATGTGGAAAGTCCTCATAACTAATAGCAGTTAAGAGCGGTTTATAACGAATGTCGCTCTTTTCACAGGACAGAGCAAATCGGTGCGTGACCATTTCTTCATAATCTTCACCGTCTTCATCTTCTAAGAAAACACTTGGTAACACCTTATGTTGCAGTTTTCGTCTTAATTCCTTGTTTTTTATATATTTTTGATAGACCTTTGTTGGTCTCTTTTGTAAAAAAGTATCGTTCTTTTCACAATGAATGTCAGCGACCAGTAACATTTCATCGTTATCATGAAAAACTTTATTGAATATACCATTATTTCTTTCTTCGATTTGCTGAAGATTGTCCCTATCTTCATGTTGTACCCAGGGCATAGAAATTTCAAAACGGATACCGTATTCCCAAGAATAAAATAGTGGCGGTCTTAAGGGTATATTATCAAAATGCTCTTTCATGAATTGGGATAGAATGTTTATCATATTGGTCCTCCAAATAATCTATAGTTAATAATTGCGTACTTTGTAAAAATAGGATTTGAGGTAATATTGGTTTAGGAGATGTCTATAAATGTCAGATATAAAATTGTTCACAGCTATTTATATTCCAGAAACACCGTTTGTAAAAGAGGTATTAAAACCAAAAAGTAAAAAGAAAAATAATTTTGATTTGCTGGAAAGCGAAAAAATAGCGGATGCTCTTTATCATTTTATTTATAAAAAGGATGAAATACAAATATACACAGCTATTATTATATTGGGGATTTAGAAGATGCCTTGGAAAGATATTTATTTGTGGAGAACAATGATTTATATGATGACTTTATTTCGCAGTTTTGGGGTTGTGGACAAAGGTATTGGGAGAGTGGTATGGACACCTACTTAGATATTTGTAGCCCTGAAACCGTACTTGAACAGCTAAATCAAGCATATAAGAATCGTTTTTATGAAGAGGATGAACCGACCCCTTTGTGCCATATATTTGGACAACAGATGTGGCATAGTAATGCCTATCTTATTGCTAATCGGACAGCTTTAATCGAACTAAGAGAAGCAATTGATGTTGCATTAAAGCATAAAGAAGTAAGGTTAGGGTTATCCCCTTCAGATGGTGAGGGTTACGATTTATTTATTAAATGTGTTGAGGATGATTTTGAATGGGAAGAGTTAGAAATGCCATATCACGATAGAGATTGTTATGTACCTGATGAAACGGTAGGAATTCCACCACACAAGGCATTTAAGCAGTATAAACGTCATTTGCGTTAAAAAAGGTTAATCTGAATAAAGGGAGAGATTAGATTGAAGCGTGAAAAGTGTCCTTGTTGTGGCTTTCCAACAATCGAAGAACGGAGAATATTTGATATATGTGAACTTTGTCATTGGGAAGACGATGGACAAGATGATCCATATGCAGATGAAATTTGGGGTGGTCCAAATGGTGATTATTCCCTTGCAGAAGCAAGAAAGAATTTTAAAGAACACCTCATAATGTATCGAGATAGGAGAAATATAGAAAATCAAACCGATAAAGAGATTGAAATAAAAAAATCTATAATAAGTATGTTTGTTGAATTAGACAAGTGCAAACCTGATTCGTCAGAATATGAGGCACTTTGGAGGAAGATAAAGTCATACGAAAAGATTTTAATGGATATTTTGTATGAAACATACGGTTAGCAAGTTGAGTATATAAAAAGAGGGTGTCATGTTGGAAAATATGATGGATTTAGTTTCTTCAATGAGAATGAAAAAAGTAAGAGTGATAGAAATACCTAAGCGGGGGACATATCTACGGAAAAAATGGGAAGATAATTTCGTAAACCATCTTAATGATAAGGAAAAGAAGACTATTTTTCTGCATGACCAAGGTGATTTTTGTGGTTATCTATGGCATGTATTTAGTTATGAAAAAAAGAAATGCTTGAAAGAAGAACAGGCAGACATTGCATTTAACAAAGAGGCAAAAAAGTCCTGTTATGTTTTTTACCAGCACTCCGACAATGCTTTTATTCTGGAAAATGCTTCAACTTTAACAGCCGAGGACTTTGTAAATGAGGAAGATGTTTACGTAGTAGATAAGGGGTTTAATTGGAATTATGTAAGAACTCATGAAACAGGCTGGTGCGGTCCGTATTTCAGTAGGAAAGACAAGCCAAACTTAAGCTATATGGATTGATTAGCAGTCAATCGTGATGACATTGATAGTTAAAATTGACGGATATTATCACCAAGTTTTAATTAAAGGGAAAAGGTGTTCAAAACAGGAACTTATGAAAATGTACATAAATGCCAAAGCTCTTACTTCAGATATTTTAAACCTTCCAGCTATATTTTGCCGAATTAACTGTTTTGACCAGCTTGCCTATAATGAGGACATGGAGGTTGTTTATGTAATTGATACCGACACCGATAGAATATATAAACCGTCTTATTAAGTGTGCAACTCTGCTCACCTTGATGATAGAGGGGAGGAAATAGCTTGAAGGTTATATTTTCGATATTAACAATTTTATGTATTGCAATCGCCTTAATAGGTTGCCAATTACAACCAGGAGAAACAATGGTTCTTTTAGATGAAAAAATATCAGAAATTAAAATTTCAAAGTCGAATGGAACAGGAGAAATGAATGAGGAGATTATTCTATCGATTAAAGATGATGAATCATTAGATGTTTTTGAAAAGGCGATTACAACTGCGGTCAAACAACCAGGGGAGGTTAAAATATCTGAACCTGATTACGATGTAATGGTGGAATACGAGGCAGACGAAGGGGGATTGCCTACACATGGAATGCACTTATGGTTAGGGAAAGAAAATGAGAAGAGTACATTGATGTATATAACGGATAGCTCCACTGTTTATCTTACCTCACCAAACATAACGAAGGAGTTAAGAAGATTAATACTTTCAGAAGAATGAACGTAATAGGTTTGCAAAATTGAATTATAGATACTTTCATTTTGGGAAGGATACCTACTGAGAAAGTAGGTGTATGATATACGGATGAAATTATTCATTTCTCTCTGGATGGTCTTGTTAATCAATACTGCTACTGTTTATGCAAATCAAAATGTACATGACCAGAAATTCATGGATAAGTATTATTTTGACGTGGACTTAAAGGGAGTAAAGGATATTTATTTTTTTAGGGAGTTTCCTTATTATGATGAAAAAGGAGACATAACTCCTTTAGGAAAGGCATTCCTATCAGTTTTAACATCAGACGTATGGAAATGGGTAAGAGAACCAAGAATCTATATTAAGGAAAATATTGCTTTTATTCATGTAGTTAAGTTGGATGGTCTAAATATCTTGTACACTTTAAAAAAAGAAAATGACTAGTGGAAAGTTGTTAAAAAGGAATCGAAAAAGCTCCAAACTGTAGGAAGTGAAGCAGTTCTTGAAAAGGCATCTTTAAGGTCAATAGGGCAAGAAATATTGGAAGCGACAAAAACATATTATGGTGAATCAAGGCTCTTTGATTCGGAACGGGTTATTGATATCGTTCGTGATGAATTTGATGATAAATATGATATTACGGTTCAAATAGTCACATTTGAGGGACCAAGAATGCCACCTTATGGTTTCGATACAATCACACTGCGAGTGCCTGGATTTGAAGTGATAAAGTATGAGCATAAAGATGTTTCGGATATTACAAAACTTCCATTAGAGGCAAATTAATCTGGTTATGATAAAGAGGACTGGAGTGGGGTTTCCCTAAACCCTTTAATCCTATCCTCTGTACTTACTATGTAGAGGAATATTAATGTACTGACATTCATAACAAACCCCTGTCATAATCAAAACAAAGTTCTGATATGCCTGTGGAAAACGTGTGGACAAAGGCAGGAATCAAAAGCAAGAAAGAAGGGTGGGAACAGGAGTTCCATCCTTTTTTGCATGAATAAAAAAACAGGATAAACCTTACGGTTTCAACGTTTGAAAGAAAGAGAGAGGGGTTCTTATGAACCCCAAAAGCCTGAAAAAAGAGAGAGAAAATGCAGGAAAATACCACGACATTATTTTAATAAATAATAAAGTTGTGGTAAAAAAAGTAGAGAAAAAAATCGGGAAAATGCAGAAAATGTGCGGAACTTTATTTTAAATGGAATAAATTAGGGTGTATTTGGCAAGCAAAAAATGTTGTAAACGGCAATCAAAAATGTTGCTTGCCAACAATCCTTCAATTCTTTAATTTTGCAATAAAGATTCCTTCATTCGGTTACTAGGTCCTTTAAATACCACTAAGTGAGAATGGTGAATTAATCGATCTATAACAGCTTCTGTCAAAATCGGATCACCAAATACATGATTTCACTGACCAAACTGAAGGTTAGTAGTTATAATAATGCTTTTGGTTTCATAACACATTGAGATAATTTGAAATAATAATTCTGCTCCTTGTTTATGTAAGGGAATGTAACCTAACTCGTCCAGTATCAGGAGATCCAGCTTTTCAATCTTTTTAAAAATCTTATTGAGATTTCCTTTATCATTCGCCTCTAATAATTGATTGACTAATGATGCCACTGTATAGAACTTTATCGGCTTGCCATACTTATGTATGGCATTTAGCCCAATGAGTGTCGATAAAAATGTTTTCCCAGTCCCAACCCCACCATAAAAAATGAGGTTCTCTTGTTTCTCCATGAATTTTCCGTCCAGTAAGTATTCTTGATTTAGTCCCTTTGCTAGAACGATTTCACTCCAATCAAATGGCTTTCCAGATGCATTAGGGAGTCCTGCTTGGGCAAGTAAGAGATTGGTCTTTCTTTCTTCACGTTGCTGAATTTCTTTTTCAAAAAGCTGGAGTAGAAACTCTTCATTCGAATTTGCTTTAATCTCGTGGTAATGCTCTCTTGCCCAGCTTAACTTCAAGCGTTTGGCATACTCTTGAATTTGTGTATTCAATTTAATTCAGCTCCTTTCAGAAGCTGATTATAATGCTCTAAACCTCTTGCTGCTTCCGGCATATTTGGTAATGGAAGTTTAGGGTGTATTTCTGGGCGAATTCCTCGGCCATTAATGAGCTGATAGAATACCTGATTAATCGATTCGACTGAAGGATGACCATGTTCGGATGCAATGGTTAATGCTTCTGTAATTCTAGTAAAATCATGGTCTTTGAGTACCGTTGCGAGTAATCTCAAAGCCTCTGACTTCTCTGTAACCGTACATGAGTTTAAATAAGTTTGCCATTCATCAGGAAGTTGCTCATAAAAACTCGTATATTTGAGTGCCATAGGACGTTTGGCCATTAAGTTCAAGTATGGCTGCCACTTGATAGACTTTCTATATTGGCCATATAAGCGTGAATGTCTTATTATCAATTCATGATCATCTGTTAAAATATCAATGGTATTATACGAAATCCTTATTAGAACCTTATTTAAAGCATACCTCGGTGAGGTAGAGTATATGTTTTTCTCTACCTTTATGTAACCATATTTATCGGCTTTCAAAGTTTCATATCTAACACATTGGTATTCCTTGCTTGGCAATACTAAAAAGGCTTTCTGATCCTCCTTGAATAATTCTGAGATTAAGACTTCCTTTTCATAATGTTTTCGTTGCCGGTCATTCTCTGCCTTCTCCCACAGATTTTTGTTCAGTTCATCTAAATCCAATACGTGAAGGCTAGGCAATAAATAATTATTCCTCACATATTTCACCATGGATTCAACGTGGCCTTTTTCATTGCCACTATTAGGATTACAGAATTCACACTCAAATCCATAGTGCAGAACGAAGTTCTGGAACTCCTCAGTTAATTGCCGTTCGCCATTTGGCAATACTTTCTTTACGGCAGTTGAAAGGTTATCAAATCTTATCCTTTTCGGAACTCCCCCCATATGGTGAAAAATTCGCTTTAACCCTTCCAGAAAGCATTCTTTGTTTTGTGAAGGGAATACTTGAAAATAAAAGGAATTGCTGTATGGGAAAGACAAGACCAGATAGGGTAGAGTAATCTGTTCTCCTTGATATTTGAATGGTGCCTCCTCAAAATCCACTTGTGCTGAACCCGGCTTGGTCTCTAACGGTATTGCAGCTTGGTCTGCTTCATTTAACAGCTCCTGCTTTCGATTAGAAACATAGTTTCGAACTGTCCGATCAGAACCCTTAAAACCAAACTCTTCTTTTAACTGTTCCCATATTCTCTTAGCTGTTCTACGAAACTTCTTCTTCTGTTTAAAATCCTCTAAAAGCCATTCATCCACTATGTGTTTGACCGGATCTATTACTGGAGAAGGTCTATATTGTTTTGGCTTTTCCTCTGGACTAAAATCCACCTTTTCTGCATACTTTTTAACTGTTCTATAATCTCTGTTTATTCTTTTTGCGATCTCCGAATAACTATGCCCTTTGTTGTTTGCTTCATGTCTGATATAATTAATCTCGGCCACTGCCAACCTCTCCTTAAATACCTCCTGCGTCAAATTACCCAACAGGAAGTGTATTGATTTTTGGGATTGTTGGCAAGTGGTCTTTTTAATTTGTGCAGTACCTACGGCACTGCACAAATTAAATGCCATAACCTACATTTTTATGATGCCATAAACAATTAGGGAGCGTAGGAATGAGGGTTTAAGAGAGATGGAGTAGCAGGACATTATTTTTACTGAACAAGAGCATAACTCGTAGATAAGCACATATTTATCTAAGGAAAAATCGCAGGAAGGGTGTTAGCGATGAAGAAAATAATCAATAAACCGGAAGATGTTGTACGGGAGATGTGCAAGGGAATGGTGCTTGCCCATCCCGAGCTTGAATGGCTGGAAAAGTATACCGTCATTAAAAAGAAACGTATGAATAAGGAGAAGGTAAGCTTAATCAGCGGAGGCGGCAGCGGACATGAGCCGGCTCATGCAGGGTTTGTCGGCAAAGGCATGCTTGACGCTGCGGTATGTGGAGATATATTCGCTTCTCCTTCTCAAATACAGGTATATCAAGCCATCCGTGAAACAGCTGGCAACAAAGGAACGTTATTAATTATTAAAAATTACAGCGGTGACATGATGAACTTCAAAAATGCCGCCTTTCTAGCTGAGGAAGATGGCATTCCCGTTGACTATGTAAAAGTAGATGACGATATTTCCGTCCAGGACAGCCTATACACGGTAGGAAGACGCGGGGTTGCCGGTACGGTTCTCGTTCACAAAATTGCCGGAGCTGCCGCAGAGAGAGGCTATGAACTTTCCGAGGTGAAGGCCGCCGCAGAAAAGGCAGTTGCCAATGTGAAAAGCATCGGCTTTGCCTTCACCTCTTGTACGGTTCCGGCGAAAGGGACGCCTACCTTTGAGCTTGCAGAGGATGAAATGGAATATGGCGTGGGGATTCATGGAGAGCCTGGAATTCGCCGAGAGAAAGTCATTCCTGCTGATGAGCTGGCAGAAAGAATGGTAACGGCCCTTCTAGAAGAATTAAACATCGAAGGCAATCAGGAGGAGATCGCGGTTCTTGTGAATGGATTCGGCGGCACCCCTATTCAGGAGCTTTATGTATTGAACCAAGCTGTCGTGCGGGAATTAACTAAGCGAAATGTCCGGATCGTACAGCCTTTCGTTGGAAACTACATGACAAGCATCGATATGGCAGGCGCCTCGTTATCTGTTATGAAATTAGATGAAGAACTAAAGAGCCTTCTGACCGAAGTGTGTGATACTCCTGCACTTAAGATTCATGGAGAAGTTCCATATGTGACTTATGAGAAAGTTGTTGAAGCAGACAAGGAAAACAAGCCGGTTTCTTACGAGGTAGAAACCAATCGGGAATTTGCGAACCTTGCAGAGGATACGGTTACCTTAGAGAATATTGTTTTCATGGTCGATCAGATGAGTGAATGCATTATCCGGAACGAGGTGCCTTTCTGTGAATTAGACGCTCATGCGGGTGATGGTGACTTTGGCATGAGTGTAGCGAAAGGGTTCAGACAGCTAAAAGCTGAGTGGCATGAGATTATGGAAACGAAAACAACGGACATAGGTGCTTTTCTAGAGGCGTGCTCTCTTGTCATTATGGAGCATTGCGGCGGAGCATCCGGTCCGATCTGGGGATCGGCCTTTCGAGCAGCCGGAAAACATGCAGGAGCTAAAACGTCTCTTACCCGTCATGAATTTGCTGATATGATGCAAGCAGCAGTGAAGGGTGTACAGGCTACGGGTGAGCGTTCCTTTGGCCGCGGTGCTGTAGTTGGAGATAAAACGTTAATCGATGCATTGGTGCCGTATGCAGATGCATTAACAGCCGGGGCCAATGCTGGCGACAGCGTAAAAACGATGCTGACCAACTCGGCAGAAGCTGCTGTAAAAGGAGCCAAATCAACGGAGCAGATCGTGGCCCGCATGGGACGTGCTGGCACAGTCGGAGACCGAAGCCTTGGTTATCCAGATGCAGGTGCCCATGCCTTAGGCGTTATTTTTACTGAAGTCGCCGAAGCCATGAACGAAGTGTAATGTTAATTACGGAGTCTTTTTATGTAAAAAGGCTCCTTTCAGACTGTAGACAATTCGATGGAAATCGAGCGTCTACAGTTCTTTTATTTTGTCTGTAAACGAGGGCTGTTGATTTCCATTCCAATTAACAAAAGTAATCAAGTTAGTATAGCTTTTCGAAAAAATATAATCGTATGCATGGTAGGTATACGATTAAGCGAACATAGGCATGGCTCTTTTCATAACTTTAACTTTGTTTATTTTTTAACTGATAGGAAAGCCCCTTCGAATCCCTATATATTCGAAGGGGCGTTTTAATGAATTATTTTTGCTTCGTCTCTTCCCAAGTAATATGGGGTTCGGCAGGCTGAGGATCGTATTCGGTTAGAAATCCCTGCAAGCCGGCTAAATCATCCGTGTTGATGAAATCAACACCCGCTTTTAAAAGCTCCTGCCAAATTGCCTCTCTTTGAGGTGTTGGAAGGTCGGGCGTTGCCCAAAAGCGGACTTTTTGTCCGTTTGCGTGAGAAGTTGAAACGATCGTATAAAGCTTCTCTCTTTCTGCTTCCGGCATTTCACCACTGCCTGTCCAAGTGAAGTGGTTTGTCCAGTTGTCACTGATGATGGGCATAAATTCATTGGAAACCTCTGTGCCAAAATCACTCATGCGCCCGTCGTAGGCAGCATAGCGCACTTTTTGATTTTCCATTAAATCACGAGGACGGTTCCCTGAGATATAAACAGTGACCGCACCAGGCTTAACTCCGCCGGGAGTGAATTTCGTTAACATGCTTTGATACTTTCGAAGCTGTTTGTGGATCGCTTGATAGGTCTCCGCGCCGTCCGATTTAATGTCAATCCAAAGGATGAATTCATGCTTATAGCCAGGATGAATAGAGCCGCTATTTTTCTTTGCTTTTTCCATTAATGGATCCAGGTAAAGAGATTGCAAGGTACGGTTCGGATCAACATCTTCCTTGTCATGAGCAACGAGCAGTTCCCCATCGACTAGCCAGACATCCGATTCCACACTGGTAAAGTCATGGCTTAAAGCATCCAATAAAGGCCGATCATGTTCATAATCGTTGTGAGCATGCGCTTTTGCTAATGGTAACACATCTTCTTCGCTCTCTTGTGCAGCCGCCGCAGGTACATTAGTTAAAGGCGAAACGAGAGCAGCGAAGAGGAGGGTAAGCAGTAATCCCCATTTTTTCATACAATGTTTCCTCCCGTTAGAAAGATTTCATTTACCATGTTAAAGCAAAGAAGCTCAATTTCGAGGCCAGTTACCAAAGCTTTACAATGATTAACAACACAACTATAAATTATTAACTATTTAAAGAAAATGAAATATATGAAGGCTAATTTTTCTATCTAGGATGGAGAAAAGACGCTTATTAGACATAAAAAGGCTCCCTCTCAAAGCAGCATGCTGGTCTTCACCTGTCCGCTTAAGAGGGAGCTCATCGTTCATATAGTTTGTTCTTATATCCGTCCAATAATGTCCTTCAGACGTCCAGCGATTGGGATGACGATGATTCCGGCTATGAGAACCTGCATTACGTTTCCAGGGATGGAGCCGAATGGCAGAATCCAGTTACTATAGAGAATTACTTCGGTAAAATAGTAGCCTACGACTTTTATAATTAACGCAACGGCAACGGCTAGTGCATAGACAAGCACTCTTTTGCCGGGAATCTTTTCAGCGATCAGACCAGCTAGATAACCCATAGCACCTACAATGATAAATGTAAAAGGTGCCCATGCAGCCCAGCCGGAGATAATGTCGAAAAAGGCCATTCCAAAGGCGCCTGCGATGGCTCCGGCTTTTTTGCCGTAAACAAAGGCGGCGATAAGGAGGGGCACGTTGCCTAGATGAATGAGGCCGCCGTTACCCATAATAGGAAGCCGTATATTGATAAACATAGTGGCTACGAGGGTAAGTGTGATGAAAAGTGCATGGATGACTAGGGTCTTTGTTTTGCGTGATGTGGTTGTTGATACTGTTGAGTCCATATGATGCCTTCTTTCTTTTTTCTTACTATCATACTCCTAACTGCGTACTTAATAAATACCTAAATAGTGTTTATTATCTGTTTACTCAGGTGCAAAATTCCAGCAATCACTAGTTAGCGAGAGTCCTATTCTGCAATGAGGTCAAGCATCTGCTGCCGGAGACCGACGTTTATGCGCTTCAGGATGCCAAAAAACCCCGAGCAATAAAAGCTCAAGGGTTAATGAGGATTGTTCAGAAAAAAGATTAAAATTGGTTCAATCCGTTGCTATTTTCGCTGGTCTGATTTTGCGCAGATTGCTGATTTTGCTGTCTCACTTCTTCTGCATTCGTTCCAGCGAAACCAGGCTGAAAAGCAGACTGGACTCCGGAAAATTGACCTGAAGCACTTCCTGCGGATTGTTGGAAGCTTTGTTGCGTCGGACTTTGCTGCTGATACTGCTGGATGAGCTGCTGAATTTGGCTCAGCTGCTGGGCCGCCCGTTGTTCAAGAGAAGCCAGCTGTTGATCGGATTGCTGCCCTTGCTGAAGCAGCTGTGCATTTTGCGTCTCCTGCTGTTCCAGCTGCTGAGCGATTTGTTTGATCTGATTAAGAATTTGTTGAGCCTGTTGTGGCATGTCGTAAACACTCCTTTCAAAAAGATACGTTTAATTTGCCTTTTCGCATCTAAGTTATTCCGACATTTTTATGGGGATTCCAAATAAGACAGGCAACTAATCCGTGTATACACATATGTTACTTTTTTACGGGAGCGAGCGATTGAAAAAGAGCGATCGTTTATGAAGTGACCCCCATAAGTTAGACAGGTTATTTCATTAGGCAATTTGTTGGGCATGAGTCCGGTATTGCACCGGGCTCATACCTTTTAATT
>NZ_JWJE02000078.1 GCF_000812025.2 Bacillus thermotolerans
TTGGATGGCATAAACATAACCTCTGCCTTTTCTAATTTTCATAATATTCTCACCTAAATTTAATTTAACATATGTGTTTTTTTATTACAAACAAAAAAACCGCCCGCACACTCATGACTGAAGTCACGAGTGTGCGGGCGGAGGTCATCAAAAGGCAGCACTGGATATCATCGAAAAAGCGAAAAAGGACCTTACGAGCAGTGATATGTCCTGGTTATCCAGCTTGATCGTGAAAAAATCATGGTGGGATACGATAGATGTGCTTTCTCCACGCATCATAGGGGATATGTTTTCAAGGAATAACGAACTGATCGACCTATTTGCTGATCAGTGGATTGAGGATGAGAATATTTGGCTGCAGCGATCAGCCATCCTTTATCAGCTATACTACAAAGACAAGACAGATGAAGAACGCCTATTCCGCTATATTGTCAGACGAGCAGACAGCAAGGAGTTTTTTGTGCAAAAGGCCATCGGGTGGGCTTTGCGTCAGTATGCTAAAACTCGTCCCGAAAGCGTAAGAGATTTTGTGGCTAGCCATGATTTAAAACCACTCAGCAAGCGGGAAGCTTTAAAGCACCTTAAGTAATTATCCGAAATTCTTTATTTTATTTGATAAAGGTAGTATTTCAAAAAATGAAACAAGCTATGGGCAAACTCGATGAAGACTGAGCTTGCCTACAGCTTGTTTTATTTTACTTATAGACGGAGGCTGTTAATTTCCATTCCAGGCACTTCGCTTTCCGCGGGGCGGGCGCTGAGCCTCCTCATGCTCCGCTTTGCGGGGTCTCACCTGTCCCGCTCATCCCGCAGGAGTCTTCGCGCCTTCCATTCCAACGGGTAGCGGTTTACAAAGTTTAGATAGCCGCATAATCTTTAAGTCTGTTTTCTATTTATTCTTTAACGAATTCCTTTGTGCTTCTCACTGTATCAATTGGCCGAACCAACTGTTCGATTTGTGCGCGTTTCGGTTCTAAAAATGGAGGAAGGGATAATTTTTCTCCAAGTGTTTCATAAGGTTCGTCTCCCATAAAGCCGGGGCCATCTGTAGCGAACTCGAATAAAATCTGCGGAGCCACTCTTGCGTATAATGACTCGAAGAAGTAACGGTCGACATAGCCGGATGTCTGGAACCCAAAGCTGCTCATCCGCTCGATCCATTCTTCTAATACAGAGCGGTCCTCTACTCTGAAGGCGGCATGGTGTACTGTACCAAAGCCTTGTTGAGACATAGGAAGAACCGCATTGTGTTCGACAATAACGGAGGCGCCATTTCCGCCTTCACCTACTTCGAATAAATGGAAGGATCCTTCTTGGGCGATTTCTTTAAATAAGAGGACTTTCTCCATCATTTCTTTAAAGTAATCAAAGTTCGCAATACGGACGAAAATAGGCCCTAACCCCGTAATGGCATATTCGAGAGGGATCGGCCCCTTTTGCCAAGGTGTACCGGATTCCACTCCTTCATTTAGTTCATCTGAGATCAATTGGTATTGCTGATCGTCAAAGTCAACGAAAGAGAGAGTTTTCTTGCCAAATTGCTCTTTAATCCCTGTGTGCTTGACGTCTAGACGGTCAAAACGTTTGACCCAGTAGTCCAATGCCGCATCACTTGGCACACGGAAAGAGGTTTTTGAAATTTCGTTTGTCCCATGTACGCCTTTTGGGATCCCTGGAAAGTCAAAGAACGTCATATCCGTGCCTGCGCTGCCTTTATCATCCGCAAAGAATAGGTGGTATGTTTGAATATCATCCTGATTGACCGTTTTCTTCACTAAGCGCATGCCTAGCACATATGTGAAAAATTCGTAGTTCTTCTCCGCGCTGCTTGTAATGGCGGTGACATGATGTATTCCTTTTAAGTGGTTCATTTTATATGCCTCCATGAAAGCTAGATTTAGTTTGAAATTAAGGATTGTCATCTATCTCTGATCCCTGTTGGGTTTGGTTTCAAAAATGGTGGTATTGTTAGTTTTCCCTATTTTTTATATGAATATCAGGCAGGGGGAAGTGGTTCATTTCCTATCCTGTCTACCTAGAAAAAATCAAATATAAATATCTTGAATTCGAGATAATAATAACGCTTTTTATCTTCTATGTCAATCTTGTCCGCTCGATTAGGTGTAAATGTTGTTTTTCTTAGTTCCCATTTAAGGTTAGTGATCATACATAGGTATAAAAGGGAGCTTAGTCTGCCTTTCATAGGAATAAAAAGAGATCAGCCACTCTATTGAACTGATGAACTAGTTTTAAGAACACTTCTAAGCAATTTGAAAAGAAAGAACAAATAAAAAATGCCAAGCTAACCAGGTTAACTTGGCACTTTTAGAAGCAGTAGGCGTGACGGTCTAGTACATGACTAGCCTTCATGACCTTCTACTGTTGCTGGCTTAAATTACTCAGTGTCGACAAGTGGTCCAACACGCTCGACAGTGAGTTTTGCGGATAAATAGGTAGCAGGTCCTCCGTCGCGTACTCTTACAGTCACTGTTTCCCCTGCATCTAATTGTGCTTTAATAGTAGTTCCCGCGGTATTATCAACTGAACCTACAAATATAGATCCTGGAATGGCTGTAATGATGTCGTCCTCATCTATTACTACTATATCGAATACCACCGGAGTTGCATCAGTAGGAGGGACTAGAGGGATGTTCGCATTAATCTCATAAACACCGCTAGTTTCGACGGTAATTCCCTCTGGAGGTTGGGCTGCGTCTGGTGAGTTAAAGACTGGTTCCGTATTTAGAAGCGGTCCAGCAAAGTCAAAATCTATAGTACCGCCTACTAATGTTGTGGTTGTCGTATTATCCTGATACACATAGCCAAACGCAGGTGCTACTGGTCGGTTGAAGAAGAAGAGAAGGGACAGGAGAAGAATACCGCCTAGTACGAAAGCTCCAAGGATATGCCAGAACCCTGACTTTTTATGACCTTTGTCTTTCTTGTACTCTTTGTACTCCTTGTCTTTCTTATACTCTCTATCTTTTTCGTAGTAATCCATATTTTCACCACCTTTCCTAATTTTACTAATAGATTATGAAAACAGAATTTTTTGGGTTAGGCATTTTTATTAGTTTGATATAGAATTAATTAATTTGACTAGGCCCAAGTTTTTCATAGGCACATATACTCCCCGCATACCTATCCTGGCTTTTGAGCCATGGTCCAGAGCCTGAAGAAGCCTCCTTGTCTACTCCTAAAGGAAGCCATCATTCGTTTTGCTGAGTCTTTGATTCTATGTATCAATCGACTTCCAACAATATATGTCGGATTCACTGCAACATAAAAAAGCTGCCTGGCAAACACCAGACAGCCTTGATTTAGACAAGGTAAAAATGCAGATCTATTAGTACAAACGAAACATCAAATAAGAGTTTCTCACCTTGTAATAGAAAAGCTCGTTTCTTTAGGCAGAATCGTTTTCCTGTTCTTTTCTTTTGTCCTTCGCCTCCTTCCATGAGCGGTATATGCTGTAACTGCAAGAGACGATCACCGCTATGTGTGAAAGCATTTCTGAGACAACCTTCATGAGTGATACCACCTCCATATCGTAGTGATCGGACATATAGCGAATCACGTTCCATTCACCTTAGGCTTATCCTATTTTTTATCATTTCTTGATCAAAAAATGATTGGAAAGGGATTCACTGATTTTTGCTGCTTCATTTTTTAAAGATTACGAGAGAAAGGAAAAACAGAAGAAAACCAGAGGTAAATAGAAAGTTTTCTAGCTTATCAGTTATGGAGCTTGAAGCGTGAAGAAAAAACAGAAGAAAGCTGGCAGGCTCTTAATAGATTAGGAGAAGTTCAGCCGTTCTGCTGAATGGCTGTTCTCTTTCATTTTATGCACGAAAGGCAGCTTAAAGAAGCTCTGCATTGCAGACAGGCTTAATTGAGAGGATGTAACTACTTAAATATAAAAGAGCTTGGGAAGCTCCCAAGCTCTTTTCACGGTTTATTACCATGTCACAATGATCATCAATGAGAAAAGGATCATTAAATAATTAACGGAATAAATGAAGATGAGGTTTGCCCACTTTACGTCATTCTTTGTGTAAAGTCCTTTTATCGCAATGGCAATCCAAGCAACGTTAAGCAAGGTAGCGATCACGACAAAGGTTGTACCCAGGGACCATAGGAAGAATGGCAATGGCAGCAAGCAAGTGACATACACAAGAATCTGCCGCTTCGTGACTTCAAATCCATACAACACGGGAAGCATTGCGACGCCCGCTCTTTTATAATCATCATATCTTCTCATGGCAATAGAGAACGTATGAGGCATTTGCCAGATCAGGACAATAAGAGCAACGGTAATCGGAACAATATGAAACCCCGGGGCAATGGCCGTCCATCCAATGAGCGGTGTAACGGCACCAGAAATGGCCCCGATCATTGTATTCAGGGTATATTTGCGTTTGGACCAGAATGTATAAAGAACCACATAAGTAAACCAGCCAATAAATCCGTAAATGACAGCTTCGGTTGTAGTCTGAAGTAACAACATAAAGCCGACAGCGGTAAAGCTGATGCCCAGCGCTAAAACAGCGTTTAGAGAAAAGCTCCCCGTCACGGTTGGACGCTTTTGGGTCCGCTCCATGGCTTGATCAAGATCCACCTCGTACCAGTTATTAAGGGCTAAGGCTCCAGCAATGACGAGTGTACTCCCAATCATCGTGTACAAAAACAACCCCCACTGTTCTGACAAGGTCGTACCCGTGAAGGCCAATGCCAGCCAGAATCCAGCCAGCACAGGAAACACATTGGCAACTAACACGAGACCCTTTAAAAGGTAGATAAGATCCAGCAGGACCGTCTTCACGCTTCGTTTATTCTCATGACCAATGGTCTCGTTCGCTTTTAAAGGAACTGTTGTATTTTCACTCATATTTTAGACTCCTTTGGACAGTTTGCTAGTAAAACATCTAGAAGTTTTTCTGTTCATTACTTCACAAAAATGGTCATTTCCTTATCATCCAACTAAATGACGCATTTAATAATATTATATCTTGTCCGCGTCTTATTACCAACAACAAATCTGTGAACAGTGCGGCTGGCAAGAGAGTTCTTAGATTCTAGACGAGCTTATTCACTATGAATTTTGTTTGTAGGCCGGGAAACATCCTTCTGGTTGAAGAACGGATTCTTTTTAAACACTAAAAAACCGCTCCAGGTTCACCTGAAGCAGTTTTCCATCTCTTTCTACATCGCCAGTGTGAGCGGCCAGTAGTAGAAGATGAATGTAAGCATGATAATAACAACGCCGCTGATCATTAAATAGCCAGGGTACCTTCTAGTAATGACCATTTCTTCTTTCTCGTTTGGTTCAATGGGTCTTTTTAGAATATGAGTCTGGAAGTTTCGTTCTTCTATGGAGATTTCTCCGAATTTAGAGCCTGCATACAGGGCGATCAAGCTTAAGATGACACCGATGATGACTGGGTTGAAATAGACGGGCAGTTCGATGCCGAATGTCACGAGGAGTTCTCCGAATACAACCCCTGAGAATCCCATAATAATACTCCAGAATGCCCCCGTTTCTGTTACGTTTTTCGAGAAAACGCTGGCGAATGCGACCGGTCCCCAGGAAGCTGCAAAAAGGGTAGCCGCGAAGTAGCCGATCCACATAACGGAAGGCGGCTGCCAAATACCGATAAGCAGGATAATAATACTAACAACGATCATAGACATTCGGCTTGCCCGCAGCAGCTGCTTGTCCGAATACGTTTTGTTTCTGGATTGCTCCATAATGTCTCTTGTGATACTGCTTCCGATCAATTGAAGGAAGCTGGCGCAAGAGGATAAGGCGGCCGCCATAATGCCGCTGACGATAATAATGCCCAACCACTGAGGTGTCGCATTCATCGCGGCCCATATAAATACCTTTTCTGTAGGGGCAATATCTCCTTTAAGCGTGGTCACCGCAGAAATACTAAGGTGAAGGAAAAGGTAAATCGTGATGATTGAGATGGTAGCCCAAATGCCGGAGCGAATCGCTACGTGTTCATTTTTTGCCATCAAATACCGGCTGCTTTGCCAAGGGCTGATAGCAATAACAGCCGACCAGACTAACCCCATAATGATCGCCCATAATAACGCTTCCCACGGCTCTCCCATGTAAGCATTTGGTCCGGTAATGCCGTGCCAGCTCAATAAGTCAGGGCGTTCAGGATTCGTTGCGGCTTTCACAATAGCTTCAGGAAAACCGCCGGCTGACTGTATAATATAAGGCAACGATATATAAGTAGCTAGTGAAAAGATAAAGAACATGATTGTATCGTTGACCATGACACCTTTCGCGCCGGAGAGAGTAGTGAAAGACGTGTAGACCAGCCACATGATCAGCAAGGCGACTATATAGGAAACGCCTGAAATCTCGGAAAGCAGCACAGCTGCTCCTTGTGTCACGGCTACTAGATAAGCAGAAATGCCGAAGATCGTCGTAATAGCGGTAACTATCCTGATTTTGTTTGATTGAAAACGGTTGCCAAAATACTCAGGAACCGTCAATGATTTACTTCTTCGTAAATAACGGCCGAAGAAGAAGACCCCGATTACATAGCCTGTGGCATTAAAGATAACGAGTATAAGCAAGAGAATAGGGTAGCCCTCATAGGAAAAGCCAGCTTCCCCCATAAAAGAAACAGTACTTAAAAAAGAAGCGACAAGCATGCCAGTAATCATTAAAGTAGAGCCGTTTCTGCCAGATACATAGTATTCCTCTGAGTTCTTTACTCTTCGCGAAAGGACGATACCTATAAGGACGTAAATCAGGAAAGAACAAATAACGCCGATTGTATAAATCATTTACATCCCCACCTTTTCATCCATGGTTTCCGTTTCTTCTGTAGCGATATCTTTTTCCATTTTGCCGACGAATACTTTAGTGATAAGTCCTAGAACAATTAACGATCCTCCATACCCAAAGCAAAAAATCAACTCACCCACCTTAAACACTCCCTTCGTTAAATGGATCTACTTGATTTAATGCAAGTAGCATGCCTAATTCTAAATATTCAGTTAATTTTTAGGTGAGCTGATACTTATGGAGCTTTCTCATGATGGTCGTCTGGTTAACGCCGAGCGCTTTAGCTATTTTTCTCGTCGTCTTATATTGCTTTAAGGCGCTCGTGAGGAGCTGCTTTTCTGTTTCTTCTACTGCTTTTTTTAATGTCATTTGATGGAAGGGGAGGTGCTGCTCGCTGTGAATCATATGCTTCATCGCGAAGGGAAGGTCTCCGATGCTGATAAGCGGTTTCTGGGCCGTTACAACGATTTGCTCCATAAAATTCTCTAACTCTCTTACGTTTCCTTTCCATTCCTGTAATTGGATGAGCAGTTTGGCGTCTTTGCTTAATTCAATGTGCCGGGAATATTTCGTATTGAACTGCTCAAGAAAATAGTCTGTCAGCAAGGCAATGTCCTGTTTTCGTTCTCTTAATGGGGGCATGTGCAGCGGCACTACGTGTAAGCGATAGTACAAGTCCTGGCGGAAGGTTTTCTCTTCAATCATTTGCATCAAGTTTTTATTTGTAGCTGAAATAATGCGTATATCAACCTGTTTTTCGGACGTTCCGCCCACTTTTTTGAACGTTTTATCTTGAACTAAATGCAGGATTTTCACCTGTAATCCTAAGGGCATTTCCCCGATCTCATCGAGAAACAGCGTGCCGCCGTCTGCTGCCTCTACAAGTCCGGTCTTTCCGCGTTTATGAGCTCCTGTAAAGGCGCCTGCTTCATACCCAAATAACTCGGATTCTATTAAATTTTCGGGAATGGCTCCGCAGTTGACTTGAATAAATGGCTTGTTCTTTCTTGGGCTGTATTCATGAATAATCTTAGCTAATATGCCTTTTCCGACACCGGATTCACCGTGAATGAACACGGAAGAGTCAGTGGGCGCCACCCTTTCTGCTAATTGAAGAGTGGATATCATGTTTTGTGACTGAGTGAGGAACTTTTGAGAGCCGACATTTTTTTGCACCATCCATTCCTTTGGCGCCTGCTGCGTAGAGCGGTGTTCCATCAGCTGCCTTTTCATCTCAACAAGCTCTGAAATGTCTCGGGAGTTCGAAATGATTCTGTATAATTTTCCCTCTTCGTCGAAAATAGGCGTGGCTGTGGCAAGAACCGTTTTTCCGTTAGGATACTCCTGTTCGACCGAGTGGATTGTATGAGTAGCCATAGCTTTCAGTGTAACCGAGTTGTTGATAATGCCTTTTTGCACGAGCTCGTGGATATTTTTATTGATAAATGCTGCAGGCGGGAGCCCGGTGAAATGCTGGCATGATTCACTGACAAACAGCACGTTGCCTTCTCCGTCTGTCACAAATATTTCGTCATAGGAAGAATTTAAAATCCGAATCAGCTCTTTGTTCTTTTGCAGGGACATGTCCAGCTGTTGATGGAGCGAACGATTCATGCTCAGCAGTCCGCTGATTCTTTGCTCGTACTTCCATTCTTTGATTTCAAAGGCTGTATAGCATACATACTGATGATCCTCTTCCAGAATGAAAAAGTCATAGTTTTGAGGATCTTCTTCTCCTATGTCAGATAAAGAGGAAACGAGCAAAAAACGCTGACTCACGCATGCTTCAATGGCTTCATTTATCCCCGCCGCCCTCTTTTTCCAAAAGCACCGGTCATCCAATACGCCAATCAGCTGGAACGATGGGTCCACCACAACAACAGGCCTTTGCTGAAACGGCAGCCAGTTTTCTAATTCTTTCATTTGGATATGCGACAGTACAGAAACAGCGTTTTTCTTCTCTAAAGCAAGCATGCTAACACTCCTTTCCAGATAAAATTGAACCTTTTTTGCATCAGTTAGCGCTGATTTTCCTGAACGATGAACGATTTTAATGAGTGTACAAGCAGGATTAAAAAAATTGAACCTATTATGCAACGGTGATGCAAAAAAGGTTCAGATTTTGCAGCATGATGAAAAAATTCCGCTCAATTATTAAGAAATTTCGATCCATTCTTGAAGAATCCTGCTTTTATAAATAGAGACGAGAGATAAAGTGATTGGTATGGATTTTGCTTACTAGAAAGTAGACGACTAATTTTTCGGGAGTGAGTAGATATGACACCATTTAAGCACTTGTTTAGCCCGGTCACAATCGGCAGCATGGAATTGCCCAATCGAATTATGAGCACGGCTCATCAAACCAATCATGTTGTTGATGGAATTCCAACTCCTGATATGGCGGCTTATCATGTGGAAAGAGCAAAGGGCGGGGCGGGGCTGCTTATATTAGAAGCGGCTGCAGTACATTCATCGGGCATGTTAACGACCCACACAATTGCTGGCTATGATCCGAAAATTGTGCCGGCTTACCAGGAGCTTGTGAAGGAAGTTCACCGGTACGGCACAAAGGTTGTCCAGCAGCTGTTTCATGGGGGGAGAGAGGTGGTGTCAAGCGATTACCGCAGTGCGGCCTGGGCGCCTTCTGCGGTGCCGAGCTTAAGATTCGGTACGATGCCGCGGCCGATGAGCATCGATGAGATTCAGGATGTTATTGAAGGATTCGCCATTTCTGCAAGACTGGCCAAAGAAGGAGGCATTGACGGGGTAGAAATTTGCTGTTCACACGGCTACTTGCCTGCACAATTCTGGTCAGAGCATACGAATAAGCGAACGGATGAATACGGCGGAAGCTTTCGGAACCGGATGAGATTTATTGTAGAAGTGATTGAACGGGTATGGCAGGAAGTTGGCAAGGGCTTCACAGTGGGAATCAGAATGAGTGCCGATGAAATGACAATGGACGGCAATGATATTAAAGATTCGGTGAAAATCGTCGAGCACTTGGTGGAGCAGGTACGGATCGATTTCATTAACGTGACGGCAGGAGATTCCAGTACGTATGCCGGCTCGACCCACATTGTGCCGCCTTCACCGGTGAAGCATGCGTACGTGTCACCGCAGGCTTTTAAGATACGCATGGCGGGAGCGGTGCCAGTGTTTGTCGGCTCCCGTATTGTTGATCCGGTTGAGGCTGAACAAATTGTAGCTAAAGGGAAAGCGGATGTTGTCGGAATGACGAGATCGCTTATCGTCGATCCAAAGATGCCGAACAAGGCGAAAGCAGGAGATCATCATTTGATTGATGCTTGTCTTGGCTGTCTCCAAGCGTGTATCGGGCATTATCATAAGGGGTTGCCAATTGGATGCGTGCAAACGCCAGCCACCGGTAAGGAAAGACAAGTCCAGACATTGAAGGAGCGCTCCAGAGAGAACAAGAAGGTACTCGTGATAGGGGCAGGTCCGGCCGGCTTAAAAGCCGCCCTTACATTAGACGAGCTAGGGCATGAGGTTATACTCGCAGATAAAGGGGAGGAAATTGGCGGACTATTAAATGTGTTAAAGCGGGCGCCAATGAGGCAGGAATTAGCTGAAACCATGCTTGATAATTTCAGGAGAAAATTAGCTGTCAGCAAGGTAGACGTCCGGCTCGGAAGGGATATAACATCCACCGATGTGATCACCCTTTCACCGGATGCTGTCTTCTGCGCTGTAGGCTCCCGGCCGTTTATCCCAGATATTCCAGGGATTGATGACGAAAGAGTTTTAACGGTTGATGAGCTGTTCCGTAAAAGAGATCGAGCTATCGGGAAAAACGTGCTAGTTTTTGATTTTGGTGGCGACTGGCCTGGGATGGAGGCAGCCATTGACTTGGCAGAAAAAGGCCATCAGGTCACGCTGATTACTTCAAAGCTATACATCGGGGAAGAGGTTCATCAATATTTGCGGAATGAATATTTGAAGAAGCTTTATCAATTGAAAGTAAAACTTCTTCCTCATTATGACTTAGGCGAAATAAAAAATGGCCAAGCGGTGATTCGCAACCTGTTTTCCTATGAAAGGGAAGTCATTACAGATTGGGATTCCATTGTTCTATCGCTTGGACGGGTACCCAATACGGAGCTATATGACGATATTAAAGATATGGCCCCTGAGGTTCATCAAATTGGCGACTGTCTAGCGCCAAGAACACTGGAAGAAGCGACACATGAAGGATTTATGACGTCCCTGCAAATTGGCATTCAGGAAGAGGGAGACAAGGTTAATATTAAGGCCGATGAAGCGGTTGTAGAATAGTGCATAAATAAGAAATCCTTTCTTTTCAGGGCCGAACCCTGTAATCGGGACAGGGGGATAGACACTTTTTTAAGCAGGCAGTTGCCGGTATTGCACCGGTGATGGCCTGCTTAGCTTGTTTGGATTGCACTCATATTTATAAATAGCCATTACCTGCAGTCGACGTATGTGTATTGTTCTAAAAAGAAGGCCATCTAGTCATCTAACTTGTTAATTGATGACCTCCGCCCGCACACTCGCGACTTCAGTCATGAGTTAGGGCGGTTTTTTTGTTTGTAATAAAAAAACACATATGTTAAATTAAATTTAGGTGAGAATATTATGAAAATTAGAAAAGGCAGAGGTTATGTTTACGCCATCCAA
>NZ_JWJE02000079.1 GCF_000812025.2 Bacillus thermotolerans
ATAGCAGACGATAAAAATAATCTATTAAAAAAGGTTCCAAGCAAAATTTTATTGCTTGGAACCTTTTTGAGACTGGTTATGTCCCAGCCTCTTTATTATTAAAAGACTTGTTCTACTTCAACGACGCCTGGTACTTCTTCAAGCAATGCACGCTCGATGCCGGCTTTTAGAGTGATAGTAGAGCTTGGGCAAGAGCCGCATGCGCCAAGCAGACGAAGTTTAACGATACCGTCCTCTACATCTACTAGTTCGCAGTCTCCTCCATCACGGAGCAGGAATGGGCGTAATTTATCTAACACTTCACGTACTTGTTCTTCCATTTGTTGTGTTTGTTCCATGGTAATCGACTCCTTTCTCACGTTCTCCTCTTATTATAATAATTATAATGAAAAAAATCCATTGATTGATAAACATTTTCAGCGAATACATTCGCTTATTTCGGAACAGGAGGCTTCCTGATACAATGAGAAGAAGGATAAGGGAGGGAAAACGATGAATAAAGAAATCGAAATCACGGTGTATGGTATGGAGGAACTGTGTGCGAGCTGCGTCCACCTGCCGTCTTCGAGAGAGACGTATGAATGGCTTGAGGCGGCGATCAGCAGAAAGTACCCGAATCAGCCGTTTATAATGAGCTATATTGATCTTCAATCTCCTCCAGATGATGAAAAAAAGAGGGCATTTGCCAAGAGAGTCATTGAAGAAGATATGTTTTATCCAGTCGTGCTGGTTGAAGAGGTTATTGTCGGCGAGGGAAATCCGAAGTTGAAGGAAATTTATAAAGAGATGGAGAAGTATGGCTATAAAAACATGGAAGAGTTAAGCGGGTAAGTCACTTTTGACTTAATGAAGTCAAAAGTGACTTAAAAGCACCCCGTGTGGATTTAAAAATAGCTGCCTGGCCTGCCTTTTGCTTTGGCACACTTCTTGCTATATATCTTGCATAAGTCTTTCCATTAAAGATAAGGGGGATTACAATGACTAGAAAATTTGCTAAAGTGACAGGAAACTTGCCAGGAGAGAAAGCAAAACAGTTATTAGAAAGAAGGGTTCAAGCGGTTCCGCAGGGGGTAGCCAATGGTGTGCCGACTTTCGCTGAGAAGGCGGAAGGAGCATTGATCCGTGATGTAGATGGCAATACATTTATTGATTTTGTAGGTGCTATTGGTGTTATGAATGTAGGCCATTGCCATCCAAAAGTAACCGAGGCTCTTCATCAGCAGGTGGACCAGTATATACACCCGGGCTTTAATGTGATGATGTATGAGCCTTATATTGAGCTGGCTGAGAAGTTGGCTGCAATCGCACCGGGAGATCATGAGAAAGAAACAATTTTCTTTAACAGCGGAGCAGAAGCGGTTGAAAATGCAATCAAAATTGCCCGTAAATATACAAAGCGTTCAGGGGTTGTTTCATTTACACGAGGCTATCATGGGCGCACGCTTCTTACGATGACGATGACGAGCAAGGTAAAGCCTTATAAATATGAATTCGGCCCGTTTGCTCCTGAAGTGTATAAAGCGCCATACCCATACCAATATCGCCGTCCCGACAGCGTAACGGAGGAGCAATATGAGGATTTAATTATTCAGCAGCTTCATGATTTCTTCGTAAATGATGCAGCACCGGAGAGCATTGCGGCCGTTGTCATGGAGCCTGTCCAAGGAGAAGGCGGGTTTATCGTTCCGTCTAAGCGGTTTGTACAAGAAGTATACCGCATTTGTCAGGAACACGGCATTGTTTTCATTGCTGATGAGATCCAAGCGGGCTTTGCGCGTACGGGCCGTTACTTTGGCATGGAGCACTTCGATGTCGTGCCTGACTTAATCACAGTGTCAAAATCAATGGCAGCTGGCCTGCCGATCAGCGGTGTAATTGGCCGCAAGGAAATCATGAGTGTATCTTCTCCAGGAGAGCTGGGTGGCACATACTCTGGAAGCCCGCTGGCTTGTGCAGCAGGCCTTGCCGTTCTGGACATTATTGAGGAAGAGAAGCTAAATGAACGTGCTGAAGTACTAGGTAAACAAGTAATGGACCGTCTTCGCCAGTTTGCCGAGAAGTATGAGGCAATTGGTGATGTCCGGGGACTTGGCTCTATGTGTGCCATGGAGCTCGTGAAAGACCGCCAGACAAAAGAACCGAACAAAGAACTGACTTCCTTTATTATTGAAGAAGCGAATAAACGCGGACTGCTTCTGATGAGCGCGGGTGCATACGGTAATGTTCTTCGCCTGCTGATGCCGATCGTTATTACGGACGAACAAGCACAAGAAGGTCTTGATATTTTAGAGGAATCACTGGAAGCCGCAGTATCACGTCAGTCCGTACAGGTTTGATGCCGAGTAGATGAGTTTATCTCCTGAGCGCTTGTTTGTTATAATACAAGTAATGCTGCTCAGGAGGAACTTATTATGAACCAAGCCCGTGATTCCGTGTACGAAGAGTTATTTGATATTTTTGAATTGTCGTTTGATGAAATCCTTGTCACGAATGCGCAAGGTGTAGTGATCCGTGTCAATGCGACGTGCCGGAAAAATTATGAAAACACAGCGGGAGACCTGGTCGGTAAACATGTAAAAGACTTGGAGGAAATGGGCATTTTCTATCCGTCCGCGACCTTGAAAGTTATTGAAAACCTGCAGCCGGTTGAATTGTTTCAAACATCTGGCAACGGGCGCTACTATCATGTACGCACGAGACCTGTTTTTCATGAAGACGGTTCATTGAAGAGCGTGATCAGTTATTCGCGTGACTTAACAGAGATGATGCAGCTTCGCAACAAAATTGAAGAGATGGAAGATGAGCTGGCTACATACAAGAAAGTGTTGAAGGAGCCGCTTGAGTTTGATGGATTTGTTTCTAAAAGCGGACAAATGGCGAAGGTGATGCTTCTCGTACGCAAGATTGCTAAAGTAAATTCTACCGTACTGCTTTTAGGGGAAACGGGAGTTGGAAAAAGCAAGATTGTACGCTCCATCCACCAGTTAAGCGAAAGGCGAGAACAGCCGCTGTATGAAATCAACTGTGCTGCCTTGCCAGAGCAGCTGATTGAATCAGAGCTGTTTGGCTATGAGGGCGGAACCTTCACCGGCGCTTTTAGAGAGGGAAAGAAGGGGCTGATTGAGCTTTCTAACAATGGCACCTTATTTCTAGATGAAGTAGGGGAGCTGCCGCTTGCTGCTCAAGGCAAGCTGCTTCATGTGCTCCAGGAAAAGCAAATCCGTCCGGTTGGCGGCAGGAAGCCGATTTCGTTAAATTTACGGATTATCGCAGCGACGAATAAAGACTTAAAGCAAATGGTCGACCGGGGCAGCTTCCGGAGAGATTTGTATTACCGTCTAAATGTCGTGCCGATTGAGGTGCCGCCGCTCCGTGAAAGGAAAGAAGACATTATTCCGCTGACGTATCACTTTCTGGATTATTTTAACCAGATGCATGAAAGTAATGTTCACTTTTCGCCGAAAGTGCTGGACGCCTTCCTGCAATTTGAGTGGAAGGGCAACATCCGTGAGCTTGAAAATATGGTCGAGCGGCTAGTCGTGACGAGCGATGAAATCGTCACTTTAGCTGATTTGCCGCCGGAGATGCACCAGCAGGGCTTAGGAGAACCGCAAGCAACCTTGCCGGAGCTTATAGAGGAATTCGAGCGGAAGCTCATTGTAGAAGCGTACAGTGAGGAGCCATCGACCTACAAGCTGGCAGAGAAGCTTGGCATTAGCCAGTCATCGGCTGCACGAAAGGTAAGAAAATACGTGGAGAATAAAGAATAGGGGGAGAGCGAAATGGAAAAGAAGGATTGGAAAATTTATATTAACGGTGAGTGGGTAGGTGCTCAAAAAACAATCGATGTGATTAACCCTGCTACAAACGATGTTATTGCTACGATTCCAAACGGTGGAACGGAAGAAGCAGAGCAGGCTGCAGATGCTGCCTATGAAGCATTTAAATCCTGGTCCAAGCTGACAGCAGGAGAGCGTTCAAGCTATATCATGAAATGGCATGATCTAATCGAGAAGCATACAGAGGAAATCGGCCAGATTATGACGCAGGAGCAGGGGAAGCCGCTTCAAGAGGCAATTGGTGAAGTAACAAGCGCGAACAGCTACCTGGCCTGGTTTGCGGAAGAAGGAAAGCGAGTGTATGGAGAAACGATTCCAGCTTCCCATCCGCATAAGCGTCTATTCGTGCGCAAAGAGCCGGTTGGTGTCGTGGCAGCGATTACGCCATGGAACTTCCCGGCAGCCATGATTACAAGAAAGGTAGGACCTGCTTTGGCGGCTGGCTGTACGGTTATGGTGAAGCCGGCTACACAAACACCGCTTACAGCCATTCGTCTAGTAGAGCTTGCAGAAGAAGCAGGCATTCCGAAAGGCGTCATCAATATTGTTACAGGAAGCGCAAGTAAAATCAGCGAGGCATGGATGAAGGACGGGCGTGTGCGAAAAGTATCCTTCACAGGTTCTACAGAAGTTGGGAAGCTCCTTATGCGCAGTGCTGCAGATACTGTGAAGAAAATCTCTCTTGAGCTTGGCGGCCATGCTCCGTACATTGTCACAGCAAATGCAGATATCCAGAAGGCAGCAAAGGAACTGATCGCTTCTAAATTCCGAAATGCAGGACAAACATGTATTTGTGCGAACAGAGTGTACGTTCATGAGTCTGTTCAAGAGGAGTTCGCTGAAGCCTTCAAGCAGGAAGTAGAAAAGCTGAACGTAGGCAACGGATTGAACGAAGGCGTGGATATCGGTCCTCTAATTGATGAGCAGGCAGTTGCTAAAGTAGTCAGCCAAATTGAAGATGCAAAACAAAAAGGTGCGAATGTCTTAACTGGCGGCCAGAAGAGAGAAGGAGAAAAGGGCTTCTTCCTTGAGCCAACTGTGATCACGAATGTCACAGATGATATGATCTGTATGAATGAGGAAACATTTGGCCCGCTGGCACCGATTACGCCGTTCAAGACGAATGAAGAAGTGATTGAGCGCGCGAATAACTCTCCATACGGCCTTGCTGCGTATGTCTTCAGTGAAAATATTAAAGAAGCTGTAGAAATTTCAGAAGGGCTTGAATACGGGATCATCGGCTTAAATGACGGTGTACCGACAACAGCGCAAGCTCCGTTCGGCGGCTATAAAGAAAGCGGACTTGGCCGTGAAGGCAGCCGCTATGGCATTGAAGATTATTTAGAAATTAAATACATTGCCTTGAACCTAGCTTAATTAGCAGGGCCAAGGGAAAGAGAAAGACTGCCTGAAAGCAACAGGCAGTCTTTTCTATCGTGTAAGACCTGTATTCTGAATGGTTGTGTCTACACGTACTTCTATTGGAATCGTCGGGTAGGTTCCCTCCCACTTCGCTTCATTGAAACTCCGGTAATGGCTCCTTGCTTTTGAACCAATGGCAAGCGGGTCGGCGCCCAGTTCTTGAAAGTGTTTGGTAAGTCTTTCTGTCTTTTTCTTAATTTCTCTTGCCCATGCCTGTTCTAGTTCCTTGATCTCTCCGTGATTATCTAAGTGCAAGCCAGCGGCATCTGATAATCGACCTTCCACTGATAACTGAATCGTCAATCGAGGGCGTTCTTGCGGTCCGTTAAATTGATAGTCTGGCTTGGAAGCAACGTTCATGAGGGCAACGTAATGGCCCTTGTAGCTGACTTCATAATATCCCCTTGTTGAGCGTTCAAATAAGACCCTGAATAGATAGCTTTCTCTAAAGGAAAGCTCATCTATGTACTGGTCATCTTTAAAAATGGCTAATCCCGTAAAGCGAATATGTTCTTCTGTTTGTTCGAGAATAGGTAGGAATGGGTCTTGGCCAAATCCATCCAGCTGATTCATGAGGTTATGAAGTTCCGTTGAGGGAGCCAGAGTCTTTACGTTCTTCTCTAACAGGTCCATAATATAGGAAGAAGGCATTTCCCCGTTCCTATAAGAAGAGACCAGCATCTTTTCTGCGCTTCCATCCACTAGTGCCACTTGTAAGTCCCTTCCGAGCTGAGGACTGCGTTCAGCGGGGTCCATAACCTTTCGAATGCCATGCTTGGCTAACTCCTTGCTGAATAAATAAACCTCCATGCGTCCGACTCGAAGAGGACGCTGGGACTCTCTTTGAAACTCTTGTACCGCAATTTGCGGTGTACGAGCCGTAGCGGTAAAATGAACAGGAATCGGTTTTGGATCTTGTCCTGGCGGATAAAGCGGCGCTGTGGCTGTACCTTTTACCATCTGTTCATCAACGTAATCAAGCCCCAATGCTGTAATCAGCTGTGTATCCTCCAGGATAGACGGATCAATCGATTGGCTGAATACAATAACTAATACAAAGATGGTCCAAAATAACACTTTTTTCATCGTTGTCCCCTCAATTTGTGGTAAATGAGCTGATATACATATAAAAAAGGAATGTAAATATACATCACATACAAGCCAGCTTCATTAATGAAACGCAATAGCCGTTCAGTGTATGCTGGTTCTCTCAGGAAGGCGCAAAAAAGAACTCCCAGAAATAAGAAAAATACAAGACTCTTCTTCTGACGGATGGCAAACAATTGCTTCAAGCCCCGGGTAGCTGCCCAAAGGTATAAGCACAAGTTAGGCAAGATGACAAATAGCCATAAAGCTACGCCTAGATACTCCAACCTTTCCATGAAAGGGAGATCAACAATTTTCCATAATGTAAGGGTAGGCCAAAAGACCTCAGCTAGATGCTCTTTTGTGAAATACATAATCGAAACAAGTGCAGCAGCTAAGTAGATGAAGGTGGAGGCTGCGGAACCTAACTGTGCCCATTTATGGGACTGCGGTGCCTGCTTAAAGAACGGATAGCAGAAGAATAGGATTTCAAATCCAGAGTAATTAAGAGCCATTGTCTTAGCTGCTTTGGCTAACGCTGTGATGGGGTAATCGAATATCGGAAATAAATAAGTGATCAAGCCTTCCATGAGTGGAAATACTTTCAACAACATTAATGGAATGGTGAGGAAGAAGCTAATGACACATAGACCGGCTACGATCCGAAAGCCGCCAATCACATACAAATAGACAATGGCTGCAATGATCAGGGCAACATACCAGTTTTGGATTTGTGGAAACATCCAGAGCTGTATCACCTCAATGTAAGTGCGAAGTGTTAACACAAAAATCATAAACAAGTACATGATGAATAAGAAGCTCAGCAAGCCTCCAATCCACTTTCCGAATAACTGACGGTGGATAACAGTAACGTCATTTTCTCCTTTGTTCAATATCTGGTATGTCATCCATATGAGAACATGAGTAGCCGCGGCAGCCATCAAAATGGATATCCACATATCCTGTCCGGCATCCTTCACGAGGTTGCTTTCAAAACTAAGAATGGCTACTCCTACTTGTACGGTTACAATTACGTAGAAAGCAAGGTAAGGAGAAACCTGTTTATCTTCACCGGGTAAAGGCAGCATGGTCTTTCCTCCAAATGATTATTCATCAATATCTAAGTCGTTTTTAGTGTTAGGCTTTGGTTTCGGCCTGAATTTAAAAGGCTGCTCAGGCCGCAATTCCATCGGACGAGTGATTTGCTTATCGAAGGGCAAGCGTATAAAAGCATCCTTTAAGTCCTTCAGCCGAACCGGATAGACGGGAGCCAAGTAAGGACGTCCAAGTGATTTGATTTTCAGTAGATGTGCCAGTAAAATAGCGGAACAGATGGCTATTCCGAAAAAGCCCAGCAGGCCCGCGCCAATCAAAAACGGAAAGCGAATCAGCCGAACGGCGTTGCTAATCTGGTAAACGGGTGTCGTAAAGGAAGCGAGAGCAGCCAAGGCGACAATAATCAGCAGAATATTGCTCGTTACTCCCGCCTGAACAGCGGCTGTTCCAATAACGATACCGCCTACGATACCGATTGTTTGGCCGACCTTTATGGGCAGCCGCGCGCCTGCTTCTCTAAGCAGCTCAATCGTCAATTCCAGAATGATGGCCTCCATGAGAGGAGGAAAGGGAATGCCTGCACGCGAGGCAAATAACGACGTTAAGACATCCTGTGGAACGACCTCGTAATGATACGTTAAAACAGCGACATAAAGCGGTGTTGATAAAACGGAAAACACAATCGCGAATAGGCGGATGAGACGGAAAACCGTGGCCATCTCCCAAATCGTGAAGTAATCTTCAAACGCTGTGAAGAATTCCGTTAGCGTCGTTGGCCCGGTTAGTGCGCTCGGTGAGCCGTCGACAAGAATAGCGACCTTTCCTTCCGACAAGTCACTTGCGACCCGGTCAGGCCGTTCCGTATCTACCATTTGTGGAAAGGGAGAGCTCGGATTATCAGCAATCATTTGGTTAATAAATGAAGCATCTACAATCTTGTCGTAAGTAATGTCGTCGATGCGCTGGATGACTGTATTCACGTTCTCCTGTGAGACAATCCCATCAATATAGACAACCATGACACGTGTTTTCGTCACATTTCCCACTGTAAGCTCTTTGGTTTTGAAATCAGGCGTAGGCAGCCGTTTACGGACGAGCGTAACATTCGTCTCAATAGATTCAACAAAAGACTCTTTTGGTCCGACAACCGTGTACTCGGTTTCAGGCACTGATATTTGCCTCGCCTGAACATTGGCAGCCGAGATAAGCAGGCACTCCGAAGGGTCTTCCTCTTTATAAATAAGGATATGCCCGCTCATTAATTTGTCCCGGATATCTGAAATTTGGCTTGTGATCGTCATATTTTCAATAGGGACGGCTTCTTTTATCTCCTCAACAGTCGACCATTCTTTTTCTTTTTCTTTCAAGGTATCTAGAACGCTCGTCTGTAGCACCTTTTTATCTACTAATGTTTGATAATAAGAAATCGCAAAGGGAGACTGTTCATGAAACTTGAAAGTCACAAAGTCGGACGACTCCGAGCACTTCTCTAGTAAAGCGGCAAGCTCACTTTTAGAGGGAGAGCGCCATCCTTTTTTGAATCTTTCTTTTTTCATGACAAAGCTCCTTTCTTAGCTTGCTGTTCTGGAAGAGAAGCACAATAGCGACCTTCGAGACTTCTTGCTTTAGTATGAGCAAGCAGGAGAAGATTTATAAGTTTTTAGGAAAGAAAAAAGACAGGTGCATGGACCTGTCTAGGATTCGTGTATTCATTTAACGATTATCCATTATGGAACTTGTACATCCAGAGAACGCCCGATTTCAAGAAGCGGGCCACGCGTCCGGTAATGGCGCGGTCTGCTACAAAGCCAAAGCCTTGTTTCTTACCGAGAGATCCAAGCACACCTTTCAGCTTGATTTCTGGCAGCGTTTTAGGGAGCGGTTCTCCCTTCCATCGCTTCAAAAGAACTTGTACGATCTGTTCAGCCTGTTCTTCCGCAAGCTGGGCGCTTGGTGCGTGAGGCAGGCTGGCACAATCACCGACTACGTATACATGCTCGTCTCCAGGGAGATTATGATATTGAGTCAGCTTAATCCGATCCGAGCGGTCCTTCTCAACTGGCATGCTGCGTACTACATGGTTCGGCTGGATGCCGGCTGTCCATACGACTGCATCGGTATCATAGGCGTCTTCGTGATTATAAATGGCATTTGGCTCTACTTTTGTGATATTAGCATTGTTGATCACTTCTACCCCGTGGTCGACAAACCATTTATGAATGTATTTACTTAGCCGTTCAGGGAAGTCTTTCAATATACGAGGACCGCGGTCAAATAATTTAATATCAAGATCTGGGCGGCTTTCACGAAGCTCACTCGCTAACTCGATTCCGCTTAATCCAGCACCGACAATGCTGATTTTAGAGCCGGCCGGCAGGTTCGAAAGCGTCCGGTATGTTTCGCGTGACTTGTCGATAGATTGAATGCTGTGAGTGTACTCAGCTGCACCCGGCACGTTATGATATTTATCTTCACAGCCTAAACCAATGACTAAATCATCGTAGGGAACAGGCTCTCTATCTTTAATGACCACTTGTTTATTGTCCAAATCAATTTCTGTTACTTCCCCGTACACGTATTTTAAGCGCGGATGCTCAGGGAAAGAGACGCGCACTTCATGATCAGATACGGTTCCCGCTGCCAGAGCATAGTACTCGGTTTTTAAGCTATGATATGGGAATTTGTCTACTAATGTAATCGTCACATCTTCAGGTAATTGGTTTGGCAATAGCCTCAGTAACATGCGCATATTGCCATAACCACCGCCAAGCAACACTAGATTCTTCATATGTAGTTCTCCTTTTGTCCAATGCGTATTTAAGAGTTCATTTGCTTAGATACATTAAATAGGTAATGATTTATTCTGCCAAGTTGAGTATAACTAAATGTGGCGTTTTTCACAACCGACTTAATGAATTTTCAGCGAGAAGTTTTGACCTTTTCAGCAGGTGAAAGTGGTAGTAGAATAGAGACTAGAGGTGAAAACGATGAAACCGATTGTCGAATTCTGTATCAGCAATTTAGCAAATGGCGCGCAGCGGGCGCTTGAGATATTAGAAAGAGACCCTAACTTAGATGTAATTGAGTATGGCTGCCTAGGTTACTGCACAAGATGTGCGGAAGGGCTGTATGCTTTAGTGAATGGAGAGCCGGTCGAGGGAGAGACTGCTGAGGCACTTGTTGATAATATTTACCAGTACTTAGAAGAGAATCCGATGTTTTGATGGAGCAGCCGGCTTTTATTAAGGGCCGGTTTTTCCTTTGGCCATCCTCGTTCACCCTGTAGTTGTGAGGAATAAGCTATGTCTTCTTCTGCTTATTCATCCGTCTAGACAGCTTGGTTTTTAGAGCGGATGGGTTGAGAAGGGGCCATTTCAGGTATATACTAATAATAAAGATCAAGGAATGGAGGGGTTCCATTGCAAGAACAGGAAATTGTAATAATTACGGAAGCAGCAGCTTTTCAAATAAAAGAAATGATCAAGGAAAACGAGGAAGAAGGAGCAGTACTGCGTGTAGCCGTACACGGCGGCGGGTGCAGCGGTTTGTCCTATGGCATGGGCTTTGATCATGAATTAAAAGAAGATGATATCCAACTTAGCCAGCACGGCATTGACTTTGTTATCGATCAGGAAAGTGCACCTATCCTGAGAGGCACAGTGATTGATTATAAGCAATCACTCATGGGTGGCGGATTTACGATTGATAATCCAAATGCCATCGCTTCCTGTGGCTGCGGTTCATCATTCCGCACGGCTACGAATACTGGTACACCGGAAAGCTGCTGATACCGACGGCATCGGCCATTGCATGGGGCCAGAAAATGCCGCAATAAATAGTCACAGTTGAGGTATTCATTTGAGTGAAAACAACCGCAAGCAGGGCGGTTTAGAATGATGAATGATGATCTCCTTTAACGATTTATAAAAACGTTAAGGGGGGTCATTTTTTAGGCTCTATAATATTTGTTGGGGTTTAAACAAAATTTTGTGTGCATAAAAAAACACGCAAACTCCTCATTCTTTTATACTTGAATTGTCGAG
>NZ_JWJE02000008.1 GCF_000812025.2 Bacillus thermotolerans
ATGACTGCCATCATACAAAACTTGAAAAAGTGGGCCAAACTCCGCTCTTTACAGAAAATTGGTCTCCACCTCACTTCTCATATTATAGAAGGTTCCGTTTAACAATTCAAAAAAAGTGAAAACCCCGGTGAGAATTCACCAGGGTTTTCTTGACTAAGTTGTTTTTCAACAACGTGAAGCGACCTTTTTTATAAGGTCGCTTCAGCTGTTTTATGGTCTAGATCTTTTCCGATCATTCTATTGATTTATTCTAAACCGACTTTTCACTTTGCCTTATTAACGACAGCTTCAAACGTGATGGTTTGATCTGATTTAGTTGGATATTGGCCATATTGGTAATCGGCAGAGATAACGATCTCTTCAAACCCAACCTGCTCGAGAAGAAGTTTAAACTCCTCCACTCCATACCAGCGAAGCGGAAAACGTTCCAATTCCGCCTGCAGAAGCAGGCCATTTCGCCACTTTTCATAGCGGTTGTGGGAAATGGTGTGCTGGCTGATATAGTCCACTTCGACGATCTTCGTTTCTAACGTGATCATATCCCCATCTTCCGTTTCCCATGTTCTTATAGACCCTTCGCCTATGGTTACATCTGTCTGCAGAAAAATATCTATAATCAGCCTTCCCCCGTTTGATAGATGATTATAGAAATTCTTTAACACCTGGATCGAGCGCTCTCTTTCATGGAGTAATAGGAATGTTCCAGTCGGCACAATAATCGCTTCATACTTTCTATCTGACGAAAAGGACTCCATGCTCTCTTCAAACAATGTCGGGATTACCCCTCTTTTTTCACAGTTACGACGACAGATCTTCAACATTTCTGCCGAAACATCGAACCCTTCCACCTTCAAGCCTTTTTCCAAAAGCGGAATGAGAATGCGGCCTGTCCCTACTCCTGGTTCAAGAATGTGGCCCTCACAAGCTGCCAGTCTATGACTATAAAATTCTATATCTCCGAATGAAAGACCAATATACTTGTCCAAATCATAGACTTCTGAAGAAAGCTTACTGTAATAACCTAACATGCACGCATCCCCTTCTTATTCAGTATGTCTGCCCATTCGTGAAATACCCCTTACTCATCAAGCTCTTCATCCTGGCGTTTTGCCCGCAAATAGTAAATATACATGGCTGGAACGAGAAAACAAATAAATAGAATGCCGCCGATCACAAGTCCATTGACCATCGTATATCCATCCGTCATGGATACAAATATTCCAACAGCCGCAGAAATAAGTAAATTCACACCGAATGATATAGATAAGCTCTTCTTCGGTGAGTTTCTATTGCTTTCATGATCGACACTAATACTCATAGATAAATAAGCAGAAATAACAGTCGTTATAATAAAAACGATCCATAATGGATTCGCCCTCATTCCCTCTAAACCCTTTGTCACAAGGTCATAACCTAATATTCCAAGAATCCCAAAGGTTTGAACGATATAGGCGATACGAATGTTTTGTAAGTTTTGTAATTTTAGACGTTCATCTTCAATTTTCTTCATGATGATCCCTCTCCACCCAAAATAGTTCATCTAATGTTTTATTAACGGCATAGCAAATATCCAGACACAATTTTAAGGTTGGGTTATACTTTCCTTTTTCGATCAAGCTGATTGTTTGCCGGGTAACCCCGATTTTTTCAGCTAATTGCTGCTGGGTTAAATCAGCTTGAATACGGGCTATTTTCACGTTGTTTTTCAACTAATCTACTCCCTCCTCGATAATAAATGTAACATATACATTACATAATGCAAAATATATATTACCCCCATGTTATGAGCCCTCTCGGACATGTGGGAATTTATGTTAAAATGATCTTATAGCAGATTAGCGGAGCAACGCGGAAGCTTTAAAGGAAGGCTGTTCAATATGAAAAGATATTTAAAAGAGCGGTATAAAAATTACGTGTTTGTTAGTTTAGGGGTTCTAATTGGACTTTTCATTAGCGAAGCTTTATTCGATCAGCCAGATTATACAACGGCCATGGTTGCTGTATGATTAGGTTTGACCATAGGAGAATTATTTGTTTTTATGAAATGGCTAAAAGAAACTAAAACTAATGAATAAGCTTCAGCAAAAAAAACGCTCAGAAATCTAAGCGCTTTTGCTTGTCTTTTAGATGGCCTGTTATATTTGCGTCGTATGTTTAACTCTCTTAACTGGCACTCTTGGCCCCACAGAAAAAACACCTCCAAGTTGTGATTGAGGTATTCTATACCCGTTTTTCAACTTAAAGGTGTTTTTTATTTGTCCCACTCCATGGGGGCAGCTCCTCACCAATTAAGGGGCGTTTATTTAATCATTTAAATATCTGCTCTTGGCCGCGCTGATACTTGGCTTTTGGAAGCTTTTTTTAAGTGGTTAAAACCAACAAATTTCTTCCCTTCTTCATCCCACAGACGGAACTTTAACGACTTAAGGCTTGTTGCCAGGGTAATGGTTGGAACGTTTTGCAATGGTTCAGTGTTGTTATGCACTTCTTCAAGCTTATAGTTTGGCACTCTCGGGCTTAGATGATGAACATGATGGAAACCGATATTGCCCGTTAGCCATTGCATGACTTTTGGAAGCTTATAGAAAGAGCTTCCTTCAACTGCTGCTTTTACATATTCCCAGTGTTCATCTTCTTCAAAATAAGAATCCTCAAACGTGTGCTGAATATAAAACAGCCAAATTCCGAGAGTTCCTGATATCATAAAAATTGGCACCTGAACCAGCAAGAAGTTTTGCCAGCCAATCGCCCAACATAGAAGTGCTGCCAAAACGACGATTCCCAGGTTCGTTACATACGTATTCATCCGCTCTTTGCGTTTTGCCCCTTTACGATTAAAACGGTTGGCAATCCCAAAGACGTATATCGGTCCAATAATAAACATAACGAACGGATGTCTATACAAACGGTACATTATTTTTGTCTTAGTTGAGGCTTCCTCATATTCCTTAACGGTCAGTACCCAAATATCACCCGTGCCGCGTTTGTCCAGGTTGCTGCTTGTCGCATGATGGACAGAATGGTCGTGTGCCCACTGGTCAAAAGGATGCAGAGTCAGAATCCCTGTGATCGTTCCAAGGATACGATTCGCCTTTCTGTTCTTAAAAAAAGAATAGTGGCAGCAATCATGAAAGATGATGAAGGTTCTTACTAAAAAACCTGCCGCAACGACAGAAATCGCTAATGTAAGGAAATAGGAAACCGACAAGCTCTTATATGCCACATACCATAACAGGAAAAATGGTACCAATGTGTTAATAATTTGCCAAATACTTTTTTGTAAATCAGACTTCTCATAAGGTGTAACCAGTTTTCTCAAAGCCCTTGGGTTCTGTTCATTCATTTCTTCAAGCTTCTCCTCCCGTGATGTTGCTAACCTAAGTACAGAAAACGTTTTATTGCCTTTGAATCCCCAGCTGCCATACAACCTATATGATCCCATTGTCCATAATTTCTCAATATGTGTTAGAATCTGGTTCGACGCCTTGCCGGCTCAATTGAACCTTTATTAGCAGAGCCAGCCGGGATCCGAAAAGCGTATGAAGATTATACCCGGCTCTTTGCCGAACCAAACTCCCTCCCTGCTCTCCTATGAGGGACCGGCTTATTTAAGCCATAAATGAAGACCATGTTACTGTTGAGCTTGTGTTTCTCAGCTTCTTAATTCAAAAGGCGTTGGAAAGTAGGAATGAAGAAAAGGAAGGTTCTTTGTCATCAAGTATCATTTTTTAACGAATATCTATGAGTGACCGTTTGGAAACACCTGTAGAAACAAAGCTTTACCACTACCCATACGTTTAACAAATAATGCCACAACTAAAACGATCATATTAATTTGCAATTTTTTCCGTTTCCTGTTATGATAAAGAAGAATTATTTTTGTTCGGTGTAAAGGATAGTATGAATATTGACTTTTCGTCTTGATAATACTTTGGGCAGAGATAGTAATACAATGTGCGGTAGCGCACTAGGAGGCAACAAATATGGAACAAGGTACAGTTAAATGGTTTAATGCAGAAAAAGGTTTTGGCTTTATCGAACGTGAAAATGGAGACGACGTATTCGTACACTTCTCTGCAATCCAAAGTGATGGCTTCAAAACTTTAGACGAAGGTCAAAAAGTAACGTTTGACATTGAGCAAGGCAACCGCGGAGCTCAAGCTGTTAACGTTCAAAAAGCTGCTTAATCTTAAATTACTTATACAAACAGGCTCATATAAAGAGCCTGTTTTTTTATATTTTCTTCATAATAATTAATAAAAAACCCTGCTCCACGTTTGGGCAGGAAGATGGTACAAGTAATAGAAAAAGGTTTAAAGCTCCAATAAGTACAAGACTTCACAACCTCAAGCCCTGCAAACCATTTTCGGCCCGCCTCTCAAATAATCACCTAGCTATACCTGAAACGATGAAAGCCCTACCTCTCTTCCATCCTTACGGCTCCTTGTCCGTGCCAGTGTGAATCAGGATGACAAAAACCAAGTGACTGCTTTATCGAGCTTTTTAGTGAAACTTGAAATGTTCGCAGAAGAAATTTAAATAAAAAAGGATTAGATTGTAGAAACAACAAAAGAGGTTAAGGTTCTAAAAATAAGTTGAAGAAGTTGAATGTCTTTGAAATGATTTACTTTTGATCATAATACATCAAAAATCAAGGATCTGTTCCGGAGTGCAATCTATTATCTATAATTAACCTTGAGAGAAACTTTTTATTTCATGTTCAGTGATCCCTTCCATTACTTCCAGTTCACTAATCAAAAATTCATGTGCATGCTCCAGCATTCGTTTTTCACTTGTATTCAGTGCTTTTTCTTTCTTCATACGCATTAAATCACGTACAACTTCAGCACCTTTTTGTATTTCACCCGTTTTCATTTTGTCTGTGTTTATTTTATACCTTTGCTTCCATGGCAGTAACTGATCGGATTCTCCATGATGAAAAATGTGCATAAGGTGCTTTAATGCAAGGATATCGCTAACCGGCCGTATATTTGAACTCAATATTTTGTGCGCCGGAATCATCACTTGCATATTGCTGATGGACATTTTTATAACATAATACTGTTGTTTTTTCCCTGAGAACTCTTTTTCCTCTATGGCTTCAATGATACCTGCTCCGTGCATTGGATAAACGATGTTATCGCCAATTTGAAACATATAATCCACCTCCATATATGGTAACCTTCTTAAGACTACCATGTATGAACTTTTTTATCAAATTTTTAATAATACCATACGTTTATTTTTGTTGTCAATAATTTTTTCTTCAAAAAATCAGATCAGCAGGGAGCATGCACGCTTCCAATAAATGGAACACCCACTCGTTGAAGAAGAAAGATGTTTTTCGTCTTGAATATGGACATCGTTAGCTTACGATTAGTCCGTATTCAAATGATAAATTAATTGAACAACACCGGAAGAAAACCTCTTTGTATCAACCAATTTCAGATTCAGCCTCTCCTTAATGTCAGTAAACAAAGGGGTTCCTTCTCCCAATACAACCGGGTGAACCGATAGCCTGAATTCGTCCACAAGCCCTAACTGAATAAAAGTGGCAATCAGACCTGCCCCGCCATATAGCCAGATGTCTTTGCCCGGCTGATTCTTTAATGTATGTACTTCCTCTACAATATGATCATTGATGAACGTTGCTTGATGATCCGTTCCTTTTTGCGTTCGTGAAAACACGTATTTCTCTTTGCTGTGAACGGCCTTCCACATGTCTTTTTCGGTATCGGAGTCTTCCGCTTTCGGTGTGTATTGCCCCCACAGCTCATAGCTTTTTCTGCCGTACAAGATCGTATCGATCTGATGTAAAAAGTCAATGAACTTCATATCCGGATCCATCACACACCAGTCCACCTCCCCTTTAGGCCCCTCGATTAATCCATCTAACGTCACGGCCAAATCTAAAATGACTTTTCTTAGTTCTGCCTTATTGGACATGGTGCTTCCTCCCTTTTCAACTTCACCATTCTATATAATGCGGTGAGCGGATAACCACTCCTCAAACTTTTTCGACCCAAGCTGGTAATCAAGATCTTTGATGGGGATGGAAAAAATTCTTGTCCCGAACTCTTCGAACGACACTTCGTTCTCTTGCGCAGCCGGCTTTAATCCATATTGCTCAAACGGAAAGAAAATGTCCCACTGATCCTCTGATTGCCTTTTCAAAGCTACAGCCTCTAGGTCATATCCATTTTCATAATAACCTACGTGCAAATGGCGTGTATCATCATATAACATGTTTCATTCACCTCGTTTGCAGCCTTAAAGCACTTTGGTCATGATCAGGTCGGTTTGTTCTTCATCCCCCATATAAAAAGAATGGGCACCCGTTTGTACAAACCCCATTTTCTTATAAAAAGCGATAGCCTTCTCATTTTCTTCCCATACGCCGAGCCAGACTTTCTTTTTGTTGCGTTCCATTGCCACCTCTATCGCTTTATTCAGCAAATACTTGCCAAGCCCGTGTCCTTGAAATGAGCTTTTTATGTAAATCCGCTCGATTTCAAGCGATTCCTCCCCCATTTCTTCCGACTGAGCCTCATCAGTATTGACCTTTAAATATCCGGCCGTTTCATCGTGAACATAAACAAAAAAGAAGCGTGAAAAAGGATGGGATAGTTCTTGTGCTAATTGCTCCAGGTTAAATGCCTTTGTCAAATAGGCATCCATGTTTTCGGGTGAATTCTGATCCTTAAATGTCTCACGAAATGTTTCATAACTAACTTCTTGAAGCTCATGCAAATCTTCAAGAGTGCACTCTTTTATATGTATCGTCATGTATATATGCCGCTCCTTTCTATCATTAATACCTTCTCTTGTTCCCCTTTTTGACAAATTCCCAGTCTTTTTCTACATTTTTTCTTACTCTTTGGAGAAGCTCAAACATAATTTCCACTTCGCTTTCGGAAAAGCCCTCTAACGCAACAGCATTGGAATGATCATTCTCTCTTCTTATGAACGGATAAACATTGTTCCCTTTCTCTGTTGGAAAGAGCTTTTTAATTTTTTTGTTATGTTCGTCATCTCTCTTTTCAATAAAGCCGTTCACTTCCAGTTTTTTTACAGCACGAGCGGCGGTGGTCCGGTCTACTTTAATCATTTCCGCCAGCTTTTCTTGGATGATTCCCGGATTTTCGCATATTCGCACCAGGTACAAATACTGCCCTTTGGTCAGGTCATATTCTTTGAATTCGATATTGCTTATAGAATCTAGCGCCCTTGCGATCATGCCAATTTCACGCAGAATTTCCTTCATTATGAACTCCTTCATATATATTTTTGATGTAATTACAACAAAATCGGTATATGTTAAATTTATCTTATTTTTGTTGCATTTGCAACAAAAACATTGAAGAGGCCATCCAGCAGAAGTATCGATATGTTACCTTTTAGACACATGAGATAGCTACTTTCAAGTCGAACATACCTAAAAACGGGAATTGCAGATATTCGGATTATCCAATTGATGATGCCTAGTAAAAAGCTGAATTGTCAATTTTCATCTAGGTATTGGGCGGATTGCCTATGAAAAAATATCCATTATTTCATTGAAATTACATAAACGTATCATTAGAATGGTAATGTAAACATTTTGTAAAGAGGAGATATGTACAGTGAGAAAGCCACAGGTTATTTTCACTTCAATTTTGCTCGCATTGTCTATGTTTTCTCTAGCAGACAAAACTGAAGCAACGGGAAAATTGAGGATCTTAATGAGTTACAAGTGAAAATCGAAAACAATAAGTTAATTGAGGGAGAAAAATTAAAAGCAGAGAAGGTTGACAAGAAAAAAGTAACCCTAGATGCCATGCTGGAAGAACAAAACCTTAATGAAGAAACACTTCGTGAAGAGGGCGATTTTTATTATGATTCAACAAAAGATCAATTTGTGCTCCAAATTAAGAAAGATATCAAAGATGCATCTAAAAAAGAGAAATTTAACAACCTTAAAAATCACTCCAAGGCTAGAACTATCACAAATGCAATAGCAAACGATGTTGTTATTGAAGAAGTTAAGTATTCAAATGAAGAACTAATCGAAATTCAAGATCAATTTTTTAAAGTAAATAATCCAGAACTGTTCACTCAAAACACAAACTTAAATTTAGATACTATAAATAATAGACTTGAGTTAGTAACAGATTCGATTAGTGATGGTCTGAAAAAATCTTTAGAAGATACATATGGTGATAAATTGTATGTTAAAGTTGATCCAAGCTTTGTAGATAAACACGAACCACTAAAAGCTAGAAAAGATAATTGGAACCAACTTGGTGCTGGTATTGGAATGAAAAGTATAATTGAGAATAAATTAAATTTTTGTACAACAGCTGGTGTCGCCAGAAAGGGAACTCAATATTTTATTGTGACAGCTGGACATTGTGTTGGTGAAGGTGGAACCCCAGCATATCAATGGAGCGTACCAGTTGGAACTCCACATTTAAACGCTATGTCGAGTGGATTTGATTTTGGTTTAGTTAGAATTGATAGAGCTAATGAATTAACTGGTGGAAGGTACGCTACAAATGGTTATTATATTAGTGGAGAATCCTCAAGTGGTTATGATGCAAAAGTTTCTGGTGCCGCTAAACCTTATACTGGAATGCCAGTTTGTAAAAGTGGTATTACCACAGGGTATACTTGTGGAGAAGTTAAGCATGTAAGAGCACTTCATCCAGTAACTCGTTTGGTTGGAATTAAAGTTGAATCATCTAATGCATATTTTGCAAGTAATGGAGACAGTGGGGCTCCACTTACTTATTACAGCAATGGGATCTATAGAACTGTAGGAGTGTTATCAGCTAGCGCAACAACTATCCAATACAGTAGGATTGTTTACTTTACACCTTTAGAAGAGATGTTGGATAAATATGGATTGACATATTATTCAAGTAATACAAAAATAAAACTCTAACTTAAAGGAGTTAATAAAGTGTATAAAAAAATACTTACTATTACTTCATGCATTTTACTCTTTGTCCTTTCAGCCTGTTCATCTGAAGACTCAACTCCAAAAGAATCTACTCCTATTCATAAAAATGGGACTGAAATAAAGGAAAACAAGGATTCTAGCAAATATTATGTTACAACAGGTTATATTGTTAGAAAAGATGAAATTCATATAAGAGTAATGCCAGAAATTACAAAAGAAGAATTAAAAGGTAAAAATGAAAAAGAGTTAGAATCTCTCTTAAGAAAGAAATACGAGGGAAAAGGTGTCAATTTTGATATAGACAAAATCGATCAACAAACTATGTCTTCTCTTCACGTTGGACAAAGGGTAGTTATCAAACACGATATGTTTGGTCTTTCAGCACCAGCTAATGGAGGGAATGCTTTAAAAATAAAGGTAATAGAAGAGTAACATTGATTTCCATATTGAAGGAACCTTTGGAGAGGAGGTTCCTTTTTTGTTTGGGATTAAGAGTGCATAAAGAAAAATGAATTGGTGTCTAGCTTTGTCCAACTGTTTAGAATAAACATCATAACTTATAAAAATGAATAGGCCGTCCCCTTCTCGCACGGCTATTCTCTCTTCATTAATTTGAAAGACGGCCTCCCCTTTCACCACGAGAACAAATTGAATTTCATCGTGCCAATGAAGCGGAATATACCCGTTTATGTGCTCGCTAATCGTTGTGTTGTAACAGGCAAGAGGCAGCACCACTGTCCGGTGCGGAGTCAGTTCTTTTAAGTTTTGATCCACCGCGATATTTTTTACTTGCACATCCTCACCTCAATATCTTTATATTTTTTCATTCAATTTCAGTATAATTAGGTCACTTTTTCACTTATTATAATACTATCATTCTATTTAAAATGGAGAATCATTCATGAATCAATCTGCTAGAAGAAGAGGATTATTACTTGTTATGACGGGAGCCACATTGTGGGGGGTTGGCGGGACAGTTGCCCAGAAGCTCTTCCAGCAATACGCCGTTGATATCGATTGGCTCGTAACGACACGGTTGCTGATCGCCGGCTTTTTACTGTTAACCGTTCAATTTTTCGCAAAGGACCGCTCTCAAGTGTTTGGTGTCTGGAAAACTAGAAGGACCGCTGTTCAGCTGATTACCTTTGGGCTGCTCGGCATGCTGGCGGTTCAGTATACATACATGGCATCCATTAACTATGGCAACGCGGCGGTTGCGACACTGTTACAATACTTGGCCCCGGTGATGATTATCATTTATTTACTTTTACGCAAACAAACGGTGATCACACGACAGGATATGTTATCTGTTCTGCTTGCGCTAAGCGGCTGTTTTTTCCTGCTGACAAACGGCTCCGTTTCTGAGCTGTCTGTACCGGCACCTGCCATCATCTGGGGGGTGTTATCTGGCTTAGCATTAGCCTTCTACACGTTATATGCCGTTCCGCTCCTTGCCCAATACGATTCCCTTGTCATTGTGGGCTGGGCGATGGTGATCGGCGGCCTGGCATTAAGCGTGGTCCACCCGCCCTGGCAAATAGACCTGACAAGCTTGCCAGCAGGAGCGTACCTCAACTTAGTATTCGTCATCCTATTCGGTACGATGATTGCCTTTTGGTTCTATATAGAAAGCTTGCAAAGCCTTTCGCCTCAAGAAACAAGCCTTTTAGGCAGCCTGGAGCCGCTGTCCGCTGTTTTAACGACGGTCTTTTGGCTGAAGGAACCGTTTGGACTTTTCCAATGGGTGGGCACAGCTTGTATTATTGGCATGATTTTATTACTGGCATTGAGTAAAAAGCCTTCCCCAAAACATTAACTGGCCCTATTCGTTTCGGCACAATTAAAGCACTCAGCGGACAACCGAGCCGCTGAATGCTTCACTTTTTATAGGATGTATTTAACGATAAAGTCGGCAATCATATCCGCATATTTATCTGGCACGCCCGCTTTCGTTAAGGCGTTGGCAATGCCCCACCATGAATAAGTTTCAAGCGTGTCCATCGCATTATTGATTTTAGTGCCATATTTCTTCACCGCATCGCGAACAGATTTAATAGGAATCGTGTCTGCATGATCAACCATGAACTTAACAGCTTTTTTCACAGCTGCGAGCTTCCATTCAGGCGTCACTTCTCCTGTTTCTTTTACTTGAGTTTTTACGTAAAGGCTATATTGAGCCAGCTCTTTTTTCGACACTTTTTCTTCTTTAATGGCTTTCGCTAACTCATTATTGGACACGATTAATGTGTTTTGTGCTTGATCCTGTTGAGTAGTTTCAGAAGCAGGAACAGGAGCTGAAGCAGCCGTTTGGGATGCGGCGGCAGGTGAAGCTAAAGCGCCAAGTAAAAGTGATGAGCTTAATGCAACTGTTAGAGCTTTTTTCGCATTCATAAATGAATCGTACCCCTTTTCTCATGTTTTTATTTGTGTGAATGTTTTTCACAAGTCATAATATAGCACACTATTTTTCCTATATGTGCAAAATATTCCAATATTTTCATACATTTTACATTCCTATAACAATATTAACCAATTTAACAAAAGGTCTGTAAAATGGAGGGGTATGTATAAGCGCTAAACCTCATATACACTCTAGTTTCGCTTTAGCCAAGCTTGAGACCATACAGCAGTTATCCAACTGTAAATGCTGAATACTTATTTTTACAATTCCTCCACAAATTTTACATATTTGTATGATACACTAATACATGTTTGGAAAATTTATGTAAAGTGAGGTAGAAAAATGACGTTCAGCAAAAATTATTTGTTTGTTCTTCTAAGTATGGCTTTCCTACTCGTCTCCTTTCCGGTTTATGGCTCCGCCGAATCAAGCAGTACGATGAAGAAAGATGAGTCTCAGGAAAACTATACATATCTATTAAAAAGCTCGGAACAGACGAAAGAAGTAGTAGAAATCATAAAAAGCCAATACCCCTCTCTAAAGGTCACGGCTATCGAAGAAATTGGATTAATATATGTGGAGAATCCTAAAAACGTAGATGTAGCGAAGATGGAAAACGAACTGACAGAATATACGGCTGCACAAGGGGAACTGCCAGATCTTCTTCCTCCTGACGAAGATACGGTTACACCAAACCAAGCTTTAAACGAAGTGAAGCAGTCCATGCTTGAAGAGGCGAAGGAATTGAATCCATTCAACACAAACATCCCCTTTCCATCACTAAGCTCTGAAGCTTTTACGCCTTTTAATTGGTATTTAAAGGATGTAACAAGCGATCATAAGAGCCTATCGATCGATGAAGGAGAACGGTCCACCATTGCGTTAATAGATAGCGGTGTCGATCTAGGCCACCCATTGATCAAGGAAAACATTGATGTCACCCTAGCTAAAAATTACATCACCAATGATGGGGATGTGACGGATGAATTAGGCCATGGCACGACCATCGCCGGGATCCTATCCAATATGGCGCCAGAGACAACGATTGTTCCTTACAAGGTGGTTGGACATGCCGGAGGAGAATCCGTATGGGTCATTGACGCGATGATTGATGCGGCGAATCATGATAGTGATGTGATCAGCGTAAGCGTCGGCACTTATTTAATCAAATCGGAAACAGAAGATAAGCTGCTGATTAAGGCCTATGAAAGAGCTTTAAAATATGCGAAAAAGAAAGGGTCTGTCGTCGTCGCCTCTGCGGGAAATGACGGGTTTGATTTAGATGAATTGAAAAAAATGAAATTTAAACACCTGCCTGGCGGGCTCCATCATGTTATCACCGTTTCAAGTAATACAAAATTTAATACCTTAGCCTACTATTCAAACTTTGGTAAAGAGGTGGATTTCTCTGCACCTGGCGGCTCCCTTTTTGATGAGGAGGGGTTCACGGATACAAACGGGATGATCATCACGACTTTCCCGACTGATCAGCCGAACACCCCGTTAGATCGATTCCTTGGAATTCCTCAAGGATACACGCTAGCTGAAGGAACGAGCTATGCCGTGCCGCAAGTCAGTGCTGCAGCCGCTCTTATTATTTCAGAGTATACAGAGCGGACAGGAAGTAAGCCTTCCGTTCATAAAGTGGTTAAATACTTAGACAGAGGAAGCTTTGATATCGGCAAGCGCGGCAAGGACAGTTACTTCGGAAAAGGAAAAGTAAACGCATACCACTCGTTAATGATGATCAATAAATAAGAAAGGAACCTTTTTAAGTTCCTTGGAAAATAATATAAAGGAGGCATTCCTATCAATAAATTTAAAACTATAGGTATCCCTGTATCGATCGTACTGATTCTATTGCTTTTTATTGCTTTTTTCGAATATATCTTTTTAAAAATCATAGGACTCCAATACAACTCTTTATTAGACTTAGTATTGTTCTTTATTTTGTATCTATTTCTTGAAATCCCTCTGGCGGTCATTGTAAATGCCCTGCCAAAAGCTTTAAAATCCGTTGGCATACTTCGAACAAGCAAAGGATGGCTGCCACTTATTTTAAATGTAGCCCTTACCTTTTTATTAATCGAGGGAATTGATGCCTTTATGGACAATGTCGCTATTAAATGGCAAGGCACACTCATCTTTGCATTGGTTATTGGGCTGATTAGCTGGGCATTAAACAAAGACGAGGAAGAACCGCCAGATATGGATAGTGAGGAATTTAGAGAAATAGAAAAGAGATTTAACTCTAAAAGATAAGCTTGCGCAAAAGAAAGCCGATTTTCTACATCAGAAAATCGGCTTTCTTTATTAGGGGGTGCCAGGGGCGTGCCGTTCATTTGGACCGGTCTTAATGAGTTAGTCATCGATCTTCTTTAAAAAAGCTAAGAGCTTTTCCATCCAGCGAATGTTGTGGTCTGATTGGCTAAATGCATGCTCGCTAATAAACTCCACTGCGTTTTGTTGTTTTTCATCTAACAATCGAAATTGTTTCATGAGCTCCTCATTATTTCTAGCCTCTCTATATGCTGCCCAGCGCCTCTTTTCTTGTTGAATAGCACCTTCTAGGCAAAAAGCGGCTTTCACAGGATCCGCATACTTCAACAAATAAATAGAGATGTATAGATCCTCCACCTTTGACACTCTCTTAAAGCTGTTGTAAATCTCTTGTTCAAGAAATTGCCTTCCATCCTCGGTAATCCTGTATAGGGTTTTGTTCGGGCGCTTTTCTATTTGAATGGTTTCAACCGGCTCAATGAGCCCTTTCTTCTGCAGGGCCTCAAAATTATAATAAAATTTCCCCTCACTCATTTTATCTATAGGGATCGTATCAAGTAAAACCTTCTTTAATTTATAGGGATGACTATTTTCCTCAGCTAAACTTCCTAATATGAATAATGAAAGAGACAAGAGGATTTCTCCTTTCTGGTAATCCGTTCTTTCAACCTTTTTATTTTATCACACTCCCCTTCCCCATACTGCCCCACGTCTTGGAATCATCCCCTCTTTTAAAGCGGCCTATCACTCATTAGCAGGCTCCATGTCCTGCTCTCTGTAAATTTGCCTAAAAAGTAAATAATGACTTCGTTACTATTTGCTCTTTAAAAACTACTCTAATTAGAGTAGTTTGTAATTAAGCAATAGACATGTAAGTATGAAACCTTAAGGAACCCTCTCGCATTTGTGCCGTACGTTTTTTGTCTATTCACTTTGAAGGAGGAAGAAGAATACATGCCTAAAGAAGTCATTCCTATTAATGAAATTCCTAATTTCCAATCACGTGCCGAAGAATTTTTTCCTATTGATTGGTTCAAAGAAATGCTTCACGATCATCCTGTTTATTATCATGAAAAAACCAATACGTGGAATGTATTTAAATACGAAGACGTTAAACAAGTGCTAAGCAACTATGAATACTTCTCAAGCGAAGGACCAAGATCGGCCATTTTTGTGGGGGCTAACAGCAATGACAGCAGTTCTTCCTTAATCAACCTTACCCTTACGGACCCGCCTCAACATAGGAAAGGCCGCTCCTTGTTAGCAGCTGCTTTTACCCCGCGCAGCTTGAAAAACTGGGAGCCCCGCATTCGACAGATTGCCGCCGAACTGGTGAAAGACATCCAAGAAAACGGTGATGTGAATATTGTTGAAGCGCTGGCCGCCCCTCTACCTAGCCTCGTGATCGCTGATTTATTTGGCGTGCCGATCCAAGACCGGAACCAGTTTAAAAAATGGGTGGATATTCTTTTTCAGCCTTACGATCGAGACAAGCTGGAAGACATTGAGCTGCAAAAGCAACAGGCGGCAAAGGAATATTTCCAATATCTTTATCCGATTGTCGTCCAAAAACGGGCCAATCCTTCTGATGATGTGATCTCTGATTTAATCCGAGCGGAAGTAGATGGTGAGAGGTTTACGGATGAGGAGATTGTGATGGCTACGATGATGCTTTTAGGTGCAGGCGTCGAAACAACGAGCCATGCGATCGCCAATACGTTCTATTCCTTGCTTTATGATGATGAGCCCTTATACGGTGAGCTAAGAAGTAATCGAGAATTAGTGCCAAATGCCGTAGAAGAAATGCTTCGGTATCGTTTTCATATGTCTAGAAGGGATCGCACGGTGAAGCAGGACAACTCCTTGCTGGGCGTTGAATTAAAAAAAGGAGATGTCGTCGTTGCATGGATGAGCGCATGCAATATGGACGAGGACATGTTTGACAACCCTTTTTCTTTAGACATTCATCGCGCCAACAATAAAAAGCATTTAACCTTCGGAAATGGCCCTCACTTCTGTCTAGGCGCCCCTCTTGCACGATTAGAGATGAAAATTGCGCTCGAGACATTCCTGCAAAAGTTTTCTCATATTGAACCAGTGGAAGGGTTTGAATTAGAAGAGAACTTAACGGCTTCCGCTACGGGACAGTCCTTAACCTCGCTGCCCATGAGAGTGTATAAATGATCAAGCACGGGAACACCAGATAATGTCTGGTGTTCTTCTTTTATTGTACAAATATAAACTCTCTTCTCTCTGCCATTAGGGTTCACCTTTCACAAGATTTAAAAAGAGTTGTTCTCAGCTAAACTTAATAAAAAAATGCAATATTACTCGTTTTTATAACTAAGTAATATCGCATCTTCATTAAGGACTATTCGCTTAAGAAATGATAATTCATATTCGTTAAAATCTCATTTACTTTATCAAGACGTTCCTTCGTTTTCTCTGGGTAGTTGATAGCAATAGCACTGATTAAATAATCGGCAACAAACATAGCGGATACGGCTGAATTGTGAAAAGCTATACTGCTTGAATTGCAAGGTAAAATTAAGTCAGAATGCTTCATAAGAGGCGACGAGTAGCTATCGGTCATAGAAATAACCTGTACCCCGTTCCCCCTTGCTATTTCCGTAAAGTCAACAATCCTCCTTGCGTACCGTGGAAAACTTATAGCAATAACTAAATCATTTGATGACATATTCACAATAGTATCCACCCAGTCACTTACATCAGCGAGGATTAGCTGCGTATTTCCCAAAAGCCGGTTAAGCCCGTGTGTTAAATACTGTGCTACAGGCAGACCGCTCCTAACACTTGTGCAGATAATACGTTCAGCGGAGACAATTTTATCCATAGTCTGCTCCAGTACTTCAGGCGATATCATATCCATCGTATCCTGAATGCTGCTGATCTGGCTTTCTGCATACCTCCCCCATAAATTATTCTCACCCATCTCTTTTATATTGGCTTCGAGTCTTGTATGCGGGGCAGCACGATTGCGTAATATCTCCTGGAGCCCTTTTTGAAATTCTGTGTACCCTGTGTAACCGAGGCTAAAGGTTAAACGCATAATGGTTGTTGTACTTGTACCCACAATACCCGCCAATTGATCTACTGTCAAAAAAGCAACATCAAGCGGATGTTTAATAATATAATCTGCTACTCTCTTTTGTGTTTCCGTCAATTCTGAAATTTTTTCTTGCAGCTTAATGATTGGATTTTCCATTTTATCTCTCCAACTATTAGACATAGACGTCGTAAATTTTTCACCTTTTACCTTTAAAGAAATAATATCACCTTAGCCTTTATTTGTAAAAATTCCTTCATATAGAGTAATACACGTAAAGAGTATATTCTTTCCTGTATCCTTTCTGCCGTATGAGAAAAAGAAAAAGCAGACTCGTCCAGCTGGACTGTCTGCTTAAAGCTATTTATCAGCGCACATTTTCTATCTTCTCACTAAATTCATCTGAAGAATACAAATCAGCCCCGTTCGCTTTCTCTTTAGGGAAATAGCCTAAAATAAAACCTAGTATCCCAGCCACAGCACTAATAGTAAAAGTTGGATCAGCAAAAATATCCCATGTTTTTACAACCATTTCACCGTTTTGAAGAAGCAAACCGCCCAATTGCCCGAAGACGAGGCATGTACCTCCTAATAAAAACAAGACGAGACACGTTTTAAACAATGCTGCAATTATATTTCTCATCATTTCTACTCCTTTCCTTTTACATTGGAACCGGAAGAATGCCCATGGCAATTAAATAACCGATTAATAGAATTGGAACGACATAATATACGATTAGAGGCATGAATGTTTTTTCAGCTTGAGCTCCCGCTAGAGACGCTGCAATAAAAATGGAGCCGGATGCCGGTGGAGAAGCTCCTTCTGTTGAAGCAAATACAAGAATCGCAACGACTGCAAGCAAAGGATCCACTCCAGCAGACACCATCGCTGTAAAAGCAACCAGACCAATCGCTGTTAAGGTGGCAGTTGAAGACAATGGTCCGGCTACAAGGGCAACAAGCAAGCCTACAAGTATGATCATCAGCCATTTAGAAATCGCTATTGAACCCATAAGAGCTGTTAAGTCTTCTGCAAGTCCTAAATCCGTTAGTACTTGGCTTGACGCATAAGCGAATACAAGCAAGGCACCTATTGTTGAAAAGCGCGGAATAGAATTATTTAAAAACGCAGACCAGTCTGACTTTGTTTTTGGAAGGTGTGCCCAGCCGACCATGATGCTTATAAGAATAATTAAAATCGGAATCCAGGTGATTAATGAAATACTGTCAAGCGCGCTTTCTCCTATAGATGGGTTTGCTGCAAAGGTTTCAGCAAGCGGTCCGATCGTCATGACTATAGGAATCAGGGCACCTAAGAAAATTAACGTTGATGTCCAGCCTGTACGTAAAGATTCTTTCAATGGCTGTATAAAGTCTGGAGAAACGGCTTTTATCTTATCTCTTTTGACAAAATACATAATTAAAAAGATTCTATAAATAATCTGGTAAGCACCGGCTATAAACAATGCGACATATAAATCACCCTCTGACACAACTGCCGCGACTGGCGCGAAACCGAGCATGATAAACATCGATGCACTCGGAGGCAGTGCAGCACCGAGACCGCCATTTCCGGCAACGACTGTAGCAGATAATTCTTTGCTGAAATTAGAACGTACCATCCATGGCGCCGTGATTGATCCTGTCGTTGCGGTGTTTCCTGAGTTAGAACCGGCAAGTGTGCCCATTACACCGGATGCGATCGTGTCAACATATGCTGCTCCACCTGGAAGACGCCCAAGAAGAGAGTTAAGAATCTTTATCAGGCTGGCAATAACCGCTGTCTTATCAATAACATATGCCATAAATACAAAGGCTACTGAAGCATATAACACGTCGTTAGTAGCTGCAAAAACTAATCCATTCCACATTAATTCAGGTGCTCCAGCTCCACCAAATAAAGCGGTTACAATAAAGCCCGCCAGCATGGCTTCAGCAATATTTCTTTTTAAAACAAGATTAAAGAAGACAATGATTCCGATAAATACAAGTAACGCCCAAATTCCAATCCCCATAATGCACCTCTTTTCGAGTAATCTTTATTGCGGTATACGGCACCGGCATCGCCGGCAGCCGTAATTATTCACCTTGTATGCTTAGTTTGTTACCTTAAAAGCTTCAATTACTTGAAGCCAGTGTTCGGGTTTCTCTCCCTTGAATTTATCTTTTAAATTTAAAGAAGCAAGCTTTTCAATTTTTTCTTTCGCTGCTTTTGACATAGAGGAATCAATATTTACGGAAGCAAGCATTTCAATAGAGCCGCCCAGCTCTACAGATCGTCTAACTGCGTGAAGAGCGGTTCCTGTAACAAGCCGGTTCATTGTTTCCTCAAATGTACGGCCATTTATTGTTTCGCTAAGGGAATCAATGACCAGTTTCTCCACATTAAATTCGTATGCCGCTTCCAGCAGTTCGACATAAAGGCCGACCACACCCTTCATATAGATACTCCGAATTAATTTAACAGCTGTTGCTTCTCCTGGCACATCACTCACTTTACTGATGTTCATACCAAATGGCTGCATGATGTCTATAAAGGTATCCGCTCCGTCACCACTTGCTAAAATAGGGACTTCATGTTTATATACCGGAAGCGGCCCCATCATAGCTGCATCAACAAACTTTCCACCTTTTTCGTGAATGCTGGCGGCAGCCTTTTTCTTTACCTCCGGGGTTGAGGCGGATACATCAATATATACACTGCCCTTTTGTAAGCAGGGTTTTAACCGGCTGCTTACTTCAAGTGCCTTGTCTGCAGGCACGGCAACGATCACCGCATCTACCCCCTGTAAAGCCTCTTCCTGTGTTTGAACGAGCTTCACACCCGCTGTTGTGGAGCGATTTAGTAATAATTCGCTGTAGGCAGGTACATTCCATAGCGGATCGTACGCTGTCATTTTTTTAAGCCCTTGTGAGTTTAATCCTGATGCCAATTCAAATGCGGCTTCCCCGAATCCAATAAACCCTAAATGCATAGTTTCTTCTCCTTCCCTCTTAAAACCCGAATTCCTTTATTTTCTCTTCCAGCCATGGCGGGGCAATGTCGATTCCATTTGCACTTCCCTGCTTACGTTTTTCTTCGTAATTTGCAATTGTCTGGAGACGCTTTTCTTCATATTCAAATTTGTTTTCTGCTTTATCCAGCACTTCCTCAACTTTATCTCTAGGAACGACAACGACACCATCTTCATCCCCAATGATTAGATCTCCCGGGTGAACGGTTACTCCCGCACAGGAAATAGGTATATTAATAGCCCCGGGGCCGTCTTTAAATGGTCCATTCGGAATAAATCCTTTTGCAAAAATCGGTAAGCCAATTTCACCAAGCATTTCTTTATCCCGAACAAAGCCGTCAATTACAATTCCTTCAAGTCCCATTGCTTTGGCCGCTCCAGCCATTAATTCTCCAAGGTATGCATTTTCCGTGTGCCCCTTTCCATCTGCTACAAGAACGTATCCTTCACTGCCACAATAAATACCCTGATGCAAGAAAAGGTTGTCCCCGGCCCTTAAGTCCACCGTTAAAGCGGTTCCAACGACCTTCATGCTAGGAGCTACTGGTTTTACCGTATAATGCATGGATCCGGTGCATCCCAATGCGTCTGAAATCAGTGTAGTATTCAAATTTCTCGCCCGTTCAATTGTTTTCTCTGATAAAAGCGGTGCTGTATAGTTCAACAACAAGCACTCCTTCCAATGAATTCATTTTAAATTGTGATAGCGGTTTCAAGAAGAGTAAAAAAGTAAAATTATTTTTGTAATAAAAATAACTTCTTTATTTAAATTAGTAATAATTATTACTACATCTGAAAACATCGTAACATCTGTTTCAGATAAAGTAAATAATTTTTTCTAATTTTTCTATCATTTTAGAACGAAACACCCTATTGGCGCTGTTGAACTAACCCCCTCCCTTGAAAACCCCGGCCTTTTGCGAAAGTGAATCTGATAACTCCACGCTGAATGTTGAATGCTGTCTCTGTTTCTTGCTTCAACGTTACCTCTATTAAGAAGCAGCAATTTATTAATGCTATGTAATAAAAATAACGGAAGAAAAAATCTTTAACGATTTTGGCCTCTCTCTTAACCTCTTAACAAGAGACCTTTTATACACCCCTACACCCTGGAAATGCTCGAATCATTCCTAAATAAAAAGCGGCTATCCACCGAAGCGTAGCCACTTTTATCAGCTTTATTTATTTGTCTCTCCCTCTAAAACACGATGTAACTCTGATTTAAATAGCAATTGATTGTTCTCGTGGAACTTCTTCATGTTTCTTGGAAACCTGCAGCCGTCAATCAGCTGGTTGATCGCCTCTTGGTTGTCTTCTTGAATGAACGTTCGCATCTTATGAATATAATCCAGTGAAGCCTGCTGCCTTTTCTTCATTTCCGCATAGTCCCGGGTTGGAATCCCATGACCTGTTACCAATAATTGAATAGGGTATTGCTGTAAAATATCATCCAGTTTTAAGAGCGTTTTTTCATATTCATAGCTGCTGAAATAAATATACGGAAATTCAATATCAGAGAAATAATCTCCAGCTATCAGAATGCCCAGAGGCTCAATAACTGTCAGGATTCCGTCATCATTATGCCCGGGTGCTTGAAAGAACGTTAAGGTTGTATGCCCGATTGAAAAACGGACTTCTTCTCCTTCTATGGAATGATCAACTTCCGGATACACAATATCATAGTTTCTTGTGACATAATAGCCGTCATCGAACGCCTTAATTTGTTCGATAATGTCCGCCTTATCTTTGGGAGACTTTTTATCAAAAGCATGGCTTGCGATCACCCTCGCTTCTGGAAAGGCTCGATAGCCGATAATATGGTCATAATCTGAATGTGTAAATAGCAAGTAAAGCGGCCGGCTCCCTTTTACCTCTTCCACATACCGCTTGATTTCTTCCACTTCATGCGGGAGCCAGCAAGGGTCCACCACAATGACACAGTCTGTCGTGACAATGACCGAAGAAATGGTCTCATATAGCGCACTGCGAAAAAGGGTGAGATGTTCATCCTTCCAAACAATCATCCTTTTCCCTCCCTTTCACTTACTTCTATGGTCGTTACCATCACTTCATTTAGAAATGAAGTGGTATATTCATATACCGGTGGTTAATCTTTCTTTTTTTCCTCCCAAAGCTGTATACGTTCTTCATGGCTAACCACTTTATGTACTTGATGCAGCATCCATATATACCCGAATGGATCCATGAATATGGCGTTCGATACTCCGTAATCAGGAAGCTCCGTCACCGGCTGCACCTCCGTACAGCCTAAATCCATCGCCTTTGTGTACGTCTCCTTAATATCCGGAACAGTCACATTCACCCAGATCGTTTTAGGATCGTCAGGATTCGGGGCTATCAGGTGGAACTCCGGGTTTTCATCTAACATATGAAAACGAACGCCGTACAGGGTAAAAACCGCCTCATTTTCACCGCGGGGCAAGTTTGAAACCTCCACACGCTCAATATCAAATAGTTTTTCGTACATGTCTAATGCTTTTAAACTATCTTTCACAACCATATCAATTTCTACTCCAACCATCATGAACACACTCCTTTTATTAAAATACATATTCTTGGCCTTATCATTTAAAGTATACCAACTTTAAGCTGAATCACACGATAAATATGGAATGTATTAGTTGTATAGGCATTCACATAGTCATATAGGTGTTCACCTACATATTGTACATAGAGTAGCTTTAGTGGAGGCAGGTCAGTCACCTTTCCTAAAGCATTGGAGGGATCAAGCATGGTAACCTTTCGTTCTTTTCAGGGAACAGTCACAATGATTAGTGATGTTTATATCGGCCCAAATGGTGAAGGAGAAGGCTGCTATAAATTGATGACCGTTGAGAACGGGTCAGGCGGGATCGTCAATTTCGTCATTTCACCTACAACCTACTTTGTAGACCATACTGCGGTGTCTATAGGAGATCGTGTAATAGGCTATTATGATGGGGATGCTCCTGCTATTCTTATATACCCGCCACAATATCCTGCGCTTGTCGTGGTAAAGGATTATCCTCCTCGGAATGTCAAAGCAGATTATTTTGACAGTCAGCTGGTCAGCAGTGATGGACAATTGCGATTAAATATATCTCCATATACTCCAATTTTATTACGAAATGAACAGCCCTTTTCAAGAAGCCCGGCCAACAAAAATCTGATTGTTCTTTATGGACCCGCCACGAAAAGTATCCCAGCCCAAACGACACCTTATAGAATCATCGTTTGGTGTTAGAGGTATTTCAGGGATATATGTTATGAAAATAGCAGAAAGACCAAGTCCAGTGACAGCCCCAGCTTTCATGTCACCCGCTAAGCGGCCGTTTACCTAATACCCCCCCTTTGTTACCTGGACTTTTCGAGATTCTTTTTCATGAGAGAGGCGATTTGTAAATCATTTTGTTCAGAAGAGCTTTCAAGCTGCTGAATTACCAGCTCTTGCCGTTCGACTGGGTGGTTCTGGCTTAACTTGGCTTTCGCCTCGATTTTTGTAATGTTTATTTTAAATGCGACGATCGCTTTCGTCATTCCTTCCATAAATTTAGCATCTACCTCATTTAACTGATATGAGCTATCTGCCTTTTCATATTTATTGACCATCTCATGTAAAGAATCCGCTATGACTTCCTGGTCTTCGATCCTCTCCAGTCTTCCATACACATGAATGGAAACATAATTCCATGTAGGGACCGCCATCGACGTTTCATACCAGGACGGAGATATATAACAGTGAGGACCGTGGAAAACGGCAAGAACCTGCTGGTTTCCTGTATCCCTCCACTGCTCATTCGGACGAGCAAAATGACCATATAACGCATGCTCATCTTTATTGAATGTGAGCGGAAGATGGGTAGCATACGGTTCTCCATTGTGCTGAGAAAATAAAGTAGCAAAGCTGTACTGCTCAATAAATTCATTAATCATTTCTTCATCATTCAGTTGAAAGTGCTTAGGGATATACATATTTTAGCTCCTCCTTTATTTAAGCCATTGCCACTAGCTTCTGTTCGAAAATTCTAAAAATAACCTTCGTTAAGCACTATTGTATGATGCTAACTGACATTTAAAAAGGTACAATAATAAAAAAACAAACATGTCAGTGGTGATGAAATGAAGAATACTATTTTTGCCTTTAAGGAAGGTGCCCCTAAATACAAACAGATTTATGAGCAGTTTAAATTATTTATCGAGCGCGGTGACATACCAGCTGGGGATCCGTTGCCCTCCATTCGTCAGCTGGCAGACTCCCTGCAGGTAAGCCGAAACACGACATTAACGGCGTACGAGCAGCTCGCAGCAGAAGGCTATATACGCGGAGAAGGCCGAAAAGGGTTTTTCGTCAATGAATTGGAGCCGCTTTTACTTGAAGATAAGCTAGCTCCTTTCAAGGAAACGACAGCAAAGCCGGTGACACAAGACTTCATTGATTTCCGGGCAGGAGCCGTGGATCAAAGGAATTTTCCCTTGAAAGTCTGGAGGAGGATAGCCAATCAAGTATTAACATTGCAGGACAGCTTTCGGTACGGGGATCCCTTTGGTGAACGGTGCTTGCGTGAACAAATCGCTGCCTATTTACTCCAATCCCGAGGAGTGAAAACAGATCCCCATGCGGTGATCATCGGCAGCAGCACCCAGCAGATGCTGGTTCATCTCGGACAGATTTTGAAGGATGATTTCACCAGCATCATTGTAGAGGATCCAGGTTATGACGGGGCGAGAGAGGCTTTTCAGTTTCATCGTTTCACGCTCGACACTTTACCTGTCTATGAATCAGGTGCTGACTTTTCGAAATTAAACCAACTGACTTCAAGGCTCATTTATGTAACCCCCTCCCATCAAAGTCCAATAGGCGTCAGCATGTCTATTCAGCAAAGGCAAATGCTGATTCATTGGGCTAACAAGAGGCTTGGATATATTATCGAAGACGACTATGATAGTGAATTCCGCTATACGCAGCAGCCGTTTCCAGCACTTGCTTCCATTGATGCGACAAGGGTTATTTACTTGGGGAATTTCTCAAAGTCCTTTCTTCCGGGGATCCGTCTCAGCTATATGGTTCTGCCGCCAACACTGTTAGACCGTTATAAACATCAATTCCTTCCTTTCGAAAGTACTGCTTCCCTTCCCAGCCAGCTGACAATGGCTAAATTTATGGAAGAGGGAGAATGGAATCGCCATATAAAACGGATGCGTCTTATTTATAAGCGAAAAATGCAATGCTTGGTTTCAGAATTAAAAGAACACTTCAATCAACATATCTCCATTATTGGGGAGCAGTCTGGCTTGTACGTATTAGTGAAGGTCCATCTCAATCGTTCAGAAGAATGGTTGATGAAGCGTGCCTCCATGTATGGGGTGAAAGTGTACCCTACCTCCCTCTATGTCATAAAAAATCATCCTGACGAGGCAATGATTAAACTCGGATTCAGCAATCTAACCTGCGAGGACATTCAGTTAGGTGTGAAGCTTTTAAAAAAGGCTTGGGCATAAAAAAACACCCCCGACGTCATTCGTTCAACCTAACGATGTCGGGGTGTTCCATTTATAAGGCGTCACCTTGTAGCTCCCTCTGATTTTATGTCTATGTCTAGAGAAACATCAATGCTTGATTCTGCAAGGGCTTCCCCCCAATGCTCTTCGACTTTTTTATATTGTTCATATTGATAAGCTCTCGCATATATGCCGAGCCCGATTGGATCAATTTTATGTTTCTGGATGTTCTTAATGAGGTTCTCAAGCCGGGATGTTAACTCCTGCTCAATCATCTTCTCCAATTCACCTTTGTTCGCAAGACCTTCGGGAAATAATCGTTCTACCACCGTAACGGTCATTTGAATATCGTAGTTGAAATGAAATTGACCCTGGCCGTATGTCGTCTTCACTTTAGATTTCACCCGGCTCACATCAATGCTTAACTCGTTCTTATTGAAGATTCCTTCCTCGATATCTAACGATGTCATCGGAATGGAAAAGGTTAATTCTTGCTTTTTTTCATCCCTTAAAACAATTAAAAGTGACGAGTCTTGAATACTGAGCGTGTCCACATACTTTCCCTTCTCCTCTAACAATGCTGTCCCAACTAATTCAATATCGTTCTCTTTCTTTATTTCGGGTATCGAAGGGGTCATGCCTTTCTCGTACATTTGCCTATGAAGCATTTGAAGAGTGTCAACGACGGTTCTTGATCTCATAATGTTTTTATCGATCACTTCCTTCAAATACAGAGATAACTGCGGTTTATCATCTGGTTCATAAAAAATAACGTCGGATACAGGCCCATCAACTACTATGACTCTTGTATTTATGGAAAACGCAGGGTTGCGATACACCGTATCCAGGATCGAAAACCAGCCTTCATGTTCGAGCACTCGTTTTCCTATCAACAGCACTTGAATCTTCGCGGCAGTGACCTCTCCCGTTGCCAAAGCATCGAAATGCTTCCTGGAATCCCGTATTGATTTTGCCTTTACTTGATACGTTTCCACATTTTTCTTTGTTTCTTGACTAAATACTGGGCTTGATTGAGAAATGATTAAATGATCCTCATCATCGAGATCCACACCAAGTATCAAGGAAATCGTTAAATCCTCCAGCGGGACGCTTCGTCCACAGCTTGCCAGGAAGGCAGCAAGAAAAACGCAAAGAATGGAAAGAGTCCAACGCTTCATTTGATAGCCCTCCTTTTAAAAAGCCCACGCAGCGAGACATATGCCCATAAACATAGAGGAAAGGCAAACGCCACGATCAACCCCGCCTGTTCGATTGTTTGCTGCAAAAGGGTATTTCTATCGAAGGATGGAGGAAATAGCGCCACAACGGCACATTCAATGAGCAAAAACCAGATTAAATGCCTGCGGTGATCTTGTTTTCCAGCCAGCCAGCTTGTGCAAAACACGGTGATAAACATAAATGGCAGGACGGTGGTAGATATCACAAATAAATAAAAGGAAAAAACCACAATTTCCAGTCGTTCGATAAATTGAAACTCAATTACCTTCAGCATCTCAATGGTCGGTTCATTATATAAGGTAATTTCGTCAGGACTATAAAAGGCAAAGGCTCCTATAGTTATAATCAAAAACATGATCAGCGAAAGTGTATTAGCCACCACAATTCCGATAGAGGCCTTCTCTTTCTTTTGCAAAAAAGGATAAAGGAAAAAGGCGATTTCAAAACCGATAAAAGAAAAAATGGCCGCTCTTACAGAGGTAAGAATAAGCATCCATCCCTCCTTAAGAACAGGAAGTAAATGAAGCCACTCGGCATATTCCAAAGGAAGTAAATAAGTGATCAGCGTCCATAAGGTCATGAAAAAAATGAATTCAGCATACCTGCCCAGGATCTTGATGTTTTCTCGAACAATGAGATAGCTAGGAATCGATAGCAGTAAAATTAATACGTATACCTCGATGTAAGGTAAAATCCACGCTTGGATAAAGAGAGCTTCTCTAGCAAAAATAACATGGGCCAATACAGCAAAATACAAGACAAATATGATGGCAGCGGCCTTTCCTACCCATTTTCCAAAATAATGGGTTAACAGGTCAAGGATCGTTCCATCCGGATGCTTCTTCATGACTTGTATGATGATTAAACTGGCCGTTGTCGAAAGAAACCAGGAAAGGATGAGCACCATCCAGCCATCTGTCCCTGCTTTTTCAGCTAATTCACGAGGCAATGTTAATACGCCAACCCCCATTTGCACACCGTGAATCAAAAGAATATATTGCATCAGCGTAATTTCACTCTTTATATTTTTCATCGCCGTTTGTCCCCTTCTGGACGGTTGGGATTAGCCTTTTTCATTTGCATGGCACTCGTGCTGAAAGGACGATTTCTGATCGACCACTGGGGAAGGCGAATAAATAAGTCCTTCCAATCTGGAAACCGTAAAGGAGCGATCGGACTGCCATACGGCGTTCCTAATGATTTAAGCGAAATGAATTGTGCCAGCAAGATCATAAATCCAACGATAATTCCTACAAATCCGAACATCGAAGCAAGGATCATCATCGGAAAGCGGATGATTCGAACGGCTGACCCCATTTCATAATTAGGAATAATAAAAGAGGCGACGGCTGTCAACGCTACAACAATGACCATGATATTACTGACAATCCCCGCCTCCACCGCTGCCTGGCCGATAATAATACCACCTACAATGCCAACGGTTTGTCCAATTTTCGCAGGGAGCCGGACCCCCGCTTCTCTCAGCATTTCTATCGTCAGCTCCATAATAAAGGCCTCAATATAAGGGGGAAAAGGAATACGTTCCCTTGATGCGCCTAAGGATAATAACAGGTTTAAAGGAATGACATCCACATGAAAGGAAATGGTTGCGATGTAGATGTCTGGTAAAAAGATGGCGATCAAAAAACCGAAATACCTCATGAGACGAAGGAAAGAAGCGACCATCCAGCGCGAGCTGTAATCATCTGTCGTTTTGAAAAAAGAATCAAACGTGGCAGGGCCGACGATGACATTAGGTGATCGGTCGACCACGGTGACGATCCTTCCTTGTAAAATCTCCGAAGCCGCAAAGTCAGGACGTTCTGTCAATAATAGCTGCGGAAAAGGAGAGTATGGGTGATCCTCAATGTATTCTGCAAGTTCACCCGCACCCAAAACGCTATCAACATCCACTTTCTGGATTCTTTCCTCGAGCTCCTTCAGCACCTCTTGGTTCGCCACATCTGATAGATACAAGATAGAAACCTTCGCTTTTCCTCTTTTACCAACCGTCATTTCCTTTATTTTCAGTTCCCGATTGTGGATTTGCTTGCGGATTAACGCTACGTTCTCACTTCCGGTCTCTGTAAACCCGACATGGGCCCCTTTTAAGGAAGATTCAACTGGTGATTCTTCAATAGATCTTTTAGGAAAAGGAAGTATCATAAATGAATGCTTCTGTACGTCCATCTACAAACAAGACAGATTCGCCATTTAAAATGGCACTTTCAATTTGCGGCCACGTACTCGCTTCCTTTATGTGACCCAGTGATACCCTTATATCCTCAAATATAAGCGGGCTCAATACATGATTAAAAATAGTTTTACTATCCGTGATGCCGCTCAAATAAATGAGCGCTGCTTGGCTCTTTGTTTGTTGAATGACTAAATGCCTCACGACAAGATCCGGCGTATCATAAAAAAGGGAACGGGCTTCTTCTACATTATCCATGAAATTGGAGCTTATCGAACCTTGATGGGGGAGTTGATTAGGTGGTCGGGAAGAACCTGATTCCTTATTGTTTTTCCGAAAAAACAGCATGAAAGGATCCCCACCTTCTATTATGATATTCTAGTCTGTACCTTAGATTGGAAAATCATGCGTTTATTTCCCTCTTACCATTCAGTATTTTTTATAACTGATCATGCTTAGTGACGAAGGAGTCGGCTTTTATACATGTGTCGTTTTGGGCAATGTGCGGCCCAGGCAAAAAGAAACCCAGCTGTCTCCACGTGAGGAGATGAGCTGGGTTTCTTCGTTATATTCATCCAATGATTTATAGGACCATCCGGCGCTGCCTATTGAGGATCTCCTATCTAAGTAAGGCTCATTATTCCTGAACCATCTTGAGTTCCTTTTGGCCAGCAGGTTTTTTGGACGACCCGATTAATATTCCGATCCCCAGCATTAAGAGAAAAATGCCTAGCCAGGAAGTGAAGCCCAAGGATTCCCCTAATACGAAAACCCCTAATAGGGCTGCGGTTAATGGCTCTGCCAGCGCAAGTGTCACGGCAGTGGAGGAAGAAACATGGGTAAGGCCCTTTGAAAAAAGAAAATAGGCGATCCCGGTTGCTATGACCCCAAGGTGAAGGCTTACGCCCATCCCCTGAAGACTCGTGATCCAAGACATATCAAACACAAACAAAAATGGGGATAACCAGATGGCGCTAAGAGTGAAAACAACGGCAACTACTGATAAAGAGGAGTATGTCTCAACCAGCCCTCTGCTTACAAGGGTATAACTCGCAAACGATAACCCCGCTCCCAATGCCATGACAATTCCGACAGGATCTACATAGGCCGATTCTTTGTTCATAAATAGCATGAGACAGCCTGCGATGGATAGAAAAGTAGAACACCACCAAACGACACTCGGGCGTTTTTTTACATACACCCATTCCATGAAACCAGATAAAATAGGGGCACTGCCGATGGCTACGACTGTTCCAATGGCCACCCCTGTTATGGTGACCGCGGAGAAAAATAATGGCTGGTACAATGCCATACTTAAGGAAGCCAATACGGTTGTCTTGAGCGGCCAATTTCTAAAATCCACTTTTCCAACTAGAAGAAGAAGACACAATAAAAACAGACCACCTACCGCCAAGCGGGTAGCACCAATAGCAATCGGGTGCGCGGCTTCGGGTGCGAGCGCCTGAGTGGTACCCGTCGTCCCCCAAAGCACGGCTGCCAGCAGGATGAGAAAAGGAGCCCATGTTCCCTTCATTTTGTTCACCTCAATAAAAAAGATAAAAGAAACCTTCAAACTGATCATAGAAAACTTCTTAAAAATTTTCTTTGCCCAGTTTAAGATCTCTTTTATCCATTATTAAGGATTCTATATTTTTGTGGAGACGTCCCTTCCCATCTAACAAACCATCTCGTAAATGAAGACGAATTCTCAAAGCCTAATTCCTCACTAATTCTCGACATGGACCACCCTGTTGAAAGCAATAGATGTTTAGCTTCCTTTAAACGAAGCTCCGATATATACACCTTTGGGCTTTTTCCGGTTTTTTTCTTAAACCATGCTGAATAATATGCCGGATGGTAATGCTCTAAGCTTGCCAACGTCTCTAATCTGATCGGCTCCCTAAAGTGTTTATGGATGTAGTCAATAGAAGGGGCGATAGAATGTTGAAGCTTGTTCGTTATGTATCTAGTCAAATCTACTAAGGCAGCTGCGCCTTCCTGGCTTTTCGCCTCTTCCAACAACAAATACCGGATGGAAGCCCACTGTTGATCCAGCTGTGTGTACATGCTGCTTGTATCCTCCGGTAAATAGTGCATCGGAATATCTAAGATCAAAAATTCATTTCTGTCAATGGACCGGTAATGATGAACTAATTTAGGAGGAAGATAGAAACAATGATCGGGGTCCAGCTTGATCTCTTGCCGCTCCGTCTGTATATCTAAGGAGCCCTGTAATGGAAAAAGAAATTGCCCAAAATCATGTTCGTGAGAGATAAACTCTCTAGAATAAGTCCTCTTCTCACAAGTGATGTCGTTTACTCGTTCCATTTTGCTCCCCCCTTTCAGCTTACTTTAGATACAGTCTAACCTTAAATTAGACTGCTTGTTAGACAAGAATTCAATGTTTTGTTTTTATAAATCCTGAGATAGACGAATCATATCCCTGCACTGTATGCCATTCTCAAAAATTTCTTCTTGGTAATGCCTAATGAAAAAGTCGATATCCACACCAGTTATTCTAAACCCGCATTTCTGATAGAGCGCAAGCTGTCCTATACTTGAATTGCCAGTCCCCACTTCAATGGTTCTGTACCCTTTTCCTTTGGCTGTTTGAACCGCATGTATCACTAACTGCTTCCCTATCCCCCTGCCTTGATAGTGTTCTGCAACGGCTACGTTCACCAACTCCACCGTTTCAGGCCTCGTCGGAAGCAATACATACACGCCAATCACCTGGTTATCACTCTCCGCCGTATAGCATTCTCCTCTTTTCACATACTCTTCAACCATATTTCGAGAAGGGTCGGCTAATAACAGCAAATCCATAGGCGGGTTTTCGTCTTTATTTAGTAACCTAATATTCATCATGCTCTCCTCTGCAGTAAAGTCATAGCTTCATTTTGCCACCTGCACGTTAGTGAAACAAGAAATTCTTCCACAATTCGTTTGCCAAAGCAGAATAAGATTACCTCACGCCTAACATCGCTAGGCGTGAGGCAAGTTTTTTAAATCATTTTCAGTAATGCGTCTCTACCTGTTATTCCTTTGTTTATCCCTAATTTTTCTGCTTCGTATGTTACGGATTCTAACGGCGCGTTTAAGAGTTGATCAATGGTTCTAACCCCTACTGCCCGTGCTGCAATTACTTTTCGATCGGCTAGTTCTTTATTAAAAAAGGCAATATCTAAAGCCCCGCACATAATATAACCCTTGTCGTTGGATACAGACAGCAAAGTCGTTTTAGGAAGTTTAACAGTAACCGCCAAAAAGGTGTGCCCGCCTATTTCAATCGGAGATAGCTCAATCAAATTTCCACACCCCTTACCTGTATTGAATATTTTCCTTACATTTATAGGATATGATCACTTTTCAGTTTCTTTAAGAGGACAATGAAAATTGATGCAGTACATTTTTGCACTAAACAGTAGAAGGCAGGTAAAAAGGTGTCTAGAGTATATAAGAGTGGATGTAACAAAGAATGTGTAGCGGATCAGAGAGAGGCAGTTGTACTTTATATGAACTTCATGCAACCTTTAGTTCAACAAACACTTTCTCATAGGCACAAACCTTAATCCTTGAACGACTTGTTCTTCGTCGATTCTCTGAAACCCTAGTTTTTCATAAGCCTTTATAGCGTAAGGAGAGGAATTAACGGTTATAACATCCAGCTTCGGATGCTGCTTTCGTATTTTATCGAGAGCGCTAGTTAATAAGGATTTGGCAATGCCGCGATTTTGATACTTGCCATCGACATAAAGCATTGAAATGTGCCTGGAATCGCGAATTTCAATGACCCCGGCCATCACATTATCCAGCATCGCTATTAAAACAAAATGATTTTCTCTATTTCGCTTTTCGATAGCACCCGGTTCGTTTATTTTCTTAAAGGTACATATCCCTTCATCAGAGTAATCAGGAGCTATAAACTTATCGAACACTCCGTAAACAAATTGAGAAACTTCCTGTGCCTCTTCTAGATTCATTGGACGAATCGATATTTTAGTCATTCCATCACCTGGTTTTTGAAGGAAGAAAATGTTTTACAGCAGCTAGGAAGGCTGGCAGATTGTCATCATGCACAAAGTGCCCCGCATTCTCTACCGTCACCAACTCGCAATTCGGAATCAACTTTGAGACTTCCTGCAGTTTGTTTTGGGGAATATGACTCGACCCGCCGCCTATAATCAGAGTCGGCACGGTAATGTCAGAAAGGCGCGCCCACCATTTGGAATCAGGTTCATTCAGCTGCCGCAAAATCGAAGGCACCACCTGCCAATCAAACAGCAGCGGACCAGAAGGTGGAGGAGGAATGTCGAGCGGCTTATCCGAAAAAGGAGGCGGTGTGTCCTCCACAATCAGCCGCTCTACCCTTGAAGGAAAAGTTTCCGAGAAAAGATAGGCTACTGTTCCTCCCATAGAATGACCCATGAGCGTAAACCGGTCCAGCTTCATCGCATCCGCAAAATGAAGCACATCCTCGCACATCAGCTCAAAGGTGTATGTACCCGTTCTCGCACTCCCACCGTGACCTCGTTGGTCCAAAGCCAATACGTGGTATTCTCCCCCTAACACAGCAGCTGCCTGATCCCATGACGCTGCATTTTTCCCCAGCGCGTGAAGAGTCACAATCGGCGGTGCCGCGGGCTCCCCAGTCTCTCGATACCGAAACGTGAGTCCATTTAACTTAATTTGCTTTTCCCGTGTTTTCATCTCCGATCCTCTCCTAAGGCGGGATTCATCACTCGAAGCCCGATTGATTGATTAACCACACTCAATATATTTCAGCAAACTGATGGATATGACCTTCTTACACTCTGCCAAACAAACACGGCTGTCCATAGAGGACATGAAAAACGGGCAGCCCAATTTTGTACGGGCTGCCCGTTACTGAACACGCTATAAAGTCCCTGTTTCTTATTTAAAGCTCTCAATCATTATATGAAGTGGTGAAACTCGACCTCTCCCTATCGCTTCCGCTCTCTTATTCAACTACTGTGTAACTGCCATGCTCCATAGCAATCACATATTCAGGCTGTGGCGGTTTGCCGCCGTGCTCTTTAATTTTGCGTTTATGTCCTGCGATATGCTCCGGGCTCTTCTCCCATGCTTTCCAAGCCTCTTCCGACTCCCAGCGAACCATCATCAGCACTTCTTCTTCCCCGCGGCGAACATTTTTCACCATTAATTCACGGCCTATAAAGCCTTCTCTCTGCTCAACTAACGAAGGTCCTTGGCCTGGCTTCTTCTTAAAACGCTCAATAATCTTATCAGCATTTCCTTCTGTCACTGTCCATTTACGAATTTGTACGAACATGTCTATCCCTCCGCTTAATGATTTCTATGGTTGATCCTCTTCTTCTAGTAGTTTTCGCTATTTCACTTTTGAAACGGTCATTCCATCACCAATTGGAATAAGGATAGATTCTAATTGAGGATGTTCAGCCACTGTTTCATTAAATTTTTTCATAAACTCAGTATGCTGCGCAGGCTCAGCACTCTCGCCCGCTACAGTGCCTCTCGCCAGTACGTTATCACAAACAATTAAAGCTCCGCTTTCCGCTAGTTTTATGCAATAGTCTAAGTAGTTTTCATAGTTCTCTTTGTCTGCATCGATAAAGAAAAAGTCAAATTGCTTGTTGTCGTTAACCAGTTGTTCAAGGCTTTCTAAAGCGGGCCCAGTCATATAGGATACTTGATTGCCAAAACCAGCTTTAGATAGATTGCTATATGCTAATTCTGCATAGCTTTCCATTAATTCAAGTGACGTCAGTTTTCCGTCTTCACCGAACCCTCTAGCCAGGCAAATGCCGCTATAGCCGCCAAGCGCCCCAATTTCGAGGACATGTTTAGCCCCTGAAATGGATACAAGCATGGTAAGAAGCTTTCCAGAGGAGGGAGATACCGAGATCGATCGCATGCCGTTCTCTCTTATAGAAGTAAGCACTTCCTCTAAAATGTGGTCTTGGCTAGAAAAAACGGAATCAATATAATGGTTCATCTGTTTCATGAGGCTTGCTCCTTCATTCGGATTAGTTGTGGTCATCTTCAGAATCTAACAAGGAAGCTTCCTTTTCTTCATTTTCCTTGCCTTTTGCCTCTTCCTCAAACTCATGAAGTTCAAATAATTGGACAAATTCACTGATGACCATGTCGATGGCTTTTAATTCCCCGACTAAAACGGGATGAATGGATTGCAGCTCCGGCGTTTCTAATTGCTTCTTTAGTGTAGAGCGTTTAAGATTCATCCTCTCTAAAAATGCGATGGCTCTTCCCCGTCGGAATGTTTTGGCCCCGCGCCGACGAGAATGATGATCTCTTTGTTGATGAACATCTCCTTCTTCGTCCCTGTTTTCCCTGTGCCCTCTATGCCTTTCGCTTCTCATAGTTGAGCTCCTTTCCTTTGCATACAATTGTATACCGGCCATCTTTCTTAAAATAGTATACAATCGTATACAACAAGTCAATGAAAAAGAGTTTCATTATCACTTACTATTTACTTAGTAGACTATTGGTCTCTATAAATCCACACAATACACGGTGTTTTTTTGTACTTTTACGGGTGATCACACTGGTTTTTAACCACATTAAAAAAGCCGGCACAGACTGACCGGCTTTTCATATCTTTTTATTGAACTAAGAAACTTAAAAGGATTCATTATTTGGCAATCTCTTCATTTATTCGCAGCTCACCCGCTAGCTTATCACTTCGATTTTTTAAGATAAATGCTCCAGCGGCCACTACGACTAATGCAACAAGCAGCCCAATCATGGAATTATTCGTAAACCCTAAAACAAGGAAGCCGATGATAGAAGCGAGACTGCACAACACAGCATATGGAAGCTGTGTCATCATGTGATCGATGGGGTGCACGGAGCTTCCAATCGAAGCCAGAATCGTTGTGTCTGATAACGGTGAAGTATGTTCACCAAATACCGTTCCAGCAAGTACTGCGCCAATTACCGGAACTAGCATGCTAATGTCAAGAGCAGCAACAATTTCTGCACCGAAAGGATTGTATGATGATTAAGTCAAACATAATTCATCATGATAAAATTGCGAACCCCGTACGTACCCATGTTTTTCATATAGCTGCTGGGCAGAATCATTATCCGGCGCTGTGCTTAAGTTGATGCTTTTAGCACCTGTTTCGATTGCATACTCTTTGGCTTTATGTAGAGGTACTTCCCCTGTCCCTTGTCTTCTAGTTTCCTCGTCTATATACAATTCGTTTAATATCCACACTTTCTTCATAGATTCTGAATAATTTACCCAAGCAGATGAGCAGCAACCGAAAAACTCATGCTCCTGCTTGTTTTTCCAATAAAAATCCGCTTAAAAAGCAAATGAATACTCGTATTATCCAATTGTTAAGAAGTGCAGCCGCCTCTCAAGCTCCCCATTACACCTCCTCAATCACACATCCCAATAAGCAGTTCCCTGTATTTAATTAAGAGTCTGGAATAATAAACGCGAATAAGGATGGCGCAGCTGATCAGGGTCCCAGCGGCTGAAAGTTTCCACTAGTTCCCCTTGATACATGACCGCGACCCGATCACACAGCTGCTGGACCGATTTAAGGTCATGGGTAATGAATAAGTAAGATAGCTGCTGCTGTTTTTGAATGTGCTTCAACATATGTAGGATCTCCATTTGAGATGGATGATCCAAGCTGGCAATTGATTCATCAAATAGGATGATGTCCGGCTGGACTGCTAACGCTTTTGCGATACATACACGCTGCTTCTGTCCCCCGCTCAATTGATGCGGATACCGGGATAAAAACGGAGGGGAGAGTCCCACCAGCTTAAGCAGCTTTCGGATGGTTGCTTCCCGCATTGTTTTTTCTTGACGAAGATAATTGCGAAGCGGCTCTTCTAACAGTTCCTTCACTCGCATGTTTGGATGCAAGGAGGACGAGGAATCCTGGAGCACTAATTGCATTTGCTTATACAATGTCAAATCACTCATCCTTTTTCCATGAACCGGCTGGCCATTCAACAAAATTTTCCCGGACGTTACCGGCTCAATATTCATGATTAATTTCGCCAAGGTGCTTTTTCCACTGCCGCTTTCACCAACTAACCCGACTATTTCTCCTTTTTTGATCGTCAAGTCTACCTGATTAACCGCTTTAAAACGCGGCGTTTTTTTGAATAATGATGTTCTCCTAGGTCTTAACGGGTAATCTTTGGTCACATTTCGTAATTCAAGTAACATGCGGGAACGATGCCTCCTTGATCCATCTGAATGATGCGGTCGGCACATTTATTTACACTTTCATGATCGTGGGAAATAAGCAAAACCGTCAGCCCGAAGTCGCGTTGCAGTTTCTTCAGCAAGGTTAATACCTTTTCCCTATTTAGGGCATCAAGAGCGGTCGTCGGCTCATCTGCAATCAACAGCTTGGGGTTCAGGCTGATCATCATCGCTAACAAAACCCGCTGGCGCATGCCTCCGCTTAATTCAAATGGATAAGAGGATAGGATATGCCCCGGATCGTCAAAGCCGACTTCATGCAAAAGAGAATATAGAATGTCCTTAACCTCTTTTCTCGGCAGCTTCTTCTTTTGATTCAACGTTTCAATCATCTGCTTCTTCACAGTCCGAATCGGGTCCAAACCATTTAATGAGTGTTGGATGAGTAAGGCAATTTCCTCCCGGCGCAGGGTTTGCCAGCCCTTTTCATCGTAATTCAAGACATTCTCCTTCCTGTAAAAAATGTGTCCATTCGTTACTCTGCATCCATGTTCCAATAATCCGACAATGGCATGGGCAGTTAAGCTTTTTCCACACCCGCTTGCTCCTGTTAGAGTCACTATCTCACCGGGATACAATTGAAAGGTTACATCGTGAACAATCGGTCTTAGCTTTCCGTCTCTCTCAAGAGAAATCTCTACATGCTCCATGCTTAATAAAGGTTTTACCATCTTACACCTCTTTTAGATCAGCCGCATTCAGCTTTTTAAACCGATCACTGATTAATTGACAAGCCAGAACGAAAAGCAAGATAGCCACCCCCGGAAATACCATCATGTGAGGCGCAATTTGAAAATAGGCTGTAGCATCACGCAGCATAGCTCCCCATTCTGGCGTTGGAGGCTGAGCACCCAACCCCAAAAAAGAAAGCCCCGCCATGAGAAGGACGATTTTCCCCATATCAAGCGCTCCAAAAATAACAAGGGGTGAAAATGTGACAGGAAGGATATAACGCCTCATAATACGCGCATGCGTATTCCCAGACATTCGTGCTGATAGTATATAATCTTCCTCACAAATTTTCAAAACAAGACTGCGAATGAACCGAACGTAGCTTGCCCAGCGAACGAGGATAATGGCGATCATCATATTAAGAAAACCAGGTCCCAGCATCCCGACAATAGCGATGGTAAGCACAATATCTGGTATGGCCAGCGTACCATCAATCAAACGCATAAAAAAGTGGTTCGCACGGGCCCGCCAATAACCGGTTATGAGTCCGATGGGAAGGCTGATAATGAACGTAACTATCATAATAAGAAAGGCAAAAGCCACACTTATTCTGATACCGTAAATAATTCGCGATAAAATGCATCGCCCTAAATGATCCGTTCCAAATGGATAAGTCCAGCTTGGAAATACGAACCGGTTCGACAAATTCACTTTTAAAGGGTCGTGGGGAGAAATCCAAGGGGCTAACAGACCAATAAGAACGATTATGATTAGTAAATTAATCCCCACAATCAGGCTTGCATCCCATGAATACGGAGTTTTCTTCATTCAATCATCCTCTCTAGTGAACTCTTAACCTCGGATCTAACAGTGCATAAATCATATCAACGACGATATGGATAGATACAAATAAGAAAGAGGTAAAAATGACGTAACCTTGGATGACTGGATAGTCTCTCATGTTGATGGACTCAACGATGTATTTTCCTAAACCCGGCCAAGAAAAAATGGACTCTACAATAATACTTCCCCCAAGCATCGACGCAAAGCTTGTCCCTAACAAAGTCATCACAGGCAAAAAGGCATGTTTAAAAACGTGAAATACCAATATACGCCTATTAGATAACCCCCTCGCCTTGGCAGCTTTAATAAAAGGCTGGTTTAGCATTTCCAGCATGCTGGTACGTAAGAGGCGTGCATAGATCGTGCCCATTCCCAACCCAAGAGTGGTGGCCGGCAAAATTAAATGTTGCAGCGTGCCGCGTCCCATAGAAGGCAGCCATCCATTTTGAACGGAGAAAAAGTAAATAAGCAAGAAGCCAAGCCAAAAGGAAGGGATTGAAGATCCCAGCAGAGCCATCAATCTTCCGGTCATATCAAGCCAGCCATTCGCATAAATAGCCGTCGAAATTCCTATAATAAGAGTGATAATGACCGCCACCGCTAAGCCGGACATTGCCAGCTCCAAGGTAGCAGGCACCCTTCTGAGCAGTTCTTCGATCACAGGCTCTTTCGATACATAGGATGCTCCAAATTGCCAAGTGACCACTCCTTTTATCCACTGTATATATTGACTCCCTAATGATTCTGACAATCCAAGTTCTTTTTGCAAAGCAGTCAATGCATCTTCGGAAACAGGCACGTCATGAGCTGTAAGCAATATATAGGCTGGATCCCCTGGAGCCAGCCTTAAAAGCAAAAAAGTAAGTGTTGAAACTAAAAAGATTACTAATATTAATTGAACCATACGCTTTAAACAAAAAAGAATCATTTCCTCCCTCACTTTGTTACATCAATTTGAGAATGAATATAGTAATATTCAATCGGATGAGGCGTAAATTCTTTCACGTTATTCCTAACACCAAATACTGTTTTTGGATGGACGATGAACGACTGCGGCAAATCTTGATTGATCACTTCTTGGATTTGTAATGCCAATTGGTTGCGTTTAGTTGAGTCAACGGTACGATTCAATTCATCAATCATGTCATCAAGATGGGATGAAGCATAGTGGCTGATATTTGCTTCACTATCGGACCGATAGAAGATATTTAAAAAATATTGAGGGTCGCCTGTATGTGCCGTTAACATGCTGTACATAGACAAATCCCACTCATCATTTATGAGTGCCTCGTCAATATTCTCCACCTGACGAATGTTGACCTTCATTCCTTTAGCCAATAGCTCACTTTGTATAGCTTCTGCCATTACGGTTAGTTCTGGTCGCTGCGGAAAAGTTAACAGTGTAATTTCAAATGCTTTCCCTTCCTTTTCCCATATAGCATCGGGGTTTTTCTTCCACCCGCTCTGTTCCATTAATTGTTCAACCGATCCCTTCGTCTCTTCCCTCTCTCCTTTGCCGAATGGCAATATTTCCGGGAATGGGCTCTTTGCTTCTGTACCTTGCCCCATCATAATTGACAGAATAATATCCTCCCGCGGAATGGATCGATCAATGACTTGCCGCAAGTTCAATTCCTTAAATAGAGGGGAATTCATATTAAAAAGCAATAGGTGGGTCCGGAGCGAAGGAGCTGTCAATACATCAAACGTCTCGTTCTTTTTCAATAAAGAGATATTATCAATTGGGATATCCGTTGCTGCATCGACATCTCCCGACTGCAGTGCCATCAAACGCGTGTTTCCGTCCGGAATAAATTTAATGGTGACTTCTGAAAGCAGCGCTTGTGTTCCCCAGTAATCTTCATATCTCTCTACAATTAAGTCTTCATCCTTTGTAAACTGTTTAAATTTAAACACCCCCGTAAGCGCGGGGTAACTATTCTTCTCTTCTATGGTCGCCACATCAGCAATGATGGTTGACGGATCAGCTAAATGAGCGGCCAAAGCGGCATTAGGTTGTTTCGTAACAATTTTTAATTCGTTTTCTGAAAGTACTTCCATGGATTCTACCTGCAGCAAGTCCTTTACTTTAGTATCTTTCTCTAGAGAGCGCATTAATGATTCTTTCACGCTAGCTGCGTCCATTGTTTTTCCATTATGGAAACGTACATTTTCCTCCAGCTTGAATACCCATGTCTTGTCATTTTCCTGTGTCCATTCCTTCGCCAGCCAAGGAGTAACTTCGAGCTCTTCATTTAGCTTCACTAAAGTCTCCGCTGTACCTGAACGCATGACTTCCCAGCTGTCATTGCCGTGTGGATCAAGGCTTGTCGGACTCCATGGAAAGGCCAAAGTTGCTTTCTTTTCGGACACTGCAGCTGCAGTGTCCGCTTCTTCATCCTTGGCACATCCAGATAAAGAAAGGATGAGACTGCAGAAAACCACCAAGAAACCTAGCATCTTTCTTTGAACACTGTTTTTCACCGTAATGAACCCCCAATTAATATGTAATAAAATAAAAAAGCATTTCCGACCGGCTTAAGAGGTCAGAAATGCTTTTTAATAAATGAAAGAACGACTGAATAGTCCAATATCACTAGATAGATAGAGAAATAGATTCAGACGAATGATTATCAACATTCTAACCACCTTCCCATGATCCCGTAGGTCTGACGGTGTTGTTAAAACAGGCAGGTCTCCTGACTTAGGGCATAACATTCAAACCTTCCCAGGTATAAACCCAGTGGTTTTTCTGAACGTATTCAGCATTGAATGCTGTAACCCATCACAGTGGCGGGTCCGTGCCGGAGTTTAACCGGCTTCCCTTTTAAGCGGTTAGAGCCTTATAATGCTCTAACTTGCACCTATTTCCGATCAATATAAAATTTTGAGGGTTAATCGACTAAAATAAAAAATCAAGCAGCCTTTGGCCATGTAAAACTGATCTATTTTAACCAAAATCAGATTTATTATAATTTTAATACACATTATTGTCAATAAACGGATCATAATGTATGGAAAGTATTCGCCCTTCCAAGGTAAACCCTATAATATGTAAAGAATAATAAGACCAACTGTATATCGCTAATCTTCATCTGCCAGCAAGCATAAGCATCCAATTGAATTGGATGCTTACAGTTCCATTCGATTCATTATTTATTTGTCAGCCTAAATAGCCAATCGATAAAGACAAACATGCTTACGATTATTCACGTACTTCTCTGTCTCTTCTTCTAAGCCCAAGTAAGCCGGCTAACCCTAATAAACCGAGCCATTCCCAATTAGTATCGTCGTCAGCAGCAGCGGCAGTATTATTATCAGTAGCTGTATTGACGTTTCTAGTCGTCACACCATTATTGTTATCGTTATCCGCATGCATATTGTTGTCTTCCGCATGAACAGATACACCAAGTGTCATTGTCGTTAAAAGCAAAGCACATAACATAGAAGATAATTTTTTCTTCATGATGATTTCCCTCCTTTCACAGTAAATAATGTTTCCAACTGCATGGCCATTATGCGTAATATACATAAATTCCTTCCCGTTCACTCATATTAAAGAAAAGGCGAACCATTAGGTAATTGCCTGACGCAAACAAAAAAAGTGAGCGGATAGCGGCTCACTGTTCGTTTCACTTAAAAAAAGTCATGCTGTCCTTTATACCGTCCGCCCGATTTTGTCGAGTAGTTCATCCAGCTGCGGATCCTCTTTAAGCGGTTCTTTTCGGGCGATCATTAACACGGCATCGACCTTTTCTCCGGTGGCTTTATCCGTATAGTTGATGAGGCCCAACCAGCTCGAGGTTTGATGCTCGTACATTCGCATATAGCACCTGGCCAGCCAGTTCTCATGGTTTAATGCGGAGGCCTCACAGGCAATGATGCTAACCCCTAAATCGGCCTCCTCCATTTTCATGACGGCTTCTGTGATCTTTCCTTTATGTTTGCGGGAGGTGTCCAGCACAGCATCGATCGTACGCTCCATGTGCTTTCTGGCATTCGCATTCATCTCCAACAGCTGCATAATGATATAAGAATGCCCGAATTGGCGGCTTTGCTCTAGTCTGCGGATGATGGCTTTCATTCCTGCCGAGATGGCTTGCCGGGGCTTTTCCTTGTGGCCCTGCCGGCTGAGATAATGGTTCAGCAAATTCTCTCCGCCGCTCTCCAATATAATAAGATCGTTGCTTGTAATGTCATCAAAGTATAAGTTTTGTACGAGATAGTTGTAAAATAAGTCGAGCTCACGCGAGGACCTGATCACAGACTTCATGTCTAAGCGGTTGCTCACCTTCAAGCGCCTGTGAACATAATGCAGAAATTGGCTTGGAAATTCAATAAACTCAGCTATTTTCTTTAAATCATTTAAATGGACGGACCAAGGATACTCCTTGTACCGGTACACTCCGATATCACGAAGCTTGTGTAAGTTGGTCGCCGCCTGCCCGAAATTATCGAGCGTAATATTCAGGAGGAACAAGTTAAAGTACTTTTCTTTATTATCTAGTGTCAGGATTTTCTTGCCGCTCTTATTTTTGAAAACGGGGCGCTCGTTGTCATTAATATACTTTCTCGCCCGGCGTGCCTGTACAAAGGCTTTCTCGATGTTATCCACAATGCTCGACTGAAAGGAGAGAAACGCGCCTCTTCTTGCCGTTTTTGTAAACCGGCCGCTCTTGGATTCTACCAAAAAAAGATTGGAATCATACATGATCAGGTGGTCCAGCTCGCACCTTTTCTTTTCGCCATTTTCCTCAATATAATAATGCACAGGACTATACACCTGGCAGCCAGGAAGAATCTTCTTAAATACTTGATTCACCTCATCCTCTAAAAAACGCCCCTTTTTCTCTGTGTAGGTCTCCCGATACTCTTCATCCATTAAGATATCGCTCTCTATTTCCTTCTGCACCGCCCACACAAGACTCAGTATACTTGGCACAATGAACGTATCGCCGAAGCTTACAATAGGCCGTTCCCTAAATGGATTATCATCGGTCGGGTATTTAAAATCGGGATGCGGCTTATCGATATAAGAAGAAAACCGTTGGATAAAATGATGGAGTGCCTTTTTATCCAAATTCGGCTCATAGCCCATCAAATCTTCTTCTGTGATCAATAGAATATCTTTCTTCACCTGTTCGTAACGATTGCTTACATAGCGAGCCAACAGCTCTTTCCTGTTCTCCTTATACAGTCTTTGAGATTCCCGCTCTTCCTCACTGGCAGAAGCCTTCCCGGCCATCAGGCAGTACTGCCGGTCCATGAGATCCTGGCTGGCAATCACGATGTCCTCCTTAAAGGCGGATAACCGCTGTTCATACAAGCCGGTGATCGCTTCAATGATGTGAAACACTTGGGTGATCGTGAACCCTTCGTTTTTCTTCATCCATTTCCTGGACGATTGAAATACGTTCATGACTTGGCTTTTTAAAAGCTCGTAGTTCGTTTCGCCGCCATTCAGCACGTAGTCCGTTGAAAGCGAGGCCGCAAGAAACTGCTTCTCCTTCTCCCTCTGGTCCTTCAAGTCCTTCACCTTTCGCGAAAGATTGGAGTACACCCAATTCTCAAAGAAGCTCTCCAAGCTTTGCATGACCCCTTCTATGGCAGCCCAGGAGAAGCGCCCTTTATATTCCTTTTGTCTTCCTTCCGAAATGATTAACCCGTATAAGTATTCTAAGTACCCTGGCTCGACTACCCTCTTGTTTAAGAAAAGATAACAAAAAAGAGTCAGTTCAGGAATCAAGTATTTGGGATCATGATGAATGATGACCGTTCGAATGATGTTCAATTCATCCTCCAGTGCCTCCGTTGACTTGTCATGTATTTTGGTCCAGTCCACTTTACGTGTCACATTACCTTCTCCCTCTTTTATTTTCCTTTATATCTTCGAGTCATGAAACCTTCCTCTTATAAAAGGTATGATGCATGTCTGTATAATTGACCAAAGGAAAAGGAGAAGAGCTCATCATTCATTGCTTTTACGCCAAGAAATAGCTTCTTCCGCTGACGGAGCGGTTTCATTCAACAAGAAAAGAGCAGCTTTGGGCTGCTCTTTACAGGCACTCACTGTTATTTTTGGCTAAAGGCAATTTTTAACCCTATAAGCGTAAATAAAGTCCCTTGAATCATATTGATCCTTTTAGATAACGTCGGACTCTGGCGCAGGAAAGAGCCTACCTTTCCAGCAAATATGCTGATTAGGGTGAAAATCACCAAAGTTTGGACTAAAAATAAGACTCCATAAATCAGCATTTGAGCGGAAACATGGCCGTTGTCATAATTAATGAACTGTGGGAAAAATGCCAAGAAAAACAAGGACACCTTTGGATTTAACAGATTCATAATGATTCCTTTTTTATATAAAGACTTGTAGTCTAAAGAATCCCCGGCTTCTAGGTTGAAGCTTGAACCTTTTTCTGTAAATGACTTATACGCTAAGAACAGCAAATAAGCGGCGCCCGCATATTTGACTATGTTGAATGCTAAAGCTGAATGATAAACGACGGCTGATATGCCGATTGTCGCAGCCGTAATATGAACTAATAACCCTGTACAAAGCCCAAGTGTCGTAAAAATCCCTGCATTTCTTCCTTTTCCTATGCTCTGAGCCAAGGTGAACAGATTATCCGGCCCAGGCATAACGGTAAGGACGACCGCTGCACCCAAAAAGGATAGAATCGATAGAAACTCCACACACATCCCCCTCACCTTTATTTGACCTTCATTTTAACATAAACGAAAGAAGGCAGAGTATCATGATATTCTTGTACGACGGTGAGAGTGGTATATTGAATCAACGTATTTGAATACCTATATGGCAAAAAAGATGTGTAAGAGAAGAAACCTTCTCTCACCCATCATCAAAAGCAAAGAACATAAGCGACATTCACTTTTATCTTTACCCTTTTCCAATCAGCTTGTTTAACTCTAGATCCTGGCGCACTGTATATTCCTTTAGAAATTGTTCTCTAAATTCCTGGTAACCTTCTTCTCCCAGCAGATGTGTGAAATACTTTTTTACCGTATTATGCTCTCCTGCATTTATTCCCCTCACAGCAAATTTCTGAATAGGATAATGATGCAGCCTTCCGTCCTCTTTTGCCACAACCTGCTTTCTAAATGTGGCGTGCGTGCTTGTATCCTCATGTTTCATTTCCACTTCTATATTAACTTGGCTTTCGCTCACCTTTTGGAATGTCGTTGTGATCTCTCCTACGTCGTTTTTTAATACAGATTTCTCGCCATTAAATAAGTAATAAATCACCTTTCTCAACCTCCATTTTTTGTTGTTAGTCCCTATGTAAGCCACTTCGTGCTTCTATGTATGATTCGTTAGAATATATTCTTGGGCTGCCCTTTCTAGAAACTGCTTATACTTCACGAAAGTACCGGTGTAAATCCTAATACGTTCTTCAAGAGACTGATCTTCGTCGAATATTATTCTTACGACTAACTTATAGAGATCCTTGTTTTTTACACCTCGAATAAGCTCTACTTCATATCCGAGCGTCTCTCTCAATACTCCAATCTGGCTGCCGGCGATTTCTTTCATTAACTCCACCGCTTGCGGCTTTTCTGATTCGATGAACATGACAGCTGTATCATTTTTAGCTTTGTAAGCGAAAACGAACTTCCAAGGAAGGTTCAAGAACTGACGACCGAGGAAATAATCGCGTTTCCCGCCGTAATGAGCTGTGTAATTCGTTTGAGTGTTGATAAAGCCAGACACCTCTTGCAGGAAGGCAGATACTTTATTATCTATATTAACCTTGCGTTCCTTAACAGCCGCTTTCCTATTAACATAATAATCTTCCAGTTTATCAGGCGGAAGAATTTGATTCGTATCGATAATAATCTGGTTCTCCAGCTTATAAGGCTTTAACGTGATGCACTTAATATCAATATTATTTTCATAAAGCCATGTACAAACAGAAAGAATCCGTTTATCAATTTCCTTCCCGACGATGATGATCCGCTGATTTGTATTTAACATTGTCCTTACCTCTTCTTCGCTTTCCACTTCCAGGAACTCCATAAGCTCATTCTCCGGATCGACCTGCCGCAGCGCATGCTTTCTCGTATACTCCGAATATAGATCAAGGATATCCTGCGGGCTTAGCCTTGCACAATAAGAAGCGTATTTCAACGCCTGAAAGTCAACATTACTTCCGGTCGTATCCCTTTTCACTTCAATAATGACCAGGGTGCCCTCTTTATCTAACGCAAGCAGATCAAGCCGCTCGTTCACTTCGAATTGATCGTACTCATGGCCGATAATTAATAAATCCTCCCCTAATACCTCAGGGTTCTTTCGAATCCACTCTTCAATGTGCTGCCGCTCTTTTAAGTCATTTTCAAAGAACGTCGTTTCCGGTATTTCTTCTAGCTGATTATTTTCCAAGTTTAGCGTATACAAACGAATCTCTCCCAAATGTTATGTATGAACAATAACTCCTCTTTCAAATCCATATTAATTATAATAGTCTGTCTTTTTAGAGCACACAACCGCAACTCGGGAGTATGTTTTTCATTAATTGGAGTATTTTAACACTGGTGTTTGTTGCGGGCTGTAGAAAAGCATTACTAGTGGGGATGCTAAAAGCAGACTGTACAAGGTAAATGCAGGAGAAAGCTAAAGTTATTTGGAAATGTAAAAAAGGTGCAGATTCCTTCTCTGCACCTCTTCCATTATTGCTTTTTATAAACATAATAGGTTCCCGTAGCTGTATCTCTTGCTCCGCAGAACCCTGGCAGGCCAACGAGAATGCCTAGTACGTATCTTTCCGCACCGCCGCCAAGGATGTCTCTCTGTCTTACTCTTGAGTGCTCACTTAGTATTGATAGAGCCTTTCCAAAATACTTCTTTTCTGCTTTGATCGTTTTATTATCCTTCCTAATCCTTAAATAGACAGCTGTATCATCAATGTTCAGTACTTCCGCCTCAGCACGTCCTTTTAGTGTTTGTATATATTTTTTCGTTGATAAATAATCTTTTATCTCTTTCCAAAAACCGTCTATCACAACCTATTTCTCCCTTGATTTCTTAGATAAGTATTTATATCTCCATATTTGTATCTCAATTTTTTGAAAGATAGTGCTTCACAGAGTAAGCGATCATACTATTGCCCCTCGGACTCCAGTGAATGCCTATTAGGTCATCCACCAGGCCGCTCTTAGCAATGTGCGCATCTGTGTCTCCGCCTGCCTTTGCGATGGCGTTTGCATAATTATCGACAAGCACCACTTCTTGTTCTTTAGCGACCTTGCGAATGATATCGTTATAGCTGTTGATCCAATTCCGAATGCCGCCTTTGTCCGCATACAGCTGTTCTGCATTCTGCTCCCTATGAAACTCATAATAAAGCTCTTCATGTACAGGCGGGTTGGTCATAAGCATAACCTTGACGTTTCTTTCCTTTAGTTGAGTCACCATGCTGGTGATGTTCTGTTCAAACTGCTCTTTGCTTACTTGCGGCTGGCCATTAGGCAGCAGCAAAGCATCATTCATTCCAAACATAATGGCTGCCGAGTCAGGATATAAGGCCAGCACCTCTTCCCTGAACCTTTTCATCCCCTCATTGGTGTCATCGCCGCTCACTCCTGCATTATACATATTTCGTGCGAGCTCCCTGCTGTAGACGGCAGCTACCTGATCTGTCCATTTGTTGCTTTGATACTCTGGATACTGGTCTTCAAAATAAGACCCTGATGTATTGTTGTCCCCAAAGGCAATAAACCTTGTTTTGTGCCTAATTGAATGATCCAGCCCTCCGCGCTCATAGAGATAACTTCCGTACATCAACAGAGCCAGCTGCCCCCTTGTCAAAGGATCATGTGTGCCGAATTGCCTTTCGGTCTTGCCTTGTATAATGCCGGCTGCGGCGAGCGCTCGAACCGGCTCTTCGTATCGGCCAGTTACATCCGTGAACGTGAGCGGCTGGTCAGACTCTTTTAGTTCCGGCTTAAACGCATTGTACAGCATAATAGCGGCTTCGCCTCGCGTAATTTGAAGGTCCGACCCGAAGTAAGTATCCGTCTTTCCATTCACAATGCCTGCTTCCTTAAGAGCGGAGACAATTTTTACAGCCCGGGTGGGAAGATCTCTGAATGCAGCTCTCGGCGCGTCAGGAAATATGTAGTCAATCGCCATGTAGGTACCGATGATCATAGCCGCATCCACTCGCTTGATCGGCTCGTCTACCCCAAACCGAGTTTCACTTATGCCTCTTGCAATACCATTATTGTAAAGAAACTGCACAGCGACTGCGTATCTCGTTCCTTTCGCATCGGTAAATGGCGTAATTCCAACCCCTAGGTCCAGCGGCGGCAGCTCTTCCGCTGGTTCTATTACTTCTTCTGCCGATACGGGCGGGACGGAGGATAAGAACATCGCCCCTGCCAGCAGCGCAGCCGTCAACACACTGTAAGGCTTCCTCATGGATATAGTCTCCTGTCATGTTATTTATTAACACCCATTATAGCAAACCTCCATTTTCCCTTTCTACTAACTTTGAATAGAAAAAGAGCCTGCTGGAATGATAAATGGCTGAACCTCACACCCTGAAAGCCCTTATTGAACATCGAACTGCCATGATTTGATGAACCTTCATCCGTGTTAGTATCAGTATCAAAAATTCGTATCAAAAATATTTATTTTTCTGATATTTTAAACAAACCCCTGTAGTATAATGTTTTTAAAGGATCAAAAAGTAGGATCAATTAATATCAAAAAGGAGATCAACGCCATGATTTATGGTTATGCGCGGGTGAATACAAATGAGCAGGAATTAGACGCTCAGGCTACGACCTTGAAAGAAGCAGGTGCGGCGAAAGTCTATAAAGAAATAACGAGCGGGGCTCACGCGGAGAAAAAGGAATTTAATCAGCTGTTGGAAGAGCTTCGTTCCGGTGACATGCTGTTAGTCACAAAGCCGGAGTCCATCGCCAAAAGCCTTTCCCACTTAGAACAAGTCGTCACGGAGTTAACGGCGAAAGGAATGACCGTGAATATTTTAAACCTCGGCCTCTTCACAGCGGCATCGATGGAAAACCCTATGACTAAGCTGTTGTTCCATGTTTTAGAGACATTTGTGGAATTTGAACGTTCCATGGCCATCGAACGAACACAGGAAGGCCGGAAGAACGCCAGGGAAAAAGGAGTGAAATTCGGACGAAAATCGAAAAAGTATAAAATCGAAGGCCCTTTGCTGGAGGCGATCCAGCAAGTGGAAGAAGGAAAGTTATCCCAGCCTGAGGGCGCAGAACTCGCAGGCTGCAGCGTTGCCACCTTTAAAAGACGGCTGAAGGAATACAGGGAACAAATAGAGAACAATTCATTTAGATGATCCTCTTGTGCCTTGCATACACTCTACTAGGAGGTGTACAAATTGGTCAGAACCCTTATGCATGGTGCCAGGCTATTTTTAGGCCTCGTTTTTCTGCTTGCCGGCATAAACGGTTTCTTTGTGGTGTTTGGTCTTGAACCGTTCATCGCCACTAGCCCGGAAGCAATGGCATTGTTCGAATTTGATTATTTGTTAATCGTCGAGAAAACACTAGAGGTGATATGCGGCCTATTGCTTTTAACGAACCGCTTCATGCCATTAGCCCTTGCCGTGTTGTCCCCGATCGTCGTCAATATTCTCTTGCTTCACCTGTTTCTAGACCAGTCACTGCTTCTTCTAGCCGTCATCCTTTTCATCGCGCATGCTTACCTGCTGTTCATTTACCGGGATCACTTTAAGCGGATATTCGAGACAAAGCCAAGGCCGCTCGGGTGACGAATCCATTCCTTTCAAAAACAGCTAACCCATGGACTGTGTCCTTATTTCTGCAGTAAACCATCTACCGTCGCTTTCAATTCCTCATATGTACATGGGTTAGTGATTCTCGCCACGGAAGATAAGGAGATTGTTTTTTGATAAGGGAAATGAAGATCTAATTCTTTGGTTAAGACGACATAGAATTTCCACTGGGTTGTTTGTAAAGGATCAATGCGCTCTAAATTTTTCTCCTCTAGCAGACAGAAGACATACATATCGGCGTGTCGCTTGACCTCTTCGCCATATCTATTTGTTGTATAATCATATTCTCGCTTGGCTCCGATGTTAAAGCTGATATTAGAGTATTTATCCTTATGCCACGCTTGAATGTAGGCAGAAGACTTCACCTCAATCTTCATACCGTTATAGACTAAATCAAATGTGTCCCACTCTACACGTGACTGCTGCAGACAGCCAAGGGCCGTTCCAACTAAAAACTCGGCAAACACGCCCCTTAAGTTGTTCATGAGAATATTTGAAAATCCCCATTGCCAGAAATCCAAAATCGTTTGATCTGTCCCTGTTATTGGAGCGCTCGGGTCAAGATGCCAATCCTTACTCAATAGAACCCCTCCCTGCCACTGTCTTAGTAAACGACTATATTTTTATATCTTCTAGTTTACCTATTTGCTTGTTTCCTAAACTTAAAGGCTTCGGTTTTATATAGGGGGCAGTTTGCATATCAAATTTGTTAACATAATAATATTATTAGTTCTGTCTAGAAACCGTTAGAGAAATAAAGAGCTAGAATTCCTATCCAATTCAACGAGCAGGCTGGTTAGTTTTATAAAAGTATGGATTTTCGCAAAAAACCCTACATACAAATAAGGGAAGGAGTATGTAATTAGGAGGGGACAGATGAATAAGCTGAATATGGCTAATCCGATTGTTATAAGGTCGTTGGACGAGATTCAATTTTGGTCCAGGATTATGAAAGAACATGCTCTTTTTTTAAGCTTGGGATTTACCCATGACCAGAAACAATTAATCGCAGAAGCCCATTATTTTATTAACCTCTTTGAACAAATAGAGGAAAAGTTAACAAGATTTAACGCAAACACGGATATACACCATATTCAAGCCTTCAACAATGAAGTGTACCAAGCGGCCGTTGCCATTTGGGGCTACAAGAGAAAAGTACTAGGTTTAATTTTGCGCTGTGAAATCCAAACACAAAACAACTATCCGTTATTAGTTGACCATGTCAGCAGAGAAGCAGCTTATTTTGCTAAACGTTTAAAAGACCTAAACAAAGGAAAGCTTGCTCCTGAACCTGACACCATCATTAAAGAAAATTTATTTTTCCTTAAGATTATGGCCGATCACGCTAAGTTTATCGGGCACCTTTTAGATCCATCCGAAAGAAAGCTAGTGGAACAGGCGAGAGAATTTAGTCATGATTTTGATCAATTGGTTTTTCAGGCAATTGATTTGGATTCTATGCGTCCACAGTCTGAAACGGTACCCATCCTGGATCAGTTCTTGGATCAAAATAGGGTTTCCGTGGCTTCCTTACGGGATTTTAAGAAAACAGCAAGAGAATTAATCGAGGCTTGTCGTATTAAGAGCAACATTCACCCGCTCTTGGCAGACCACACATTTAGAGAAGCAGAAAGATTTTTGGAAATTATTGATTTGTTTGACTCTCATCTTTCTAAAACCGCCAAGAAAAAATAGTCAAACCCTGCTGCCTGAACGGGCGGCTTTTTTGAATCCGGAGATACAGTAGGATGATTGTTAGATTAGTTGGTGAAAAGTGGATGGTTTCTGTTCATGAATATAGAATAATCATAAATCACAATTAAAAGGAGCTCACTGTATGGCTGATCATATAAGAAAAATAAAAGAGGTTGATCAATTTATTTCGGACTTACCAGAGGATCTTCAAAACATTACAACGGCTTTGAGGAACCTCATTCTTACCTCCTCGCCAGAGCTGAAAGAAGAGTTTAAATGGTCTATGCCTAATTACTCTTATAAGGGATTCGTTTGTTATCTTCAAACGGCCAAAACACATGTGAACCTTGGTTTTCATAAAGGAAATGCACTCCAAGATAAGGACAGCAATCATTTACTGCAAGGTACAGGAAAAACAATGAGGTATATTAGAATAAAACAGATGGAAGACATTCAGCCAGAAGTCTTCACCTCACTTATTCAAGAAGCAATGAGATTGAATGAGAATGAATGGCTTTGAAGATGTATCGTTATCTTCAGTCTGCATGGACTCCCCAGCCAAAGGATATCTTTTTTCAAATAAAAAGACCCATAAAGGGCCTTTTCATTGGTTTACTTTTCCTCTCCAATTAAAATGTGTATGCTTCGCCGTCATCCGGCACGAACACATGAGAGGAGATTCCTTTTTCATTGGCAAAGCTCTTTAATTCTTCTCTAGACAACGCCCAGTGATTGACTGCTTCCATATGAACGGCAATAATTTTCGCCTCAGGGGCAGCCTTGTACACTTCATAGACATCCTCTTTCCCCATGACGAGAGAGCCGCCTTCATAGAATTGGTTATCCCCGGCATTTACCACGATGATGTCCGGTTTGTGTGTGTCGATAACTTCTTGAACAGCTTCATACCACACCGTGTCTCCGGCTACATATAATGTTTGCTCATCAGGGTGCCTGAAGACCACGCCGCACACGAGACCGGCAAGCTTCAAGATGTCGCCCCGTCCATGCTCCCCTTTTGTTTTCATTAATTGGATACCTTCAAAGACTGTATCCTCCTGCAGAACTTCTACGTTTTGGAAACCGGCATTGCGAATTTCTGCGGCATCCTCTTCATTTTGGGCAAACAGTTTGATCTCTTTCGGCAGTGCTTCTTTAGCAGCCTCATCCCAGTGATCGTAATGCAGATGAGTCACGATGACCGCATCAATATCTTTAATGATTTGGTCAATGGAAGTCGGCAGCTCGACTAATGGATTATTTTGATCTTGTCTTGGGGCATTTGGGAATGGCGGATACGCCCCCTTTTCTGCCAGCATTGGGTCTATTAAAAACTTCTTTCCTGCATAGTCAACAACGATGGTTGCATTGCGGATTTGTTGTATATTCATCTTTACGAACTCCCCTTCTTTGAAATTCTGTATCAACCATGTATATTTTAGTCTATAACCATTCATGGAATACACGGAATAAATAAAGTCTTTCGGGCGTTTGACTTTATTAATGAAAGGAGTTCACTGCATGTTAGATCATACGGATAGGCAGATCTTAGAGGAGCTATCCAAGAACAGCCGGATGACTATGAAAGAATTAGGCGAGAAGGTTCACTTGACTGGGCCGGCTGCTTCGGCGCGAGTGGCAAAATTAGAGGACAGCGGAGTGATTGAAGGGTATACCATTAACGTGAACCAGGTCAAACTAGGGTATATCGTGCATGCTTTTATTACGGTCATGACCGAAAGCATTTTTCATCAGCCCTATCTATCATTCGTAGACACACAAGAACAGCACGTTATCCATAACTATAAAATTAGCGGAGACGGCTGTTATCTTCTCGAATGCCGCTTCCCCTCTAACGAAGTCATGAATCAATTTCTAGAAGAATTAAACAAGCATGCCAATTATAAATTATCTATTGTGATTGATAAATAGAGACTAATACAACACGGAAGGCTGCAGACTACATGTCTGCAGCTTTTTTATGTTAGAAATAACTTCCCTCGGGCGTTGTTTTCATCATTTCATATCCCCGCTCTTAAGTTGCTGCATAAGCCATACAACGCTCCGCAAAGTCCAGTATATCCTCTGAAATCGGATAGAGCCCTGTTTCCTCGGCGGGCAGCTTTCTTACCTCCCAGAATTTCTCCATCAGCTGTGTCTCTCCTTGAAAATGTTCATTTGACAACTCTATTAACTGAGACCCGATTTGAGAGCCCTCGTCTGATTCGGGCTGAATATTATGCTTGAGACACCATTCCATTCGCCGCAGCAGCAAAATATATTGCCGTGTTGTCTCGTCATTGCTGCTGAGGTTTGGAATGGTCTTTTCTAACAAGGCTTTTTCCTCTTCCTGAAAATAGTCCGTCCATTTTTTAGAGCGATTTTGTGAATGGCGGACAAGTTCGGAAACCCGCTCCCAAGATAGAGCTTCTTCCAAATCAATCATATTAATTAATGAGGCCGTATGAGAAAGACTTGTTTGCCATTTCGAGAGTTGTTCCTGCAGATAATTGTAGTGGGAAATGAGGATTTGTTTGTAGGATAGTTTATCTAATAGACTGCGGATGTCCTCTAATGGAAGTGAAAGAGATTTTAGAATAAGTATTTTTTCCAGTTTAAATAAGTCCTCTTCTGAATAGTACCGCTTCCCATTATCCTCCCTAAAGCTTGGTGTAAGGAGATGAATCTGATCATAGTAACGAAGCGTGCGAATGGATATGTTTCGCTGTTTAGCTACCTCCCCAGTCGTCCATCGTTTCATTTCATGACCTCCTAAAAAAATAGCTTGCAGGTGACGTAACGTCATCTCATATAGTTGAAGTATACCATATATAGGAAGAGGGATGACCGATGGAAATAAACCAGGCGAACTGGAAAAGCCAAGACCCCTGGGGGATGAAAGAGTTCATATTATTAATGCTGCTTGAATTTGCGTTTGTCATTGGATGTGTGAAATTCGTTGTCCGCCCCATTTATTCCCGCTGGTTTGATGATGAGCTATATGCTGGCACATTCATGGGGTTAACCATCGCGGTGATTCTCCTTCTAGGTGTTTATTTTATCGCTCTTCGTCCCAAAAAACTGTCTTGGCGCGAAGTAGGGGTAAAAGCGTTCGCGGTGAAGGATTGGAAAATCATTGTTATATATTCTATGATCTTACTGGCTGGTGCCGTGATCATTATGGTGCTCACTAGCTTAATGGGGAATTCGTGGGAGAACAGCAAAACAGAGGCTATGCAGCAAAACGTCACCTTCCTGACGATTCTCATTGCCTTTGTCTCTGCGGCTGTTATCTCTCCTATCTATGAAGAAATTTTTTATCGCGGCTTTTTATACCGCTGGTTACGTACGCGTGTTGGATTTGTGGGAGCTCTTTTACTTAGCTCGCTCACCTTTACGATCATTCACATTCCAACGTATAATGTCATGCCGGTCAATTTCTTCAGCGGGATGATTTTTGCTTTAGCGTATGAGCGTACCCACTCGATCTGGCCATCCGTTATGATTCACGGGTTAACTAATGGAATAATGGTTTTATTGACAAGTTTGGGATAAAAGCAGCTGGAACACACTATGCCAGAGGTTTGTCCACAAGCTAAAGGCTGCAGACATAAGGTCTGCAGCCCTTTTCTACTATATAATTAAACCAGCACTTCTTTCGCCGCCGGTGCACTCAGCTGATCCACTGCCAGGATGGCGTTCGCTACGTCTTCGGCTGTAATGTCCGGAGACAGGTTCTTCATCGTTTCTCCCTCTTGCGTGGCGGCTTTTCCGACCTTCAACAGCTCTTCGTACGTGACATTTTCTAAGTGCAGTTCTTTTAATGTCGTCGGCAGTCCGAGCTTTTGGTAGAACGCGATGTATTTGCGCAGCTCTTCTTCCGGATGGAATTCCAGCATGAGGTGGACAAGGGTGCCGTATGCGACCTTTTCGCCGTGGGTTAAGTGATGGATGTCTCCCGCAAGCTCGGTGAATCCGTTATGAACGGCATGAGCACCGGCGAGTCCTCCGCTTTCAAAGCCTAAGCCTGACAGCAATGTATTCGCTTCCACCACTGCTTCTACATGTTTCGTAACCACACCTTTTTGCACGGCTTTATAGGCTGGAATCGCATGATTGAACAGCGTCTCTTCACACTTCTGCGCAATCGCTACGGCGGCGATGCTTGTCCGTCCGCCGGCCATCGCAGTGCCGTTGCCGTTGAATGTCGCTCTCGCCTCCACCCATGTGGCCATCGCATCCGCGATCCCCGAAGCAAACAGTCTGGCCGGGGCTTTCGCAATAATCGCCGTATCGACAAGGACAAGGTCAGGGTTCTTATTGTAGAATTTATACGCTTCAAAGACACCTTCATCTGTGTAAATAACCGATAAAGCGCTCGTTGGTGCGTCAGTAGAGGCGATACTCGGTACGATGACCACGCCGACATTCAGTTCATCTGCCACGGCTTTGGCGGTATCGAGCGCTTTTCCTCCGCCGACGCCGATTACGATGTCCGCTCCGTGCGCCTCGCCTTCTCTTTTGATCCGGTTCACTTCATTAATTGAAGATTCGCCGTTAAATTGAACGAAGCGGAAATCAATGCTTTCTGCCTGCAGGCTGTTTCGGATCGTTTCCCCTGTGACGCCCCATGCTGTTCTTCCAGACAAAATCAACGGCTTTCGGCCAAGCTGCTTCACATGCTCTCCAATACTTGTTAAAGCCCCTTTACCTTGTACATATTTACCCGGCGATACGAAAATGATATTTGTCATAAGAGCCTCCCATTGAATGGTTATTTTTTACCGTTGGCGTACGGCGTACGTTTTTTGTACGAATGTCTCGCATACATCATAGCGTATGAAGAGGTCAGCCTGTGTATGCCCATTTTAATAGATAAATAATGTCCATTTCCTTGACCTGCTTCGGGTTTCCAGCTGTGCAGACGTCCTGCATCGCTTCCTTGGCGATGAGCGGAATGCTTTCTTCAAATAGATCCTTGTCAATATGAGCATCTTGAAAGGTAAGCGGAATGTTGAACTTTTTATTGAGAAGCTTAACGGCTGTCGACAGGCTCCTGACGCCTTCTTCTAATGTGGCACAAGGAAGACCTAGCAGACTGGCAATCTCGCCATACTTTTTTGCCGCCTCCGACGTGTCAATCGTTCCGTCACATAGCCCGCCGTTATACTCAATCATGTACGGAAGCAGCATCGCATTGCTTCTGCCGTGGGACAGCGGAAGTCTCATTTCCATGGCGTGAGCGATCCCGTGATTAATCCCTAAGGAGGAATTCGCATACGCCATCCCTGCCATGCAAGACGCCAGCTGCACATTCTCCCTTGCGGTCAGATCCTCTCCAAACCGGTAAGCCCTCAATAAATACGTAAAAACTAGCTGAATAGCTTTCTCTGAAAATAGGCTGGTGAACGTGGTCGCTTTTGGTGAAACATAGGACTCGATCGCATGAGTCAGCAGGTCCATCCCCATATCCGCCGTCACCTCAGGCGGAACAGAAGCGCTCAGCTCGGCATCTAAAACCACCGCATCCGGCTGCATCCATTCATCCTGTAAAGGCATTCTCTTATCATCGTTTATGATGGCTGCATAAGGCGTCACCTCGGAACCCGTGCCGCTTACTGTTGGAATCGTAATCAGGAGCGGCTTCCTCTTCTCGGGGATCGCCATCTGACGATAGAAAAAGAGAACCGCTTTTGCCGCTTCGATGGCTCCACTGTCCCCGAGCGCCAGGATGACCTCCGGCTTTTCCTTCAGAAAGGAGGCCAGTCCCTTTTTGACAGCCGTTAAGGACGGTGTGCCTTCTATATCGGAAAACACATGGATCGACGCTTCCTTTAAACGGTTGATCACCTTTCCGGCAATGTGCGTATGGATGACCTGCTTATCGGCGACAAGGAATATCTTCTCTGCCTTTAATTTTTTTAAATACTGTAGTGAATCGCTGCCGTGGTAGATGCTCGGCTGCATGGAAAACATATTCATTGGCTCTCCTCCGACATACGCGGCTGCTTTTTCGCCCTGTTAGCGGACAGATAAACTGTCAACAAGCACACACTTGCGTTTTCTGGCAAAATCCTTCGCAGATGTGAGACCTTCTCCCGTCGGTCCGGCAATGGTGAAGCTTGTGTAGCCTTCACCGCCGACACCGAGCCCGGCATAGGAAGGACCGTTTTTCACAAAAATCGTCGTTTGGATCGCTTTCGCGAACTTCGTTAAGTTGTCGATGTTTTTCGAATGCATAATGGACGTATGGCGGAACCCGTGCTCGGCTTCTACCGCGAGCTCAATCGCTTCATCCACATTCGCTGTACGGACCACCGGAAGGATCGGCATCATTAATTCAGCTGACACTAACGGATGATCAGCCCCTACATCCATAATCGCAATGCGGGCATCCTGAGGAGCGTCCACGCCGATTTGCTTGAGGATATACTGGATGTCTTTCCCGACAAACTCTTTGTTCGCATGCCCGTTATCCACAACCAGCTCGGTCAGCTTCTCTACGTGCTTCGGATCGTTCAATTGAAAAGCACCATGCTTCTTCATATGGAACACTAAGTAGTCAGCGACCGCTTCCACGACGAACAGCTCTTTTTCTGCGACACACGGGATGTTGTTATCGAAGCTGCAGCCATCGACAATATCCTTCGCCGCTTTTTCCAGATCCGCCGTTTCGTCGACCACGACAGGCGGATTTCCCGCTCCGGCGCCGATCGCCTTCTTCCCGCTCGTCAGGACCGCCTTCACCACTCCAGGTCCTCCTGTAGCGACAAGCATTCTCACCTTTTTATGCCTCATCATAATATTCGCCTGGTCGATGGAAGGCTCTGCGATAGAAGTGATGAGATTCTTTGGCCCGCCTGCCTCGACAATAGCCTGGTTGATGATCTCGACCGCTTTTAATGACGTGTCCTTCGCCCCCGGATGAGGGCTGAAGACGACCGAATTGCCCGCCGCAATCATGCCGATGGAATTACAGATAATGGTTTCTGTCGGGTTCGTTGTCGGTGTAATGGAACCAATCACACCATATGGAGAAAGCTCAACGACCGTCAGTCCGTTGTCACCGGATACCGCCTCTGTCTTCAAATCTTCAATGCCGGGCGTTTTATCAATAACGAGTACATTTTTACGCACCTTGTCCTCGTAATTCCCCATGCCGGTTTCTTCGACAGCCATGCGGGCAAAGGTCTCTACGTGTTTCCTGGACGCTTCCCGGATCGCTTCAATAATGGCCCCTCTTTCCTCAAGCGACAGCTTGATCAGCTCTTTCTGCGCCTGCTCGGCCGCTTCAATTGCATCATTCATGTCCTCAAAAACGCCTTGTCCTGCTTCAGGGGTTTCCTCTTTCCTGCTCAGTTCCTCTAATACCTTCTTGACGATGCTTTCTAAATCTCTCTCTTGGACTGCCAATCTGTTCACCCTCTTTCTTGTTCAAATACTTTTAATGCTTCCGCAGCGATCGTCATGTCCTCTTCGACACTGCCGCCGCTTACACCGATGCCGCCGATAATTTTGTTGCCGAGTTTCAGCGGATAGCCCCCGCCAAACGTAACAATTTTGCCTTGGTTGGAAAGCTGCACGCCGTATAGCTCGCCGCCCGGCTGAATGAGCGGGACAAGCTCATGGGTCGCCATTTTTAAAGCAACAGACGTGTAGGCTTTGTTTGGCGAAATATCTAAGCTCGCGAGCAGCGCATCCTCCATTCGGTGGACGAGGATCGGATTTCCTGCAGCATCTGCTACCGAAAATACGACCGGCACGTTGATTTCCGCTGCTTTCGCCTCTGCGGCTCTTGCCATTTTATACGCCAGTTCCAGTGTCACAACCGCTGCTGTGCTTTGTGTTTCTTTCATTTTTTCTGCCACTTTGCTTTTGACCTCCTCTAACAAACTGAAATATACTTCTGCCCGGGCCAGCATAAACAGGACGTCGGATAAGCGGTTGACGTACCGGATCAGTTCACTCCGCACCTCGGTATGCTCACTCAATTCGACGATTAACCGCTCCGCCCGCCGGATGATCGACCGGGAAAAATGAAGGCTCGCTGACGCAGTCGTTTCACCCGGAATGATGAATTCGTGAATCGGACCGAGCTTTTGCTCATACCGATCAATCACCTCTTCAAACCATGCGACATTCTTTTCATTGACCTTCTTCTCCAGCAGCTGGCTTCCTTTTTCATCACTCGCCAGCTCCGCCCCAACCACAAACAGCTCCTGCTGGATGGTTCGGATAATGTTTCGTAATTCCTCATTTGTCACTAAGGAGTAGGCGACGCCCAAGGAAGCATTCGCCTCATCCAGCGTTCCGTAACAGTTGACCTTCAAGCTGTTCTTCGCAATCCGGCTGCCTCCAAAAAGGCCCGTCTCTCCTTTATCGCCCTTCTTTGTGTAAATTGCCATCAAGCTTCACTTCCCTGTTCATTTACTTCCATGGAATCAACGATCGCGACGATCGCCGCATCAATGACTGAAACGGAGGAGCCGAATACGTTTCTCGCTGCTCCTCCCGTGGTGACAAGAACGTGCTCGCCTGTTCCTGCGCCTACATTGTCGACAGCTACCTCCATGCGGTTGTCTACAGCTGTCCCCTTAGACGGATGGACCTTCTGCACGATGAGGAGCTTTTTGCCTACAAGATCATCTTCCTTCGTCGTAGCGACCACACTTCCTACCACTACTCCTACATACATCCTTATCACCTGCACTTATTTATGTCGGATCAGTTCTACTCCCAGCTCCTTGGCTGTGTCAAGAGCCAGCGGGCTTATAATCGTGGCAGAAGAAACGCGTAAAGCAAAAAATTTCTGCTTCGCTTCGATCACATCTGATCTTGTCAGCACTCTTTTCTGCACATCCTTGACTCTTGCGGAGCTGCCCGCTTGCGCTTCTTTGTGAAAACATGGGAGAGCACTTGCTCGAACCACATCAGACAACTCCTTTGCTTTTACCAGCTTGACGCCGAAGCTTTCAAGCTGATGAAGATATTGATCCACTTGATTGACGTAAGCCTGCGGCGCTTTATGCAAGCCAAACTCTTCTCTGATCGGGCTTCGCAGGTCACATCCGTCTCTCGCAGCGATGATCGGGATTCCCTTCATGATCACATGGGAAGCGAGGTTCGTCGCCAGGTTATCCGCGATGCCTAGCGATACCTTGACGGCTGTATTTAGCGTTAAGGTCGGAAAGATTAACGCGCTGATGCCGTCATAGTAAGGCTTCAGTCCTTTGACCTCACGCTCTACATGCACCTCCGAAATCCCAAGCTCCTCCTTGATCAATTGAGGGGTTAATACGTACGCCGCGCTGTTCGAGAGCAGGACGTTTAACTCCCAGCCTTCCTCCTTGAGCTGCTTGATTTGCTGCATGGATTCCTGAAATCCGTAAGCGCCTCCGGTAAAGAAAACCGTCGCCTTCTGCATTCTCTCCTGCAACCGCTTGATGACTTCATTGACAATGGCTTCAATCATTTCCTCCCCACTCATTCTCCTCACCTCATTTCGTGCTATGTAAAGCGATGCCTAATGGGGTGATGAGAAGAGGATGAGCCGGCTTGATAATGTCGATGCCGATTTCCTCATAAAAGACTTTCTCAAATTCATCGAAGCAGCTCGCTCCGCCAACCACATATATTTGATCAAGATCCCAGCGGCTGACATGCCTGTTGACAATAGAAGCCATTTTTTCAATGACAGGCCGGATAACCGGAAACACTTCTCGTTGCCTGTTAGGGTCCTTCTTCAGCTTATCGGCCTCCTCGAAAGACAGCTTGTAGTTGCCGGCAAGAACGAGGGTCATGTGCGTGCCCCCGGTCGGTTCATCCGCTGTGTAGACCACTTGATTGTTCTTCAGGATACTGATGCCTGTCGTCCCGCCGCCCACATCCACGACGGCTCCCTCTGAAATGCCTAACACGGCTGCTGCTGCCGTCGGCTCGTCGACAATACGCTTCATTTCCATCCCGGCTGATTCCACCACATTTGAGAAAGCTTTCATGTTGCCAACCGATGTACCGGGCGGCACAGCCGTGGCTGCATGTGTTAACGTCGTCCCAAGCAAACCCTCCACCTGACCTTTGAGCTCCTTGACAATTTCGACCGCTTCCACATAATCAACAACCAGCCCATCTCTGACAACGGACGCCGGCTGCAGCGCCCCGGCTACCGGCTGGCCGCTCTCATCCACGACCGCCAGCACAATATTCGCTGTTCCAAGGTCAACACCGACGTGCAGCTTCCCCTTGTACTCATTCGTCTTCTTCTCATCTATCAAGGCAGCAAAAGTATCAATATAGTCATTGACCTTGACTAAATCAATGGTCATGAATCTCCTTGGCCTTTCCGGATTTTTCCGATATCGCCCGTCTTGACTCCGGCGGCATTCGCCTCATCTGTATCCAGATGCATCTCTAGCGCATACTGCTCAGACACGCGAATAAGCACATTGCTGAAAATGACTTTTCGCTCTTTGCCAATCTCTACTTCTACTACATCTTTGTCTTTTAATTGATACTTTTCTGCAAATTCAGGCGGTACATGAATATGCCGATGAGCAACGATGACGCCTTCCTTCAGTTCAACCGTGCCTCTTGGTCCTTTTAACGTCATGCCTGGCGTGCCATCCACTTTTCCCGATTCTCTTACAGGGGCGAGGACCCCTAGCTTAAAGCCATCCGTCTTCGAAATTTCCACCTGCGTTTTGCTTCTAACCGGTCCAAGGATGCGCACGTTTGTGATTTCTCCTTTCGGCCCGGTAATCGTAAGCGTTTCATTAGCGGCAAACTGGCCTGGCTGCTTTAAATCTTTCATTTTCGTTAACTGGAAGCCTGGCCCGAACAAAGTCTCTAAGTCACTTTGGCACAGATGGATATGCCGGTTGGACACACCGATTGGTACATACGGCTCTTCCTCTAAGCCTTGCAATCTCTTAACGACTTCTTCAATAATTTGTTCCTGTGTTACTTGATCAAACGACATATTCATCCTCCCACCTTCCCCGTCTCTTCGTTAAACCGTTACAGGACTAAGAGGCAGCATTTTTTCTACATCCATGTGCGGTCTTGGAATCACGTGAACGGATACTACTTCGCCCACCTTCTCACTGGCTGCGGCCCCTGCATCAACGGCCGCCTTGACCGCTCCGACATCGCCTCTGACCATGACTGTAATGAGTCCTGAACCGATCTTTTCGTAGCCGATCAGTGTGACGTTCGCTGCCTTCGTCATCGCATCCGCCGCCTCAATCGCTCCAATTAACCCTTTTGTTTCGATCATTCCTAATGCATTGCTCATGTTCTCTTCCTCCTCGTGTTTTGGTCGTTATCCCTTCTTTTCCTCTTTGGCGCCTACAGACACAGCAGACTGTTCATTTGATTGGCTGGCCTCGTTCGTATCCTTCTTCTGTCTGCGGCCCCGCTGTTTTCCCTCTTGAGGCTTTTGTTCCACCTCCTGCTTCTTTTCTGCGGATGGAGCGGTTTGATCTTTGTCTTCTTCCTCTTTGATTAATTCAGGTTGATCCGCTGCCTTACCGGCGTCTTCTTTTTCCGAGGAAGAGGATTCAGCGGCTGCCTCTTCAGGAGAAATCAGCTTCTCCAGCTCCTTATGCGGTCTTGGAATCAAATGCTGGCTGACGACGGTGCCTATTCGTGCGGCTTCCATGGAAGCGGCTTCGAGTGCGGCCTTCGCTGCTCCGACATCGCCCTCGAACTTAATCGTGACCATGCCGCGGCCCTTAGCCAGTTCATAGCCAAGCAGCGTTACATTCGCTGACTTCACTGCCGTGTCCGCAGCCGCTATGGCCGCTGTCATGCCGATGACTTCGATCATTCCTAACGCATTCATCTCGTTTCCTCCTTCCTGTTCATTTCTTGAAGCTTTTTGACCACAATCTTCACAATGGCGGCAATTTCCTCTTTCGATACTATTTCTTCAGAAGCACTTGTATGCTCCTCGTTTTCATCAAATGCTTTAAATGGAATGCCTTTCACGAGCCTGGCGGCGTTCGCCCCGAGAATTCGCTGCTTAGCAGCTTCCGGCTGGTCGATTTCAAACAGCGGCCGGTCCTTCTTCAGCTTGGAATAGTGAAGAACGAGGCGTTCATCGACCCCAATCCCGACACCTAAGCTGGAATCGAGCGCGGCCTGATAGCCTAACTCCAGCGCTGTATTCTGCCTTCCTTCCTGCAGAAAGATGGGCACGCCTTCTTCTTCGATGCCGTGAAGCAGCGGCTGAAAAGACAGGGAGTCACGGTGCATCGGGTGATAGTACACGTGGATCGCCGGCATGTCTTCCTTCTTGTTTTGCTTCACACCCACTGTACGCTTCTCCCTTCACGGAGAGCTAAGACAAGCCCGGTGGCTACCGCATTTCGCGGCCCCTCTGTTCCCCTGATATTTCCTCTGCCGGCGACAACACCGTATTGAGATAAAGCATCGGTCACCAGTTGCGGCACTTCAAAGTCCAGGGCTGAACCGCCGACTAATACGACAAACTCCATTTCCCGTATATTTCCTGTCGGGGAGATCATGCTCAATGCCCGGATCGCATTTGTGACGAACACCTTTTCTTTCGCCCCGCGCCGGATGGTTCGAATCTTTTCGATGGAATGCTGACCCGGGATCGGAATCATGTACCCATCCTTTAAAATCACGACTCGAGCAAACACGTGCGGCTCGAGCGGTTCTTCAAAAAACTGGACCGCTCCGTCCTCATGGCGAATGTGGAATAAGCTTTCTACCTTCGCCAGCGGGTATTTTTTAATGTCTTCCGCTAAATCAATATCATCGAGCCCCAATTCAGAATTAATAAGCATTGTGACCATGTCGCCGGCTCCGGCTAAATGAACGGATGTAATGTTCCCTTCTCTTGTCATCGTGGACGCGTCGGTTGAGCCCGCTCCCATGTCTACGATCGCAACAGGAAGGTTCGTCCCGGGCGTAGAAAGCGCCCCGCGAACCGCCATATCCGCTTCAACACCGCCGACTTCCACCTCAATATCGACCCTTGATTGGAGTTCATCTGCGATCATTTGCATCTGTAATTTATCGGCTTTGACCATGGCGGCAATGCCCACCGCGTTTTCCATAGAAAACTCTTCGGCTAATCCGCCTTTCACCATCTGCGGGTTAAAGGTATTAACAGCTAACAAGTCTTGAATTTTAATAGCATCCGGCGGCTGTGACGTCAGCTCGGACATCACCTGCCTGACGCGCTCAAGCATTCCGCCCGCATTCGTTCCCGGCTCGCCTTTAATATCTTCAATCGGCGCGGAGGCGGTGAGGACAGACATCATTTTCTCCGCCCCCTCGTCGACATCAACCGTGGCCTTCTTTCTGCCAATGATGTTGATTTTTCCAGCCGGGATGCTTCTTGCCTGGACGTCTCCCTTCGGTGTTTTGATGACGACGGCTGACCGGTTGCCGATCAATGCCCGGGCAATCGGTACAATCAGCTTCGTCTCCTCGCCCGTTAATTCAAACACCGTCGCAATACCGTATGGGTTTGACAAGACTTCTACGACACCGCCAGGCGGGGCGACTTCAATGGCTGCTTTCATGCCAAGCGGCACCTTCTCGATCAGCGTCACTTCATCAATGATCGGCATTTTCTTCTTCACTCTATTGCTGATGAGAACACCGTCATCCTTCTGCGCAATCGCACCGGTAATGTTGATTCCTTTATCCAGGGCCTCATTCATTTTTCTGGCGGCGTCTTCGAAATCGACCTCCTTGCCAATCAGCACGATGACATCTTCTTCTCTGTCCGCCGCTTCCAGCTCATGAATGTTGATTGTTTTTCCGATACCTGATCCTATTCCGCCCGGTGTAGCGGGATTGTGGCCGATCATCGTCGATTCAGTGATAATGGTTTCCGTAATGGTTTCCATCGCGACATCCCCGATCACCGGAGCCGCTTCGTTAATCCGGATCAAGTCCAAGTCTTCTACTTTTCGATTGATGTCCTGAAGCGCACTCTTAAGGGTCTCAAGCACCCCATGAATATTCTGGCGGGTTCCTTTGATCCCCGTTGTTTTTACGAAGCCGCTCGTGAGAACATCGACCTGCTGGTCCTCTGTGACGGTCGCAATGGCTACCTCTGTCGTGGCATTTCCAATATCCACGCCTGCCACTAATTTCATGACGTTACCTCCCAACACTGCCAAAGGGTCAATCCTTTTTCAATCGGTCTCTCGTTTCATATACATCTGCTGCTTCACGCACTAACTTCGCATTGATCGTCGCATTATATTGCTGCTCCAGCTCATCGGCGATGGCTAACAGCTCCTCTTTCGTCGAACGATACGGCCGCAGCGCATTATAAATGTCCAGAATCCGGTCATCCGGAACAGCAATGAGCTCTGCTGCCCGGCGAAGGTTTCTCGCAAATGGGTCTCTTCCAATCGATTCTGCCACCTGGGCCTGCAGCTCCAGTGTTTCTGCAGAAATCCGTACATCCTCAGGCTTAACCTCTCCATTTAATACGCCTTGTAATGTCAGATCATCCAGTGTTTTGCCGGTCGGCGCCTGGATCAGTTCTGGCCGCTTTGTTGCTAACGGGTAATCCTCTTTCGTGACGGACTCTACGACAAGCTTCGGTTCAGCTACGGCGACAGCTGCTTCTTCCTGTGCTGTATTTGCTTGATTCATAGATAACATGACTTCTTTTACGATCTGTTCAATGAGTTGCTGGTTCACTCTGTCCACCTCCGCTTATTGAAATGTAACCTCTAATTCGACGGCTTTTTTATTTTGGTTTACGTGCTGTGTTTCTTTAATATGAAGCAATGCCGCAATGGCCTGGTACTTCGGACGGGCCATCTGATCATTCTTCGTTGGCACAGGGTTTGGCGATTCCCCCTTCGCATACTTCGCGGCGTTCTTGCCGATTAAGCGGAAGGTTTCCAAATCCAATAACGGTGCTTGCGGGAATAATTCCAGGTTATTTAATGGCTGTAAATCCTTTTGATGAATGACGGTCGTGCCTTTCGACTGAATGCCGATGCCAATGCCAGAGCCGCTGAGCTTCGCCGCTTCATGGGCGACAAACCCGACATCGGACGTGCGGTGTACGCGAATGACCCGGGCGGTTAATCCTTCCTCTTCAATGCCGGCGATGACTTCTCGTAACAGCTCGTCATGCGGAATGCCCACGATCGTTTTCGTTTGATGGATGCCAAATGCTGCGGTCAGCGCGATAACCACTTCATCTTTTCTTGTGCCGGGTACAGCGTTGTCTTTTTCCGCGAGCTCTAATTTCTTTGAACGATCCGCCAAAGAGGCGGGCTTCTCACTCACCGCCTCTTTGGCACTTCCAGCCTCGTTCTTTTTCTTCTCTTCCATGTTGAAGCTCTGTAACACCTCTTCGATCACTTCTCGGATTAACTTTTCGTTCATAGACATCTTTCTCCACCCCTCTCCTTTCTTAGTTCACGTCTTCCGGACGAATGGCGCGAGGAATATTTTTAATTTCTTCCCATCGTTCGTCGCTCATTCGATAGCCGGTGCCTGGCCCTGTGTAATCATTAATATCATTCACCGCACTAATGACATTAAAGTCCTTGTCAATAATGGCGGATGTGTGCAAGTAATCTCCGGATACACGCTGCTTTAACATGTTTAATAGGTTTTGAGCGACATCTTCAAAGCCGTGCTTGCTTAACGCCTTGACGACATCAATGCCGTTCACCGCACGCTTCATCATATCTTCCGCCGCCCGCAAGTCTTCAATGACATTCCGTTCTGGCATGTCTTTGCTTCCGTGTGCATACGTCGCTGCTTCCACTTCTTCATCCGTAATTTCAGGAAGACCGAGCTCTTCAAATACAGCCTGCAGGGCTTTTGCTGCTTTATTCCGGATGGCGACGATTTCTTCCTCCGTCACCGGACGCAGTCCCCCGTCGACCTTCAGATCACGCTGCAGGACATTGTAATCGTCAAAGTCCTCCGCATCGAAATTCGAGCCGGCAAACATATTGTCATAGTTTGGTACAGAGCTGTAGCCGGAGAAGATAAAGTCCGTGCCAGGAAGCATCTGCATCAGAGTACGAGCTGTTCTTCTAATGTCTGAATGTGAGAACGTCTGGTCGTTGCCGGACGCCACTTCCATATCGAGCATCGTCGTAAACAAGTTCTCCGCCAGCACCGCCCGGATGCCGGATGGCACGCCGCCCGGAACGCCGATACAGCTGATCGAACCGTTCTGTAAGCCTTGCGCTCCGGCACCTTTCGTGACAAAGACACAGCGGGCTTCTAAATAAAGCATCGATTTGCCTTCTGCATAACCCATCTGTACTTCTGAGCCCGTGCCTGAAGTAAAGCGCATTTTCAGCCCGCGAGATGCGTAAGCCGATGTCAGGAATGCTTTTGAGAACGGCGTGTCGTCCCCATCGACAAAGACTTGCTCAGTGCCATAAACGGAAACCGTTTCGGCGTAGCTCGTTAATCCTCTCATGCCCAGCTGCAGCTCGGTTGCTTCTTCTACTGAACATTGCGTTAAAATACCGCCGCGGCCCGTTTGCGAGCCAACTAATAAGCTTAAAGCGTTAAATGGATAGTAGCGAAGGATTCCAACCGTCGTCTCCATTTCGTCAAATCCTCTGACAGCCGCCTCAGCCGCGTCCGCTGCAATTTGAACCGGGTTATCTTTCACGCTTGTGACGTGACATTGGTTAGAAGGCGTCTTTCTCGCTCTCATTTTCTGAAGAGCCATCATCATCTCAACGACATTCATTCGGCCAACGATGTCACAAAGCTTCGCTGGTGTCATCGCTGTCGTCAGAGGAATAATCTCTTCCCTCGGCACGTTGATGTCTACAAGCATTCTCGAAAACGCTAACGAGTCAATCGACATCGCTTCTTCCGCTTTTTCAAGATTGATGCTGTGGTCCGCAATGAAATGATCAATGAAATCGAACTCTTCCCGTTTCTTTCCGTCTAACTCCACAACCTTGCCCTGCTCGATTTTGATGCTGGGCGTCGGATCGTTCGGTCCATCCATCGCAATTAAACCTACCTCCGGCCACTCAGCGACGAATCCATCTTGGTTGACCGGCCGTTCTGCTAATACTTGAAAACGTTTTGATTTCATGGTTTCCTCCCCTTTTGACGATTGATCTTTTTAAATATATGGAACAGTCGTAGAAGCCGGTTTGCCTCCAAGCGTCCCTAACAAGTCAAGGCCTACTTCTCTCGCCGTAATCAGCGCTTGGCGGACAGCTCCTGAATCACCACTAAATGTTAAAATCACTTCATTCGTAAAGCTCGTTCCTTTCGCAGGAGAGCTGTAGCTGATGACATCGACATTGGCCGCTTTCACGACCGTGTCAGCCAGCACAATGCCGATTGCAGCCGGAGCGCCGACAACGAGCCCGAAAGACTTTCCAATCGGCGCGTTAAACGCCTTTTCACACGCGTAGCTTGCGCGCGCTGTATATTGAAATTCCAGGTGGCCCGCTTCATTCGCATGGACATCCCCAAATGTCCGCTCCAGCTCTTTAAGCGCCACTTCGACCGCACGGCGGGCATCCGCCACATCCTCTGCGCCAAAAATAATCAAGCTGCCGTGCCCTGCGCCGCCTTTCGTATCACGCGCCAGCTCCACTGCTAAAATCTCCGTATTCGTCGCTTTCACTGCTTCATCCGCCGCCATGATCTGCGGGCCCGCTCCGGTGCGCGCACCTAAAATACCGATTGAACGATATTTTTTATCTAAGTTCATCGCTTCGTGGATACTGTGATCGACATTCGCAATGACAAGGCCGATCGAATCGCCAAGACCTGTGCCTACAAATTCCGTTAAGCTGCTGTGCTTCTTCTCTGCCTGCGGCGCTTCCTCCGTCGCCGGAGCATCCACTTTTTTAATGACCTCTTCCATAATTTTTTCAATTAATTGCTCTCTCATGATTTAACCTTCCTTCCTCTTATTCTTGTTCCGCTTTCGGCAAAATGCTTTCCACTTCCATGTGCGGTCTTGGAATCACATGAATAGATACAACTTCTCCGACTTTTTCTGCGGCCGCAGCCCCTGCATCCGTTGCTGCCTTTACTGCCCCGACGTCTCCCCGAACCATGACCGTAATAAGGCCCGATCCGATCTTTTGATACCCCATCAGCATTACGTTCGCTGACTTCACCATCGCATCCGCTGCTTCAATCGCACTCACTAAGCCCTTCGTTTCGACCATTCCCAACGCTTCTTTCACCATGCTGAATGCCTCCTAACAATCATTTTTTCTATCAATATTTCAGAGATGGATAAGAGATCGATGCCCTCATTCATTCTTTGATAACGCTTACACTCACTATATCGAAACGTTCGCTGATCTCTGCGATAGGTTCTTGTTCTTTGAGGGTAAATAATTGAAATATTCAGAAATAATTTTGCATTGCTCTTCTAAACATCAGGATCAATTCCGAAAAAAGATACTATTTTGCTGTGAGAGGGTAAATTTTTGTCCTCTTTCACTCATCGAGATAATAAAAAATAAAACCTTTCATCCTGCGATTAGACAAAAGGTTTTGTTCACTTATATAAACCATCTTCCATTTTGAATGGGATGGTGCTTTTTAAGGATTTCCGCTTCATGCTTTTCTTTTTCCTTCGCCTTTCTAAAATCCGACGGCGTCATGCCGGTGATCTTTTTAAATACCTTGCTGAAATAGTTGGCTTCCTGATAGTTTAATTCCAGGGCGATGTTTAAGATCGGCATATCCGTCGATTGAAGAAGCTCCTTCGCCTTCTCCATTTTCCTCTCGGTCACGTAGCTCACGAAGTTGACATCCAGTTCCTTCTTAAACAGCTTGCTCAAATAAAACGGGCTTAAGTGGACATGTTCTGCTACTTCCTCAAGCGTCACGCCTTCATGGAAGTGCTCATCAATATAATTGATTGCTGCTTGAATCTCTTTCTTCCCATGTATAGATTTATGCTCGATGATTTCTTGAAACAGCTCTTCTAAAAGGCTGATCAATGTGTTTTCGATTGTATGCTTATCGATGTATCCTGCTTTTTCCGCCCAATCGACCTTTTTGTTTGTGAATAACCCTTTTTCATAAGAGAGCCGCTCAAGATTTTTCGCCAGCATTCCTGCCAGCGAACGCAGGCGGTGGATGTCATGGCCAAAGGACGAAACCATCAGCTGCGTAAGCTTTCTTAATTCGTCCTTTGACTGTTTAAAATCGTTTTGGAACACGCTGACTGTAAACTCGCCTACCGCTTCCTCCAGCTTCTTACCGCTGATGCTATGTACGGATACATGACGGCTCACGTTCTCCATAATCTCTTGCTGGCTGATCGGTTTTCGAATGAAGCCATCTGCCTTCATTTTCACGATCTCATTCTTAGGAAGAAAGGAATCAAAGCCGGTTAACAGCACAATACGGTTCTTCTGACGGTTACTTTTCGTATAATTTATTAAATTCTGAATATTTTTGCGTGGCGTATCGATGTTAAGGAAAACGATATCCGGATCGCGGACATCGATTAAGGCTAATGCTTCTTCGTTCGAAGCGGCTTCGCCAATGACCGTCATGCCTTCACATTGACCTAACACACATTTTAACGCTTCTCTCATTAATACTTCATCATCTATTAACAGTACTTTATGCATGATACCGATCCTACCTCCCGCTCATTGGAATGCTCACCTTCACCGCTGTCCCTCCTTCTGGTCTTGAGTGGCCTGCCAGCGGATACGCTTGTCCATCATGTGCGGCCTCAAGGACATGAGTGGGCTGCTCATTCGAGACATTCATTCCTTCACTGGATACTTCCAGGTGAAAGTCATTCCCCGCCTGATATCCAGTAATCAGGATCGTTCCCTTCCCTGCTTTTGGCTCTATTCCGTTCTGAACGGCTTCATTCACAATCGAATAGAGCGTGCCAGACGGAATGGAAATCGACCGGTCTTCTTCGCGGATGTCCGTTAGAACCTGCAGCCTTCCATTAAATCTCAGATTCTGTAAGCGGACATACTGCTCTATATAATGCAGCTCCTCCTTCAAGGGGACAAATTCATCTTTATTGGTGATCATATACCTGATCATCTCAGCAAGGGTGAGTATCGTATCTTGTGTTTGCGGTGCCTTTTCTATGATGGCTAAACAGGATAGTGTATTCATCGCAGTCAATAAAAAGTGAGGGTCTATCAGTGGATGTGATGATTCATTCTGCTTTTCTGTTAAGGCTTTTTTCAAATCGGCCTGCACTTTCAGCTGGTTAATAATCTGCTCATTTTTCGCATTCAGTTCTTCCTGCATGAAATGCATCATGTCTTTTTCAAACATGTTGTTGATAACGTAAAACATCATCTCCGCAGCGGCATTTATTTTTTCATACGGAATGGCGGGAATGTTGGCATAGGCCCGCTCGATCTCCTTATGTCCCTCCCAGGAAGAGCGGTCATTAGTGATCGAAGTCAGCTTACTATCGTCATGTTCAGGCAGCTTCACCTGCCCCGCAAGCACGGAGCCTACGAGCTGGCCCTTCACAATGATCGGAATAGCGAAATCAACTAACCCCGTATGGCAATGATACACATGAGGCTTTTCCTTTCTGGCTGCTTCCAGCCCGCCGAACGCATCACACTTCAGGCAGGAATCCACCAGCTGGGGCTCTTGGCGCACAAGGCGGCAAAAAGGAGAAAAATTGCTATAGTCCGTAATAGGATTCCCCCGAAAATCTACCGTCACAGCAGCGAATCCAGTGGCTTTTGCAAAAGTATCCTGTACCTTCTGCAGGAACTCAATATCAATGATTTCTTGCAAATTCATCAGGGCATCAGCTCGCTTACTATTGATAGTTTACTTTTATTATAGACGATGCCCCCTCCTCACAACAATCCATACGAGAACCTTTTTCAATAAAATTTAGAATTTTCTTTTAAATGTATGGTCTTGCTAGAAAATAAACTTCCTTCTAAGTATATAGAGGCAGTGAATAATAAGAGGCCCTCCATAGCAGAGCCTGTTTATTCTATTAATCTAGTGTTCGGTCCCATTTATTCTCACATGCGCATCAAAAAGAAAAAGTGGCTGTCGCCCGCAGTACAGGGTTTTGCGAAGCTTGTTTTGCAGTCGATTGGTGAAGCAGATGAAGAAATGACCGCTTCAACTGCCTATTAAAATTTACGAAAACGGCTTTCGAGAAATAAGCGACACCCCCTCTCCTAGGCTGTGTCTGGCTGCCAGGCTATCCACTCTTGTTGATCGAAATGGAAAGCGAAGCGCCTGCCATGGAAATCAACCTCTCATTTACAGGCGAAATAAAAAGCAAAGAACACAGCCCTTGAGGGAAACTGTGTTCTTCGTTTTCATCATTCAATTCTACACCACCAGCCCGCCATCAACGCTCAAAATCGTCCCATTAATATAGCTGGCTTCATCCGACGCCAGAAATAAATAAGCGGACGCAATATCCTCCGGCTTGCCGAGCTTGCGGAGCGGTGTTTTGCTTTCCATCATGTCCAGTATTTTTTGCGGCACTTTGGCGGTCATGTCCGTCACGATAAAGCCGGGAGCTACCGCATTGACCCGGATGCCTTTAGGGCCAAATTCCTTCGCCCAGCTTTTCGTCAGTCCAATCACGCCCGCTTTCGTGGCAGCATAGTTCGTCTGGCCAATATTTCCGTGGATGCCGACGACGGACGAAGCGTTCAGAATCACGCCGCTTCCCTGCTCAAGCATGGCCGGAGCTACCGCTTTTGTGCACTTAAATACTCCGCTTAAGTTCACGGAAATGACCTTCTCCCACGACTCTTCATCCATCTTCGTCAGCAAGCCGTCAATGGTGATCCCGGCATTATTGATCAATACATCTATTCTTCCGTACGTATCCATCGTGTCCGCCACCATTTGTTCAACCTGCTTCGTATCCGACACATCTGCCGCTGTAAACGAGATGTGCCCGTATTCCCTTAATTCACTCACTGTCTGTTCGCCCGCTTCGGCGTTAAAGTCACTAATGACCACTTTGGCCCCTTCCTGCAAAAATTTCCTGGCAGTGACCTTGCCGATCCCGTTGGCTCCGCCCGTAATTAGAGCTGTTTTTCCTTCGAGTCTCATAAAATCCTCCTCACTGATTGGCTTCCTCATGAATAGAGAAGCCGCGCCCTCTATTCATTTGCACGACTTCTCTTTGTATTCTCGATTGTGTACGCCATTTCCCCCTATTAACTTCTAAAATTGCGCTCATCCATCACTCGCTTCGCCTTAAATTGGGTTCTTTCCAGCGTACCCAGCGGCTGCAAATCAATCTTAAAGCTGACACCTGTTTCCCTCTTTAGTTCTCGGGAAATTTGGTCCCTTAATTCCTGTTCCTCTCTCGTCCCCAGCGTTTCGCATCGCACAGTCACCTCATCCATGATATGCTCACGGGTGACGACCATCACAAATTCCTCACTGAGCCCATCGATTCGCCGGATCACGTTTTCTATGAGACTAGCATATACATTGACTCCTCGAACCGTTACCATGTCATCGATTCGCCCGTAAATGCCTTTTGGCAAACGCGGGTATACACGGCCGCAAGGACAAGGCTCGTCGGTCCATGTCGTTAAATCTCCTGACCAGTAGCGGATGACTGGCTGGGATGTTCGTTCTAAAGGCGTATACACAGGCACTCCTTCTTCGCCATAGGGGACAAGCTTCTTGCTGTGCTGGTCGACTACCTCTGTATACACCACATCCTGCCACAGGTGCACTCCTTGGCGATGCTCACATTCCGTATTGCTCATCCATGGCGTCACTTCCGCCATCGTGCCTGAATCAATACAAATGCCGCCAAACGCGTCTTCAATTTTTTTCTTCGTTGAAGGAACGCCCGCTCCCGGCTCACCAGAGAAGAATAAAATTCTAAAGCCGAATTCCTTTGGATCTACTCCTAGTTCCTTTGCCTTTTCTGCTAAATACAAGGCATAGGACGGCGTGCCGTAGAAGACCGTCGGCTTGATTTCCTTTAACCAGGACACGGCTTTCTCCGTTTGCCCCGGCTGTCCTGCACCAAACGGGAAGGTTTTGGCGCCCAGCCTTTCCGCTCCGATCAGTGCCCCCCAGCTGCCGATATATAAGCTGAGCGGCGAGGCAATAAATACGAGATCGCTAGGCCGCATGCCAAAGCTCCACATGATGCGCGCGTGCTGGTGGGCAATTCGTTCCCAATCCTCCTTCCCGAAGGAAAACACAGTCGGCTTGCCGGTCGTGCCCGAGGTTCCCTGGATGCGATGAACCTCTGAAGGCGGGACGCACACATTGGAACCAAACGGTCCGTACTCTTCCAAATCCTCTCTAATTTCCGCTTTTGTAGTGATAGGCACTTGTTCGAAGTCTTTTAAACTCTTAACATCGTTTGGATGAAACCCAGCCTTCCCCCATTTCCTTTGATAGAACCCTGACTTTTCATACGCATACTGCATCACATTTTTGAGCTTAAAAAAGATCAGTTCGTCTAAATCCTCTTTTGAAGCTGTTTCAATCTCCGGGTACCAGTATGTCTGGTCGTGATCCGGTAAATAATCGAGCTCATATTTGGGCGGCCATTGCTGCAACAGTGACGTCTTCATCATACGGATTTCCTCCTCCTATTTAAAAGCTTCTATTCGTAAGATCAGTGTATATCTGTTTTTTATGAACAGTGATGAGAGGGACCCCTCATCACTGTTCCGGCATTTAGGCGATCGTGTTTTTGACGTGTGAACGAATGAAGTCAGCGATGCTTTCAATTCTCGTTTCAGGACCAAACACCTCAGCAATTCCCGCTTCTTTAAGGGCAGGAATATCATCCTCAGGAATGACTCCGCCCATAATAATCAGAGCATCCACCCCTTTTTCGCGGGCAATTTGAACAACCTTTGGCCCTAGTGTTAAATGGTTGCCGCCGAGAGTACTTAAGCCGATGACGTCCGCTCCCTCCTGAATGGCCGCATCAACAATCTGTTCCGGGAACTGGTTTCCTAAATACACAACTTCCATCCCTTCATCTCTCAGCATTCTCGATACGACCAATGCCCCGCGCCAATGAATATCTAGCCCCAATTTAGACATGACGACCTTAATTTGCATGAAAACGTCCTCCTTCTCTCATTTTGTTCTAACTATTCAGTCAGTTAAGCTAACGGGAATTGCCAAAGGCCAAATTCTTCGCGGAATACTTCTTCAATTTCTCCTAACGTCGCATAGGCCAGGACAGCTTCTTTAATGTACGGCATTAAGTTCACATCTTCATGGCACTTCTCTCTTAATACGTTTATCGCCGCTTCTACTTTTGCCTGGTCTCTCTTCGCGCGAAGCTTCTGGAGCTTTTCTTTTTGACGTCTTTCCGCTGATTCAGGATATCTGAACACTTCTACCTTTGTCTCACTCTGTTCAGAAGGGAAGTAATTCAAGCCCACTATTTTATGTTCGCCGTTCTCAATGTTCTTCTGCATTTCATAGGCGAAGTCGGAAATTTCCCGGTGCAGCCAGCCGCTCTCAACGACGGAAACGATACCGCCCTTCGATTCAATTTCAGCAATATAATCCCGGATTCTCTGGGCCATCTCTCGTGTTAAATGTTCAACAAAGTACGAGCCGGCCAAAGGATCCACCGTGTTGACGACATTCGTTTCCGTCTGGATGATTTGCTGTGTCCGGATTGAAATGAGCGCCGATTCTTCTGTCGGGGCCGAATACGCCTCATCATACGAATCGACATGCAGGGACTGGGCACCGCCTAATACAGCCGCGAGTCCTTGAATGGCGGAGCGGGCAATGTTATTCAGCGGCTCTACCTTTGTCAGCGTAATTCCTGCTGTTTGTACGTGGAACCGCATTAAATGCGATTTCGGATGTTGCGCGTTAAACCGGTCCTTCATGACTTCGTGCCAAACCAGCCTGGATGCCCGGCACTTCGCGATTTCTTCGAAAAAGTCATTGAATAAGTTCCAGAAGAAGGACAGCCGCTTCGCAAAGTCATCGATGTTGTTTCCTCTTCGAATCAGCTCTTCCGATGTCGCAATGGCGTTGGCAATGGCACAGGCCACCTCCTGCACAGCAGTCGTTCCGGCTTCACGCAAGTTGTAGCCGTTGTAGCTGACCGGGTTCCATCTAGGAAGGTTTTGGCTTGCATACTCAATAGCGTCACACTGCAGCCGGAAAGACGCTTTCGGCGGCAAGACCTCAAGAGAGCTGCCGATGGCCGTTTCCATTAAGAAGTCATTTTGATTCGTGCCGGACAGCTTCTCGAGCGGGATGCCTTTTTTCTCCGCCATCGCCGCAAACATCGCCATAATGACGACTGTTGTACTTGGCAGATGGGTCACGATGTTGCTTGAAATTTCATCAATCGGAATGCCGTCGTACAGTGCTTCTATATCCTCAATGGAATCAATCGCGACACCCGCCGCACCGACATGCCCCTCTCCTTCCGGGTCATCTGAATCGTATCCGCGGATCGTGGGAAGGTCTAATACCACACTTGTGCCGGTCGCACCATTTTTCAGAAGGAACTTAAAGCGTTCATTCGTATCCTCCGGTGTTCCGTAACCGGCAATTTGCCGTACGGTAAACAGCCGGCCCCGGTACATATTTGGATACACGCCGCGGACATAAGGGGCCTGCCCGGAGAACCCAATGTCTTTTAGATAATCAATATCCTTAATATCTTCCGGTGTATAAAGAAGATCGATAGGAATGCCTGAATCAGAATAATAGTCTCCTTCTCCTACTTTTCCTTTTACTGTATTCTCTTGCCAGCGTTCTTTCTGGGCTTTAATTTCCTTGATAACCTCCTGATCAAAGAGCTTCTTTTCCTGGTTGATATTCGTTGTATTATTTGACATAGCGACCTCCAGATTTAGAATTATTTTTATGAATTAAGCCATTCACGATTTCGTGTGAAACAGTAAATGGATCCGTTTTCCCTTCCTTTACTTCTTGAATCCTGTGCTGCCAGCCATCCTCTTCTTTGATGTACTCCTCTACCTTTCTAGACAGCAGTCCCTGGATCATCGTATCAAGCCTCGCCACATTTCTTTCCTGTCTCTTTTCCTTCCATAAGTTCGTGCTTTTCAGGTGGGCCTTATGCTCGTGAATGCTTTCGATCAGCTCTTTGACCCCTTTTTCCTCCGTCGCTACCGTTTGAAGAATAGGTGGCTGCCAGCCGACTTTTCCCGATTCTCTGATCATCATTTTCAAATCTTTTACACTTTCATTCGCACCCGGCCGATCAGCTTGGTTAATCACATATAAATCCGCAATTTCCATAATGCCAGCCTTCAACGTTTGCAGCGTATCTCCTAGACCGGGCACATTGACTAACACAATCGTATCGGCGATGCCTAACACATCGAATTCTACCTGGCCAACCCCTACCGTTTCGATAAGAATGACATCTTTCTCATAGGCATCCAGCACTTGAACCACATCTGCAGCAGAAGCGGCCAGCCCTCCTAAGTTACCTCTCGTTGCCAGACTTTTAATAAATACATTGGGGGTCTTCGCCAATTCCTGCATCCTGATTCTGTCGCCTAACAGGGCTCCTTGGGTGAAGGGACTGGTAGGGTCGATGCAGACGACGCCGATTTGAAGACCTTTCGCGGCGAGCTGCTTACAAATCTTGCTGACGAGCGTGCTCTTGCCTGATCCCGGCGGACCTGTAATGCCGACGATATGCGCCTTGCCCTTCCTCATGGAGCTATGCTTAAGGATGTCAAAGCTGATCGGCGTTTCATTTTCCACTTCCTTAAGCAGCTTGCCTAAAGACACGTCATCTTTTTTATCAAAGTACTCAGCTATTTTTTCCAAGAAGACACCTCCCGCATCAATTGATAGGTGTTACTTGCCATACTTTAATTCCGCCTGTGCCCGCTCGAGATGAGAAGACATCAGCTGATTTGCTCTCACTGAATCCTGCTCCTTGATCGCTTCATAAATCGCCCAATGCTCCTCTTGGAAACGTTTCAATACCTCACGGGACGTCGCTAATTCATTCCGGGTCGCTCGAATTTGTTCTCCCAGCAAATCAGAGATCACCTCGATCAGCATAACGAGCATCCGGTTTTGCGACGCTTTCACAATCGCCTGGTGAAAAAGAAAATCAGAATGAACCTCCGCTTCCTCGTCCTGGTTGACGTAATGATGGTCCATCTCTATCAAAATATTGTTGATTTCCTGCAGGTTTTGTTCGGTTCTTCTTTTCGCCGCGTAACCGGCTGCGGCCATTTCAAGCGTCACCCGCACCTCAAGCAGTTCATTCGTATCTAAGCCTCTAGACACCGCCACCAAGGACATAATCCCCTTTAAATTTTCCGGGTTTGCCTGCTTGATGATCGTCCCTTCCCCCGATTTTCCTTCAATGATGCCGAGCATGCTTAGGATCGTAAAAGCCTCCCTTAAAGAGGAACGGCTGATGCCCATCGACTCCGACAATTCAATCTCATTCGGCAGCTTCTGTCCCACCTTTAACTTTTTCGTAATGAGCAAATGCCTGATCTGGTCCAGCACCTCTTCGAACTTCTTCTTCTTACCTATTGTTTTAAACATGAACCTCCCCCTCTCTTGTTTGATTGTCAGACAAAGGGTGTACTCATAAAGACGTACTAAGCTCCTTTCGTATCTTTTTAAAAGCGGCGGCCAGATGCTTCGTCACCATGGATTGCGAGCACCCGATCATTCTGGAGACTTCTGCTTTACTAAAGCCTTTGAAGTAATGAAGATAAAGGATGTTCCTTTGCTTTTCACTCACTTGATCGAGAAACACCTTTACCATCATCCTATTGATCGCCTGGTCCTCGACGCTTAATGTCCTGCTCTTTACATGTTCGTACGACTGAGTGACCGTTCTTCCTTTTATGGTTTCTCTAGTCTTTTGATAGATCATTTCCTGCATTCCGTACACCAGGTCAAACGCATCATCCTTGCTTATCCGGAAAAACTGCATCGTCTCTGCAATCGAGGGATCTTTCTGATAGCGAACCCAATACTCCTCATGAAATTTCCGGTACTTCGGATACAGCTCCCGAATTCGCTGCGAGATGACCACCATATTGGAGTCGTTGGACCGTGAGAAATTCCGAAGCTCCCCTTGTATCGATAAGAACGAATACCTGATCCACTCGTTAACAGACAAGTTTAAGTTGATTTTCTTTATTGCTTTAAACAATCCGATATAGGCTGCCTGCAGTAAATCCTCCCATTCTACTTTGTTGACGGCCATAAACCGCGCGGGTGACTTTGTATATTCTTTGATCACATATTTCACAAATTTATGAGCTTCCTCGCTTTTCATCAGCTCATTTAAGTAATCCGGGTCCTTCTTTGCTAAAGCCAATGTCTCCTTCGTCATTAACAACATCATTTTCTCCCCTATCTTTATAAAAAGAGGGAAAGAATTGCTGCTTTCCCGCTACTGTTATTTGTAGGGTAAAAAGCAAGGTCAGCAGCCCTCTTCACCTCTATGAACGTACGTGTTCTAATCTAGTACTTGCTTGGCAGAAATCATGAAGCGTGTTAAGAGGGCTCCCATCAAGGCGAGTGCCGCGCCCAGGAATAACACGTATTGCCAAGAGCCAAACAAGACAATCAAAAACCCTGTTAAAGCCGGCGCAATAATTCCTGCTACTGTACCTGATGTATTCATGATCCCTGATAATGTTCCAGCTGACTTTGGCCCGATATCAATCGGCAGTGTCCAGAACATCGTGAAGTTAATCCCGAGGCAAGTGACGGATAACGTAATGTACGCCAGAGCGGCCCATTCATTAGGTGTATATGCGCCTAATGCCATAAATATGGCTGTTCCTAAAAAGGAGATGTAAATCGGTATTCTTCTCGACTGTGTAAGGGTGTACCGTTTCGATAGGTAATCAGAGAAGAGCCCTGCCACGTTCATCGCAATAAAGGCGCCTAACCACGGAAGTGCCCCGTATATGCCGACGTTTAAGATCGTGAATCCTCTTTCTGTCATAAAATAAGCCGGCAGCCAGGTGAGATACAAATACCAGTTATAGTTCTGGAAGAAGTAAATTAACGTGACGCCCCAAACTTCCTTCACCCGAAAGATTTTCGACCACGGAATTTTTACTTCTTCTTTCTCTTCCTTGTGGCTCGTGCCATCTTCCATCTCGGCTAACTCTTCCTCCGTAATGAACGGATGATCCTTTGGCTCATCGGTAGCGATTTTGAACCAGATGATAGCCCAGATAATACCTAACACCCCGAAGAAGTAAAACGACGCATGCCAATTGAATTGTGTCGTTAACCATGTTGTGATAGGAGCGGTGATCATCACACCAACGGCCATGCCGGACATATTGAGCCCTTGCCAGCGCCCTCTCGTGTGCAACGGTGACCACTTTGAAACGACGGCCGTATGAGATGGGAAATTCACCGCCTCACCGACACCAAGCAGGAAGCGGATCATCAGCATCGAAGCAAAGCTCCAAGCCAGCGGCGTCGCGATCGTAAAGACCGACCAGATGATGACGCCGATCGCTAGGAATCTCACTCCGCCCCATTTATCCGACATCCAGCCTGCCGGGATCCCCAGCAGCAAATAACCAACGAAGAAAGCAGATGCTAAAAGGCCGAATTGCTGCTCATTCCAGCCAAACTCCTCCATCATCGTGACAGCGACAATAGAGATATTTGAACGGTCTGTATACGCAAGGACGGTACTCAAGAAGATGAAAAACATTACCCACCAGCGAGCCTTCACCTTTCGTTTACGAGGGGATTTCGGGTTTGGATCTCTGACTTCCGCAGTTTCTAACGGGAGTTTTTCCACTAAACGTGTCCTCCTTTATACAGAATAGGTTCCGTCTTGATCTTGATGTTTGGTGGTTTGCTAGATTGAATGATCCTCCTTTCTTATCCTTTTTTGAAAGCGCTGTCATTTTTCTCGCGCATATCTCGAAAACAAACAGGCCCTGCATGATATTTTTAAAGAGGTGAAACCCTCCCTAAAACCTTAGTAAGATTGTCAGACAAACAGCTCAGGATAGTCACTAGTAAGATTGTCAGACAAACGGCCAGAGCTTTTGAAGTGAGTCATAGTTCAAACATCACTTTTTGAACTATACGAGAAATAAATAACATTTATGAAAAAAATAATTTCTATTTTTCATTCGCCAAATAAGAGTTCTAGTATGGAATGGAAAAAAGCAGATCGATTGAATGTTTGATTGGAGTGAAACGTTGATGAGCGATCTTCAGACTGTGCGGCGTCCCCTTTCCCGCATTCGCTTAGAGGATGCTAACGGGAGAAGGTCTAACGCTTTTAACAGATTCACAAGAATGAATGAACAGCTTCAACAAATGCGGAAAATAGAGTGGTTTCTTAAGAGGTTTAAGCTATGTGCGATAGCTTACAGGAAAATGATTAACGATTCCTAGTATAGATCAATCTAATAGGCTGGTCAATATATTATTTATAATTTTCAGAATGTTGTGTATATTTTGTTCAACTTGTCCATTACTCCTCCCTGAGCCGCTTTGTTGCAGGTCATATTTTCGTGCAGTTTAACTATAAACCTTGTTCGTTTGCATGCTCTAAACCATTTCTACGAATACACTCTTTTAACTATCAGTCCGTACAGCTACATAGAAAAGCTCCTTGATAGAAAGGGTGATTGAACTTTGACTTCGGCTAGCTCCAACCGCCGGCCTCTACCCCCACCAAAAACAAAAAACCGCCAGCAGCCGCTGACGGTCTAAAACAAACCCTCTTCAACACTTAGGAATCATACGCATTCAGTGCGTTCACACTGTGGGCGATGGCAGATCCTGCCTTCAGCGCGGTCGCAACCAAAATAGATTCGGCGAGTTCCTCGCGGGAAACGCCCAGCTTCTTGGCGTTTTTCGTATGGATTTCGATGCAGTACGGGCAGCCGGTGACGTGGGCGACTGCTATAGCAATCAGCTCCTTGTCCTTGCCGCTGATGAGCCCCGGCTTCATTGCTGCCTGGTCAAATTGATTGAACCCGTGGAAGCCGTCCGGGCTTAATTCCGTGAATTCCTTGAATCTCGATAGGTTGCTCTTTTGGTAAAGGTCTTCATTGTTCTCCCCGTCAAAGGCCTGCAGGGCGTTTAAGCCGTGGGCCATGGCGGAGCCGGCTTTTAATGCAGTCGCGACCATAATCGCTTCGGCCATCTCTTCCTTTGACACTTCCAGCTTTTTCGCATTCGTCACATGCAGGTCAATGCAGTACGGGCAGCCCGTTACATGCGCCACCGCTACGGCAATTAACTCCTTCGTTTTCTTCGTCAGAAGCCCGTCCGACAAAGCGAGCTTGTCAAACTGCGCGAAGGCCTTGAAGGTGTCAGGCGCAAGCTCGGCGAGTTCCGGCAGCCGGCGAAAGTACGATTTCTGGTACAAGCTATTATTTTCCATCCTTATCCCCCTCTTTTTTATGCCTCTTTGTCCGTCCATTCTTAGCTGTTATGAATAGTATATAACCCCTTAAGACAAACAGCTAATGAAACACTCACTTAACTGCAGCTGTACTGCGAGACTCCTTCCTTTGTTTCAGTTTCATTACATTTTGTGAATTCACTTCAAGGACAAGTTGCCTGTTTCATACAATGGTTTGTCAAGACGGCGGCAGTGTGGAGTCTTCTGGGAGGGAAAATTGGAGCGGTAAATAAAAATTGATCCATAAAGGAGAAAGCGCATGAAAAGAATTTTCGTAGTGGCTACGTTAGTCTTTTCTCTTGTTGTTTCTCTCGTTCATTTTCACACAGCTGTACAGGCAAACGGGTTTGTCGATGTTCCTGCCCGAGCAGCCAAAGAAGTCAACTATTTGGTGGAAAGAAAAGTGGCGAATGGGTACTCCTCCTCTATCTTCGGATCGACACGGACCGTTACGCGTGCAGAAGCCGCTGCCTTCATTGGTCGCGCGCTGCAATTAAACGGCACGCAGCGAAACACACGCTTTAGGGATGTAGGCTCTGGCCACTTCGCTTCCGGTTATATTCAGTCCGCTGTGGAGAGAGGCATTCTGTCCGGCTATGGCGGCGGGTATTTCCGGCCAAACGAGGCGGTTACCCGAGGAGAAATGGCCGTAATGATTTCTAAAGCCTTTGGCTATTCATATGGGGGCAGCCTTTCTGGGGCAGCGAGAGCCCTTCTGTCACGCGGAATTGCGAACGGGTTAGAAGACGGCACATTCGGAGCCAGCCAGCGGGTCATTCGGGTAGACTTTGCGGTGGTTTTGGCGCGAGCGATGAATCCGGCCTTCCGGAGCGGCTATACCGTTGATCCGCGCTTATCCAATCAAGTTGTTATTATTGATCCTGGCCATGGAGGCAGCGATCCCGGTGCGAGCGGCTTAGGCTTAAACGAGAAAGATGTTGTGCTCGATACCGGCCTCCGTTTGAACGAACTATTGAAGCAAACCCCTCTCACCGTCCATATGACCCGCACGAATGACACGTTGCCATCGCTGGCCGACCGGGTCAACTTTGCCAAAAACCGAGGCGGGAACGTATTTGTCAGCATTCATGCCAATGCACTGAACGGATCAGCGACCGGTACGGAAACGTATTATTATTCCGAAGCCAATACGAATCCGCATGTCGCTGACAGCCGGCTGCTGGCGGAAAAAATCCAGCGCCGCCTCGTCATGGCGTGGCACCTGCGGGACCGGGGCGTGAAACAAACGAGCGAGTTGTATGTACTGAAAAACAACAGCATGCCGGCGGCCCTCGCCGAGCTTGGCTTTATTGACCATCCTGAGGATAACCAAAAGCTGAGATCCGACTACTGGCGGAATGCCGCAGCAAAAGCGATTTACTACGGGATTATCGACTACTACAACGAAAAGGGCTATGACGTGGATGCCCTGTATGATATAGCGAGATGATCAAAAAAGGTGAGCAGCTTCCTTCTGCTCACCTTTTTTACGTCTATCCTATTGAAACACTTCTGCAGCCCCGTCCAGCGGAAGCACACCTTCATCCAGTATCATATGAAGTCTTTTCTTTTTCTTAAAGGACAGGCATTTTATTTACAAAATTGTTCCTGACGTACTATCATCAAGTAAAAGAGGTTCATGGAGAAAGGAGCCAACTCATATGAATACAAGAGAATACGCTCAGCAGCTGGATCGCAAGGATCCGCTGAAGCAATACCGCGCTGAATTTTATCTGCAGCCTGGCACCATTTATTTCGATGGAAACTCTCTAGGCCTGCTTTCCAAGCGGGCGGAAGCATCCCTGTACAATGTCCTTCATGCCTGGAAGGAACATGGCATTGATGGCTGGCTGAAAGGAGAGCATCCGTGGTTTTACCTTTCTGAAAAACTCGGTGAGATGACCGCGCCGCTGATTGGAGCCAAGCCTAGCGAAGTGGTTGTAAGCGGTTCCACCACTGTTAACCTGCACCAAATCATCTCTTCCTTTTATAAACCAGCCGGAAAAAGAACAAAGATTTTGGCGGATGAACTCAATTTTCCGACCGATATATACGCCTTGAAAAGCCAGCTCATGACGCATGGCCTGGATCCTGATGAACATCTCATCCAAGTGAAAAGCCAGGATGGGCAGACACTTCGCGAGGAAGACATTATAGAAGCAATGAACGATGAGGTCGCCTTTCTGGTCCTTTCCGGCGTACTGTACCGAAGCGGCCAAATCATCGATATGGAGCGCTTAACGAAGGAAGCCCATCAGCACGGCATCTTGGTGGCCTTTGATTTATGCCATTCGATCGGGGCGATCCCCCATTCCTTGGACGATTGGAACGTCGACTTCGCTTTCTGGTGCACGTATAAGCACTTGAACGGGGGACCTGGCGCGGTCGCTGGCATTTATGTGAATGAAAAGCATTTCGGGACCCACCCTGGCCTTGCCGGCTGGTTCGGTTCTCATAAAGAGAAACAGTTTGATCTGGAGCACGACCTCACCCCTGCTGCTAATGCAGGAATGATGCAGATCGGCACCCCGCATGTATTGAGCGCCGCGCCCCTTCTCGGCTCGTTATCGATATTTGAAGAAGCCGGCATCGGTCAAATCCGTGAAAAGTCTGTGAAATTGACGGATTACTTGATTCAGCTTGTAGACGCGGAGCTTAGCGAATTTGACTTTCAAGTAAGAAGTCCGCGCGATGCTTCATTAAGAGGCGGCCACGTCTTCCTTGAGCATAAGGAAGCCGCCCGCATTTGCAAGGCCTTAAAAGCGGAGGGCGTCATCCCAGATTTCCGGGCACCAAGCGGCATCCGGCTGGCGCCTGTGGCTTTATACAATACGTTCGAAGAGGTATGGGAGGTCGTTCAAATTTTGAAGAGAATCATGAAGGAAGAGCTGTATAAGAAGTTTGAGAATAAGCGTGACGTCGTGGCTTAACCGTAAACCTACCTGGAGGAGGAGCTAGAATGTCAAAATCGATATCCGACTTGTATAAGAATCTTGAGAAAGAAAAAGGCATTCACACGGATTTCAAGGACAATATGACGTACGGCGAGTATTTGCATTTAGACAAAATCCTCACGAGCCAAAAGCGCCTGTCCAGTCACCATGACGAGATGCTGTTTATCATTATCCATCAGGTCAGCGAGCTTTGGATGAAGCTGATCCTGCATGAGCTCTCTTCAGCCATTGAAGCGATCCAGAAGGATCAGCTGCACACCGCCTTCAAAATGCTGGCGCGTGTATCAAAAACCCAAACACAAATCATTCAGGCGTGGGATGTATTGTCCACCTTGACGCCGGCTGAGTACCTGCAATTTCGCGACTTTCTTGGAAAAGCGTCCGGCTTTCAGTCGTACCAGTACCGGCTGATCGAGTTTGCTTTAGGCTATAAGTCCACGCCTATTTTAAAAATATATGAAAAGGATCCAGCTGTGCACGAAGCGCTGAAGGCCGCTTTTCAAGCACCGAGCATTTATGACGTATCCATTGAGGCGCTGGCCCGCGCCGGCTTTGACATCAATCCAAAGCTGATCAATCGCGACTATTCAAACGTGTACGCAGGCGACCCGTCTGTCGCCAAGGCCTGGCAGGAAGTATATCGGAATGTCGATCAATACTGGGATTTGTATGAGCTGGCTGAAAAGCTGGTCGATATTGAAGACTGGCTCCAGCAATGGCGCTTCCGTCATATGAAGACCGTCGAGCGGATCATCGGCTTCAAGGCAGGCACCGGCGGCTCCTCAGGCGTTCAGTACTTAAAGCAGGTGCTCGATCACCGCTTCTTCCCCGAGGTTTGGGACTTGCGAACGGAATTATAACGCTTCAAAACTTTCTTTAAATGGTGGTGTTATTGATGAAAGATCGGAAATGGATCGATATCTCCCAGCCTTTCACCCCTGACATTGCCTCCTGGCCGGGAGATATCCCTTTTACCTTTAAGCTCAGCTTTACAAAGAAACAAACCGGATCCGTCAATATTGGCCAGATCCATACAGGCGTCCACACGGGCACGCACATTGACGCCCCCTTTCATTTCGATGAACAGGGTAAACAGGTGCATGAATTGGATATTCAGCTATACGCAGGCAAAGCCCGGGTCATTGACGCAGCCGGCCATGACAGGATCGGAAAAGAAGAGCTGGAGGGGTATAATTTGCAGGGAGCAGAGCGGCTCCTGATAAGGACAGCGAAAGGAAGAGATTGGCGAACGTTTCCGGACAGCTACACGGTCTTTCGCGACAATATCGGCCCCTATCTGAAGGAACAAGGCATCTTCCTGCTCGGAACGGATGCCCCGTCGGTTGATGCCGTAGACAGCAAAACGATGACCGCTCATCACTCGCTGCACCAGAACGGTGTACATATCCTAGAGAATATCGTACTGGATCATGTGGAACCCGGCGATTATGAGCTGATGGCTCTGCCGCTGGCGATTGAGGGAGCGGACGCCAGCCCGGTGCGAGCCGTGCTGCGAAGGCTTGAATAGGACCTCGCCATCATCACCTTTCTTTAAAAATAAAGGAAGTTGAGTTTTATTAACGGGTTCGGTTGGTGAGGAGAAAAGTGCTAATAACAATAGAATTCACAATCTTATTAGCGTGGAATTCAGCAATGAATCAGCATATTAAATAGCAAGCAAAAACGCTCAGAGAAAATCTGAGCGTTTTTGATGATATATTAAAATCCATATTTAACGTGTTTAGTTAAGTAGCTTAGTTTTTTGTTTATTGTATGCTTTAATTATTGCCCATAACATAGCAAACAGCGCAAAGGTTGTTCCACCGACTAACAACACCAATAATCCTAAAAATGAATAATCCTTTGATTCAATAAATACACCATGCAGTCCTGAACCTGTGAAATAAGAACTGTATAATTTACTCATAAGAGGGTTATCGTACGTTGTGTATTCATATATGACCTCATCTCCATTTGAATAGTCTTTAACTACCACCGTCCCAACAGAAAATTTCGCATCCTCCAAAATTCCTTCTATCTCGATTTTATTTGCTTCAGACAACTGCCCATCTGTCGGAATAATTTCAAAAATATCGTTAACAATAGCAGCTTGTTCTTTGTGAATATCATTGATTGGGATTATTGTAATAATAAAGATGATGAAAGAAAGAACAAAAATACCTAATCCAGCATTTAATAGTCTTTTTCCAAATGTTTTTTGTGTTTGAAATACCTGATTTATCAGTGATCGGAGTTCATTCTCTTTACCAAATCTTTCGATAGCGATTTCAACAGCTTCCTCTTCAGTTTTTCCCTCGGATACTAATTCGTGAACAGATTCGAGTAAATGACTTTTCATTTCACTTTTTAAATCTTGGATTTCATCTTTGTTGCCTTTCGCATTCCGATAAACCTTGTTAACGTACTCTTCAACTTGTTTCAATTATTTTCTCCCCTTTCAAGAAACGAATCAATCATATTTTTCAAAAATTCCCATTCTTTGCGCTTTTGTTCAAATCCCTCTTCACCCGATGGAGTTAATCGATAATATTTCCGCCTCCCTCCTGGTCCTTGCTCATCTCCCCAATAGGACTCTATCCACATGTTTTTCTCTAGGCGCTTTAATGATAAATAAAGTGTTCCTTCTTTCAATTCGAATTGTTCTTCGCTCTTTTCTCGAACAAACTTGGCAATTTCATATCCGTACATATCCTCATCCCTTAACAAGGAGAGAATGATGGTATCAATATGACCTTTTAAAACATCTTTGTTTATTTCCAAATATACCGCCTCCTAACCATACCATAAAATATAATACCTAATAATGCAAGGTATTTATTCAAAAAAACATCGCTAATTATTAGCGATCTACCTTAAATAGATTATTTGATTCAAATCAAAAATTTTATCTGTTATATCCAATCATTGCGCAGGAGTCTCCCTTGTTCCGTTTGATTTAAAAGGGAAACAAAAATTGTAATATGTTCAAAGGATAGTGATTGCCATCTGTGCATACTTTGGATTGAAATTTGAATAGATATAACTTTTTCCATCGCCACGGGCGGTAGTCAATGGTCTTTCCAAAATAGGTAGCCTTCTTCGAACCTGTTGAATAAAGGCGTTTGTAGCATTGTCATTAACATTTATTATTAATGACGCAACAGCTTTCGGCTCCAAAGAGGAAAGGTTTGTCAGGCAATCTACCGAACGCAATCCTCTATCGATTGTAGCAAGAGGGTGTGAGATTGGATTATCAGCGTATTCAAGATGAGTTCCAAAAGCAGTGGTTACTTCTTTATGAAAGGTGTGGGTTTCGAATGATTCAGTTAATTGTAGATACGCTAGCTTTCTTAATGACCTTGTTCCGTATCCTCTCCTAGTTCCCCAGTCAATTAAATCAAATTTTGCTTGTTCAAATTCTTCACGCGCTTGTTTTCTTGTTTTGGTCTTATCAGTTTGACTAAGAAAGCGATGGGCGTCAGATAGCCTAATTTCTTTTGAGAAGACACGATTGAAGGAAGTTATTAGCGATTGATCTTCATCGGTCACAAAACGCCACTCAGAAGCATTTACAAGCTGTTTAATCAACCATAAATGCGCAATGGTTGATTAGCAGAAGGGGGTTGCGGATAGTGGCTATACTTTGGATACTGAGCATATTTTTTCGCAAATTCGTTAAGATGGTCTTCTTTTTGTAATGTCCCAATCATAAGCCACGTCACTACGCAAAACATACCTGGATAAAACATCAGCCGATACTACAACATGAGTAGGAAACTGGTTTTCTTCCACATCATCATAACGATGTCCGCCCATCCCTTTTTGACGCATATTATTTAGATAGTAAGTCATCTTGTCTGTGTTCAACCACATTTCTTTAAACTCAAGTTTTTGAAAAGGTTTAGTCTCTTGTTTTTCTAGAAATTCCAAACATCTTCGAATTTGAGATAAACATTGGTATATCAATAACAAAAGAGACACCAATTCATATGCGAATTGTGTCTCTAATTGATATGTTTTTTATTGTTTTCTCCCCAGCAACCGAACCCGTTAGAGTCTTATATAGGTGTGAAAATGACTAAAACTTCTCAATAAATGGTTCCCTCTACTAAACTCAGCTTTGATCATTAGCTGCGAACTTTCTAGACATTATTGCTGTAAAACCGTTAGAAGGGAAGTCTAACCGGGAAAACCTCTGTACAAGAATATCTTTCTTCAATCAACATCCTAGAACACAAGGAGGAAACTACATTGAAAAAAGAAGATTTGTTTGATCAAGAGGCTAGTGAAGCAAACTTAAAATTAAACGAAGAGCTGAATGATGACATGACGATTCTGCATGAAGCGGAAGGGTCGGACTCCAGTGCAGAGGCTAACCTAAAGATACAAGAAGAGTTTAATAGCCATCGACCAAAAGAAGAAGTGTTCCCGACGTATTTATACAACAACACACCGGCGATCCGAGTGACGAGAAAAGATAAATAAAAGCCAGGCGGCTGGAGGGGATTCTTCTGCCTCCCCTCCCCCCATCTCTTGTTCTTATCCATTTTTTCAAATACCCTCCTCGATATGTCTAACATGGATGACCCCGAACAGGATATATGAATCTATTCTTCTTCCTCTTCCACGAGCTGAATATCATATTTCTTCACCCTTCTCATCAGCAGTGATTGAGTAACCCCGAGGTGCTTGGCGGCTTTTCTTGTCGATTTCTTTTTTCTTAACGCGTCTATGATCATCCTTTTCTCCATCTGTTCTAGCACGTCCGGCATGGTGGTTTGATCGAAGGAAGAAGTGAACTCAGAGAAGGATGTGTGCTGCTGGGTCATTTTCTGCGGAAGATCCGTTTCCTCAATTTGTTCATCTGATAAAATCACAAGCCGCTCTACTAGGTTTTCTAATTCCCGGACGTTTCCCGGCCATGCATACTGGCGGAAAGCCTCCTTCACTTCCGCAGAAAACGTTTTTCGAGTGCGATACTTGTCATTGAACACCTCTAAAAAATACAGAGCCATTTCCTCAATATCCTCTTTGCTTTCTCTTAACGGCGGCAGTTTAACCGCCAGGACATTCAATCGGTAAAACAAATCTGATCGAAACGTCCCCTTAGCCACCATGTCCTCCAAATGTCGGTTGGTCGCTGCGATAATCCGAACATCGGCCTGCTTATACTCCCTTGCGCCAATCGGCAAATACGTTTTGGACTGAAGAAAATGAAGCAGCTTTGTTTGCAGGTGCAAAGGAAGCTCCCCTATTTCATCCAGAAAGAGAGTCCCTTGCTCTGCTGCTTGAATCAAACCCGACCTTCCCCCTGAAGCCGCTCCAGTAAATGATCCTCTCTCATAGCCAAACAGCTCAGATTCCAATAGAGCCTCAGGCAAGGACGCACAATTAATTTGCACGAACGGTTTGCTGCTTCTTTTGCTTAATACATGAATTCTCTCAGCAGCCAGACTTTTGCCTGTCCCTGTTTCACCCGTAATTAACGCAGTCGTATCGACCGAAGCGATTTTTTCAATAATTTTCTCCGCCTCCACACGATGATGGCTTTTCGGAGACAGGCTCCTTGCTTTAGAGCTCTCTTTCCGCAATGGAACATTCGTTAACTTCCTAATTTCTTCGCTGTATTTCTCTAATAATTCCTCTGTCTCTTTCAATTTCGAGGTGTTTTTGACTGCCTCTGTAATATCGCGGCAGTGGGCAATGGCGACAACGACCCTTCCTTCCTGGTCTTTGACTAAATGACCGGTCGCAATATACTTTCTTCCTTCATGCATGACCTGTACGGTGCTGACATTTCTTCCCGTTTCCAACGCCATTCGGGAAACAGATGGATTGAACACCCCTTCTTTCTCAAGCTCTCTCACATTTCTTCCGATCATTTTCTCCCTCGGCATTCTGCACATCGCTTCGCTGGCAGTATTCATCCACAGGGTGACGCCTTCATGATCAGAAATATAAATAGCATCTTTAATGGATTCTAAAATATCCGTAAAAAGGGCAGGGTTCTCCTTTGTTAATTGTAAAAGCTTCTCCATACTTGCTCCTTCTTTGCTAAAGTTTGAATTGATTTCGATTCACATTACCGGATTACTAAAATATGAACCATCTAACCGAATCAATTTCGATTCATTCGAATCGATTTTAAAGGAATCATACATAATATTTAGAATATTTTCAATAAATTGTTTGATTTTCAGCTGAAATCTGGCCGTTTTCCTCTTGTCTTTCTCCCTTTCCGTTGGCATGAATCTTGCTTTATTACGGCAAGGAGGTGCTTTTCAATGAATCATATAACCATTGCTGCCGTTCAAATGGATCCGAAGCTTGGCGAGCATAGCCAAAACATGGACAGTATTTTACGCTTGGCAAAAGAAGCCGTACAGAAAGAGGCAACGGTCATTGTCTTCCCGGAATGTGCCCTAACCGGGATTAGTGCCGACTCGATCGAAGAAGCAAAAAACATCGCCCTGCCCCGCCATGGCGACTGGACTCAGCCATTTAACCAGCTGACAGCCGATCACGATGTGTATCTCGCTATTGGACTTTTAGAGTCGGCAGACGGCCAAGTCTTTAACTCTCTTTATCTCTTCGGCGAAGGAAAGGTTCTGCACATGTACAGAAAAGCTCATTTAACGAATTTAGGAGCCGATCGTTTTGTCGCAAAAGGAGACACTCCTTTCGTACCCGTCGAAACAAAGATTGGCAAGCTCGGATTATTGATTTGCTACGACAGCCGCTTCCCTGAACAGGCACGGGTATTAAGCCTGCAGGGCGCTCAAATTTTACTTCACAGCACGAACCTGCCGATGACGGCAAGCGATCATGTCGAGTTGCTTCTGCCGTCAAGGGCGAACGAAAACAGAGTGTACGTCGTATCAGCCGGGAGAGTTGGCGTGGAAAGAGGAATGCGCTTTTTAGGAAGAAGTACGGTTTATAACTTGGATGGCGCAGTCCTTTCCGAGGCAGATGGCCAGACCGAGACCATTATTTATGCAGCGGTCGACATAGACGCAGCTAAAGAGAAGGACGTTACCTTCCCACCAACACCTGATAAACCTTGTACACAGGTAAACTCCTTATTTTCCTCCAGAAGACCTGATTTATATGGAGAAATCACGAAAACAGACAACAGAAAGGTGATCACTCATGGAACAGCAAATGTACAAAATTAATTCAAACCGCCTCCTCTCTTCTATTCAGACGAGCGCCAAATACGGCACGCTGCCAAACGGCGGACTCGGACGAGTAGCTTTAAGTAAAGAGGATCAGCAAATAAGAGACCTGCTAAAAAGCTGGATGGAAGACTGTAATCTTGATGTCCGCGTAGACGACTTTGGCAACATGTACGGGCGGCGCGAAGGGAAAGACCCTCATGCTTCTCCGGTTGTCATCGGCTCTCACCTGGACACGCAGCCCATCGGCGGAAAGTACGACGGCGTGCTCGGCGTCATGGCAGCGCTGGAGGTGATCCGCACACTCAATGATGAAGGGGTAGCGACGAATAGACCGATTGAAATGGTCAACTTCACAAACGAGGAAGGAGCAAGATTCGAGCCCGCCCTGCTTGGATCCGGCGGGATTGCGCGCGTCTTTTCAGCGGAAAGCATTATGAACACGAAGGATAAAGACGGAAAAACATTCGGCGAGGAATTAGAAAACATCGGGTACAACGGATCAGCGCAAAACCGTTTATCGGATCCGTATTGCTATGTCGAACTGCATATTGAACAAGGGCCCGTCCTTGAAGACAGCGGTGCCTCTATCGGCGTCGTGACCGGGATTCAGGGCATCAGCAGCCTAGAGGTCACCATCCATGGCCGCACGAGCCATGCCGGCACTACCCCAATGAAAAACAGAAGAGATGCTATGCTGTTAGCGGCCAAGATGATTCAGCAAACCTATAAAACAGCTGAACATACCCCTGACCTGTTAGTTACTGTCGGGCGCATCCAGGCATCTCCTAACGTCACGAATTCACTCGCTGAACAAGTCGTCTTTTCTATTGATGTCCGCCACCCAGAAGATACCGTCCGAGAACAGTACACGAATGAGATCAAAGAAAAGATAAGCACCCTTGCCTTAGTCGAAAAAATGGATATGCACATTAAAGACATCGTGGAGATGAAAGCAGAGATTTTCGCTAAAGACATTGTTGAAGGAGTGGAAGCGGCGGCCCGCAAGCACGGCTATTCATCGAAAAGGGTTATAAGCGGCGCCGGGCATGACGCCATGTACATGAATAAACTGGCACCAACTGGCATGATTTTCATCCCAAGCATCGGCGGTGTCAGCCACTGTGAAGAGGAATTCAGTGAAGAGGCAGATATCGAAAAAGGCGCCCAAACCCTCTTGGAGCTGACGTTGACACTGGCCAACCGGGACAAAGAGCTGCAGCGATAAACTTTCTATACGAGGTGAACATAATGGAAAATACAGTAACGAACGTAATGGCGAAAGTATTTGAAGAAGTAGAAGCGTCTTGGGAAGAGGAAGTGCGCTTCTTACAGGATCTCGGGCGTTTCCCTTCTACACTCGGCAATGAGGAGCCGATTCAGCGTTTCATTGCCGACTTTTTAGAAAAGGAATTAAAATTAACCGTTTCTAAAGTCATCCCTGATCCGGAAAAATTATCTTCCCATCCGGGGTACTCTAAGCCTGAATGGTCCTACGAAAACAGACCAGTGGTTGTCGGCGAATACCGTGCCAGCGGAGAGAAACAAGGAAAAAGCGTGATTTTCCAAGGACACATTGATGTTGTCAGCCCTGAACCCACGTCCACCTGGAGCTATGATCCGTGGGGATCTACCATCGTCGGAAACAAAATGTACGGACGCGGGATTGCTGATATGAAAGCCGGCGTCGCCGCGATGATCTTTGCCCTAAAAGCGATTCGCTCGGCCAATGTGGAGCTCTCGTCAGACGTGCTGATTAAAACGGTCACAGAGGAAGAATGCACAGGAAATGGAGCTTTAGCGGCCATTGAGGAAGGATTCAAAGCCGATGCTGCCCTTATCCCTGAACCTCTGGGCCAGCAAGGGTTAACCGCTCAGGTTGGCGTCATCTGGGTTCGAATCAACGTCAAAGGGTTAGGCGCCCACACAGAAAGAGCCGATCAGGCTGTCAATGCGATCGTGCAAAGCTACAAAATGGTCGACGCTCTCTTAGAATACGAAAAAGAATTAAATAACCGCCCGAAGCATGAGGCGTTTGCGCAGCACCCTCACCCAAACAACATTAACATCGGGAAAATTCACTCCGGAGACTGGCCTTCAACCGTTCCTTCTGAATGTACGATTGAAGCGAGAGTCGGCTTTCCGCCAGGGGTGAATCCACAGGAAATAAAGGATGAATTAAAGGCCTTCTTGCTGAAAGCCGCTGAGAAGGATGAATGGCTCCGTGAAAACCCGCCGGAGATCAGCTTTTACGGCTTCCACGCTGAAGGGTTTGCGATTGATCCAAATCAAGACTTGTTCAAGACACTAGAGAAGGCTCACCAGGTCGTAGAGGAGCGTCCGCTGACAACCGCTTCTTTTACCGGCACAACAGATGCACGGTTTTACAATCTCTACTATGATATTCCGTCTACCTGCTACGGGCCTACGGGGGCGAGTCTTCACGGTCCCGATGAATGGGTGGACTTAGAGAGCGTGAAACGGGTCACCAAAACATATGCTGCCTTTTTACTAGAATGGTGCAAATACAAAGCTTAATTGGACGACCATGATGTTTATTCACTCTTAAAGGGGGCTGATTCCAGTGAATACCGGTGCATTGCTATTATTTGTTAACGCCATTTTAACGACTCTGCTGTCCGCTGGCATTGTTATTTGGATTCTGCGAAAAGAATACTTGCCAACTATTAAAAGATTGGAAGAGGAAGAACAAACAAATAAAAATATGGAGTTTCGTAATCAAATGAAGAAGGAGAGTTAATAGATGGAGAGGATTGTATTCTTTATCGTAGTGGCTATCTATATCCTTGCTGGGGTGGCTGTTACTAGATATGTAAAGAACAAAGACGATTTTTATGTGATGAGTGAGAAAGGGTCGACCCTTTTAATTGTCGGAACGCTGGCGGCTACTTATTTAAGTGCCGTTACCCTCCTTGGGATCGGCGGCATGGTGTATAACGAAGGCCCTGTCCCTCACGTAGCCTTCGGTTCCTTTGGCGCCTGGTTGGGAACGTTATTTGCTGTTATTTACGTCGGCAGAAAGATGAAATCATTAAATTGCCAAACGATTCCTGACTTTTTCGAAAAGCGGTTTAACAACAAATGGGTAACTGTCATTGCGGTTTCCATCATGATCATCGCCCTCTTAGGATACGGGGTGGTCCAGTTAATCGGTGCCGGAGTCGTGCTGGCAGAGATTTTAGACATCCCATTCCCGGTTTTGATCTTGCTGTTCACAGGGGCTCTTTTAATCTTTAGCGCCTTAGGCGGCATGTTTGGTGTCGTGGTAACCGACACGTTAATGTTTTTCACGATGCTGGCTATTTCCCTTATCATTGCTCCATTAATCATTGGCCAAGCTGGCCTGGACCAGATTAAGAGCTTAGGTGAAGTGATTCCAAATTATTGGGGAGTCACGGGAGCAGAGGAAAGGCCGATGGGCTGGGTCGTTTCCCAGTTTTTAATGTGGATTTTGTTCTTCGGCTGCACACCTGCATTAGTATCGCGGGTATTTCCAGCGAAAAATGACTTTGTTGTTTTAAAAACAGCCGTGATCGGTATTTTCTGTGCGCCATTAATGCAAATTTTTATATTCCTGGCAGCGGCTGCGATGCAAGTCCTCCAGCCGGGCATTGATCCAGCTGACCGGATGTTCATTGTCGGCTTAATGGATTACACCCCTTCTGCCCTAGCAGGAGTTGGACTAGCCGGACTGATGGCTTCCATTATGTCTACCGCCTCTACCCTCTTTGTCTTAACAGGCTTTGCCTTGGCGAAAGACTTATTTGAAAATGTGCTTCATAAGGATATAGATGAAAAGAAAGGGCTCATTCTAGGTCGGGCGGCTCAAATTGTGATTGCGGTTGTCGTTTGCATTATTGCCATCATGCAGCCTTCCTCGATCTTTTGGATCTCAATTTATGCAGGCTCCATTTTCGCTGTTTCCTGGATGCCGACCATCATTGCCAGCTTTGAATGGAAGCGCATGAACAGCAAAGCCGCCATTGCCAGCATGTCAGCCGGAGTCATCAGCTTTATTGTACTCGGAGAACTGAACAAAAGAGAAGTGATCCATTTATCGCCGAACTTTGATCACTTTTACGTCTCCATTATCATCTCGATTGCTGCCCTGCTGCTAACAGGGTTTCTCACCAAGCCCACCGAACATGAACAGTTTTACTATGAACAAATGAAAACATCGAAGCTTTCTACTTCTACGATTCAATCCATCCTGGCCAAACCGAACGGACTGGCGGAATTAAGAAGCGAATACAAGAAGACATTCACCTATGCGGTTTCATTTGTTGTTATTTCTGTTGTTCTCTGGGGATATTTTATTGTAAATATGGCTCTTTAATGATGAAGCAACCCCCTCTGGTGAGTGAGGATGCCAGGGGGGGAATGAATCGTCTTAAAAAGCAGCTGAAAAAACCACTAACGCAGACAGTTAGTGGTTTTTTCATCCCATTCACTATTCAATAGAAAATGCATTTATTCACCTTACAAAAACAGTTCCTTGTTAATCGGAATATTATTTTCCCGGCAATACGTTTCATAATGATTGATCATCCAAAAGGTATCCATAACAAGATTCGTGTTTTCATCTTCATCCAAAAACTCTAAGACCCCATGTACATGGAAATATATTTTTGCTCCATGATCTGACACAAGGGTATGCGTTCTGCCCGGACTCTCGCATACAAAGTCTCCCGCTCGAGACACCCAGTCATATTCTTCATATCTCCAGCTGCCCTCTAGTGTCATCGCTTGTACAGGTCCGCGGTGGCGATGAATGCCCAGTCCCCCATAACCGTCCACTCTTAAAATGACAGCCGTTGAGTTATTGCGCACATCAAAGTTGAGATAACGAATATACACGTTTTCAGACAAAAATGGCATCCACGGTGATGTTTCCTCTGATGAACTGATATAGCCTTCCTCTACGGCATACTTGTCCCTTGCTTGGTCCACCGCACGCTCAATTTCAATTAAAGACATCTCCCTACACCCCTCATCGTTAGACTCTACAGCTTCTATAGCTTAATATAAAATTCAGAATATTTCAAATAAATTGATTAGAATTCTCTCAACTTACCTCTTTTAATTAGATGATTATACAGCTAAACAGGAACTTCCTAATAAAACAGAGATTAATAAAGAATAAAAGAAGGGTACCTCCACCCTTCTTTTAAACAATGACACCGTACTCTTTTATTTTACGATATAAGGTGCTTCTAGCAATGCCTAAGCGCTCGGAGGCATCCTTTACCGTTTTTGCTTCTTTTAAAGCTTGCTCAATGAGCTGCTTTTCGTAATTCTTCATGGACGTCGGCTGGCGCTCTTTCCGCTTGTAATAGCCTAATAGTGTTTTTGGCAAATGGTCAAGTTCAATTTGCTGATGGTCTTTCCCGGCAAGCAGGAATGCTCTTTCCAGTACATTTTTCAGTTCTCTAATATTACCTGGCCAATGATACTGGATGAATGCTTGCACCACTTCATTACTGATACTTTCAGGTCCCTCCCCATATAACTGAACGAACTGCTGCAGGAGTTCGCGTGAGAGGTGTGCAATATCTTCCGTGCGCTCTCTCAGCGCTGGAATCGTAATAGACAATACGTTTAACCGGTAAAATAAATCTGATCGAAAAGAGCCGTTATAGGCGATTTCCTCGGCGAGGTTGCGATGAGTGGCGGCTATAATTCTCACGTCGACTTCTCTCTCTTTCGTGTCACCGAGACGGACGATCCTCTTCGTTTCGAGTGCTCTTAACAGGACAACCTGCAGCTCGAGCGGCATATCGCCAATTTCATCAAGAAACAATGTTCCTCCATGGGCCGCTTCAAATTTCCCTATGGATCCTCCCCTTTTAGCACCTGTAAACGCGCCATCCACAAAGCCGAACAGCTCACTCGTAATGAGTTCTCTCGGCAGCAAACCAGTATTAACAGCAATAAACGGACCTTGTTTCCGGTCGCTCTGCTCATGAATGGTTCGAGCCATTACCTCCTTCCCTGTTCCTGTCTCTCCAAGAATTAAGACATTTGCTGCAGAGCGGGAGGCTAGCTTCGCCACCTCAAGCTCTTGCCGATACCCCTCACTGAATGTCTCGATATGACCGAATGCAAACAACGAATCTTTAACGACTTCGTTTCTCTTTGGCTTAAGCATGTATACGTGCTGATGGCTCGCTTGATAGTGCTGTGTATGAAAAGACTGGTAAATATCCTGAAGTCTCTTTCTAGTAAGAAGTTGCTCTTCATGAAGTCCCGTCATTTGAGCGGCCTTGCTGCTCAGATAGAGAACTTCCCTCCGCTCGGACAACACGAGGATTGCCTCCTCACTCACCCTGCCCCACGTTTCAAGCACCACTTCATTTAAACGTTCGGTTTGACTGAGTTTCGCTCTAAATGGCCTTGGAGGAATGCTTCCCTCTGAATCCCAAACAATCTCAAACTGGCCATCCGCTTGAGCCTTGCCGATTTTTACCGGCCTGGCTAAATGGCGGTGATCGGCATCCACATACACTTGACCGCCTGCTGTTTCAAGCGTCCTGGCGCTCAAATGATGAAATACATGACGATAACCTGTACTTTTCCCTTCTAGCACACTGTCAATCACCAGTTTCGTTCCTAAATACGTATTAAACATAACAGAGGAAATAGCCCGGTCTTTCCCAACTGCTCGATGAAATTTAGTAACAAACTCTGCATTCAAAGGACTTGCAATCGACTGAAAATACCCGGCAGAACTATAATGTCCTGCCCCGTACTCGTGTCCCATGGCAGCGATTTCTGTCTCTTTCGTAATCGGGCTGAAAATAGGCAGTTCTTCTGGCTGAACCCCCACCCTCTTATATTGACGGTAAAACGAAATGACACTGTTCCCCACAAGCGTCGAAAAAATAGCGTCCGGCTTTTTCAAATGGATATCCTCTAAAATTTTATAAAAATTCCTTTGTCCAAAAGGAACATAGGCCTCTCCAACGACCGTTCCTCCGACCTCCTGCAAATAAGTTCGGACCTGATCATTGGTTTGCCTTGGATAAATATAATCCGTTCCTATGCAATACACTTTATTACCATATTGGTTTGTAAAGTAATCTAGAAGGGTACGAACTTGCTGATTGGGCACTTCCCCGGCGTAAAATACATTCGGATGGCATTCATGCCCCTCGTACAAAGTAGGATAGACGAGTAGACAATCATATTTTTCTAATATCGGTAAAATGGCTTTCCGGCAGGCCGACGTGTAACAGCCTATAAAAATCTTGACTCCTTCTTTGGCAAGCGCCTCTGCTTCTTGGGCACTCTTAAGCGGATCTGAGCAAATATCACGGGTGATCGCTTCAATCGCATATCCTTTCTCCTGATACTCACTCATCGCAAACACGGCCGCTTCATATTGCCCCTTTTCAGTAATGGACGTCGTCCCTGTGAGCGAAAACAACAAACCAATTTTTATCTCCATGTCGTTTCCCCATCCCCTTGTCTCATTTTAAGAAAGCTGTCTCAAAATAGGACAACCTACATTCTTCCTTATCATACATATTTCCATATAATTTTACGAATATTCTGTCTCATTTTGAAACACGGCTATTTACACCCCATCCTGTTATGTAAGCATTTTAACGTGGCACGGAACTTGCGAGTATAGTGATGAGAATCACCACCTAGTCACTAAACATCTATCTCATAGAGTATGTTCCTATACTTACTGAAGAAGCTTTACCGTACTTAAGATGAAAAGGAGAGGGTTAACAATGAAATTATCCGTGCGTGAGAGACTGGAAGACCAAGGAATCAGCGTAAAAGAAGATCATATTTCCGTTCTTGAAAAGCGCTGGCAAGCCATTGAACAAATGAAGGTCCAAACGAAGGATGCATCCTTGGCCGACTATGACATTTCGCTTCGCAATATTCCTGGAGGTGACCACATTGAGTAAAGAACTGATCGCAAAATCTGTAGAAGAACTAGCCCCTTTAATTAAAAACAAAGAAGTATCGTCTCTTGAATTAACAAAAGCTGTATTGGATCATGCAGAATCTCAAAACGAGAGTATTAACGCTTATATCAGCTTTACGCGTAAACAGGCAGAAGAAACCGCTAAGCAAATGGATAAAGAACTTTCTGCGGGGAATTACCGCGGTATGTATCACGGCATTCCAATGGCCATTAAAGATAACTTGTACTTCAAAAATGAAGTGACGACGATGGCCTCGAACATTCATAAAGACTTCGTTTCCGACTATGACGCCACTATTATCAGCAAAATGAGAGAAGCCGGAATCGTATTTACCGGAAAGTTGAACATGCATGAGTATGCATGGGGAATCACGACAAACAATCCTCATTACGGAGCTTGTCGCAACCCATGGGATTTAGAGAAGATTCCTGGGGGATCCAGCGGCGGATCCGGCGCAGCAGTAGCGGCAGACATGAGCGTAGCCTCACTTGGAACGGACACAGCCGGCTCCATTCGCATTCCTTCTTCCGCATGCGGCATTGTAGGCCTAAAACCGACGCACGGCAGAGTAAGTAAATACGGCTGCTTCCCTCTTTCCTGGTCACTTGACCATATTGGGCCGATGACGAAAACGGTGAAAGATGCGGCTGGGCTGCTCGAAATTATTGCCGGTTTTGACCCAAATGATCCGACTTCGGTAAATGCCCCGGTCGACCGCTACGTAGAAAAATTGACAGGAAATGTGAAGAACCTGGTCATTGGAGTGAATGAAGAATATTTCTTCAATAATGTAGATGCAGAAGTAGAAAAGCTTGTCAGAGCTGGAATCCAAGCGTTAGTGGATCAAGGCGCAAAGGTGAAGGAAGTCAGCATTCCTGCATTGAGACATGCAGAATATGCAGAAATGATCACGATTTTAACAGAGGCGGCAACCATTCACCACAAAAACCTGCAGGAACGCCCTGAAGACTTCGGAGACGATATCCGCTTGCTGTTTGAATTAGGTGAACTCCCTTCTGCTGTTGATTATCTACAAGCACAGCAGTTAAGAAGACAAATCAAGCTGGATTTCCAAAAGGCGTTTGAGGAAGTCGATGTATTAATCGCTCCTACCCTGCCAATTATTGCTCCGAAAATCGGCGAGGATCTTGCGGACCTAAATGGCCAGAAGGTTGATTTAATTGACCACATCATACGCTTCACCGGCCCAGGAAACCTAACGGGGCTTCCTGCTTTGACGGTTCCATGCGGACTTGTTAATGGCATGCCGGCTGGCCTCCAAATTATCGGTAATGTGCTCGAAGAAGGAACGGTATTGAATGCTGGTTACGCCTTTGAGCAAACGAACCCTATGAAAGGAAGGAAGCCTGGGTTTGCTAGCTCCTTACAGGGATAAATAGGTCTCGCTTACAGCTTAATATAGAAAGCCGTGGCCACCGCTGGCAAGCTAATTGTTGCTGGCGGCGGCTTTTTAATTCCTGTCTATTCGATACTATTCGACACCTCTATATAACCTGCTTTTTTTCTGCCTAACCAGCACTCTTGCCGCCCCTCTCTCTCCCCCTTCCCCGCCGCTCCGCCTTGACGCCAGAATCCATCGTACTATAATTGTTCCATGGCCGTTATGGCTGTATGTTGAATTTATATATAGAGGAGATATTCATGCTTTCTCACCGCAAATTATTTAGTACAGATCTTCGTGAGATGGATAAAGCGGCCCTGATCCTGACCGCCCTGTTAACAACGGTGGCGGGCGAGGTAAAGGTCGTGCCGTTTGAAGGCGAGGATTTCCGTTTGGGGCTGGGCAGCATTACGTTCTTTCTGCTGATCCTTATTTGGCCTCCCCTCTCGCTCGTTAGAACCGGGATCGTGACAGGAATCACGGTGATGTGTTTCCGTCTATTCAAGGACACGGTGATTCATGATATACCGGCGCCGGTCAGCCTCGCCCATGAATGGCCTGCTTTTTTATTCTATTTCCTGTTTGCGCTCGGCCTTCATATTGTGAAGATAGAGAAGTACAAAACCCTCCCCCTTGCTTTAGGCGCCTGGGCCTTCTTGTTCGAATCTATCGCCAATGGCGCCGAACAGCTTGTCCGGCACGGCTCCCTGTATGAAACACCGTTGGATACCCGGCAATGGACGTTGTTAATTGGTGTTGCTTTGCTGCGGAGCTACTTTGCCGTGGGTCTATACGCTTCCATTACGGTGTCCGAACAGAAGAAACGTATGCAGGAAATGCTGCAGGTCGGCTCTGAGCTTTATACAGAGACCCTTTATTTGCAGAAATCTATGAATCATATTGAACAGATCACCGCTCAAAGCCACGACCTGTATCGGAAGCTAAAGAAGCAGGAATTGCATCAGCTAAGCGTTCAAGCGCTGTCCATTGCCCAGGAAATTCACGAGGTAAAAAAAGATTCCCAGCGGATTCTATCAGGACTGACGAACATTACTTCAGAAAAGAAAGAGGACCCTATGCTTCTGTCATATGTAGGAAACCTTGTCATGATTGCGAATGAGAAATACAGCAAACTGTTAAAGAAGGACATTGCCTTTCATTTTCATACGTCTATCGATTTCCAAACGGATCAGCATATTCCCCTTCTCGCTCTCTTAAATAACCTTACAGCCAATGCGGTTGAGGCCATTATAGAAGGCGGAGAGGTGGAGCTGGAGATATTTGAGGAGGCCTCTTACACCTGTTTCATCATAAAAGATTCTGGCAAGGGCCTGTCAGAAGACGAGGTCTCTATTATTTTTGAGCCTGGCTACACGACAAAGTATAATGAGCAAGGTGTGGCTGCGACGGGAATCGGCCTATCTCATGTAAAAGAAATTGTTCAAACACTAGGCGGGCACATCCAAGTGGAGACCCTTGAAACAGGGACTGTTTTTCGAACTTGCCTGCCAACTAGCAACATACGAAAGTGAGCTGAATCCTATTGCGCTTTTTTATTGTAGATGATGATACAGCCAGCAGGACTATGCTGAAGAAAATTATCACAGAAAGCGACCTTGGCATCGTCACAGGCGAAGCGACAAGCGGGGCAGACAGCCTCGCTCCTATTCTCGCCATACAGCCTGATCTCGTCCTCATTGATTTATTAATGCCGGAATTAGACGGCATTGAAACGATGGAACAGCTGAGAGCGGAAGGATTCCAAGGTCAGTTTATTATGATTTCCCAGGTCGTCAACAAAGAAATGGTCGGAGAAGCTTATACAAAAGGCGTGGAGTTTTTCATACATAAGCCGATCAACCGGATCGAGGTGCAAAGTATTTTAAAGAAAGCCGCCGAACAGTACCGGCTGAAACAATCCCTGTTGACCATTCAAGAATCCCTGGCCAGCCTGGCATTCAGTCAAACGCCTAAAAAGCCGGCAAGCATTCGAGAAATGGTCTTGTCGACTCTTGGCCATATGGGCATTGCCGGAGAAACAGGCAGCAACGACATGATCGCTATTATCGAATGGCTGGTTACGCAATATCATGGCGGTTCCCAGCTGCCTCCTTTAAAGGACTTGTATGAGATGGCAGCCATGAAAGCCGCCCCCCATCAGGCAGATATCAAAAAGGAAAGCAAAGCCATTGAACAGCGGATTCGCCGAACCATTCTTGCGGCGATTCATCATCTAGCATCCTTAGGAGCCGTTGATTATACGAACCCTGACTTTGAATACTATGCTCCCCGCTATTTTGACTTTCAGGAAATAAGAAATTATATGAAGAACCTAGAAGATGGCCGAAGCGAGTCATCGAAAGTCAAAGTAAATATCAAGAAATTCCTGCAGGTGCTCTATCTTGAAATCAAAGAAAGATACCATGCCGCTTATTAGAACCATTCTTTACCTGCAAAAAAGAAGAAATTTCATACACAAATGTAGGATTTCGTAGAATTCTGTAGGTTGCCCGTATACTGATTTATGTATTGACTCCTTCAGGTGGGAGGATTTTTACATAAAAAGGGGGCAACTTATTGAATGAAGAAAAAATTTAAATTTTCGCTGGCCTATCAAATTCTGGTCGGCTTAGTGCTTGGTATTATTGTCGGCGCCATCTTTTATGGAAATCCGGCGGTTGAAACGTACCTGCAGCCAATTGGCGACATTTTCATCAATATGATCAAAATGATCGTCGTACCGATCATTATTTCTACATTGATTTTAGGCGTAGCCGGAACAGGTGATATTAAGCAGCTCGGTAAACTTGGCGGAAAAACGATCCTTTATTTTGAAATCGTTACCACGATCGCCATTGTGGTCGGCCTGCTGGCGGCTAACATATTCCAGCCTGGTGAAGGCGTGGACATGTCCAGCCTTTCAAAAGGAAACATTGACCAATATGTTCAAACAACAGAAGAAGTACAGAACGAAAGTCATGGCATTTTAGATATCCTTGTCGGCATCGTTCCAAGCAACGTGATTGACGCCATGGCCCAAGGCGAAATGCTTCCAATTATCTTCTTCTCTGTATTGTTCGGTTTAGGAATCGCCGCTATTGGCGAAAAAGGAAAACCCGTGCTGGCTTTCTTCGAAGGCGTGGCAGAGGCCATGTTCTGGGTAACCAACCTCATTATGAAATTTGCGCCATTTGGTGTATTTGCCTTAATTGGTGTAACCGTTTCGAAATTTGGCTTGGAATCGTTACTCCCTCTGGCAAAGCTAATGATCCTCGTCTATGGAGCGATGGCCTTCTTTATCGTGGCTGTGCTCGGCGGGATCGCCAAATTAGTCGGCATCAATATTTTCCGTATCATTAAGGTATTAAAAGATGAACTGCTTTTAGCCTATTCTACTTCCAGTTCAGAAACTGTCCTGCCAAAAATCATGCAAAAGCTGGAGAAGCTAGGATGCCCGAAAGATATCGTTTCTTTTGTGGTTCCAACTGGTTATTCCTTTAACCTCGATGGTTCTACCCTCTATCAAGCGATCGCCGCCATCTTCATTGCTCAAATGTACGGCATTGATTTAAGCATCACGCAGCAGGTTACACTCGTTCTTGTATTGATGGTCACTTCTAAAGGTATTGCTGGTGTACCGGGCGTATCTTTCGTCGTTTTACTAGCTACCCTGGGTACAGTCGGTATTCCTCTTGAAGGACTTGCCTTTATCGCCGGAATCGACCGTCTCCTTGATATGGCACGCACCGTGGTAAATGTTGTAGGTAACTCATTGGCGGCGGTGGTTATGTCTAAGTGGGAAGGCCGATTCGATTTGAAAAAAGGAAGAGCCTACTACGCTTCTTTCAAAAAAACAGCCTAATAGTTTAGGAAAAAGGCGCATCACCGCCATCGAGTGATGTGCCTTTTTGTTTTGCCCCCCTCCTAAATAAGCTAATATAATGAAGAAGAGCAATTATGAAGTAGAGGTGTACAAATGAAACTGGATGAGTTTACGGTTGGACAGGTATTTACAACAAAATCATTGAAACTAACAAAAGAAGCGATTATGGAGTTTGCAAGTGAGTATGACCCCCAGTACATGCATATGGATGAGGAAAAAGCGAAACAAGGAAGATTCAATGGAATCATTGCTTCCGGCATACATACGCTGGCTCTCTCCTTTAAGCTGTGGGTAGAGGAAGGGGCTTACGGTGAAGACATCATCGCGGGCACACGGATGAATAACCTTAAATTTGCGAAGCCCGTGTATCCCGGAGATGAGCTGCATCTAACGGTTGAAGTGATTGATAAGAAGCCGATGAGAAATCAAACAGGCATCCTTACAGTTTTATTATCGACGTTCAATCAGAAAGAAGAAAAAGTATTTGAGGGCGAGCTGTCCGTATTGATGAATCAGTAAATGATAGTTGGGCCCCTCTCCGCTGCATAAAAAAGGAGCTTGGATACCCAAGCTCCTTTCAGACTGTAGACAAACTCGATGGAAATCGAGCGTCTGCAGTCTTTTTATTTTGCCTGTAAGTGTGTTGATTTCCACTCCAGACGCTTCGCTTTCCGCGGGGCGGGCGGTGAGCCTCCTCAAGCTCCACTTTGCGGGGTCTCACCTATCCCGCTGATCCCGCAGGAGTCTGCGCGTCTTCCGTTCCAATCAACAAGAGTAATCAAGTTCATATAGCCGTACAGTCAGCCTTGTTTTAAAATGATAGAAAACAGACTTGAGGTGACGACAGTGATTTCGAAACATTATTCCATTCAGCGAGACCAAATAGAGATGATTGCTTTAGACCAGCTGGTGTCCCAGGGCCATTTGGTCCGTAAAATGGCGGCAGCGATTGACTTTTCTTTTATTTACGAGCTCCATTTAAAATAATTTTCATGACTTTTTCTTCAACTAAAGCACCCATTGCCTCATCTTTACATATGCGATAGCCCGTTTAGGAATAAAGCGAAAACAAAGCTGATAAAGGTAAAGCCTGCCAGTGGAACGGCAAAGGCTTTGTTGTTTCTAAACTCAAGCAGCGCAAACACAGCACTTAAAGCACAAATAGTCAACCACATCGGGATAAACATTAAATCTGCCACATTGGCAGGAAGCAATGTATAAAAACCTGTCACGTATAATATCCAATTGATGATTAGCAGGCCGAATAGACAATAAGACCCCTTATAAGGAGATGGACCTTTTCCGTGTTTTTTAACCATTAACAGCGGCAGAAAGAAAGTCATCACCAATATCATTCCAAATAAACCCATTAAGATCGAAGTTAGCCCCAAGAGTCTCCCTCCTTTTGCATGGAATGCCTAAACGATTCTGCCTTTTGGTGTAAGAGCATTATTTCACCAGCTCTATCTTCGTTTTGCATGAAACTTCCGTTTACCTTCAAACATAGCCCACTATCCTGCAGTGAGCTATGTTAGATGCATTTAGGCAGAGGCTTTAAATACTTAGCCAACCATCTCTGAATTAATCCTCTTCCCTGTATTCCAAAATATCTCCCGGCTGGCATTCTAGCGCCTTGCAAATCGCCTCTAATGTGGAAAACCGAATGGCCTTGGCCTTTCCATTTTTCAATATAGAAAGGTTCGCCATGGTGATCCCCACCTTCTCCGAAAGTTCCGTCACGCTCATTTTCCTCTTTGCCAGCATCACATCAATATTGATGACAATTGCCATATTATTCACCTCAGACCGTTAAATCATTTTCGGATTTTATATCGATGGCTTCCTGTAAAAGCCTTTGAAGAACAGCCGCGAAAACGGCAACCACCAGGGGCGCAAAAATCATGACCATTCCGATGAGTATGAGACCCGGAGCGTCGTCTACCTCCGCTAAGGCATAAACGAATGGCAGGCCTGCCACATACAAGCCGCTGATTATAAGGGCACAGTTTTTGATTTTCTTTAGAGCTCTTACAGATAACTTTGAGAAAGCCAGGTTCTTGTCAATATAATTCAAAAGGTTAAAGGATTGATACAAAGCAAAGTAAAATGGGACGGCTGACACATACATCACCATTAAAAGAGCATAGACCGCAAAAGCTATGTCTGCTCCCCTTCTTGCCGCTTCATTCGCCTCCCCCGCTATCTGAGGCAGCAAAAACAGGCACATCGCCAAAACTGGAATGCCAATAAAAATAACAGCTGCCCTTAAAAAGAGCGTTGAACTTCGTTTCATAGAAAAGCACCTCACTTATTTGTTTGCGAATTTGATTTTAATACATTATTTATCGTTTTACAATAAATAATTATTGATTAATATTATATTTTTATTGTTGAGTAAATATCCCTTTCATTTCAGAAAAACGATTTGCCCCGCAAGAGCGCTGAAGATCTGGACATAAAAAAAGACCATCCTTTCGATGGTCTTCCCTAACTAAAGCACCCCGTTACCCGGGATCATTTGCTTGTCTTATCAGGCCTCGATGAACCCCTCCTGTAATGCGCTTCTTACAAACGGACTCGGCTCCCCTACGCTGTAGAGCTGCAGGTTATGCATAGCTCTAGTGCAGGCAGTGTAGAACATTCTGCGCAGGCTTTCCTCACCATATACTTGCTCCGATGCGTCATAAATGATCACGGCATCGAATTCAATTCCCTTGGATAAATACGCCGGTATGACCACTACGCCTTGCTCATATTCAAGCGAGTTGCTCTTTAAAAGCTTTATGCCGTCGATACCAGACAAGGATTCATAGGCACGCATACTCTCCTCAGCAGATTTGCATATGATCGCAATGCTATTCAGCCCCTGATTCTGTAAATCTGCAACCTTGGCGGCAATGCAGCTGTGCAGCTCTGCGTGATCAGCCACCTGTTTCAGCGCAGGACGTTCACCGTCGCGTTCAAAAGGAATGATCCTTTCTCCATTAGGCACGAGTCTTCGTGTGAATTCAATGATTGGTTTGGTCGACCGGTAACTCCGTGTAATATTGATCCACTCTGTTTGATCCGGTCCGTACAGGCTGGTAAGCATGTGAAAATCAACCTTTTCGCTCGCATGGGCAAATATCGCCTGATTAAAGTCGCCGAGCACGGTCATCCTTGCCGCCGGAAACAAACGCTTCAAAAACTCAAATTGAAACGGAGAATAATCCTGCGCTTCATCCACAACAATGTGCTTGATCGAGCTGTTCGTCTGGAAGCCTTGAATCAGCTCCTTCAGAAGTAAAAACGGAGTGGCATCTTCATAAAACAGCTTCTCTTCATCCAGCATGTTCAGCGTCTCCTCGCAGATCGCTGCCCATTCCGCTGGTGTCTCCCCTTTCATCCAATGTGTAATCTGCTCAGGGTCAGCGAAAAGCTGCTTGTATATGCCCTTAAAGTCGACAAAACGAAGCGCGCGGACTCGTCTTCGCAGCGGCTTCAATTTTTGATGAACAATCAATTGGGCAAGTGCTTTTGGCTCCATTTCATAGTCGGCCATCTCTTCCCTTTTAAAGCCTCGTTTCTCCGCTAAGTACGCATGTGCCTCGTGGTACTCCTCGTTGCTGAGCAGCTCGATTTCCTCCTGCACCCACGGCTTTTTCCTTTCAGCTTTCTGAACCTCATTGATTTCTTTAATAAGCCACTCCCTCAACTTCTCAAGCCGATTATGGAAGCGAAGGGATGTGTCATGACTATAAAACCGTTCTGCTATTTGCTGGGCGGTCACGACCGGCTCCCCTCTGAAGGTAATGTCCTTAAACAGCATGCCCGATGATTCCAGTGACTGTCTATATGACTGGATCGCTTCAAAAAAATGGGCAGATGCTTTAAAACGGATACTCGCAAGCCTTGAGCTGTACAAAGGAGTATGCGGCGCGGTTAACACATATTCCAATTGTTCATAAGGAGTTTCAACATGAAATTCTTTGCTCAGGCGATGATCCAAGTATTCTTGAAAGGTGACCTGCTGCATATTCTCTTCACCGAGTTCGGGCAGTACATTGGACACGTAACTGCTAAACATGGAGTTAGGCGAAAAAAGAATAATTTGATCAGCATTCAAATGATCCCGATATTTGTAGAGCAAATAAGCAATCCGCTGCAGGGCGGCCGATGTCTTGCCGCTGCCTGCTGCACCGTGAACAATAAGCAGCCTTCCGCGGTCATGGCGGATGATCCGGTTTTGCTCCTGTTGAATGGTTGCTACGATATTGTGCATCTGTTTATCATTGCCTTTGCCCAGGACCTGCTGCAGAATCTCGTCTCCGATGGTGAGACTCGTATCGAACATAGATTGAAGAACGCCACCACGGATCAGATACTGCCACTTTTTCTCCAATATGCCTTGGACTGTGCCCCCGGGTGTTTCATACTTAGCCGGACCGGGCTGGTAATCGTAGTAAACGCTCGAGACAGGAGCCCTCCAGTCGTAAATCAGGAAGTCTTCTCCATTCGCATCACTCAGCGAGGAAATACCGATATAAATTTGTTCCTGAGCGGGCTCTCCCTCTTCAAGAAAATCGATCCGACCGAAATAGGGAATCTCCTGCATTCGGTGCAGCGTGGATAAACGCTTAGAGGCTTGTCTATGGGTGCTTTGGTTGACGGACAGTGCTTGGGCCTCTTGCCTTAAGCCGATAATGGTCTCTAGATAATCATCAAACGTATCCGTATTCACCTTCACCTCATCCCAGAAGTGCCTGCGGATCCGAACCACTTCATCCTTACGTCTGGCCGTTTCTTTTTCCAACCTGCTGATTTCCTCCGTAATGATCTCCATTACATTGTCTACTCGCTCTTGCTCCCGCTGAAATTCCGAATTCACAGCACACACTCCTTAAAAAGTTTATAAAAGGGTTGACTAGCGCATCAATTACGTCGTATAATTATAATAGGGATAATACATAAAAAAATAAATAAACAGCATATATCTATACAACTTTATCATAAACGCGTATTTTTTTCAACGTTTATAGAAAGAGCAGTATTTACGTTGAAAACGTTAAACACTGCTCTTTTTTATTTCCACAAATGAGCCAGCAAAAACCTATACGCCTTCCCCAGCTGCACCGCTTGTTCTTTTTAACCTTCTGTCTCTGCCTCGAATGTCACATCAATTTCTACCACTTCTGACCGGGTGCCCAGGCGAATTGGCGGTCCCCAAAAGCCGAATCCTGACGTCACAATGGAATGCAGCTGTTCCTTCTGCAGGTATCCCCAGTCGTTTTCATATATCGCATCGGTGATCAGGTTTCCCGGGAATACTTGTCCGCGGTGAGTATGGCCGGAGACCATTAAGTCGACTCCATCATATTGCGCGATACCGAGCTCGTATGGCTGGTGGTCCAATAAAATGACCGGCTTAGAATGGTTCACCCCTTCCATCAAATAAGAGAGGGCCACACGGTTCGGGTCGCTTCGGTCTTTTCGCCCTATTAAGGTGAAGGTGTCGTCCACTGTGACCGCTTCATCATATAAGACGCGCATGCCGCTCCGTTCAAGAAGCTCGATCAGCTCCTCCATCGTCCCGTCATACTTATCGTGATTGCCAAGCGTCGCATACACCCCGTAAGGCGCCTCGATCTGAGCGAGAAGGCGGTCGATGCCCTGATCCTTATAAGGCTCAATGTCATCATCAAAAAGGTCTCCCGGAAACAGAACGATATCAGGCTCCAATGCATTTACCTCCCGCACTAAACGAGCAGCATGGTCTTTTCCGGAAAGCACGCCAAAGTGCATGTCCGCAGCCATCACCACCTTCAAGGATGAAAGCGAAGAGGCTTGCTTCGGAATGTGGACCTCATAGGAGCGGACGACTGGACTATATGCCTGGTAGGACCCGTAAGCAAGAAGGAACACGACAAGCACCAGTGTCACCACGCCTGTCCAGAGCCGTGTCCGGTCATGCGGCAGCTGCGTATAGCGCAGCAGCCAGACGGTCACGCGTGCTAAAGGCACAAGAATCAGCAGCAAATAAAAAATAGCCAGCCAGTACGCGCTGATCATGCCGAGTATCCGGTGGTTAGAAGACAGCTGACCGAGAAGGAAGGAACTCGCTACAACGGCCAACACGACTATGTATAAATAGGAAAACCGCCTGGAGGAAGTCCACAGCTTAATCCAGCTCATCCCCCTCCAGCCGATATAAAACACAAGCGCCGCATATAGTAAAAGTGCAACAAACCCTATAAGAATGAACATAATTTGCCTCTCCTATCGATCATCCAATCAGGCAAGCTGTATGGATCATTATCCTATACTTTAGCATAAAGCGTCCTGAAGAGAAAAACAGCAAAAAACCTTGCCTCAGCAAGGTTTTTTGCCTCTTCAATCTTCCTTCATGATCTCGTCAAAGGCAGCTGACACTTTATCGAATTCCTCATTGCTTTCCACCGCGCTGAAATCGCCATCCTCGTCCACCTTTAGGAAAAATACATCCAGGTCTTCCTCTGTCCCTTCCTGGATATCCTCCACAAAGCCGACTGCGGCGTATTCTGTTCCCTCCAGGTTGATCACTGACAGCACTTCCACTTCCTGTTCCTCATCGTTCTCATCGACAATCGTAAAAATCTCGCCTACTTCAATGTTTTCCTTTTCCATGGAACGGCTCCTCTCCTTTTTCAAAAGAAAATTTTCATCCATCTAATTGGATTCCTACTCATTGTATTTCCAATCAGGAAGAAAATCATGCAGAAACTACCGGTTTCCCAATATTCCCGTTCTGTCCCCCGCTGCTTCATCAAACGGATCGTGCTTTCCGGGAGGAATCGGCTGAAACATATGGAACATATATCTTTAAGATAAAGGAGGGTTTGAGAATGGTTCACGTCACATTAGTTCCCCATCACCCAAAATATGCAGAAGCAATGTCACACTTATCTTCCGCTCCTCAGGTCAAGGATGCTTTAGGCCTTAGTGATGACCAAACATCGGTAGAGGGTACGACATCCTTCATTGAATTTATCATTGAACAGGAACGGGCAGGGACACAATATTCGAGAGTGATTTTAAACGAAGAGAAGCATCTTGTAGGTGTCATTACCCTTAAAGACATTAACACGGACAATAAAACAAGCCATATCGGCACGTGGATCGGCTATCCGTATTGGGGCAAAGGGTACAATCAGCTAGCTAAAAAAGAAATCCTTTATACGGCCTTTACTCAATTGGACTTGGAGTATGTGTTCGCGGGCGCTCAAGTGTCTAATATTCGTTCTCAGAAGGCACAGGAGAAGCTCCCTTACATTAGGCTGAACGTAGAGAAAGAATTCCCTGAAGAGCACAAAAAAATAGAAGCCCAAGTGAAGGCTGAGTGTGTGCTGCATGTGATTGAAAAAGAAGCGTTTTTAAAGGATTATACTCACACAGCCAATCAGTCAGGTTAAGGACCCCCTGTCGCTCAGACGAAAAAGAGAAGCCCTCCTGCTGGGAAGGGCTTCTCTTCTATTCTCTTATTGAATCGTTTCTTTAATCGCGTCTCGCAAGCTCTTAATGAACGAAGCATCAATATCCACTCCGGCGTTATTCACTACAAAGGCGTGCTGCGGCTTAACGCCGGTGACGATCGAACGCGCGCCCATTAGCTTCAGCTGGCTAATGAGCTGTCCGAAGGCGCCCATCCCCTCTTCGGTGATGTCGCCCACTCCGTGGAAGTCAAAAATCACCTGCTCATAGTCCCCTTTTGCTGCTTCATGTGTGAACCTGAACTCATTTTGCACAATCAGAAGGTGGTCGAGCGTGCCAAACAGCGGAACGAGCGCTGTCTGCTTAGAGAGTTTAATAAAAGGGCCGGACAATTCCCGAATGTTTCGGAGAGATTCCTCAAGCGCCTCTTTCTTCTCAAACAGCTCAAAGTTTGTCTCAGATAAACGAAGACGCTGCTTCTCGACGGTCTCTATTAAGTCATTGAGGCTTTGAACCTTTTCCGTGCATATAATGTATCCCCATTCCTTATGCCAATTGATGCGAACCGTGAACAATGAAAATGGCGAATCCTTTGTCGCCATTTTCAGCTCCCCTTCAGCGGATTTGAAGCCATTCTTCAACAGACGCTCTGCCTTTTTTCTGCTTTCACTGTCCACCAGCTCAAGGAAGTTCATCGCAGGACCAAACGTGAAGCCCGATGATTGGGAGCGCTCCATAATATATAAATGCTGATCAACGACAAAGCAAGGATAAGGTAAAAATTCGATACTAGACATGATGATCCTTCCCGCATACAAAGATGGGCATCCACCTTTGTATGTCTTCCAATTTTTCTATGAATATTGCAGAGCTGGAAGTGTCCGAGCTAAAATCGTACTTCGGGATGAGCCGGCCGCCTACAAGGAGAGCCGGCGAATGCGCCAGTTCTTCAAGGGCAGCTATATACATAGACAGCTTGTCCGCACTGTAAAGGGTAGTGAAGGACAGACCAATCACATCCGGCCTCCAGCTCTCAGCCATGTTCAGCACGTATTCAAGCGGCAGGTTCGGTCCTAAAAATCTCGTTTCCCAGCCTTGTTCTTCAAATAAGAGAGAGGCCATCTTCAGTCCTAAATAATGCTGCTCCTGTTCAAGACAAAAGAACATCGCCTTCTTGTTGGCCGGCTGCGTCTTATTGTCTTGCTGTCTGTAAAAGAAATAACGGGACAGCAAAAAATCACAGGTCGCACTGGCCAAATGCTCATCAGCTACCTTGATACGGTTCTCTTCCCACAGCTGTCCTATATAAATGAGTGCGTTCGTAATCAATTGCTGGTAAATCTCGAGGCTGCTTTTCCCTGCGTGTATTTCCTCCAAAAGCAGCTCCCACGCGGCATCCTGATGACCAGAGAGAAGGCAATCTGCAAAATGCTTCACCTGGCTGTTCACGAATGATCAGCCCCTTTAGTCCTTTCAAGCGAACGAATAGCCGCTCGCAGTAACGACGTGTACTCCGCTGTCTCAAGAGCTTCCGTACGGGAAAGTGCCCGCTCGATCCGCTCGAGGTTATCAACCAAGTGATCCGTCTGCATGCCTCTCGCTGTTAAAATATTATTCAGCCAGAGGGCATAATCTATGAAAAATTGCTCATTTTTTCTACTAGCAGCTATATGCAGCTGCTTAAAATGATGGTGGTTGTCTTCCCGGCATTTCTGCTTGCCGGCTTCTCCGTATTGAGTAAGCAAGGAGGGATCATCCGCATAAATGCCTTCTGTCACTTCACCAATGATCTGGTTAACCGTGCTTTCGTTCATTGCGCAACCACGTGAAACCGATTCACGACAGGAATAATCGACGCTAATTCCTGGTCCGGATATTTTTTCTCCAAATCATGGACCCGCTTATAGGCATCGCTCGTGGCCCAGCTTAAGTAGTCCTCCTTTGACTCCCAGCACAGCTGAACCGTCAATTCTCCCGGCTTCTTATCGTTTTGAAGAAGCTGGAAAGACACAAATCCTTTACATTCATCCACCATCTTCGAACGTTTATGGTAAATTCCAATCACTTCTTCTGCCTTTTCATCAGGCACGTGAAAGGTTGAATTGACAATATACATATAATCCCTCTCTCTTCCCTTTGCCAAATGTTTTCTTCGCTTTCAATGTATCCTTTAATGATAACGTACATTTTCGGACACTGCCACCATTTCGGTTTTAACCATAACTCTCTTTAAACCCAGACATCCAGCTGACCTGCCGTCTCGAGCCGGTGCAAAAGTGGCATTCAAAGTCATTTCATGACAAAAATCATATGCGTCTTTATTTGCTTCATGATCGATGGACACAGCAAAAGGAGCTGGTCACCTGCAGGCCAGCTCCTATTCCAGCTCTCTCCGATGCACTCGCTTATGTAGAGATTTCCGGAGGGTATCCAAGCTTTTTCCTTTATTTCCTGCCCATGTAATAGCCCGCCAGCCCGATGGCAGCTCCTAATAACCCGCCGCCGAGCACTTCCGCTGGCTGATGGCCGAGCATTTCCTTCAGCGGATCCGGTGACTTTTCCTCATAGGCCACTGAGTCAGCTTCGTGAATTTTATCAATCAGTTCATCCAAATCATTCACCTTTAAGGTCAGCTCTCCTGTATGCCTGCGGATTCCTTGCGCATCATACATGACGATTAAACCGAAGACGACCGCCAAGGCAAAATCAATGCTTGAGACGCCCCTTTGCTTAGCAATGTACGTAGCTAGAGAAGACACTCCGGCCGAATGGGAGCTGGGCATCCCGCCTGTCGCCAAAAACAGTTCCGGCTTCCATTCCTTTTTCTTCATATAATGAATCGGGATCTTTAAGCCTTGAGCAATTCCAATGCTCGATAACGCAATCACTATACCTCTATTCAAATGGCTCACCTCCATGTTATTTTGAAAAAAAGCGGCTGTTTTTATTCTCCTGTCGCATAATAAGAGAACAACCAGCAGGCATTCCAAAACGGACAGCTTGCGCCTGCTTACTAGGATATTTCTCTTTTTTCAAGCCGATTAAACAAAAAATTGAGAAGGGAGCCCTTGTCAGTTAGCATCGCTTCCGCTTTAAGCACCGATTTGTGCCACCCTGTTTCACAGAAAAATCCCGCCTAAGCGGGATGCTGCTGTTAAATATGGTATCTCTAGACCACTGAGCCGCTTGTCCGCCTATCCCTCCTTCGACCACTTCATTTTTTGCTCGGTCATGTCGCTGATCAGGCCGACGTACTGCTGCACTTCGCCTGCATCGTTCTTAATGGCACTGATCGTCAGCCATTCGAGGTAGTTACGGCCGTCTTTGCGGCGGTTCCACAGCTCGCCCTGCCATGTACCGGTTTCTTCTATCGTCTTCCACATCTTGCGGTAGAACTCTTTCGTCTGAATACCCGACTTCAGCATGCTTGGGTTCTTCCCAACCGCCTCATCGGCTTCATAGCCTGTCAGTTCAGTGAAAGCGGGATTGACCATAATGATGGTCCCGTGTTTATCAGTGACAATCAGGCCTTCTGCCGTGTGGCTGATAATTTGATTCGAAAGATCGAGCCTTTCCTGAAAATACAGCCAGATGACCAGCACAAAGCTGACAAGCGCCACTTGAGACAACGCCATGAAGCCAATCGCGTAGTGGCCGGTGACGTTGAACAAAAGCGTCAGCATCAGCGGCGGGAAAAAGCCGCCAAGCCCGCCCATGGCTGATACGATCCCGTTCACCACGCCTGCCTGCTTGTGAAAATACATAGGCACAAGCTTGAAAATAACGCCATTTCCTGCGCCGGTGCAAAAGGCGATGATTAAACAGCCGACTGTATACCACTCGATCGATGGAGCGAAAGACAGAAGAATCGCCGCACCCGTCACGCCGGCAAATACAAACATGAGAAGAACGAGGGAATGAAAGCGGTCCGCGAGCCAGCCGCCAAGCGGCCGCATCAGGGTCGCCACAATAATAAAGCCAGCTGTTCTCATGCCCGCGTCGACTTTATCGATCCCAAAATCCGTGACGAGAAAATTGGGAAGATACACCGTGAACGCGACGAACGAGCCAAAGGTGATAAAGTAAAATAAGCTGAGCGCCCACATTTTTTCATTCTTATAGACGCCTTTGATCTGTTCAAATAAAGGCGTTTTTACTTTTTCCTCTTTCTTGTCCCCGAGGAAAAAGTTAATCGCAAAAAACGCACCGAGTAAAAGTAAATATAATTGCACAGTCGCCGACCAGCCGATGCTTGATGCGATAACCGGAGCGGCAAACGTGCTAATCGCCGTCCCTAAATTTCCCGCCCCGTAAATGCCATTGACGAATCCGTGGCGTTCCTTCGGATAATATTTCGGCAGCGAGGTCACGCCGACCGAAAAGATCGCTCCGCCGACTCCCAGCAGCAAGCCGCCGACCATTAAGTCGATGAAGCTGTCCGCTATGCTGATGTAGTAGACCGGAAACAACAGAATGATAAAACTTACTAGAAACATTTTCCTTGCGCCAAATAAGTTCGCGTAATAGCCGAGCGGAATCCTTAATAATGAACCAAGCACGACCGGGATAGCAGTTACCCACGCCAGCTGTTCGGGCGGGATGGCAATATCCTCTTTAATAAACGGCATAAGAGAGGATAGAATGACCCAGGTCATAAAGCCGACCGTCAAGTTAAGTGTCTGCAGGGGCAGCTGTACTTTTTTAACCATAGCATGTCTCTTCCCTTCTAATTACATAAGCTAATTGAGTCCTCTCATCATAAGCGGTCCATTGGCTCCCTTCCTCTGTCACCCGGCTTAGCCGCGGGATGGCCAGAAAATCACGGCGATCAAAATATAAGCGGATGTGAGTGCCGTCCGGACAAAGCTTTGCCTGTTGAATGATTTTTTCCATCCAGGGCGCTTCCTCCCCGTTCTCATCCTGGATCGATACATAAACAGGAATGGATAAATAAGGTGACAAGCTTTTCGGATCAATGCTTTCCACAGGAAGCACATCCTTTCGTAAACGGGTACACGCGGAATTGATAGCCTTGTACATATTCCCAAAACCGCTCGCCCGCCTCATTCTCCAAATATTGCACGAGTTCTTCTTCGGAGGACCAGCTGCTCATGCCTTTTACTTCGGCCACGACGATGTCGAGGTTGTCCTGCCTCTTTTCCTCCAAGTACCATTTCAGCCGCTTGCCGCTAAACAGGTCCGCCAGCAGCTCATCAATCTCCTGCTTGAAGCCGCCTTGTTCATGCCGGATAAAGCAAAAGTCCAAATACGTTTCATTATTCATGTGTGTTCACCCCTCTTTGCCTCCTGTCATGCTTATACACGAATACAGCAACAGGAAACAGCAGAAGATTGAAGCCGCCATATATTAAAACAGCGGCATAATTTTGAAAGAAGTACTGATGAACAACGAGCTGTGTCAGCACCACATTCACCGCCAAAATGACACAAAGGATGGCCACATGCAGATGACTACGCTTCATAGCGCTTCACTCCAATTGCGTAAATCACACCGTTGTCGATTTCGAGCTTAATTTCAGGAAGCGGCCGTCTTGGCGGACCAGCCGTCGGTTCGCCTGTGCTTGCGTTAAACTTCCCATGGTGGCACGGGCAAATCATTTCGCCTTCTTCCTTCACCCAAAACACCGGACAGCGCAGATGGGTACAAGCATTTTGGTAGGCCACATACTTCTTTTCACTCAGGCGAATCAAAATCGCGCTGTCATGCTCGCTTGGAAAAGAGAAGTCAACTGAATCGCCAACCGCCACTTTCGATACTTCGGCAATTTTCTGTCTCGCATAGTCTTTCTCGCCAAGGCCCATCAGCTCCTTCGCTGCTACCGCTCCCCACGGCAAGGTAGAGATGGCGAATAAGCCGGCAGCCCCTACCAATGTTTTCATAAATCCCCGGCGGTCGAGTGTCCTTTCTCCATTCCGGTTAATATTGTGCGTATAGTTATCTTCTTGAAAAGGAATCTTGTTATTTTTGTCCATCCTTCTTCCTCCTAAAACAGCTTCGTCACACCTTGTAAAATGCCCGGAAGGTTGATCTTGACGTTCGTCTCACCTTCTAGATGAGGCATGCTTGAAACCCATTTTCCGTTGTCCAGGTGATATTGCTTCTTTTTCTCATCAATTTCTTCGTCCGTCAGCCATTGAAGCGTGCTGGACGGACAGACGCTTGCGCACATCGGCGGAATGCCGTCTTTCGTACGGTCAATGCACAGGTCGCATTTATACATTAAGTTTTGCTCGGTATCGAATTTCGGAATGCCATACGGACAGGCGACCGTGCAGTTCTGGCAGCCGATGCACTTTTCCACAAGAGCGGACAGAACGGCGCCGGTTTCATGGACCTGGATCGCTTGAGCCGGGCAGCTCCGTGCACAGGCAGGGTTCACACAGTGAAGGCACATGAGGGGCATCGTCTGCCGGTTCACGAGCGGGTTCACGTCATACACGTAATTGCGGTTTCGCTCCTCGTGCCCTCCGCATTGGGTGCACGCTGCCAGGCAGGAGCGGCACCCGATACAGTTTTCCAGTTCTAAATACAGCCTCTTTTTCATTTATTGCACCTTCTTCTGCTCAAGTTTTTCGATTTGTGCGGCACACGCCTTAAATTCCGGCATGCGCGAAATAGGATCAAGCGCATCGATCGTTAATAGATTGATCGATTGCTCGTGTCCAAAGTGATACGGCACGAACACGGTATCCTTTCGAATCGCCTCGGTGATTTTCACCCGGTAGACGCTCTCTCCCCGCCGGGTAAACAGCCGGACCCGCTCTTCATGCTCGATATGGTATTGCGATGCGGTCTCCGGATGCACTTCCACGTACGGCTCGGGGCACATATCATGCAGGAAAGGAATCCGTCTCGTCTGATTGCCGGATAAATAATGGTAGACTACCCGGCCTGTCGTTAAGCGGAGCGGATAGGTCTCATCAGGCTCTTCTGCCGGCGGCCGGTACGGCAGGGCACAAATCTTCGCCCGCCCGTCCTCATGGTAAAACTTCTTATCCAGAAACATATGAGGCGTGCCGGTGTCCGTTTCGTCCTTACACGGCCAGAAGACACCGTCCTGCTTGTCGATCTTGTCCCAGGTCGCTCCGTAATAGTCGGCATAACCGCCCTTAGAAGCCCGCCGGAATTCCTCCGCCACATCCTTCGCTGTCTGCAGGTGGGAAAAGTATTTTCCTTTGCCGAGCCGCTCCGCAAGCTCGACTTGCATTTGCCAGTCAGGCTTCGATTCTCCGATCGGCTCCTGCGCCTTGTTAATCTTAATAATCCGGCCTTCTAGGTTTGTAACGGTTCCCTCGTCCTCTGACCAGGTAACAGACGGCAGAATGACATCAGCGAATTCCGCTGATTCTGACAAGTAAAAGTCGGCACAAACCATAAAATCGAGGTTTTTAAGCGCCCGTCTGACGAAGTTCAAATGAGGGGCCGACACAGCCGGATTCGAACACAGCAAGTACAAGCCCCGAATCGTCTTTTGCTCCATCAGCTCGAACATTTCATAAGCAGATACCCCGGCTTGCGGCATCTCCTCAGGCGTAATGCCCCACACCTCACAGACTTCCTCAACGTGCTTGGGGTTGGTAATTTTTCGGTAGCCGGGCAGCAAATCCGCTTTCTGTCCGTGCTCCCGTCCTCCTTGACCGTTCCCCTGTCCTGTAAAGGTCGCCACACCTGCTTTCGGGCGGCCGATCTTGCCGGTTACGAGCGCTAAGTTCACGTAAGCGGACACGTTGTCCACGCCCTTGTGCTGCTGTTCGATTCCCCGCGCGAACATTACAATTGCATTCGGGGCTTTTCCGTAAATTTCCGCTGCCCGGATGATTTTCTCCACAGATACGCCTGTCAGCTCGCTCGTATAGTCAGGCGTGAATGCCTTCACAAGCTCTTTCGTTTCTTCAAATCCGTTCGTATGCTGGCGGATAAACGCTTGATCCGCGTAGCCTTGTTCAATCAGCAAATGCAAAATCCCGTTAGCCAGCGCCAAATCTGTTCCCGGCTTTAAATCAAGATGAACGTCCGCCCGCCGTGCCAGCGGTGTTTCACGTGGATCAGCGACAATCAGGTACCCGCCTCTCTCCTGTACAGACCAGACACGGAACATGGAAGTCGGATGACACTCCGATGTATTGCTTCCAGCGATAAACAAGCAGTCCGTTTCATGAATATCTGTCCACGGAAGCGTGGAACCGCGGTCGACACCGAAGGAACGCAGGAATCCACCCGCCGCGCTGGACATACAAAACCGGCCATTGTAATCGATATAGCGTGTGCCAAGGGCGACGCGTGCAAACTTTCCGGTTAAATAACACTTTTCATTCGTCATGGATACGCCGCTGAAAACGGACAGGCTATCTTTTCCATACTCTGCCTGAAGCTGTTGGAACTTTACAGCAATGAGGTCATACACTTCCTCCCAGCTGGCTTCCCGGAAGCCCTCCTTCGTTCCCTTCAGCGAGGCATCGTCACGAATGAGCGGCTTCAGCAGCCGGTCCTTATGGTTGGTCTGCTGGTACGCCGTCACGCCCTTCGGACACATTTTGCCGACAGTGACCGGCCAGTCGTACCGCGGTTCAACGCCAATGATCTTATTCGTTGCTGTATTCACACGCAGATTCATCCCGCACTGCATGCCGCAGTAGCTGCAGTGTGTTTTAATTAATTTTTCATTTGGGTGAGTCAGGTTATTAATCTCTTTAAAAAATTTATCCCTTTGCATTCTGGTTCGTCTCCTTGACTTTAATTTCATGGGTGGCAATACCGGAGAAGCGGGAGATTCGGTACTTGCGCCGGCACGGCAGGCACAGCTCCGCTAAGTTAAACCCGTCTTCCGTATCAAAATGAATATGGTTCGTTCCAAGGACCTGGCGAACATCATTGGATTGTTCCGTCGATACGAACGGATCGCCGCACACTTTGCATTTTTTCATCGACTGCTTCGCGTAATGCTCCCGGTAATTCCTTGCCAATACGCTCATCGGCCGGAAAGGAATGTGGGCGAGTTTTCCGAACGGAAGATAAATGAGCGTGATGATGACTGAATACTGATGAATGAGCGACATGACGTAATGCCCCTGGCCGTGCAGGAATACATTCATAAACGTCAGGATCAAGCCGGTAATGGAAATAAGCAGCAATAAGTACAGCGGCAGGAAATCATACATGAATTTCTGCTCAGCCCTTGCCTGCATGTTTTTCAGACGGCGGTACAGCGCCATGCATACCCCTGCGATGACCATCACGGCGGTAATATTCAAGGCGTTGTAGAAGAAAAAGGCCAGGATGCCGTCAGCATCTACACGCATGATGTCGATTCCTAGAGCGACCACCGTGTAATAGCCGTTTTCCTCCATCGTGAAGTACATCCAGCCGAACACAAGCGGGAAGGTGACGAAGCAGGAAAGAATACAGCCCCAGCCGATCAAGAAATGCTGGGTCCACCGGTACATTCCCCGATTCCAGATAAAATCGTAAATGGCCAGGTGCCGGGTTGACGTTTTCAGCGTTTCCGGACGGACTAGCAGCTTCACTCCCTTTTTGATTAAGATCTTTGTCGGCGGCCGTTCCCCCCAGGCGATAAAGCGGTAAAAGAACCCTCCGAGAAACACGATGGTTCCGACCATATAGCCATACAGATTTAAATCAACATGGGTGAACATTCTCGTTCCGATAAAAGATAGAATAATAAGTGCACTGACGGCCAAAAACATCGACTTTGCGAAATGAGAAGCAAAAGCATCGTTAATGGATCGGCCCGTCTTTTGTTTAATAGCTGCGGTTTGCGGCATGTCCAACATCCTCCTTACAAATAAAAAGAACACTATCTGGTTCTAATCATAAGAAAAAGACCGTGCCCTTCCTATCGGGGAATCTCCCCATCTGCCTGTGAGAAGCTCCCTTATTCTAAAAGCCAGCTGTCAGATGCCTAACAAAGACCCGCACAAAAAAGCCAACCCCTATATAAAGTGTACCCTTTGTAAAGGACATTTTAAAAAAAGCCTAGGCAGTTTTAAGAAGATGATCTCTGTATTGAACGAGGGCACTGAAAAAGTCTAATTTTTATTAAAGGCAGTTGAAAGTTCAATCTAATGAACTTTCAACTGCCTTTTTACTTTATAATATTGTT
>NZ_JWJE02000080.1 GCF_000812025.2 Bacillus thermotolerans
TAAAAAAACCTCCTCTTTCACGTATTCTGAGGAGATTCTACATATTTTTTCACTGTTTGTCCATTGACAGAAGACTTTATCAACAGAATGAAGAAGCTGCTTTCAAAAGAAAGCAGCTTCTTTGTTATATCGTTCGCTTGTCGCTTAGAATAGGGATCTTGTAACCTTCTGCCTCAATATGCTCGAGCACCGCCATTGGTGTGTTCGCCTCACAGCCGCAATCAGCCTGCTGGCCAATGGCCTTGACACATCGGACGCTGACCTTTTGAATGCCAGCCCCCACAAAAATCCCTTTTCTAGCTGAACGCTCAATGACGACATTTCGAATATGGACGTCATCTGCCCTTTGTTCCCCGCCAAATACCTTAATGTCTACACCAGCCGTTCTAAATCCTTTCAGATGAACACGATTCAAGTGGACATTTCTTGCTCGATACTGAATAGCAATAACCGGCTGTTCCTTATAGTCATACGCAGGGTCGCCCACAGCCGCAAAGTGATTAATGACGACATTTTTATAAGCAGATACTACCAGTGACCTTGGCCGGGAATTCCGGTAAAGAGCGGTTCGTATTGGGGCAATGGACACGATCCGGGAGGCAGTAATATTGTAGGCGGTTAGAGATTCCTCGTCCGACGCATGATGGTGGCCAATATGCCGAAAGTTGAATGATCGGTTATCGTTAACGGACAAATGGCCGACAATATGCACGTTTGAGGCAGCGGAGGAGTTATGATGTGCTTTAATTTCTACTCCTCCGAAGCACCGTGCCGTTGAATTGTTAAAGAGCCAGACGTTCCTTGAGCCGTCATCGACTTCAATGCCATTAGAATTGGAGATGCCCTCATTATGAGCTTTTCCGCTCGGATCGCACATATGGGAGCGGGAAATAAAGATATAATCGCTGTGATGTGTCGTAATTCCATCATCACCAAAGCCATAGCCGCTTAATCCATCAAGCCAGACATATTTGCTTCCGCCTTTTGCACGATATCCATCTCCTGAATAGCTATATTTCGTAGAAGATACATCAAACCCATGCAAACCGGGGTTGACAGCACGCACATCTTTCACCCAGCCGTATGTGACGTGGGCGTATGTCAGACAGCTGGAGCGGTTTCCTCCCGTGCTTGTGCGCGGCACATCACCGAGCCGCTCTACATTCCAATCAAGCGTCATACCTTCTACCAGGAGATGATGGTTTCCTTTTTTATGTTCGGCATTCGTCACAAGCCAGCTGCTTTTTGGCGATTTGTCATGCAGCTTTAAAGTAGTCCGGTCCTTGCCCGCACCGACGAGGCGTGTGCAGGAAGGCAATTTAATGCCTTTAACAATGAACACACCTTCAGGTACATGTACGGTTACTTCACCTTTCCCGATAGCCTGGCGGAACGCTTCTGTACAATCGGTGACTCCGTCTCCGACTGCTCCGTAGTCTGTGACATTCACTGTGCGAGATGTCTTTTTCTTCAAGGCCTCATATTCCTTATCCAGTATTCGTTTCCATTCTGGGTAGACAAAGCCCGTCTCATCTGCAATAGTTTGGCACGACACGGCTGATCTTGCTTGCTTCGCGGGAAGCACGAGACCAATCAAAAAACGGGCCGCCTTTTCACGCAAGCCGCGCAGCGAGAAAAAAGGCTGCTGCTTCCGCACAGATGGCGGCTTATAGACATTTTTACACTCTGCAAACAAAGCGTTGGTTTCTTCCACTACCTCTCTAACTGTAATATGGGAAGGAAAAAATGATGAAATGAGTTCTTCATTTTTATGAGGATCGTGGTTTTTATTTAAATGAATCACCTCTTACACCTGTCCTTTCGTTCATGTCGTTCTCTTCCAAGTCTGTACCCTCATTTTCACATAAAATACATTATTTTTTATTAGGGTGATTAATTGTAGAAAAAAAGGGTATATGGATACTTAGCAAGAATTAAGTAGATTGGTTATATCCGTTAATTGCATTTTTCTGTTCATTTTTTTGTTAATAAAGGACAATATATATAGAAAACGACATAATTTTTGCATTCCGCAAGTCTAATTTATAAAAAAGGGGCAGGAGATATGAAGACTATTTCCATCATCATACCAGCTTATAATGAGGAAGAGAATGTTCCATTGATCTATGAAAGAATTGATAAAGAGTTTACAAAGCTAGCGTATGATTATGAAATTTGTTTTATTAATGATGCAAGCACAGACCATACACTCGAAGAAATTAAAAGACTGGCCATGGTCACCCCTAAGGTGAAATACATATCGTTTTCAAGAAATTTCGGAAAGGAAGCTGCTTTGCTGGCGGGTCTGCAGCATGCGAACGGACGCGCTGTCATTATCATGGATGCAGACCTGCAGCATCCGCCTTCCTTGATCCCCTCTTTATTGCAGGGATATGAAGAAGGCTTTGACCAGGTCATTGCCCGGCGGAACCGGAACGGCGAGCATGCCGTAAAAAAATTCCTTTCTTCAAGCTACTACCGGATCATTAACAAGATTGTTGATGTAGAGCTTGAGGATGGGGTCGGTGATTTCCGTCTCCTCAGTGAGAAAGCTGTTCAGGCCCTCCTCTCTCTAAATGAGGGTCAGCGCTTTTCTAAAGGCTTGTTCTCATGGATAGGCATGGAGCAAAAGATCATTGACTATGATAATGTACTGCGTGAAAATGGCGATACGAAGTGGTCGTTCGCTAAGCTGTTAAATTACGGCTTTGACGGGTTAATTTCCTTTAACAACCGCCCTTTACGGATGTGTTTTTATACCGGGCTGATCGTGTTATTCCTGTCCATCGCCTATAGCGTCGCCATGCTGATTCAAGTGATGAACGAGGGCATTGTGGTGCCCGGATATTTCACCTTGATTACGGCTGTGCTGATTTTAGGAGGCATTCAACTCGTTAGCCTAGGTGTGATTGGCGAATACATCGGCCGGATTTATTATGAGACAAAGAAACGGCCGCCTTATTTAATCCAAGAAACCAACTTTGGGAATGGAGAGCAATATGAAAAGAACCAAACAAGAATTTATCAGATTCGTCATAATCGGGGGAATCAATACCTTTAATTATTATGCTGTGTATTTACTGCTGCACGCCTTATTGAACTGGCCATACATGCCTTCTCACGTGATCGGGTTCCTGGTCAGCTTCGTCATTTCATTTTTCTTGAATTCTTACTTTACTTTCAGAGTAAAGCCTACCCTGGCTAAGTTTTTGAAGTTTCCGCTGTCTCAGGTGGTAAACTTCACGGTCTCTTCTCTCTTTATATTTATATTTACTGATTACTTCGGTATAAGCAGTACGATCACTCCTATCTTTGCAGTGTTTGTGGCTTTGCCGGCTACCTTTATCGTAACAGGAAAAATTTTAAAAAAAGAGAGTGTTAGCGCATGAAGAAAAGCTATATGATTCTTTTACTTGTCAGCAGTCTGCTTCTATCCGCAGCTGCTCATTTCTTTTTTATCAAAGAGTGGCTTGAAGGCCGGTTCATGATTGGGCCAAATGATGGTTTATCCCAAATGGTCCCCTTCAAAAAGTTTATTTATGATCAATATACGGAAGGAAATTTCTTTTATTCTTGGGAATTTGGATTAGGCGGAGGGTTTTACAGCCAGCTGTCCTACTACTTCTCCACCTCGCTTGTGTTTCTTGTAACAGTGGGAATCGTATTCTTACTGGAAACCATGAAGGTAATCGAGCACCCAGACTTAATATTTTGGGCGGATACAACCTTATTTGTCAGCATCGCCCGTCTTTCTGGCATTATCCTGGCAGCCACCTTTGCCTTCCGCTATATGGGGGCTCGGCTCATGCCTGCTTTTACAGGGGCGGCGATATACGGTTTATGCGTCATGTATATGAGGCACGTCATCTTCTGGGAGTTCTTCTCAGATGCCATGCTTTGGCTGCCTTTAATCATTCTTGGCACGGAGAAAATTATACGGGAAGGAAAAACTGGCTGGTTCATCGCTGCTTGGTCGCTTTCCTTTTTTGACAACTTTTATTTTTCATACATACATCTTATCTTTTTATTTATATATATCGCCTTTCGCTGGCTCATACCGCTCACGGAACAGGAGCAGCCAAGGTGGAAGCAATTCCGTCTGTTCTTCTTTTCCGGGCTCGCCAGCTTTTGTATAGGGGCGATATCCTTTATACCGGCGGCCTACGGCTTCTTTAATAATTACCGGCCGCCTTATGAAGCGGATATTCCGCTGTTCCATATTCAGGATAATATTTTGTACGCTAGCAAGTATGTAATTCTGCCTTCTATTTTGCTGTTGTTTTTATTTATTCGCCCATTGTATAAAGTGCGGCCCTTTAAATTCTTTGCCTGGCTTTCTCTCTTTCTGATCGTCCTGCACTTCAGCCCGCTCGCAGGCAGTGCGTTTAATGGATTTTCAGCGCCGCAGTATCGCTGGGAATACATCCTTTCCTTTACAGCGGGCGGAGCCGTCGCCTGGGGTCTGCAATCGCTGAATAAAATCCGATGGAAGCCTCTGCTGTGGGCAACCGGCATAGCTACCATCATTTATGTCCTGATGGAACAACTCATGAAAGAGGCTGTAGCTCTGGACTTTCACAGAGAATGGCTGCTTGCAGTCAGCTTTCTTCTAGTTGCTGCCTTGCTGTTATTTTTGTACGTTTGGCAGAAGAAGGCGTGGCTTAAGCTGGCGCTGCAGGTCAGTGTTCTCCTTTCCTGCTTGATTGTTGTTCATGAATATGAGCGATTAACCATGTCAGAGAAGTTCAATGTCGGCACGGTTTCCCGTGGGTTTCTTCAAAGTCCTGAATATGATGGTGCTGAACAGCGGGAGTTAATTGAAAAAGCCAAAGAAGCAGAAACAGATCCTTTCTTCCGGATTGACTGGATGAACGGCCTGCGGAATAATACACCGATTGTCCAAGACTTTAACGGAACAAGCTTATATTCGAGTATTTTTAATCAGGAACTTCTTTTCTTCTATTGGCATAATTTGAAAATCGATATGGGAAGAGAAAGCGTCAGCCGGTATGCTACGCTGGGCAATCGGGCGAACTTGCATAGCCTATTGCAAACGGATTACTGGATGAGAGAAAAACAGAAAGAGGAAAATGCTCCTTATGGCTTCTCCCCTTTCGCAGAAACAGAGAACTACATCATGTACAAGAACGATTGGCCGCTGCCATTCATCCGGACAGCTCAGAAGGTATTCTATGAAGAGGACCTGGAGGATGCCTCCCCCCTTGATCGCGAGCATGCCATGCTGTCAGGTGTGGTGCTTAAGGAGAAGACAAGCCAAAGCGCTCCGCTTACGAGAGAAGAAAATTTGATCAATCAAGCGGGTCTCGAAACAAAGGGAGCAGCCTATGAAAACAACCTGCTTCAAGTCACCGAAGAAAAAGGTGGCATTAACATCATCCCGCCTCCGTCTGCTTCAGATGAGGGGGACTATTACCTTGCGTTCTATTTAAAAAACAAAGAAGGCAACGGATTCGCCTTAACAGTGAACGATTACCGAACCACTCGAAAGCCTGGCGACTCTATTTACAAAACAAACGTTCATTCCATTCTTGTTCGGGTGCCAAAAGAGGAAAAAATTAAGCTGCGCGTACCTAAAGGCACCTATGAATTAAAAGATATAGAATTGTATGAAGAGGATTACGAAGAGCTGCGGGCAGCAGCTGCTAAGAAGGCACCTTCGCCTTCCTTCGAATGGAAAAATAACCGAATTACGATCGATTATCAAAATGGCACAGACGAGCAGTACATGGTTCTTCCCGTTCCCTTTGAGAAGGGCTGGCATCTAAAAGTGAATGGTAAGAAGCAGCCTATTGAGCAGGCCAATTACGCCTTCATCGGTATTCCTTTGCAAGAAGGAGACAACCATATTGAATTAGTATATTACCCTCCTTTCTTTTTCTTTTCGGTGCTTCTCAGCATTCTGGGGCTAATGGGCGCATTTTGGCTCATAAGACGCTCTCATGAACAAAAGACACCTTGAGCTTTCGATGTTTTAAAAGCAGCGAAGAATGGTAAAGATAAAACGTGACGTAAAAGTATGAAACTAGGAGGCAGATCATATGGTAACAAAAACAGTGGAGAATGCTGTACAGGCTAAAAGTGAAATTGAAACATTATTATCTCAAGGATATTCTCGTGACGATATTTATATTCTTGCTCACGACAAGCACCGTGGAGAGGATATTACAGAAGCATTAAATACCGGAGAAGTCGGTATGAAAGAACAAGGGCTGATTGATAGTGTAAAAAATATCTTCCAATCCCGCGGTGACGAGCTGCGTTCCAAGCTCCAGTCACTCGGCCTTTCCGAGCAGGAAGCTGCCAATTATGAAAAAGAGCTGGATAAAGGAAGACTCGTTCTTATTGCTAATCAGCAGCAATAATTGACATGATACCGAAAAGCTGTTACAGCGAATCACTTTGCTGTAACAGCTTTTTTTCTAAAAGAAAATAGGCTTATATACAAAGGAGACGAAAATGATGGCGAAAAGCGTGAAGACAAGCGATGAACTTTCGGAGCGATTTGAGGCGGCGTTTAACCGAATACACAACTATTTAAAATCAGCCGTTAAACAGGCGGACAGTGATGCATTTATTGAGCTGCTTCATGTCGGTGCTCGCAAGCATGCCAGCATTCGCAAACATTTAGACGAGCTGAAACAGTTTGCCAAGTTAAGGAATGCCATTGTGCATGAAAAAACAGAAGCGGATTACTACATAGCTCAGCCACATAAGGAAATTGTGGAGCGGATTGAGCAAATTGACACCGTTCTGTCAGAGCCAGCCGAGGCCCTATCGATCGCCTCCTCTCCGGTCTATATCGTTGAAACGGATACCCCCCTTCTGCAGGTCCTTGATATTATTCGAGAAAATGGTCTTGCTGAGTACCCGGTATACGAGCAAGGCCGATGCAAAGGATTGCTTGCCGGAACGGAGATCTTAACATGGATGGCGGAACATGAAGCAGACGGAAAAATTGACTTGAATGGGATAACGGTCAAAGACATCACTACAGAACGAGATGAAGATTCGATCGCTTTCGTCAAAAAAGAGGCGAATATTTTTGATGTAGAATATACCTTTGAAGAGTATCAATCAAATGACAAAAAGCTAGAAGCAATTTTGATTACTCCAGGCGGTAAGTCAGACGAGCTGCCGGTCGGCATGATCACCTCCTGGGATTTAATTAAGAATAATGACATCATTATGGATTCTTAAACTTTTCCTGTTCGCTCTCCTTCTTTCAAATTTCTCTATCTCTATATCCTTCAAAGCAGCTTATCCTTTATTGCTGCCATAAGGAGAGAAGAAGAACTATAGAGAAGACTTTTGAACCGCTAGCGGCTAGTCCCCAATAAATCAAAGTTTAAAAGGGGAGTATGCCGCTGTTTTTGTTCAACTAGAATATATAGTGGCCATCTTTCATGAGCTTCGCACCAGAAGGCTCGGTATGTTTACTGCTGGGAAGACGCTACTTTAGCACTCTCGAAAGTAGCCATCTCTGTTACCATTCTTACAGCCGATTCAAGTATAGGAAAGGCAACGGCAGCTCCAGTGCCTTCACCGAGCCGCAAATTTAATTGAAGAATCGGTGTCTTGTCAAGGTAATCCATTGCTTTTTTATGTCCCGGTTCGGCCGAATAATGGGAAAGAATCATATAATCAGTTGACCGTGGATGCAGTAAATGGGCAATGCAAGCTGCAGCTGTGCAAATAAAACCATCGAGCAAGACCGGTATTCTTCTTTCAGCTGCGGCCATCATCGCCCCCGCCATGGCTGCAATTTCTAACCCGCCGAGTTTAACCAGCACATCTATTGCGTCACCGGGATTCGCTTTCCTATCTTCCAGCACCTGTCTAATGACTTCTATTTTTCTTTTATATTTTTCTTCAGAAAGCCCAGTGCCATAGCCCACCACTGCTGCCGGGTCGCTGTCCGTCAAACATGCTGTAATCGCACTGCTCGCCGTTGTATTGCCTATCCCGACTTCCCCGACAATAAGGCACTTTACTCCGTTTTCAATAAACTGGCAGGCTTCTTCATAGCCAGTCATCACTGCTTTCTCAGCTTCCTGCGCGCTCATCGCCTCTTCTTTTAAAAAGTTGGCTGTTCCTCTTCTTACCTTTTTATGTATAACCTTAGGGTTTGATATATCAGCAGCAACACCTACGTCTACTACTTTAAACCTGGCACCGATCTGACGGCCAAACACACTTATAGCCGCTCCTCCGTTTACCATATTCTCGACCATCTGCGCAGTCACTTCCTGTGGGTAAGCTGACACACCTTCCTTTGCAACTCCATGGTCTGCTGCAAAAACAATAATGCCCGGCGGCGAGATTTCTGTAGCAAGCTGACCTGTCATTTCAGCTAAATCGACCGCCAGTTTCTCTAATTCCCCTAGGCTTCCAACAGGCTTAGTTAATGTATCAATGTAAGCCCTTGCTCTTTCCCCTGCCTCTTGATCTTGTGGTGGAACTTGAAATTTCATCACTGGTTTCCTCTCTTTCTATACTGATGATACAGTTTAAAAAACCGTATGCATTTATTTTCCAGTATAGTAGAGAATATCTCAACTATTTTTCTTTGTTTAACCTTTCTTGCAAAGGGAATAAAATACTATCACCCTATTAATTATTTATAATTACAACTTGGAGGGATCAACATGAAAAATAACGGAATGGAAGACAAGTTAAAAGGATTAGGCAATAAAGCAAAAGGGACAGCGAAAGAGGCCTGGGGCGACGCTACGAATGATGCTCGTTCGAAGGCAGAAGGGAAAGCCGATCAATTGAAAGGCGATCTTCAGCATTCAGTTGGAAAAGCAAAAGATAAATTCAACCATTAATAAATGTTGTTAAAAAAGCCGCCCAGCTTACCAGGAGGGCACTGAAAAACTTACGTTTTTTATTCTGCAAATTCAAATGAATACAAAAAGGCAATTTTCCACCTGTTTTTCAAGCGGAAAATT
>NZ_JWJE02000081.1 GCF_000812025.2 Bacillus thermotolerans
ATGACTGCCATCATACAAAACTTGAAAAAGTGGGCCAAACTCCGCTCTTTACAGAAAATTGGTCTCCACCTCACTTCTCATATTATAGAAGGTTCCGTTTAACAATTCAAAAAAAGTGAAAACCCCGGTGAGAATTCACCAGGGTTTTCTTGACTAAGTTGTTTTTCAACAACGTGAGCCAGCCGCTGGTTTAATACCAGCGGCTGGCTGTATAGTTTTTGTTTTTATGCCGATCTTGACATGGTCGGGATCGGTCATAGAAATATACCAGTATAAATATTATTTTGTTAAAACCCGTTATTTTTCTCATTTCCCTTGAAAATAACTATATTAGTAAAGTTTTTGAAGCGTTACGATCACTTAGTAAATGTCCTGCCGGAAACCTGGATGACAAGAAAAAGTTCTTTCTATTTTCAGCTGATAGAATAGAGAGAACTACGTTCCATATTTATTTCGTTTCCGGGAAAAAGGCTTGCTCGGTATACACATCTACAAACGTTGGCTGATTGGCAAGAAAGGCTTTTTCCAGTGCCGCTTCAAGCTCCGTATCGGATTCTACCCGGAAGCCTTGCCAGCCGCAGGCTTCGGCGACTTTAACAAAGTCAGGGTTAGTGAGTTCCACGCCGACTTCTTTTTCATCGGCGGCTTTAATTTTATCCCGCTCCATCTGCAAGGATCCGTTGTTAAAGAGAACGACAGTGATGTTCAGCCCGTAACGGGTCGCGGTCAAGAGGTCTGCGAGGGTCATCTGCAGGCCGCCGTCGCCGACCACGGCGATGACTTGCTTCTCGGGCTGTTCCAGTTTCGCCGCAATGGCTGCCGGCAAGCCGAAGCCGAGGGTGCGCCAGTAGCCGGAGAACAATACGGACTGCCCGCTTGGCCGGAAGTTCCGGTTCATCCATACCGTTAAGTCGCCTGTATCCAAGGTAAGAATGGCGTCCTCTGCGACGGTACGCTCTAGCGCCCGGGCAATTCTGGCCGGGTGGACAGGAGAGCCTGACTGGCTGCCTTCCTGTTCATTTTGCGCCTCCCATCTGTCTCTCACCTCGTGACAGCGCGCCAGCCACTCGGTATTCGCGGAGAAGGTGCTTAAGCGTTTCTTTAACTGTGGAAGGACTTCACCGGCTTCCCCGGCAATGCCAAGCTCGGTCGGAATGCTTTTCTCCACGTTCTGAAGGTTTTTATCAATCTGGATGATCCTTGCGTTCTTCGGCACATATCCTTCCGGCCACCATGTGGCGCCGATCATCAACACGACATCCGCTTCCTTAAATACTTCCGGTGCATGCGGGTTGCCGCCTTCGCCAATGCCGCCTAACAGATTTGGAAAAGAAGCATCGATCAGGCCTTTTCCGCCCAGGCTCGTTAAAATACCGGCCCCCCATAACTCGGACAGCTCTTTTATTTCCTCGGAAACTTCCATGGCGCCTGCCCTGTAATCGCCAGAACCGGCGCTCGGTCGGCATATGCATCGCCTAGTCCGTTTAACAGGTTCGTCGCACCCGGCCCCATCGTCGCGGTACATACCGCAAGCCTGCCTGTAAGCTTGGCTTCCGCGGAGGCCATAAACGCCGCTGCCGACTCATGCTTCACCGCAATGAACTGGATGTCATTCTGTTCAGCGATCGCATCAATCAGACCAATAATCGTGTCGCCGACTACCCCGTAGATTCTCTTTACGCCAAACAATTTTAATTGATCAAGAATGAGCTCTGCCACTTGGCGCTTTTCCTGTTTCATCTATTCTCCACTCCTGTCTCGTATATGTAAAAATTAACTATGCGCCTGTTTATGTTTTTCACAAAAAGAGAAAGGGCTAAACTCTTTCAAAACCATTTATTTGAAAATACGCAGCTCGGCTTGCTATTCTAAGAAGGTACTTTTTACATTTCAGCTAAAGGAGAGATGACGGGATGAATTTTGTCACATTAAACAACGGGTTACAGATGCCTCAGCTTGGATTCGGCGTTTGGCAGGTGGAAAATGACCAGGCGACAGAAGCGGTAAAGAAAGCGTTAGAGGCAGGCTACCGCTCGATTGATACCGCGATGATCTACCAGAACGAGCAGGGGGTTGGAAAAGCGATCCGCGAGTCCAATGTGCCGCGCGAGGAGCTGTTTATCACGACAAAGGTATGGAACAGTGACCACGGCTATGAGAACACGCTGCAGGCGTACGAGCGAAGCCTGGAAGAGCTCGGCCTTGATTACGTCGATTTGTATTTAATCCACTGGCCGACGCCGAAGTACGATGAGTATATCGATACATACAAGGCGCTCGAGAAGCTGTATCAGGATGGGCGCGTGAAAGCGATCGGTGTCTGTAACTTCCATATCGACCATCTGGAGCGCCTGTTAAAAGAATGCGACGTGAAGCCGGTACTCAACCAGGTGGAATGCCACCCGCATCTGGCTCAAAACGACATGAAGGCGTTCTGCGCCGAGCACGATATTTTCGTCGAAGCGTGGAGTCCGTTAGAACAAGGCGGAGACGTGCTGAAGGATGAAGCGGTTCAGCGTATCGCCGAAGCGCACGGCAAAACACCCGCACAGGTAGTGCTTCGCTGGCATCTGCAAAATAACACGATCGTGATCCCGAAATCTGTCACACCGTCCCGGATTGAGGAGAATTTCAACGTGTTTGACTTTGAATTGTCTGCCGGGGATATGGAAGACATTAATCAATTGAACAAGGACCAGCGCAAAGGGCCAGACCCAAGCGAAATGAACATTCGCTGATTTTGCGCCTAAAAATAGCCCCTGCCGGCATCTGGCGGGGGCTTACTGTTTACAGCACTTGATAGAATGTCATTTCTACGTCAGAGGGATTCCTTACGCCGTGGCCGATGACAATCGTCCGGTTAAGAAAATCGTATGTACTGCCGCTTTCCACTTCAAACACAGGTGCCGTTTTAAAATAATACGAGCCTTCAGGCACCGCTTCTCCGCGGATGATTTTATCAATCACTTCCTTCGGCCCGTGCCGGTAGCCTTTATTCGTGATGTAAATCGGGACGCCGTCGTCTGTCTGGATCGTGTAATGAGCCACGACCTCTGTGACGCCGTCCGGGCGAATCAGCTGGTAATCAGCGCCGCCTGTAAGAATCTCTCCCTTCATCCCGGGCCCTTCAAAGGTTCCGCCGGTAATCGGGATCACTCTTCTTATGCCTGCGCCGGCGTTTCCCACCTCTATCGGAGCGGCGACTTGAATGTTGGCTTTAAATAATAATTCCGTTTCGATTGACATCTTTTTTTCATCCTTTCTTAATACATCCCGGGGATGGTTCGCCCCGGGATGAGTTTGTTATTTAGCGGCAGGCAGCTGCTGGTCCGCTTGTTTCGGCTCTTCTTCTTTGCTGTAATGGCCATGCTGCTCTTGAACGAACAGCATCGCAATACCGCCCAGCACCGCGGCACTGGCAATCGCCGCAAAGTTAAATTGCGGCAGAAAGTTCAGCGAAAGCAAAATGCCGACGAAGGTAGGAGCGACAATGCCCCCTACCCGGCCAAAGGCCATCGTGCTGCCCACAGCAGTGGAACGCATCGTGCCCGGATAGTACTGGGAAACGAAGGCGTTTGATACATTTTGCAGACCGACAGAGGCCGCGCCAATGACGGCGATTAGCGCAAACACGATCCACGTGCTGCTTGTAAAACCAATGAGCGACAAAGCGATCGCTCCAAAGAAGAACAAAGGCACCAGCACCTTTTTAAAGCCGACTTTATCGACTAACCGGCCGAACACAATCGTACCAATGATGGCACCGACCTGCATGACCGCTGTCAGCGTGAGACTTGAACTCAAGTCATAGCCGACTTCCATCATCAGGCTCGGCAGCCACGTATTCATCGAGTAAATCAGCATAAAGGCGCTGAAGCAGGAAATCCAGAACATGATTGTGCTCCTAGCCCGCTTTTCCTCAAACAGTCTCACGACAGGAGAGCCGGACGATTTCTCGGCAGGCTCTGGAAATTCAATGACGGCTTCCTTGCTTATCCCTGGCTCTATTTTAGAAAGAATCTTCCTAGCCTCTTCGTTCCTTCCTTTTTGTACAAGGAATCCGACTGATTCAGGAATCACCTTCATGAGAATAGGGAGAAACAATAAAGGAATGCCCGCAATCCAAAGCACAGGCTCCCAGCCTCCTATCGGAAGAAGAGAACGGCTGGTCAAAGCCGCCACCATCGCGCCGATCGAATACCCGCAAAAAATGAACGAAACGGTTACCGACCGCGCATGCTTTGGAGACAGTTCGGTCGCTAAGGCAATCACATTCGGCATGACCCCGCCGAGCCCGATGCCTGCGATAATGCGGAACACGGTGAACATGACCGGGCCCGTCGCAAACCCGGATAGAAACGTGAAGAAGCTGAATAAAAAGGTCGTGAGCAAAATAATTTTTTTACGGCCGATTTTATCCGCCAGCAGGCCGAACATCACGGCCCCCACCGCGGTTCCCATCACCGTATAGCTTCCAATGGCTCCGGCAGTCACATCGGAGATTCCCCAGTCACTGATCAGAGAAGGGACAATCGCCCCGTACACGACCACATCATAGCCATCAAACGCAATCACCAAAAACAGCCAGAAGATCAATGAAATATGAAAGGAATGAATCCGGCTTTTATCAATAATACTCATGGGTGTTATCGACTTCATAAGCGGCTGTCCTTTTGTGTCTTTCTTCGTGGTGCAGGCCTGCGGCACAACAATCGTAATAACATTTTTACTAATACCTCCATTATGAAAATTTAGAACTTTGTATTAATATAACACACTTGTCTGCTTGGTTTGGGGAGAATTTTGAAGGATTTAAGGTGAAATGGTCGGTTTGCGGTGGTTTCTTCATGAGGAGCGGCCAAAAAGCGAAGGATAGGCTTCAATGAATCACGAGCCCCCCGCTGATGGGTTCCAGCAGCCGGTCCCTCCTTTCCTGCCCTTTTTTAAAATCTAGAATAAAATCTCCCCGCAAAAGCCATTCTATAAGAGGAAACTTCCATCAATGGCCGGTCCATCCGGTGATGGATGGTTCAACAATCTAGGCAACACAGGCAGATCCCCCCTTAATTTGTCTGTGCAAGTACGGTAATTATCAGGAGGTACAACAAATGACGAAAAGAATTGCAGTGGAAGAGTCATTAACAAATGTGACCGAAGCACTTCGTGAGAGAGGGTTTGACGTAGTTGAGTTTCAGTCCGTTGAGGATGCTAGAAACTGCGCTGCCTGCGTCATCACAGGTCTTGATAACAACATGATGGGCATCCACGACACAGTCATGGACGGACCTGTCATTGAAGCAAGCGGCCTATCTGCTGATCAAGTATGCCAGGAAGTCGAGCAGCGGCTTCATTAATCGTTCTTTTGAAAAAGAATATGCAGGCAAAGAAAAACCCGCTCCTTCCGAAACAGGAACGGGTTTTCTTCGTGCAGGCACGATTTATAAAAAGGAGCGCTCTTCTTCGATCTCTCTGCGGAAATTCTCTATGCTTTCCACGCGCTTATCATTTTCTTCCTCAAGCTTCTCTTTCCGGGCAGCCAGCGCCGTTTGTTCGATGTCTTGCTCCGCCTTATGAATATTCTCCTGCGTGTTGTTAATCATTTGCTCCATGGCTTGAATTTTCTCTTTATGCTCTCTTGTCTCATTGCGATGATCCATGTGCTCTCCTCCTGAAAAAGCGTATTGGTTAGAGTGGAAGAGCGGCTCAATTGGGCCCGCTCACTTTATCTAATATGCCCTGAAGGAAAAAAGATATTTCTTAAAGGCAGCCGCTGTGTCTTTATTGAATATAACTGCCTGTCTCCTCAAGCCGGTCGTTCATCGTTTTCGGCTGGATAGTCAGGAAAACCTGAATGTTATCCCATAATTCGAAATTTTTAGTTGAACAGTTAGTATAGTAAAGAGAAAGAGAGGGGGATGAAATGAAGGTAAACATTGACCTTAATGAGCAATACGGGGAAACCTCTGTGACGATCCATGCCAGGAAATGGACAAAAGAGCTTGCAGAGCTGGTAAGGAAATTAGACCATCAGGCACCTAAGCGGATGATTGGCGTTGAAGGAGATAAGTCCATTCTGCTTTCACCAGGTGACGTCGACTATATATTCGCTGAGAACCGTAAAGTGTATGCGTCGGTCAACAAAAAAGCCATTGAACTGACCATGAAGCTTTATGAAGCGGAAGAGGTATTAGAAGGTCATGGATTTAGCCGCTTATCGAAATCGGCACTTGGCAATTTGAATCAGATCACTCATTTTGAGCTGGCGTTTAACGGCAATTTATGTGTGTATTTTCGTTCTGGCAGTAAAGAGTACGTCTCCCGAAAGTATGTCCATGAGTTAAAAAGAAAATTAGTTTTAGGAGTGGATGCACGTGATCGTTGAAATAGCCAGAAGAAGTTTGATTGGCTTAGGGTATACGGCTATCCTTACGTTTGTCATATTGACGATCATGACGTTACAGGATATCCAAGTACCGGTGCCTACTATATGGAAGAATATGTCGGGGAGTATGATCATGGGGATTTACTTTGGCAGCGCCTCTCTTATTCTTGACCTTGAAGAATGGAGTCCTATGAAAAAAACCGCCGTTCACTTTCTTATCTCGATCCTCATTTGGCTGCCGCTTGCTCTCTGGATGGGCTGGCTGCCGCTTGAATTAGCCCCCATACTGTTCGGAATTGGCATGTTCATCGTTGTTTATCTGCTGTTTTGGTATGGATCCTACCGGTACTTTAAACGGATAGAAAATGAAATGAATCATTCCGTGAAAAAATAAAGGACCGCCCCGCTGTTCTCCTGCCCTTCCAAACGTCTGTAAACTAAAAACGGTACGCCAGTCGGCGCACCGTTTGCATGCAAGAGAACTGCTTGGTTTATATGGCCTGTACGTTATCTTCGACAAACACCTCATTTACATGATGTGATTATTGAAAATCCCTGCCTCTGGGTTCGTACGATCTGTGCCCAAAACCATCACCCCGTTTGGAGATTTCGTTCCTTGCATTCATTATGATAACCACTGCCCCGTTTTTTATACAGCAACTTTTAAAAAAACTTATCCAATGATTTATTTTATATTTCCCCCTCCTTTGAGGTAACCTACAACTGACACGGAAATCTTCGTGTCTACACTAACGCGCCGGAGGGATGAATCATGGGAAAAAGCAGTAAATCGAAGCGTTTTGTTGAGCAGGGAAAGAACTCCGTCAAGAAACACAGTGAACAATTTCCTTTCCGCACAACGTATGCGGATGCTGAATCCCGTTACTATTCCACCGAGCACACAGAAGAAAATCCTGACTACACGGTTGGAGGAGTTTAAGTGGGCAATCGACTTTTCCAGGAAGCACGCGATTCCGTTGAGCAGGCTCTCGCTTATGCGACTGAGGAAAATATAGCCGTAGCGAAGAATAATCTTTCTTCCGCTTTTGCGAATGCCAATTTGGCGGAGCAGCGGCAGCTGAGCGGCATGCAGAAAAAGCTCCAGCAGGCGGAGCAATCCGTTCGTTTGTAACACTATCGACAAGAGGAGTGTGGGCAATGGGCAAACGCAATGGTCCAAAAGCGGCTGACAGCAATCAGCCGAAGCCGCTGAGCGGTTCTCACAAAGTGAAGAACCGGAATCATTCCCGACAAAATAACAATCCTGGCCATGGGATGTAATAGGCAGCTGTAAGCAAAAAACCCCTCTGTTAGACGAGGGCACTGAAAAACTTACGTTTTTTATTCTGCAAATTCAAATGAATACAAAAAGGCAATTTTCCACCTGTTTTTCAAGCGGAAAATTGC
>NZ_JWJE02000082.1 GCF_000812025.2 Bacillus thermotolerans
AATTAAGCTTTGCACACAGTAAAGAACTCCACGGTCTGCGCTATGCACGTTACCGTGGAGTTCAAAAAGTGAAAACGCAAGTTTTGATGACCGGCATCATACAAAACTTGAAAAAGTGGGCCAAACTCCGCTCTTTACAGAAAATCGGTCTCCACCTCACTTCTCATATTATAGAAGGTTCCGTTTAACAATTCAAAAAAAGTGAAAACCCCGGTGAGAATTCACCAGGGTTTTCTTGACTAAGTTGTTTTTCAACAACGTGAAGCCTCCGACTAGTCGGAGGCTTCTTCAGTCTGATCCGATTAGGGTGGATGATGAAAGATTATAAGAGGTTGCTTAAGAAGAAAGACGCGATGGAAAAGTACACGACAAGGAAAAAATATCGTTTACTGTCGTAATTAATGGTCCCGAAGCAACGGCCGGGTCGAAGTTAAACTTGTCAAGGATTAACGGAACGATCGTCCCAGCCAGTGTTCCGAGAATTAATGTCAGAAATAACGAACTGCCGACGACTATACCGAGGTACATATTTCCTTGCCAGATAAAGGCAATCAGGAAAATCATGCCGCCGCAAACTAGGCCGATAAGAAGACTGACTTTACATTCACGGAGAATTAATTTGATAATTGTTTTTCCATCGATGTCCTGCTCTGAAAGTCCTCTGACTACTACAGCAAGGGATTGGGTGCCTGTATTTCCAGTCATACCGGCTATCAATGGCATAAAAAAAGCCAGTGCTACTGCTTGTTCGAGAGTTTCCTCGAACGCTGAGATGATGTTTCCGGATACAAGCCCGATAAAAAGAAGGATAATCAGCCACGGAAGCCGTCGCTTAGCGGCGATGGCAGGCTTTGTATCGAAATCAATCTCCTTATCTACTGCTGCGAGCTTACCTATGTCTTCATTGGTTTCTTGAATAACAAGCTGCATCATATCATCGAATGTAATAACGCCAAGGAGCCTGTTCTCTGCATCTGCAACAGGAATAGCGCTAAAGTCATACTTTTGCAGCAATCGGTGAATCTCTGTCTTCTTTGTATTGGGGGAAACAGAAAGAACTTGTCTAAACATAATATTTTCTATTATTTCATTTCCTTCAGCGATGACGAGATCACGGTAAGAGACCGTTCCAGCCAGCTTCCCCGTTTCATCAAGTACGTAGATAAGAAATAATGTTTCTGAATATACAGCATGAACTTTCGCCTTTTCTACCGCTTCAGCTACTGTATCATGCACCTGAACAGAGAGGTACCTGTCGGTCATCATGCTGCCGGCTGTATTAGGTGGATAGCTTATCATCTCCTGAAGATATCGTGCTTTCTCTTCGTTCATTTCTGACAGGAACCTGTCAAGGTCCGTTTTTGGAAAATGACGCAGCAGGGAAGATAGAACATCCGTATCGAGAAGAGAAAGTATTTTATTTGCCCGGACAGGGCCAACTTTTCCGAGGAGTTCCAGTTGATTCATATGATTAAACCTCGTGATCATGCTGGCGATAACCGCCTCATCTAAATGTTCGAGCATGGCTGCCCGGTGTTTATCTGGAATGCTCTGAAAGAGGGAGGCCAGATCATAAGGTCTTTTACCTGTAAGCATGTCATTGATTTCCTGGTACTTTTCTTCTTTCAGCATCTCAACAATAAGTAATGTATCTTTCTCTATATTCTTCAAGGTAAGCACCTCCATCAGTATTCTTGTTCCCAAAAAGTAGAGTAGATAACTTGCTAATTAGGAGAAGCAGAAGAACGACGGAGAGATGTTGATTTTTATCCGAAAAGAAGATACATTTAATCAGAAGAGTTTGAAAAAATGTGGAAGGATTCTAATGAACCCACGCTGTTTAAAAGGGGGCAATGAGTCATGGCATTAACGTTTTACTGGTATCCAAAGTGTGGTACATGTCGCAAGGCAAAGAAGTGGCTAGAGGAGCATCAAGTTGAATTTGAAGCAATACATATTGTTGAGCAGCCGCCTTCGAAAGAAGAATTAAAAAGCATGCAGGAAAAGAGCGGACTGGAATTAAGGAAGTTCTTTAATACGAGCGGCAAGAAATACCGGGAGCTGGGTCTGAAAGATAAAGTGAAGACTGCCTCTCAGGATGAGCTTTTAGAGCTGCTTGCATCTGACGGCATGTTAATCAAGCGCCCGCTTACTACGGACGGGGAGAAGGTAACAGTCGGTTTTAAAGAAGAAGAATTTGAGAAACAATGGTTATAGAGCCTGCGTGGAGGGTTTTTAGTTGCGTTACGGCTTTATAATAAGTACATTTGAAATGTAGACTAAGTGATGGAGGGATTCAATATGGCTACGCCAAAAGAACTGCGTTATTCAGAAGAACATGAGTGGGTAAAAACAGAAGGAGACAAACTGCGCATCGGGATTACTGATTTCGCACAGTCAGAGCTGGGCGACATCGTATTCGTTGAGCTGCCGTCTGTTGGCGATGAAGTGACAGCTGACGAACCATTCGGAAGTGTAGAATCCGTTAAAACAGTTTCAGAGCTTTATGCACCTGTCAGCGGTAAAGTAGTAGAAGTAAACGAGGAGCTTGATGACAGCCCTGAATTCGTTAACGAATCTCCTTACGAGAAAGCATGGATGATCGTTGTAGAGCCATCTGATGCTTCTCAAGTTGACAGCTTAATGTCTGCTGAAGAGTATGACGAAATGACAAAAGAAGACTAATCACTGAAGAGAGCTGCTCCTGTACTTAATCTGTACATACTTGGAGCGGCTTTTTCTTTTTCTCTAGGGTGAGAACATTTGCTGGTCGGTCCAGAACAGCCGCTAGCGCCTTTCTTTTTGTCTGGCTCTAGCGTCTTGGCCCTCGAGGTCAAATAACCTCACCCGATGAAGCCAACAAGCAGCTTCCTAGGGTGAGAACATTTGCTGGTCGGTCCAAAACAGCCGCTAGCGCCTTTCTTTGCATTTTTTATGAAAAAGAGGGACAATACGAGTAAGGATAAGGAATGCATAATAAAGGGTGATGATTATGTCTTCGGAGAAAACGATTGTTGTAGAAGGAGCTTCCGATCGAAAGAGGGTCCGGGAGATTGTCAATGAGCCGGTGGAAATTATTTGTACAAACGGTACAATTGGTGTGAGCCGGATGGATGAACTGATTGATGAGCTGTTTGGCAGAGATGTTTACATTCTTGTCGATGCGGATAAAGCGGGAGAAAGGCTGCGCAAGCAGTTTATCCGTGAGTTGCCGGAAGCGCGTCATTTATATATTGACCGTGTGTACAAAGAAGTCGCTGCGGCTCCTTATCGTCACCTGGCTTCCGTACTGTTAGGCGCTAACATTGACGTGAGAGGAGAGTTTTTACAGAAAGATGGATGATCAGCAAGCACAGCAAGATATAAATACGATCATAGAGGCGAACCGTTTAACTGCTGTTTATGCCTACACGCCCATGTGTGGAACATGTCAGCTGGCTGGAAAAATGCTCGATGTTGTGGAGAAGGTAGTGAAGCAATTTGAGTGGGTGCGCTTGGATTTAAATTATTATGAAGAGTTTGCGATGAGCCAGGCAATCGAAAGTGTTCCTTGTCTGCTTATTTTTAAGGACGGGGAATTAATGGAAAAGATTTATGCTTTCCACTCAGTCCCTCATATATATGAGAAGCTGAATCAGTACGCTTCTTAAAAGCGGAGAGACTAGCTTCCTTTCGGGCACGATTTCCTTTCTTGGAAATACGCTTTAAGGCAATGTTTGCTTCATGAAAATGTGGAAGAAACTACTTAGGAAATTTCCTTCGATCTGAATTGACAATTTTCGCAGAAGAATGGTAAAATCAACGCACTGAGAAAGCAACATAACTTATATAGCTCTTATCAAGAGAGGTGGAGGGATGTGCCCGATGAAGCCCGGCAACCGTCAGCAGTGAGAACACTTGTTGAAAAGGTGCCAATTCACACAAAGCGGTGCGCTTTGGCAGATGAGAGAAAGGAATTGCGAATCACTCTGCCTTTCTGCTCATGAGCAGAAAGGTTTTTTGCTTGTCTACAAGCACATTCGAATGGGGGAATATAACAGCATGATTTCGATATCAAGCGTAAAGAAAATCTTCTCCACGAAAAACGGGAAAGTCACTGCAGTAGATGACATCAATCTCGTTATTAATAGAGGAGAGATATTTGGTGTAATTGGATATAGCGGAGCGGGGAAAAGTACGCTGATCCGTATGCTTAATGGGCTGGAAACTCCTACATCCGGCTCGGTCGTTGTCGCTGATCGTGAAGTATCAAAAATTAAAGGAAGCGAACTTCGCCAGGCACGCCGGGAAATCGGCATGATCTTCCAGCACTTTAACTTGCTTTGGTCAAGAACAGTAAGAGAAAATATTGCGTTTCCGCTCGAAATAGCAGGGGTACCTAAGTCAGAGAGAGAGAGAAAGGTAAACGAACTGATTAAGCTCGTAGGTCTTGAAGGCAGAGGAGACTCTTATCCTTCTCAATTGAGCGGCGGACAAAAGCAGCGTGTTGGCATTGCCCGAGCTTTAGCTAATGATCCGAAGGTATTACTTTGTGATGAAGCGACTTCAGCGCTTGACCCGCAAACAACAGATGCTATTCTTGATTTGCTTGTCGATATTAACAAGCGTCTTGGCTTGACAATTGTTCTCATTACACATGAAATGCATGTCATCCGAAAGATCTGTCACCGGGTAGCTGTAATGGAAGCGGGGCATATTGTAGAGATGGGACCGGTGCTTGATGTATTTAAGTCACCGGAGCAGCCGATTACGAAACGGTTTGTCCAGCAAGTGACGGAACCAGAAGAATCGAAGGAAACCATTGAGCATTTGTTAGAACAATACCCGGATGGGCAGCTGGTAAAACTGACGTTTGTCGGTGAAAGTGCAGAGCAGCCGGTGATTGCTAATTTAATTCGTCAATTTAATATAGGCGTGAACCTTGTACAAGGCAAGGTGTCCCAGACACAAAACGGCCCCTACGGTACACTGTTCGTTCATTTAACAGGTGCCTCAGAGGAAGTAAACAAAGCAGTTGAGTATTTGAAAGAGCAGAAAGTAAGTTCGGAGGTGATTACGAATGCTTGAGCAATGGCTTCCGAACGTAAACTGGGAGAATATCTGGGAGGCAACCATTGAGACGCTTTACATGACAAGTATTTCCGTCGTGGCTACTTTTATCCTTGGTATTTTGCTTGGTTTGTTATTATTTTTAACAGCAAAGGGCAACCTTTGGGAAAATAAGATGGTCTATACGGTTGTCGGTGCATTTGTAAATATTTTTCGCTCTATTCCTTTCATCATTTTAATTGTTCTATTAATTCCGTTTACAAAGGCGCTTGTAGGAACGATGATTGGAGAGAACGCTGCCCTTCCGGCTCTTATTATCGGAGCAGCTCCCTTCTATGCACGCATGGTGGAAATTGCCCTTCGTGAAATTGATAAAGGGGTCATTGAAGCAGCGAAAGCAATGGGAGCGAAAACCAGCACGATTATTTGGAAGGTGCTGCTTTCTGAGTCTATGCCGGCGCTTGTTTCAGGTATTACCGTTACAGCTATTGCGCTAGTTGGTTATACAGCAATGGCTGGTGTCATTGGCGCTGGAGGCCTTGGAAACCTCGCTTACCTTGACGGGTTCCAAAGAAGCAGGGAAGATGTCGTTCTTGTAGCGACAGTAGTAATTTTACTTATTGTATTTGTTATTCAATTTGTTGGTGACTTCTTCACGAACAAATTAGATAAAAGATAAAATTTAGGAGGGTGACAATTATGAAGAAATGGCTGCTTGCTTTACTAACGGCATTGGCTGTCTTCGCACTCGCTGCTTGCGGTGGAGGGTCGGAAGGCAACAATGAAGAAGGAAACGGTGGAAGTGAAGGCGGTGGAACAGAAGATAAAGAGCTCGTTGTCGGTGCTTCTAATGTTCCTCATGCCATCATATTAGAAGAAGCGAAACCGCTGCTTGAAGAAAAAGGATATGAATTAACTATTGAAACATTCCAAGACTATGTACTGCCGAACCAGGCGCTGGCTGAAGAAGAATTAGATGCCAACTACTTCCAGCATATTCCTTATTTTGAATCACAAAAGAAAGAGCATGGCTATGACTTTGCAAATGCTGGCGGCATTCACATTGAGCCTATCGGCGTATACTCTCAGAAATATAAAAGCTTAGAAGAACTGCCAGAGGGAGCAACAATCCTGATGAGCAGCTCTGTAGCGGACCATGGCCGTATTTTAACAATGCTTGAAAAACAAGGACTTATTAAGTTAAAAGAAGGCGTAAATAAAGAAGAAGCAACCATTGAAGATATCGCAGAGAATGAGAAGAACCTAAAGTTTGATTACGACTATGAGGCGGCTCTGCTTCCGCAGGTGTATCAAAATGGGGAAGGTGACGCAGTTCTTATCAACTCTAACTATGCGATTGACGCTGGCCTAAATCCATTAGAGGATGCGATTGCTCTTGAAGAAGAGGATTCTCCATATGTGAATATTATCGCAGTTCGCAGCGGTGATGAGGACAGTGAGAAGATCAAAGCGCTTGTTGAGGTTCTTCGTTCAGAAGAAATCCAAAGCTTTATGAAGGAAGAATGGGGCGGCTCAGTCGTTCCGGTAAGTCAATAATTAAGCAAGCACCCGCAGAGACAGCTCTGCGGGTGTTTGTTTTTTAAGAGAGGATAAAATGGATTCCCCCATCGCATATTAAAAGAGATAAAAATCAAAGGGGGTTATTTTATGGAAAAGGATCAATTGAGCTCGACGGAGGAAGCCTTGCTTGATTATAAAGAAGGCATGGGTACTTTTGAGAAAAGAATGCCTGAGCTTGCTCACCACTACTACAAGTTTACTGCCGAGTGCTTCAAAGAAGGTGAGCTTTCTCAGAAGCAGAAACAGTTGATTGCCTTGGGCATAAGTGTTTACGCGCAGGATGAATACTGTATTATTTACCATTTAAAAGAATGCCTTGATAAAGGCTGCAGTGAGAAAGAAGTGTTGGAGTCCCTTGGCGTAGCAGCTGCTTTTGGCGGAGGAGCAGCCATGAGCCAGGCGGTCACACTTGTTCAAGAAGCAATGGATGAGCTTGGCTATACGCATTAAAATTTGAAAAGAAGAGATAAAAGGGATCAGCCTCGGTTGTTATATTAATTGTTTGATTTTATGGAATATTCTGAAATATAAAGAAATCCAGAGGATATGGTTTATATTTTAAGAATACGGTTATATATATCACAGTCAGGACGTCAAATCAGTCCATAGCAGGCGAGAGAAGGCTATATCGCTTTTGTCAGAAAATTAAACGTCTGTTACGATTGATGACGTAAGAAAATTTGTTCACAAAAACCGAAAGGATTGATTCCCTATTACTTCATTAAACTCACTGAATTTGCAGTACACAGAAAGCATGGAGAAAGCGATGCAAAGCTCGCACGGAGTAGGCTATGAAGTGTACAGCCAAAATCATGATGTGAGAATGGATGTTGAACGTCAGCGCGAACAGGAATACTCAGAAAGCCGCCGTATTGTAGCGGAATATAACCGTAAGCTTACGAACCATCTATCCTAATAAAAGCAAAATGAAAAAATGAAATGTAAATTGAAAAAATAAACAAAAAAGCCAGCGACTGCGTAAAGTGTACCCTTTGTAAAGGACATTTTAAAAAAAGCCTAGGCAGTTTTAAGAAGATGATCTCTGTATTGAACAGGGGTCATCTTTTTTA
>NZ_JWJE02000083.1 GCF_000812025.2 Bacillus thermotolerans
GAAGATTCCATTTAACAATTTAAAAAAAGTGAAAACCCCGGTGAGAATTCACCAGGGTTTTCTTGACTAAGTTGTTTTTCAACAACGTGAAAAGCCGTGAATCTCAGTGATTCACGGCTTTTTTCTAGAAGGTGTCTCTTTCAAATTGATTTCTAAGCTCACGACGGAGAAGTTTATTAGAGGCGTTCCTTGGCAGGCCTTCCACTTTGATAAAATAAGCGGGACATTTATATTTGGCCAATCGGCTCTGGCAGAAACGGCGCAGCTCTTCTTCCTCGACCGGCTCCTTCTCAACGATAAACGCAGCAGGAACCTGTCCCCATTTTTCATTTGTTACACCAGTCACGCCCGCTTCTATAACAGCTGGATGATCAAGAAGCACCGATTCCACTTCTGCTGGATAAATATTTTCACCACCTGAGATAATTAGATCCGAACGGCGATCAAGAACAAATAAAAAGCCCTCTTCGTCTACATAACCAATATCACCTGTGTGGAACCAGCCACCTACAAACGCTTCCTTATTCGCCTCTTCACGATTTAGATAGCCTACAGTGACGTTAGGTCCTTTTACAAGAATTTCTCCCTCCTTATAAGGCGCTTCTCCGCCCTCAGCCGCAATTCGCAGCTGACAAGGGAATAACGGCTTTCCCGCTGAACCAAGCTTCGTTAAACTGTACTCAGGCGACAATGTGGCAATTTGTGAAGAAGTTTCCGTCATGCCGTATGTCTGGAAGACAGGAATGCCTCTCTCGGCACATTCCTCCAGGATAGGCTTCGGTGCAGGCCCTCCTCCTAGAAGCATACCGCGAAAGTTCTCATGATAGCTTCCCTCAGACGAACGAAGCAGGCGGCTAAGTGTAGCGGCCACAACAGACATAATCGTTCCTTCTCCCCGCTTCAATCCCGCATTGATTTCGTCCTCATTGAACCGCTCGTGCAAACGAACAGGCACTCCATATATGACACTTCTCATCAAAATGGAATAGCCGCTGATATGAAATAACGGCACGGAGCAAATCCAGCAATCCCGTTCGCTTACCCCTAAGTTGAAAGCTGATCCGGCAGCACTCCACCAATGGTTACCATATGTCTGACGGACGCCCTTTGGCTTTCCTGTTGTTCCGGAGGTATACATAATTGAACAAGTATCTTCTAGTGAAAACTCCTCCCGAATGACGGGCATCTCCTCACCCGAAAGCTGCACCGATTCTATGCAGGGCAGTTCTGCTTGAATGTCTTTTGCTATCCCTTCGTGAGCGGGATCATAGATCATTGCTGCCGCCTCCGCGTCTTTTAGCTGCCATACTAACTCGCCCGCTGTTAATCGGCTGTTTAACAGTATAGCCGAGGCTCCAAGCTGCTGCATAGCATGAATAAGCACAACGGCTTCAGGCGTATTCCTGATAAGAAGCCCTATTCTGTCTCCCTTGGAAAACCCTCTCTTATACAGGGCAGCGGTCCGCTTTGCAGCTTCTTCATATACCTTAGCAAACGTCCACGTCCTGTTCTCAAAAATAAGAGCTGTTCTCTCAGGTGTCAAGAAAGCCCTCTGCTTCAGCCAATTAGGCATGCCTGTTGCCATTTCTATTCCTCCTATTCTATTCCAGCCGACAAAAAAGCCTGGTGGGTGCTCCACCAAGCTTTTTCATGACCAGTTCCCCGCCGGCTGGAGGGTGATGCCAAGTTTGTTATCCGACCTGCTTCAGGTAAACTGTTTCCCATCCGCTTCTATTAAGGGAATCTTGGGAATTGACCGAAGTCTGGCTTACGCTTCTCTTTGAAGGCATCTCTTCCTTCTTTTGCTTCCTCTGTTGTGTAATACAGAAGCGTTGCATCTCCTGCCAGCTGCTGAAGACCAGCTAAGCCGTCTGTATCTGCATTCATTGCAGCTTTCAAGAAACGAAGAGCTGTAGGGCTCTTTTCAAGCATTTCTTCACACCACTTCACTGTTTCTGCCTCTAATTGATCAAGCGGCACTACTGTGTTCACCAATCCCATATCGAGCGCTTCTTGAGCATTGTATTGGCGGCATAAATACCAGATTTCACGAGCTTTTTTGTGACCGACAATGCGAGCTAAATAGCCGGAACCATAACCAGCATCGAAGCTGCCAACCTTTGGACCTGTTTGGCCGAATACAGCATTCTCAGCTGCAATGGTTAAGTCACAAACAACGTGCAGTACATGGCCGCCTCCGATAGCATAACCAGCTACCATGGCTACTACTGGTTTTGGAATAACTCGAATTAGACGCTGTAAATCCAGCACGTTTAAACGTGGAATTTCATCGTCTCCTACATAGCCGCCATGGCCGCGTACCTTTTGGTCTCCACCTGAACAAAATGCCTTTTCGCCAGCACCTGTTAAAATAATGACACCGATTTTTTCATCGTCGCGGGCATAAGCAAAGGCATCAATCATTTCCATTACCGTTTTTGGACGGAATGCATTATGTACTTCCGGACGATTAATCGTTACCTTAGCAATTCCGTTATATGTTTCATACAAAATATCTTCGTACTCACGTTCACTGACCCAATTAATAGCCATGTTATTTCCTCCTTATGATGTATGTAACAAAAACTCTTTTACTATTGTACCAAATTTCCGACATTCTTCCACATGAATTGCATGGCCTGCTGCATTTATTTCCTTCCAAGCAGAAACAGATAGCAGCTCCTGCATCTCATTGGCAATCCCTGCAAATTTCTGATCCTTAGAGCCGGTAACTAGAAGGACAGGCATCCTTAGCTGAGGAAGGAGGGGCCACCAGGAAGGCTGGGCACCTGTTCCCATTCCTCTAAGCGAGCCGGAAAGACCTGCCGCCTTGTTTTGAAGCCTTTCCTCCCGGATGGCCTGCTGCCTGTCTCTTGAAAGCTGCTTTTGGGTCTCAAACAGCGGAATATTCTCCCAATAATTAATGAAGGACTCGATTCCTTCCCTCTCTATCCGTTTTGCCAGCTCCTCATCAGATTGGCGGCGCATAGACCGTTCCTCTTCTGTCCTTAGCCCAGGCGATGCACTCTCCAATATAAGCGACTGAACGGCTTCTGGGAACATCACAGCTATGGTTAAAGCCAGTCTTCCCCCCATTGAATAGCCAAGGAGGTGAAAACGGCTGTGACCGAGCTCCTTCATCAGTTCTTTCATGTCCTGTGCCACAAGCTGAATACGATACCTCTCCGCTTCCTTAGGAGCCGCGCTCCTGCCGTGCCCCAGAATGTCTACTGTCACACAGCAAAAGCAGTCTTTCAGCATATTAACAGTCTCTCTCCACGTTGCTCCGCTTCCTGTAAAGCCATGCAGCAGCAGAAGTGGAGGGCCCTCACCAGCCATTTCTACATAGTACGAACAATCTTGAATGGTTATTTCCAAAAATCGTCACCAGCCGTCAATTTCTCTATTTCCTGGGAAACTTTCTTCCAAAGTTCGCGATGAGCTGTCACACTTTCTGTGCGGTCTGTCACCGCTTCCATAATAAACAGTCCATCTGTCTCGGCTGCTCTGGACATGCCTCTTTCTAACGAAGCGAGATCAGTGACTCTCTCGTATTCTGCTCCATACAGTTTAGCAGCATGAGCGAAATCCAGATCAGCCGGCGTACCGAAGAGCTTCTCAAAATACTTCGGTTCATTTGATTGAGGCAAGTAAGAGAAGATCCCTCCGCCGTTATTATTCATGACAATGACTGTCATAGAAAGACCATTTAATTTAGCGGCCAACAATCCATTTAAATCATGGAAAAGTGATAGATCGCCAATGATCAAGTAAAGCCTTGAAGAAGCCGCTGCCGCCCCTAATGCACTAGAGACAAGACCGTCGATGCCGTTAGCTCCTCGGTTTCCAAGAAGCCGAATGGAGCGTTCATCCTTAAAGAAGAAAGAATCAAGATCGCGAATAGGCATACTGTTTCCGACAAATAAGGAAGACTGATCAGGAAGCCTCTTTAATACTTCATAAAACATCTTTCCTTCATCAAGTTCCTCGTATTCATCCACACTTTTCATCTGGCTCTGAGCAGCCTGGTTCGCCTGCATCCATTTTCGTGCCCAAGGAGTTGTTTCTTTTCGCTCTGGCAGCGCCTTCACAAGCGCCTCACAGAACTGTCGCTCATCCGCCGCTATCATATGAGTCGCAACGCCTGCCGGATCCCTCCAGCCGCCTCCGCTGTCTATAACCGCGTGAATGCTCGCGGCGTGGGCACTGACATACTGTGTAAGCGCTTTGGACACAGGCATAGCCCCAAATCGAAGGACGACGTCAAAAGCTGCCTGATGCTTAATAGATGGACTTCGAAGAAAAGCATCGTAGCTATCTAATACAAGTTCGGAAGAAAACTGATTGCAGCGTAACCCTGACAGGGGGTCAGCCAATAATGGATACCCTAATCTTTCAGCTAAATCCACAACAGCTCTCTCTAAGCCCTCTGATTGATGCTCTCCGCAGATAATTAAACCTTTCTCTTTATCTTTCAAGGTTTTCGCCCATGCTTCGGTTTCGTCTTTTGAGAGCACACGGCTTCCTATTGTTAATTGAACTGCAGGGGTTTCCTCAAAGTCTAGACGCTCAAATAGACCATCGTAATCAGGCAAAAGAGGTTCACGAAAAGGGAAATTCATATGCACCGGACCGGCCGGTGCCTGCTTTGATATGTAAACAGCCCTTGATGCTGTTCTGCGTGCATAGTTGAGAAGCTTCTCATCCGATTCAGGAGGAGACATTTCAACAAACCATTTTACATGAGTGCCGTATAGCTGATTCTGATCAATAGACTGAGGCGCCCCCACCTCTCTCAATTCATGTGGTCGATCAGAGGTAAGTACAAGAAGAGGGACACGAGAGATCTTTGCTTCCGCGACTGCTGGTAAATAGTTAGCCGCAGCCGTTCCCGATGTGCAAAGCAAAGCTACAGGCTTGCCCGAAGCCTTGGCAAGGCCAAGAGCAAAGAATGCAGCAGAGCGTTCATCAATTTGAACATACATCTCTATGTCGGGATGTTCTGCTAACAAAAGCGCCATAGGAGTAGAGCGCGAGCCAGGACTGACAACGACGCTTTCTACTCCTGCTTTGGAGAGCCCATCAATAAAATGGGCATTATATAAAGTTAAATCTCTTTGGTGATTATTCATCAGACGAGCCTCCTAACGCTCTTAACATCGGCCGAAACTTAATCTGTGTTTCAGCCAGCTCGCTGTCTGGATCGGAATCAGCTACAATCCCGCACCCGGCATATAAAAATGCCTTTTCCTTCTCCAGCAGCCCTGAGCGGATCGCAACGGCGAATTCCCCATTTCCTTGAGAATCCATCCAACCGACCGGGGCCCCGTAAAGTCCTCGGTCCATTCCTTCAAGCTGGCGGATAATTGGAAGTGCTTTATCATTTGGCAGGCCGCCGAGAGCCGGTGTTGGGTGAAGCTTCTCTACAAATTGCAGAATGGAGCAGGCAGCTTCTGTCAAGCCAACAACAGGGGTGTGCAAATGCTGAATGTCCCTTACTTTCATTAATTCAGGAGCAGATGGAATGCTTACATGCTTGCATAAGCCTTCCATTTCCTCTTTGATCATTTGCACGACATAATCGTGTTCCTTTCGATTCTTTTCATCATTCAGCAGTTCTTTACCTAAGGCCTCATCTTCTTCAGGATTCTTGCTTCGCTTGATGGAGCCTGCCAGGCAGGTGGATAACACTTTCTCTCCCCGCTTACGGACTAGCCGTTCCGGAGAAGCACCAAGAAAACAGCTATCCATGGCCTCTAATGAAAAAATAAAGCTGTCCGGCTGCTGGGCGATCAACCGTTCCAGCACACCATCATGGCTAACCGCCTGGTCAAAAGATGCTACAATCTTTCTTGCCAGGACGACCTTTTTTAGCTCTGTATCTGCTTCCATTCTCTCTACTGCCTCATTCACACCTTTAATCCATTGCGCCTGATGATATTCTTCCTTTTTCAATAAGCTTGCAGGAAGCTCTAGTGCAGTCGTATCGGTGTGCGTGAGAACCTCATCTTTTCGACTCTCTAAATGATCAATAAGCGAGTGAAGCTCCTCTGGACGACAGAGTATGTTAATCGTTATATAGCAATTCCCTTCATACACAGTCAGCATGTATTCTGGCAAATAAAAAAAAGCAGAGGAAAACTTCGCCCATTCTTCTGCTTGAGGCCGGTTTGGGTCAAAGGAAAAGCCGCCAAACAAGGCTGGACCTGTTCCTAATGCGGTATATGGGTTGTGCACGACTGCACATTTAATCATGTTATTCCATTTCTTTTCTACCTCTTCATACCGAGCCTCATCGCCCTCTTCACTGCGAAGAGTATAAATGTTTCCCAGGCCAACCATTTCTACTTGGCCGTCACGATCTTTCCAGAAAAAGCGCTCGCCCTTGTAGACTGATGCACCATTTTTATAAAACAGCAAGGGATCGATCCAATCCACTTTTTCTACATAACTGAATAAAGCCGGCTGCTTGTTCATCGGCTTCTGTCGAACTAACTTTGTGAACGCTGCTTTAATCGGTTCACTTTTTATAGTAGACAATGAAATCTCCTCCATTGTACTTATATAGGTAATTATTCGTTGTCAAACCTATTTAAAGATACACCTCATTAATCCCTGCTGTCAATCTTTCTCCCTTCCTTACTTCATGATTCCAAAGGTTTCTATTCTAACCTGACTTATAAAGTCATTGAGCAGGTGATTAGCACTTAAATAATTACGGACCGCCTGCCATGCCCTTATCTCCCAATACTTGGAGGTTTCAAATAAACAGGAAAAGGAAATAGCAGTTATACCATGAGCTTTTATTTAACAACATAAGGATGTGTATGACATGTTAACGAATGAACAAATACAATCATTAAAAGAGGAGCTGCTCACACAGAAGGAGCAATACCTTCGTCGGGACGACATGGAAGGAGTAAGCCTAGAGGAAAGCAGCGAACGGGAACAGGTTGGAGAGCTCTCCAATTACGATAACCATCCTGCCGACAGTGCTACCGAGTTATTCGAGCGGGAGAAAAACCTTGCCCTTAATGACCATGCAGAAGGCGAACTCGAAAAGGTAGAAGAAGCTCTGCAAGCGTTAGAAAACGGGGAATATGGACGATGCAAAGAATGCGGAAAGGAAATCTCCTACGACCGGCTTGCGGCTGTGCCCGCTACCCTTTATTGTGCTGAGCATGCCAATCGTGATCCCCTCTCTGAATACCGCCCAGTGGAAGAAAACGTTATCCATGAAACGAGCAGAAATCAATTAAGCAATACTGACGAGGAAGTCAAGGATTACCAAGACAGCTTTCAGGAAGTCGCAAGCTATGACACATCAGAAACGCCATCGGATTTCACTGAAGATCATGATAGCTACGACCAGCTTTATGAGGAAGCAGATGAGCCTAAAGATGGATTCACGCAAGAATATGAAAACTTTATAGCTACTGATATCAAGGGTGAAAACAGAGGGTTCTATCGATCTGAAAAAGAACAAGACTATACAGAGGAACTAGACGAAGAAAACATTGAATCCCCTCTTGGCGATATTCCTTACAGAGAAAAAGACAGTTATATTGATGACAAATAAAAAGGTTCTAAATCAAATGTTGGGGTTTTAGGCTACCGCGCTACGCTTGGTGGCCTCTATAAAAAATGATGGATGGTACCATTCATCATTTTTT
>NZ_JWJE02000084.1 GCF_000812025.2 Bacillus thermotolerans
GAGTATTATAAAGGGGTACATGGCATAGAGTACAAATTATCGGATATTCTCTAACCATGAAAAGGACCGGGCTATGCCCGGTTTTTCTTATGGTTTTATAAGCTAATTGATTGATTTAAGAGAGCATAAAGGAACGGTCAGATAGAGCAATTGAAGTCAAACATATGCGTGCACCGCAGTTTTTTTGCGAGGCCTTGCAGTGGGTTTGTGGCAGCAGCTTATCATTCATATGCTACATTATAAATGAGCGCTCGAACTAAACAAATCTACTTATTTATAATTAAGGATGATAGCTATCAGACTAGTCACTCTTAAGAGGGTTAAAACCTTGGTGCAAATATAATGAGGAGGGGTCTATTATGGAAAAAGGTATTATGGTTGCGAATAAAGGATGCAGTGCTTGTTCAATTGGTGCTGCTTGTTTGATCGATGGTCCATTCCCTGATTTTGAAATCATGGGCATTACCGGGACATTTGGTATTTCAGGTTAAGAAATGAATGCAGAAGAATTTTGCAAGTTAAGCAATCATGATAATCAGGAGGACTCTGAGATGGTTGCTAGCAAAGGCTATAATGCTTGTTCAGTTAGTACGGTCTGTGTGATTGATGGCCCGTTTCCTGATTTTGAGATTGTGGGCATCACTGGAACAGTAGATATTTCAAATTAGAATTTGATGTAGTCTTGGGATGTTGGACGTCTGGTTCTAAAACATTGGCATAGCAAATTTTATTCTTTGCTATGCCCTGTTTATGAGGAGGGGATACAGTGGGGAAGTATGTATATTTTAATGGGAATGCCCGCATACACCAATTGCCTCTAGGTGGGGTCATAGAAGTCAACTATAAAGATACAAAATTCAAAGTGGATGAATTTGAATATTTAGATATAAATGAAACAGCCTATGAAGCTTGCATGTCCTTCGATGGGACTCGTGAACCGTTAGAAATTTTAAAGAGTATGTGCCAAAAATACAATGAGGACTTAAGTGAACACTTGCCGTGGTTTGAAAACTTAGTCAGAGAATTGCTGCAGAAAAATGTATTGAGTATTTCCGAAAAGAAAGAATACCGCCCCATACATACTAGTGGGAGTAAAGAGTATGTGACACCATTGCACGCCACTTTTGAAATTACACATAAGTGCAATCTGGAGTGTAAGCATTGCTATTTAGAAAGTTCACCAAAAGTGGAAGATACTCTATCTTTAGAAGAGTTTAAAAGGATAGCATCAGAGATGTATCATAATGGGGTGTTGACCTGTGAAATTACTGGAGGAGAAGTTTTTGTACATCCACAGGCGAAAGAAATGTTAGAGTTTAGTCTTGGTTTATTTCATAAAATAGGAATATTAACCAATGCAACACTACTAAGGGAAGATGTATTAAATCTGCTTACGGCTTACAAGGAAAAAATCATCGTCGCCATCTCGTTAGACAGCGCTAATCCGGAAAAACACGATAAATTTAGAGGCAAGCGTAACGCATTTAAACAAACGTGTAGAAATATTCAACGATTAGCGGAGAGAGGCATCTTCGTCAGGGTCGGGATGTCTATTTACGAGGATAATATGTGGGAGATAGGAGAAATGGCCAGCCTTGTGAGAAGTTTAGGCGCAAAGGCTTTTGCCTACAATTGGATTGACGACTTTGGCCGGGGAAAGAACATGGAAGACTTGAAGAAATTTAGAGATTCAATGAAAGAGTTCAATGAGTTTGAGATGAAAGTTGTTGAAGCAAACCAAGATATCATACCGTTGGTTCCTCTAAGCAGGAATAAGGCTAATAACTGTGGAGCGGGCTGGCGATCAGTGGTCATGGACCCGCATGGGAATTTAAGGCCATGTGCATTGTTTCCTAAAAACTTCTCTTTGGGGAACTTGAAAACGCAAGATTATAAGAAGATATTTTCTGGAGAGATTGTAAATAAGCTTTGGCAGCTGCAGGCTCCTCAACAAAGCAGTTTATGTTCTAAAGAATGCCCGTTCAGTAGTTATTGCAGCGGCTGTTATTTGAAAGGGCTAAATGCTAATAAAAATCACCGTGAGCATCATTGTAATTGGACGAAAGGTCAGTCATTGGAACCTTTATTGGAATACGTTTAGGAGTGGTTTTATGAACAAGAAGATGTTAAGTTTAATCATTTGTTTAGTCTTTATAGCAGGGGCAGTCAATTTTGCTATAAAACAAGACTGGTTATTTAGTCTATTCTTCCTTGCTATTTCAGCTCTGTTTGCCATCAGGTTTTTTCAGAGTGGTTCGAATGGATAAAATCATAGAAATCAAAAATTTAACGGTTTGGTATGAAAGAAATGTTAATGTCTTAGAAGACATTAACATTTCTTTCCGCACCGGGAGAATATATGCTTTGCTAGGAGCAAACGGCTCAGGGAAATCCACTTTAATAAATGTTCTATGTGGAGTCCATTCTCGATTTACAGGCATGGTCAATATGGACGGCATTACAATTGCTGACTCCGCACAAGTGAAGGACATAAATGAAAGTAAATATAAAAGATTTTATATATCCGATACCCCGATGGCGTTAGATGAAATGACGAGCACCCAATATATCAAATTCTTACTAGACTCATATAATGTAAAATGGCATCGAGAGCGATTTGATGATTTGGTCCAATTATTTCAGTTTGAAAAATATCCTTTTTATAAAATCAAGCACCTTTCATTAGGAAACAAGCAGAAGGTTTCAATAATCGCGGCCTTCATGATTGACCCCCCTATCCTTATTCTAGATGAACCATTAAATGGATTAGATTTAAAATCTGTAGATGTGTTCTTAGGCATGCTGCGGGAATATGTATCTAAAAACCGGTTGGTGATTATTTCTTCCCATCTAGTTGATATTGTAGAGAAGTGGTGTGATGAAGTTTACTACATTAAAAATAAGAAGATAGGAGACAGCATCATAATCAGTCCCTCTACAAACTTAAGAAAGGAACTCTCATTGTAGTATGATGATCCTTCAGTATGTAAATGCGTTGATTAAATGGGATAGTGATAAGTATATACCTAAAAAGATGTTCATCAACCTCGCAGCATTAGGCGTACTTATCTATTTAGAATACAGTTTAATCAAACATTATGCGATTGGTTTCTATGTTTTAACAAAGACATTTTTAAAGGTGGCCATTGTACTTTCAAGTGCTTACTTGTCATATGCGTATTATAAGTCGTTAAAGAATACGAGCTTATATAAAAACCTATTATATATTCCGGTTGATAGGCTAAAATTTCTGCTGGCATTATCTTTCTATATGATTTATGAAATTAGCATTCGTAAACTGATTTTCCTATTAATCCTGCCTGTTTATTCATTGATTAATGGCACTGTAGCTGGAGTAGAAGGCATGCTCGTTGTTACGCAATATGTATTGCTGTCATATGCAGGGGTGTTGTTGGGGATCTTGATAGGTGAAAGCATCCAAAAAAGGTGGATACGATTCTTGTTGGCGATGTTACTAGTGTCAATTACATATTTATCATCGATTTCATTAAGTATACTCGCACTGTTATTAGCAATCGTGTGTTGCATTGGCGCTTTCAGCCAGCTGTATTTTAACCCGATGAAGGAATCGGCAAATTCCAAGGGTCATAAAGAACAGTATTCTTTGTTTGTAAGAGAGTTAGAACGTTTTCTAAAGGAAAAACCTAGTGTGATTAATTATTTAGGTATCATCACGTTTGGTATGTTTCTTATTTTCAACCTTCATGATAATCCTTTTGGGCAGACCGATATAAAGTATTTATTTATCTTGATACTTGTCTTTGCTGTTTCGCCAATCTATCTATTATTTTCTCTAGATAAACATAGTAGAGAAGTATTTATTTATTATCCAATCAATCGAAAAATGGTTTTTGCAGCTAAGTATTTATTCTCTTTGATATTGTCATACATCATTTTATCCGTGTATTTGATTTTTACGCATTTTCTAGATCAGACACCCATTATTATTTGGTTCAAATTATATATCATCTCAGCGCTTGCTGTGTTTGTAAGGGTGAAGTTTGATGAGTATCAACCGATTCTAGATTGGAATAATACTCAGCAAATATGGAAAAACCCTAAAAAATATCTCTCTTTCTTAGTTATCACTCCGATCATGTTTTTAGTATTTGTGAAGAATCTAACAATTTTTTTCATATTGGTTGGATTACTAATCATAGGGATCATGACTGTACGTAAATATGTAAAGGTAGAGAAAGGATATTATGGATATAAAAATTAATGGTATTAAAAAGTATACGATTCATGTTTTGGCGAAGGTTTCTGCAAGCGGCATGGAATTTACTCAGGAAAAAGACTTTGAACATCAACTGCTGTTAACTGATATGTTAGAAACAGTGATTAGAAAATCTGTAGAAGTAAATCCGGTTCTACACTTCCATTTACGAAAATCTATCATAATGAATCACTCTTATTTCATTCTTGGACTCAATTATATTCCTCCAGCCTTTGCTACAAAGAATGTTAAAAGCATCCATGAAATCTACCAGGCGATACAAGATGTTAATGATTTGCAACTGTTGGATGAATTTGAAAAATCAAAGGAAAAACTGATTAATAAAATACAACAATATAAACATTCCGACTCCCATTCTGGAAGTATTCGTTTAAAGGATCGGTTATTTGCAGATAAGAAATATGGTTCAGATCGGCTGGGGAATTTTGAGAAGATGAATAAGATTACTGATAACATCATTTATGCAGCTCCCGATATGGTTAATAAAATCTGTGAAGGAGACGGCCTCTTTTACCATATAAATGATGGAGCGATACATATATCAAATATTAAAGATTTTAATTATTACATTCCTGCTGTCATAAATGAGGGAGTGGAAGACATTCGAACTGATTTCTCTAAGGAATATAGCATCCTGACATGCGCCTATACGTTTGAACATGTAACTGACTTAGAGAGGGAAATCCTTATCCCAATGTTTGATGGGTATATCGGAAAATATGGACATTCCGTTCTATTTAAAACGTTACGCTTGGTTGACGAAAATTTGTATCATATCTCCTCACACTACGATCAGGAGAGTAACCTCTTATTTATTACGGTGTTATGCAGTAAAAATCAACTTTCAACTATATTGACAAAAATACAGCATACCATTGAATCTATCGAATTTGATTCCGTAAGTTTCTCTTTATCGAAGGTGATGTTTGAGAATGAAAGCAGATTTAGATTTGAAGACATCAATGGATTATTGTCGCATGTGATAAAACAACATGGAGAGTATAAAAACCCTGAGAGTTTTCTAAAAGCCATACAAAATACAGATATAGCTGACTTTTATCGGTTAAAAGCAAACATGCGATGGGTAGGGACCTCCATCGTGGAAGGTGGTTGACGATGCTTAATAAATCCTTTGTTAAAAAACTAGATGAGTCATTGAACCGAAAACAAGTCGGTTCTACCAATGTGACAAGGTATAAGATTGAGGATTCTTATTTAGTGTTGGCAGCTGTAAGAGTAGGGATTGGCGGGCTTACTTATCATAATGGAGCTGCTCATTTCTTAGAACATCTAAAGTTTTGGAGATACGGGGAAAATATTTACAATCTATTTTTCCAAAGAGGGGCCATTTTAAATGCCTATACGACTCTCGAATTCACAGATTACGTATTTTTATCTAAGGAAGAATCAATCAATGAGAATTTGAATCTGCTTTTGACCTTTTTATATCATCACCAATATGATGAAAAGACGATCAGTTTAGAGAGAAATATTATCATCAACGAAATAAATGGTGCCGGGACCGCTAGGTTAAATGGACAAGAGAGTATAGAAAAGGAAAGACATTGCATTTTAGGGAGTGCAGAATCCATTAGCAGGATGGGAAGAAAAGAATTTGAGCTTATATCTCAAAAGTATTATACACCTGAAAACACATCCATTTATGTAATTGGAGGCAACCAGGACATAGACCTCTTCCACATACCAACGGCTGTAATGACGACACAATATGGAAAACCAACCCATAAGGTGAATGTCAATGAGGTTGAAATGAACAAAGATATGATATTGTTGCCAGTCGAACATGGCGATTACTTGAAAAACCGAATGATTTGTCATCTTATAGCTGACATGATAAAACATTTAGCTCAACAATTAGAATACGATGTATCCGTTGGGTTGTTTATATCTACAAATCAACACTCATGTTATTTAAAGGTGAAAAAGAGTGATCAGAAACGATTCTCATCACTCATACAGCAATTAAGCATGGATGAGCATTTCATCGAAACATATATAAAAGATTATCAATGGAGATTCATGAACGAATTAGTAATCAATTTTAATCAATTACACAATATTTATGATTATATGACAGAATACCGGTTAGGAGAATATACGGTGGCTGAGTTGTTCGGGTCCCTTGATTCAGTGGATAAGCTTGATATCTTAGCGGTTAGAAATGAATTGATAAATCAGCTGACAGTTGGTGAGTAAATATGAGTATCGCAAAAAATAAAACAATCATTTTGTTTATCGCAGCAGCCATGTTTTATTATTTTTCGGGGATGTCAGTATTGCTTGATACATACATTGTTCGTATAATTCCCAGTGACATAAACCCGATTTTAAACGTTGTCCTGATTTCCATCATATTTAGTTTCATCCTTTTTCCTGTTCAGTCTAGATTTTTTAGAATTATACAACTAATGAATCAAATGAACAGGGACTATCAAAAAGAAGTTAAGGATAAGGACTTCAACATTGAAGAGTTTCGAAAAAAGTATAAGATGATAAACAAGCATACTATTTTGGCTTTGCTTATTTGCCAAGTCGTTTTGTTCGGATTAGGTTTAAAAGTCGTGAAACATGTAGATATTACTTTGCCTCTATTGGCGGTTATAGGGATATATCTGGCTTTCTATTTAGTCCTTTTCTTTTCATTTAAAAACATGATGATCAAAGGAATAAAAGAAAATTATTTACGGCATGGGATTTTCCTAATCATGGGTATTGCGTTTACTCTGATCGTTCTAGATATTCCCGAGATGATTTTTATCATGGTCTTGCTTATTCCTTATGTATATAAATCTTGATCGATATTCAACATGTTTTTTACCTAACAGATCAAGGCTTGTCCCTCCAACGTTTCCCATGTCATCGTTTTTGGCAGTTGTCTCTCGCTAATCCGTTTTATTTATAGGCAGGAGATGATTGGAGGGTTCCTTCGGTTAATTCTTAATTGGAAATTCACTTCACCTTTACTCCTTTGTTTTATGTCATTTCCTAATACATGGACCTGAGTCAATATTTTGGACAGAAAAAAGTTAACTCGTTAAGCTGACATGCGTATTAGGTCTTCCACTTCTTGAGGTGTTCGAT
>NZ_JWJE02000085.1 GCF_000812025.2 Bacillus thermotolerans
AGTACCTTGCGCTTCCTTAGTGGTTGGTCGATGTGTACCCCCACAGTGGACTCTCACCACCTAGATAGTTGCCATGCCTGGCACACAAGAAAAAGCATGTCCTCGTGAACATGCCTTTTCCAGGTTCATCTCACTAGTAAACACTAACCAAGATGCACTTTTAGCCCTTACTTAGACACAAATGGATTATCTGTCTCCCAAAATCTCCAAGGGTAATGCCTGGCTTCCCCGGAATTGGCAATCCCGATCCGTTCTCCTCTTGATATCTGTTTCGGTTTTCTTCCCTCCGCAATCAACAGCGGCGGCCGGTCAAATAAACTTCCATAGTCATCCATGCTGATCCCTAACGCCTTCGTCAGCTTTCCAGGACCGCTGGTGAGGTTTTTTAGCTTATCTGTCTTTCTCCTTTGATACATCAAGTCCAAACCATCCACTGGCTCTACCGCCCGAATCAGCACAGCTTCCGGTTCGTCACGGCCGCCGCTGACAACATTGACAAGACAATGGGTATGCATCACATAAGTATAAACATGGCCCGCTTCCCAAAACATGACTTCGGTCCGCTTCGTCCTCCTATCATTAAAGCTATGGGCGGCCCTATCCCCCGGCCCAATATAAGCTTCTGTCTCTACAATATACCCTGAAGCAATTCCCTCATCTGTTTCTTTTACAAGCAAACACCCTATCAATTCTTCTGCCAGCTGCAATGTCGGTTTCTTATAAAATGATAGAGGCAGCACTTTGTAACGTTTGTCTCTCTCCATTTCTTTCACCTTGCCCTCCCAAATATTCACTTTAGTTTTCCCTGTTAGACAAATAAAAACACCACCAAGGAAAGAGCGGGGCTGTACATTATTCTCTTTCGGCCCCCGCCTTGTGAATGTCATCGGAAGAATAAACAAACACTCCCTGTCCACCTTTGAGTGCTGCCTGTTTCATTGCCGAAGCGACAACCTTTCCGGGAACTGGCTTATATTTTTTAAAAGGACCAAAAAACAAAAATGGAACCATCCGGGCCACAACAGCCGCGGCACTTTCTCCCAAGCGGAACTCGTCTCTTTTTCCAAGGAGAAGGGATGGTTGAAAAATATGGAGCCCCTTTAACCTGAGCTTCTTTAGTGCTGACTCCAGCTCTCCTTTCGTCCTGCTGTAAAATACGCTCGATTTTTCATCCGCTCCCATCGCTGAGATGACGAGAAACTGCGGGATTCCTTGTTGCTCCGCTTTTTTAGCCAAGAGAAGCGGATAATCAAAATCAACTTTCCGGAAAGCCTCTTTGGTCTTCGCCTTTTTTATCGTAGTACCGAGACAGCAAAACACATGGCTGAGATCCTGAGGAAATCGATAATCTTCTAGTTCGTGAAAGTCTATCCTATGCTCTTCCAATTTGGCATGTTTTATTCCCGAGGGTTTTCTTGTCAAGATGATCACTTTCTCAAATTCTTTTCCCTTTAAAAGCAACTCTACTAATTCTTTTCCAACAAGCCCTGTCGCCCCTGCGACCAATGCAATATTTCCACTCATAAAAACCGAACCTCTTTTGTTTTTTTATTCTTATTGTTACCAATTCTAAGCCAAAATGAAAAGGCATAAGTTCGACTTTATACCGAATTCATGCCTTGATCGCCCTCTACTCTCCTGATTCTAACCCATATGGTTGACTTCTATGGCCTGTTTTAATCAAAAACATCAACAAGAGGAATGATCTTATACTTCCTTGCTTTCACTAAAGCCTCTGTTCTAGATCTCACCTTTAATTTTTCAAAAAGATTCGTAATTGAATATTCGATGGTCCGTTGACTGTAATTTAATTGGTGAGCAATTTCTTTATTAGTCATTCCTTTTGAAATAGCCATTAAAATGTCGACTTCCCTCTCCGTGAGCTGGATATCGCTTAACTCTCCTTCTTTTGGAGCAACTGATACCATGGGGGTCTTCCTCAATTGCCTAAACAATTCAACCGGGATAATTACTTCGTCCCTTAAAGCAGCTTCTATTGCACGAATCATTTGCTCACGAGAAGCATTTTTACTAATAAATCCTGATATCCCCCTTTCTACTAGTAAATTAAAGTGCTGGGTGATATCAAATCCTGTATATATGATGATTTTCGATTCAGGAAAATCTTTTAAAATTTTTCTCGATAATTCTATTCCGTTTATTTCAGGCATATATAAATCAAATAAAAATACATCGATACACTCTGTTTCTATCATTTCATATATGCAATTTAAATCAGAGCAAATACTTACATTGAATTGGCCATCTTGTTCCAATAAGGCTTTTGTTCCTTCAGCAACGGCTCTATGATCGTCTACTAAAATGATATTAATCATCCATACCATTCCTTTTATTTGGGTATAGTAGCTTTTAATAAAAGTCCTTGGTCAGGTTCAGTATAAATAAAGATATCTCCGCTCATGCTTCGAATCCTTTCATTGAGACTCAATAACCCAAAATGATTTCCTTCCTTTTCTTGTTTGAGATTTAATCCAACTCCGTCATCTTCGTATACAAGCATAATCTGATCATTACGACAGCTTAAACTGATATGAATAAAATTTGCTTTTGAATGTTTTTTAGCATTGTTCATCAATTCTTGTACAATGCGATATAAAGTTAAAGCAACCTCTTCGCTTAAGCCAGTAAAGTGGTTCACTTGGCTAATTTGGAAGTCAATTTCAAATTCACATGATGCGCGATACTTATCTACTAAACTGTATAGTGATTCAATCAAACCAAATTCCTTTAAAAAGAAAGGATTTAGGTCATAGCAAGTGCTTCGAATGAAATCTATCTGCTCACTTAATTGTTCTTTGATTTTTTCCAATGAATATAAATTTATTCCCTCCTTGCCTTGAATGAGTTCGATGTTTTTATGTATAAAAATTAGTTCTTGTAAGATGGAGTCGTGAATGTCGTGAGCCAGCTTTACTCTTTCTTTTTCTCCTATCAAAAATAGTGTACGCGAGACTGTCGATGAAATGCTGCCCTCTCTAATTCTTTCTACTTCAGCAACTAACTCTTCCGTTTTCCTAAAGTTTTCAATTAATATATTGATATAATGGGCAATCGATTTTAACCAGCCTTTCTCTATGTTGTTTAGCTGGGTCATCCTTTTTTTATAAGAAAACGTGATAAATGTGTATACGACACTGTTTTTGCCAACTAACAAAGCGTACCCATTATCAATTTCTCGCAAATCTCCGATATTCAATGTTTTTTTGACTAACGATTGGATAGAACGATCCTCACAATGACATTGTTCTTGACTGATACGACATTCAATTTTCTTTACATAATCCACATGAAGCACGTCAGAGATTACTTGATTAATATATAAAAATAACGCTTGTTGATCATGTATTTGACTAGACATTTGGGATAGTTTCATTAAACTATCAGGAAATTTCCTTTGCCCCTTGGCCAAATATGTGGCGAAAAAGTCTTTTACAAAAAGCAGGATCATGACCAAAATAATGGTTAGTAATACTAATTGAAAAATAAATAAAGAGTCTTCTCTTTTTGCATACATCCCTCCTGCCAACACAACTGCCGGGATAAGAGAAAGAAAAAAGTTGACACTTGCCCTTTTAATCAGTAAATCAAAGTCAAAGAATACTTTCTGGGCAGTTATATAAATAAACGAAATAGGAATGAGCAATAAAAATAGTGCTGTATGTTCGGCTGTAATGATTTGCTGCTCAAATAATGCTTCCGGAATAGCCGACAATAGAATAAATGGAAACAACGAAACAACGACGGTCCATATAAAGAATCTGATTTTAACCAAATGGATAGACTTTTTAATTTTGCTAAACTGTATGATGAAGTATAAGGGTACTGCTAAAATCATGAAAAAGAACGGTGCCAGCATGAACTTTGACACACCAATAAACGTATTAATCACAGCAACAGCAAAGATCAATACGTAAAGCCATATTATTTTTTTATTTGCTGCATGCCTATCTTTTTTCGGCACCATGATACGAAGGTATTCCAACACTACAGTCGGAATTAAATATAAGGAGAAAAGGGTAATGAACACTCCAAATAAATCTCCCCTTGCTGACACTCCACTACCTAAGTAAGCAAGACCGATCAATAAAAGCAGATAAGACGAAATGACACTCACTTTACTAAATCTTTTTCTCAAGATTACATATAAAGCGATAACAAAACAAAGGATAAAGTAGATAATAGGTAAAAAACTATATATTAAATAACTAACAGGCATTTTTTTATATGTAACAGGTATTCTCTCGCATTTCTCTTCACCCATATATAGAGTGATTTCTTTTATTTTCTCCAGCTTAAATACAGCATTTGAATCAGGCTCACAGGAAACAAGACTTTGATTTGATATATCATGGTAATTGGCCCATCCATGTGGATAAATTTCTACTACTGTACATTTTTCTTTGTTGCTTAAATGTACCTCAAGGCCAATTAAAGGATAAGCTATGACAACAACGGTTAGGTAAATGGCGCTAATGGCTATGAAGCTAAAAATGACTACGGGATAAAACGTCTTTCCCATTCATTTCACCTAATGCCAGTAGTAAGAGTAAATTTTAATATCATTGAATGATTGAATAATAGCTTGTTCTTCTTCTTGCGTCACTCCTAACAAAGAGGCCATTCCTTCTTTCACCACTTCCACAACCTCAGGATGTTCGATTAGATATTGAATCACCATTTCCATATGTATCACTCCCCATATAAAATAGCTGTTCTTTTAACATGCTAATTTTCTCATCCGTTATTGGTAAACTTTCAATTTTATGAATCGCCCGCCGTTCATGAAGAATTTTCTGTGCAACTGCAAAATTTAAGGCACCGGATTTCTTCACTATTTCTATTATTTTTTCTTTATATAGCTGTAATGATTCGAAAGAAAACTTTCCATTATAGTAGTCCCTTACAATTTCTCCTTCTTTTACCAGAGGATTTAGCAGATAAATAATAGGCAATGTTTTCTTTTTCAATTTCCAGTCGCTTTTTTCTTCAAAATCCATGACGTCCTGGATATCATTTCCTATTTGAGCAGCAATCCCTAAATCATAGGAATAATCTTCGACCATCTGATAGTCCTTGTACCCTGCCAGCATGGCACCCAATGTATTTGCCATAGCCACCAAACTCCCTGATTTCATCCTGATCATGTCAATATACTCTTTAATATTACTGATGCATCCGTACAAATCCTGGTGCTGGCCCTCTATCGAGCGGGATAGATGTCTTAAAACAACTTTAATCATATCAGGTTTGTTAGAGCAATCTAATAACCGCGACAGCGTAATCACCATTAAACTAATCGCAACATTCAACGAAACGGCTTGTCCCTTCTTCATCCAGATAGATAGTCCGTTATCATCATCTTGAATATCATCAATGATATCTAAAGCAAGCATCATCCCTTCCAGACATGCCGTGATATCTCTCACTTCATGACAAGCATGTTTAGAAAATGCGTCAAAATGTAACTTAAAAGAGTCTGCAAACGATGTTCGATTATCTTTCAGTTTTTCCCCGGCAAAAATAGAAATATCTTTTCTTAGTTGAGGATCCTGTATAATATTCAATGTCATTTGTTCTATTTTTTTGAAAATTGATGTTGCTCTCCTTCCCTGCTTGAATTTATTCCCAGTTAATATGCTACCATTTAACTAATTCGCCTACAAGTTTATAGAAAAGAACCGCTATTTTTTTGTGGTAAACCGCCAATTGCTTTCGGTAAGAAGTGTTGGTGCTAGTATAGTTTTATGGACAGCTTTTAGTTAACTCTCTATCATAAAAGATACGAGAGGAAGTGTCCGATATGAAACAAAAAAAGAA
>NZ_JWJE02000086.1 GCF_000812025.2 Bacillus thermotolerans
GGGGTAGCAACAGCGTAGCTGTCATTACCCGCAATAAACTGTATTAAATTGGGAAATTCTTAATGGCGTCATTATAATGATTTTGGGCTTCTTCAATAGCTAATCTCGAGTATACCTCTAAGGACTTTCTACTCTTATGTCCTGAATAGGGTTGAATTAATGCATCATCTATACCTTGTTTTTTTAACCAGGTTAAAAGGAAATGTCTTAGCATATGAGGAGAAATATTTTGAGTCAATCCAGCTGCCTCTGAGTACTTTGATAAAATTTTTCTGATTCCTCTATCTGTGTACTTCTTATTCCATGAAGACTCAAATAAATAAATAGCATGTTTATTTTTCATATTAATGCAGTGCATTGCCAATAATTCTTTAAAAGAATCAGGAAAAGGGACAATTCTATCCTTTTTCCCTTTTCCTTGATTAATTCTAATCTGGCATCGGTCAAAGTCTATATCTGTAAGCTTTATATTTATTAGTTCACTAACCCTAACTCCGGTATAAAGAAGGGTTCTAATAATCATCATGTCTTGGAAATTTTTTGCTTTCCAAACAACTTCATAATAACGTCTAAGTTCTTCTTCAGTTGGTATATAGGGAAGCTTTTCTGATTTTTTTGGTATCTCTACTTCTAATTCCTCACGTAGATGTTGAAATACCTTTTTTAAATAATCATAGTCTGGACGCTCACTTCGTAGATATTTAGCAAGTTCCTTAGCCTTCTTTTTTGCTGATGTTCTTTTTAAATTCATGCAGAATCCACCTCTATTTTCAATCGTTCAGACATATCCAATTTAAAGATTCCATAAGGATTTACATGGGTGTAAATTAATGGAGTTAAAGCCCGAAGATCTTCAGGTGTCATCCTATCAAACCATGCATTTTCAGATAAAATATTTTGTATCATTAAAGTATTAATATACACTAAACAGTTTTGAAGTAAATGTAAAGATAAAACGGCTATTTCTTGATCCTCTAACCGATTTGTTGCTATTTCTCCACCTTTTCCATAAAAGATAAAACTGTTTGCAGAGTTCCAATTTTCAACAACATTTAGCCCTTCGTGAATTTCCCTTCTAATTTCTTCGGAATCGAGGTATTCACATAGAAAAATGGTTTTAATGGCTTTGCCTAGTTCTGCAAGTGCCTGATATGTCGGGTGCTTTAAATTATTTCGAGTAAAACGCTTTAAAATCGCCTCAGTTTCTGCCGTTCCCAAGCGTAATGCAGTAGCATATTTGACCATTTGATCATATTGCTGCCGGATTAATTCCCAGTTAATTGGCCTAGTCATTACCGGTTGTAAATTGGGATAGGTATCTGTCATACCTACATCCGGTCGGTACAATTTTTGACTATGGATAGACTTTAATCTTGGCATTAATTGAAATCCAAGAAGGTGGCAAAATGCAAAAGCAACTTCACTTTGACCATGGGTATCGACATAGTTTTTTTGAAGATTCATATCAGTACAATGACGAAGTAATCCTTCAATCATCGATGCAACCTCGGATGATGAACAGGACTTCAACTGGGAGTAAATACAGGTTGAATTTTTTGCAACATGCCAATAAATCATAACACCACGGCCACGGTATCGTATATGCCATTCGGTCATCAAATTTTGATCCCACGCTCCAAACTTCTTAGAATCTGATGCACAGGCAGTTGTTCCTTCTCCCCATATTTCTTTGATTTTACAACGAAAAATAGCATTTACGACCTCTGCAATTGCATTACGTAAATTATCCTTTTGTATAAACTTTTTTCGAATATATAATAGATCGTTATATTTTTCTCCGTGTTCTCCTGCTGAAACCCGTTTAAGACCAGCATTTGTTCCTAGACCATATAATGTAAGGATCAATCTTTTTTGAATGGTTGCCCTATCGAGAATTTCTCTATTACCAACTGTTTTAAAATGATCTGTAAAATTGATTCTAAGATCAGCTTCTTTCAAAATATCCAGTAAGTTTGTCATTGGCCAACGCTTCATAATTTCAGCTTTTAAGCGTGATAGGTTTATTGGTTCTGGTAGTGGTTCATATGGTGATATTGATATCCAACCATTTCCTTTTGTTGTAATTCGGACTTGAGAATTTTTAGGAATTCTCTCATTTAGTTTTTCTAAGGATTTGATCATCTTCTGTTTAATACTCAAAATAAATGCTTCTGCATCAAGTGGCTGGTTTAAAGCTTTGTAATTTTCTTCTCTTCGCTCTTCAAAATCTTGTGGCAAATCCTCATCTGGATTTCGATATCGATCAGAACCCACTACCCAAATTTCCTTGCATCGAAGCTTGTCCCGTAATGCTTGTAAAGCACTGATTTCATAATTTATTCGGTTTATTCGTTCCTGGCCTTTGTCGTCTTTTTCAACTACAATTTCTTTATTAACAGAACGAATAACTCCGTTGATTGGAACATTTTCTGTTATTGGAAAGTAATGAAAGCCAGTTTCAGCGTACTTTTTAATCAATCCAAGCGCCTCAATCACTGGACGGTGAACCTCGTTATTAGAACGAAAATCAAGAATATTTAAAATTTCAGGAACCATCCTGCGATAATGATTACCATAGGAAGCCCGAATAACCGTATGAATTTTCTCACGATAGGCCGGTCCAGTATGTTTGAATTCCTTTACTAAGTCTTTTAAGGTTTGCTCATTAACTATAGGATAAAGAACTTCGCGAATTATTCCTTCTGGATTATCAACTGCTGCTTGAGCAAGATTGAATAAAATGCCATATTTGTTATTGACTTTCCGTAAATCATTTAGTATTTCTTTTTCAACCTTTCGCTCGGCACGTACATTAATTCGATGAATGATTTGGATCAGCAGTTCAATGAGGTTATCCGTGATTTCTAAGCTCCGAAGCCAAAAGAATGAGGATAATAAGGTGTAGCGAATTGGTTCGGGGTGTCGTCTTAATGAGCGAATATCCTCTGTGGCAGCTCGTAGCCGATATTTTTTAATAATTTTTGGAGGAACATCTTTAAATAAATCTTGAGGTAAGTTGAGTTGACGGATGGTATTCAATTTTTCTAGTTCCTTAAATACGGTATCTAACCCAACTCGTCCTGGATCTGATTTTAATTCATGAAAAGAGATGCTTTTTTTAGATACTGATGTCTCCTCTATAGTATCTTCAATATCTTCAATTCTTTCAATCAATGAATCAAGCTTTGTTAGTGTTTGTTTTGGTAAACTTTTATATATAGCATCAAAAAAACGTTTTTCATAGGTGTTAATGGCGGAATGAATAAGGCGTTCTATCCGATCGGGAGTCGGTGGTTCGATTCTAAGATCGCGAAATCTTTGATATACTTGCTCCTCTACATAATTCATTTCATGATTATGGTATAGAACAAATTGACAAAGCCAATTAATCATTTCTTCAATGTCTTGTTGTGTAATTTCCCGAAAGCCAAAATAATTACGTATTTCTGAACGATGATAAGTAATCGTTCTGCCTGTCCAATCATAATTACTAAAAGCACTTGGGTTCAAAAATAATTGCTTTGCTAAAAACTCTATAAAAGATCTTGGTAATTCATTTTTATAATACGGAAATCTTGCTTCGTATTGAAAAAATTTAAACAAAACGGCAAAGCCAAGTTTTGAATCACCTCTCTTTGTTTGAATAAGCTTCATTTCATCGGGCGTCAATGTAAAGTGTTCTATTAATTCTTCTAACTCCCAGTTCCTTTTCAAAACATATTCTCCCCTCAAAAAAGTTCCTATAATGGTGAGTGCCGGAACTTTATTTAAAATAAAGTATATTATAAATCAACTATATCAAACAATAATCTATTAAATTTTCTATAAGTTCCTAACCCAAAATAGTAATCGGAACTTATAGACTATTCAACGAATTTGTGTTACGTTTATATGGAACACTTTTACAACAAAATAAAAATATTTGATTGAAAATGACCAGTTGTCTTTTCTTGAGAATAATTCAGTTGACGGAGCCATGACCTGTTATGTATTTATTAATACGGAAAATAAAGATAGGATTCGGCGAATTATGAAAGAGATTTATCGAGTACTAAAACCTGATTCACCATTTGTTATTTTAGATACAAATCCTGATTCAACAGGTATCGAGTTTTCTACGTTTCGAAATGGTATACCAGGAAAAAAATATATAAGTGGAGAAGCACGACAAGAATGGTTACATATAGAGAACCAAGAGGATCTTATATTACATGACTTTCACTGGCCAAAATCAATGTATCAGGAAGTTCTGAAAGAGATAGGTTTCCGAGATATCGAACAACTAGAACCAACTTTACGGGATATTCCTTATGAGGAATTAAAAAGGATTGAACAAGAACATAAATTTAGCCAATGGACACAGGAATGGGATTACCCTCCCTTCGTTCTTTATCGATCCGTCAAATAAGTAGTCAAATAAGTAATGGAAGGTTTCAGAACTGTTCCAAGGAGAGAATATTATGATAGCTGATGAATTTGATGTATTTTTATTTGACTTAGATGGAGTAATTTATATAGGATCAGAACCACTTCCTGAGGCAGTAGAATCACTTAGGCGTCTTCGAAAAGAAAAGAAAGAGATTAGATTTTTAACTAATGATCCATGTACAACACGGGAAAAAACAGCAAAACGGTTAAGTAAGCTAGGTATAGAAGCAAGCAGCGAAGAAGTAATTACGTCTGGTTGGTTGACCGCACAATATTTACACCATGAAAAAGTCAGAACTGCATTTGTTTTAAGTGATGAAAATTTAAAATGGGAATGTCAACAAGTTGGTATCAATATAAAAGATCAAACCAATGTAGAAGCCGTTGTTGTTGGGTGGGACGATAATGCGTCTTTTCATGATATCCAGAAAGCAGCAAAATTTATTCATAAAGGATCAAAATTTGTTGCCACAAATGCAGACAGAACGTTTCCAACCCCTGAAGGTCCTTTACCTGCTGTTGGGGCAATGGTGGAAGCGATACGGGTTTCAACAGAGAAAAGACCTATCATTGTCGGAAAACCTTACCCTTATATGTTTAAAAAGGCACTTGAAGATTTTATTCCATCCTCCAGAGCAGTAATGGTGGGTGATAATCCATATACTGATATTTTGGGCGCACATCAGGCAGGAATACCGGCCATTTTGGTATCAGAGCAAAATGTTAAAAAGTTCCCGTCAGCAAGAGATTTCCGCAATCCAGATGCTACGATACCAAATTTAAAGAGTTTATTTGACAGTAATATAAACATAAAAAAGTGGATTTCCCCTTCCTTTTCTTGGCCAGATAATATCGAAGCAGGAGTTGCAGGCATTATTTTTGATAAAAAACAGCGAGTTCTTCTAATGAAACGTGCAGATAACGGATTATGGGGAATTCCATCGGGCCATGTTGAGCCAGGAGAAACTGTAGAGGAAGCAATCATCAGAGAAATTAGGGAAGAAACCGGTTTGAGAGTCAAAGTTAATAGGTTAATCGGAGTTTATTCTGATCCTGTTTCTCAGGTTTTTTCATATCCAAACGGTAATGTAAGTCACTTTATTACAACATGTTTTGAATGTGAAGTTATAGGTGGAACTCTAAATAGAAAAAGCGAAGAGACATTAGATGCGGATTATTTCGACTTTAATCATTTACCAGAAAATCTCCTAAACATGCATCCAAGATGGCTTAAGGATGCATTAGAAAGGGAAAGAATTTCTTATATTCGTTAGTTAAGTAACAAGCCCTATAGAAAAACAGAAATGGCTTAAAGTTAAAACTTTAAGCCATTTCTCAATTTTACATATATTTACTGTTTATTGCGGGTAATGACAGCTACGCTGTTGTTACCCC
>NZ_JWJE02000087.1 GCF_000812025.2 Bacillus thermotolerans
TTAGTATAACGGGGTTTTAAGCTAAGAAAAATAGAAAAACCCCGAATAGGTCCACTTTTTTTAAAGTGTCTACTATTCGGGGTTCAGTTCACTCTTCGACTGTCTCCCTTTTCCTAATTAAACTGCTTTTGGTGCACCTTTCTGACTAGCCTGTTCTTTCGCCGCTCTCTTTTGCTTTAATGTACCAGCGGTGATGATTCCCGCTACAACTACGATTTCAAATCCGTATTTCACAAACGGATTGGCAAAGAATCCTGACATAAACGGTTCTCCTACAATCATCTTAGCTGCTGTCCAGCCAAGAATACCCGCTCCAATCGTAACGATGATCGGGAACCTTTCAATCATTCTCAAAATGATGGTACTTCCCCACATAACTACCGGAATGGAAACAAGTAACCCAATCGTCACAAGAAGCATATTCCCATGAGAAGCACCGGCCACTGCCAGGACGTTGTCAAGTCCCATCAAGGCATCGGCAATAATAACGGTTTTAATGGCTCCCCATAGTGAATCAGCTGCGGTAACCTCATGTTCTTCTTCCTCCACCAGCAGCTTATAAGCAATCCATACAAGCAGGATACCGCCGATTAAGTGAAGACCCGGAATCTCCAGCAGATAGACGACGAGAAGTGTAGCAATCGTTCGAATAACAATCGCCCCTATGGCTCCCCATAAAATTACTTTTTTCTGCTGATGCTTTGGTAACTTTCGCGCTGCAAGACCAATCAAAATAGCGTTATCGCCAGCCAGCACAAGATCAATCATAATAATGGCAAATAAAGCGGTAAGAAATTCTGTTTCCATGCTCTGACTCCCCTTTTGTTTTTTTATGAAAAAATAAAGAGACCTCTGCCATTAAAAAATGGCAAAGGTCTCGCTGAACACTAATGATAGGTCAATAAAGCCGGTGGATATGTAACCACGTCATGACGACTTTATTTCAGGCTATAATGCCTGACGCTACTCCCCTTTACGGGCGGGTTATTCAATTTAATGGAGCCAGCGTATAGAGAGATTGTCCAATAACGGAAGCTGAAACACCGACGGGCTGAACCTTGCAGGCCATGTCTGCTTCTATAAAAGCAATCATATCTTAAAAAGATCTCTATCCTCTCAGCTCTCTCTTTTCGAATCGGGTATGGCAATTATTATACACTCTTTACCCCTATATATCTACTATTTTTTCGATAAAATTTACAAATATTTTAAAAATTCAGATATAATTATGTAACTGTTGTTGCCTTATCCCCTTTTTTGTTCATCATTCATTCTTCTCCTTCAACTTCATTGTTATTTTCCCGCCTTCAATCAGGAAAACGCCGCTCCACCAGCCGGAGCGGCGCTTTTGAACTTATTTGAATTTGGGTGATGGCTTCCTTTATGAGTCGGAGACGTTTGTCGGCCTGCAAATTCCGTGTTGAGCCTGCTCCCCTTTATGATGAAAAACAAATGTCCTTTGACGAGTTTCTTCCTATTATATATATTTTCCAAGAGCATCGTCTTTCCACTTATGAATCGCGTGCTGTTCGCGGCTCATAATTTTCTGCAAGTAGATCATCGTCGTTTCTATTTGTTCATGGCCGAGCGCCCGCATAATGTCATACACATCAACACCGTTTAGATAACTAATAATCGCAAAGCTGTGCCGGAATACGTGGGGGGTAATCCTCTTCTCTCTTGCCTGAATTGAATAGATAGGGGCCTTTTCAATGGCATTGGCGAGAAACGTAGAAAGATACGATGGCCGGTACGGTTTATGTTTGCTGTTGGGAAACAGCGGCTCCTCGCTTCCGTTTGGAAACTGAGCGGGCAAAAAACGCGCTTTTCGGTAACGGATGATGCTGTTCATCACTTTTTCTTTGAGCGGGATCTCCCTTTCCTTGTTCCCTTTTCCGATCACATGGAGATAATAGCCTCCCAGAATAGAATCAAACCGCACATCGGACACCTTTAGGCGGCATAATTCATCATTGCGCAGTCCCGTCCCTGTTAAAACATGGATCAGGCTGAAAACGATCGGATTCCCGCTCGTTTCAAAGTAATCAAGAAGCTGAATGACCTCATTTGGCCCTAGATCGCGGTTTGGCCGGTCCTCTTTTCTGACTGTCGCAGATACCAGGCTTTCATGAAGCGCTTCTCTAATGTAGCGGTACTTATATAAAAATTTTAAGAAGCTCTTTAATACAACGGTTTTCCGCGCCAGCGCAGCCGCCGAATAAGCTCCGTTTTTTTGGACGTAAGGACTCTTTGCTGCCAGCCACTCTTGATAACGCCGGATATGCCGCGGCCGCAAACTTTTAAAAAGTGATCCTTCCACTATTTCTTCTATATCTATGCCGATTTCCGGTGCGAACTTCAGCATGTTCTGCACGAACTGATCTAATTCCAATTCATATTCATGAATTGTCCGCTTGGAGCGCTGCGCCGCCTCGTTTAAGTTTGTATCTCGATAAAGGAAATAATGAATGACATCACGGTCATCCAACTCATCAAACGGCTCCCTCTTTTCCTTTTCCGCCCGATCCATCCGCTCGATGATATGCTGCACTGCCGCTGAAGGATTTTCTGGAAATAAGCTTCCATTCCGTTTAGCGAGTAATGAATTATTCACTTGCCTTTCACCTTCCTTTTACTAATCTATAAAAGCAATAGTAAACATTTCATTATGTACTTAATTATGTTTATAAATATCTTCTTATTAATTATAGTAAAAATACATTTATTTTTCTTTATTTATTGGTTTATTTAACTGAAAAAAATAGGTTCTTTGTTTCACTTATTATATTATATAAAAAATGAAAATTATTTATATTAATTTATGTTAATAAAATACTAATTTTTAAATAATGAATTTATAATATTTTATATTAACAATTTAAAATCAAATTAAAAATGTTAAACTAATAATCAAATTAGTTTATTATTTTATAAAAGATAAATGCTTCAATATCTTAACTGTTAATAAAAAGTCACATTAGTTTTACTTTAATGCAAATAAAAATGTTTTATAATTAATTAAATTAACGAAATTATACATAATCAATCTATTAATCAACGACATAGAAAAGGTGATAAGTTTGAATCAAAAGGAATATTACACAACGAAAGAAGTGGCTTCATTAATTAACCGCTCAACAGTGACCGTACATAAATACGTGCAGGAAGGAAAGCTAACACCGGTGGAGGATTTATGGGGCGGGTACCACGGACTGCTGTTTGAAAAGGAACAAGTGGAAAAGTTTGTGGAAAGCATGCCTGACGATAAACCTGGTCTGACACTCAATGAAGCAGCAAAATTTTTGCAGACCAACCGATCAACAGTTCAGACCTACGTGAATGAAGGTATCCTTCCTTCCATCCAGCAGGAGGCTCGGGGGCGGACCGTCACTTTTATTAAAGAAGCTGATATTCAAGAGTTTGCAGAGGTGCATCAGGAGCGGGTACAGGCAGACCGCTTAAAACAGCGGCATTTTTACAATCGGAAGAAACAAGAAGCCATTTACCAGCGCTTTTCTTCTTCTTCCGTTCCTGAAGCGAGACTGTTTCGGGAGGGGCTGGGCGACTGGTATTTTATCGTGCCGGCAACAGGCCAAAAACTCTCCTATAATGAAGGGGTTTACGGTTACCGGCTGTCGCCGGATTATCCCGTTGAATTCGGCAAAAGAACCGGCACACCCGGCTATGCAAAAATCAATCTTCCACTCCGCTACTCTCTTACCTACCAATTCATGGATGCGCTTTACCAGCATGCCTACGTATCGAATATGTACATGCATGTCACGGGTGACCGGCTGGTGATTCTTCTAAAGGATTGCGTGTTTTATGAGATAAACGGGGAACTGGCAGAGTTTGTTTCCGCTCGGATGGAAGAAGGCCAGACGAAGTACAAAAATGGAGTCATGGCGATTGAATCTGAACAAGAAATCCTTACGGTCCGGCTGTCGCACGAAACTAAACAGTGGATCAAACAACTGGCAGCTGAACAAGGAACGAGCATGCAGGAAGTGGCAAGCCGTCTTATTGAAGAGAAATACCGGGCGTCTTTCTCTCATAAAGAATGATTCCAATGAGCGAGTGACTGCCGCTTTCTGAATGAAGCCTTCAGGCAGGCCTAGCTAAAGATATGCCGTAAACAGGCACGAAGCAATTTTTAATTTCAAAAAGCCGATTCTTCCTGGCACAGGAAGAATCGACTTTTATTCATATAGATACAGACGCTGCATCTGAATAAAATGCCATAAAAAGAACATAGGTCTTCCGCATCGATTGTTTTGCCTGCTTTTCCTTATCCCCAGTATTGCTGGTACGAAGGGATGTAAGCCGGGTATTGGTGAATATACTGAGGCTGCTGATACTGCTGAGTTATCCCTTGGTGAGGTGTGTTTTCCTTTACCTTGCCGCAGCCCTTGTATGGACCTATATAGGTCGATGGTCTAACCGGCGCAGTTGTCTGCTTTCATTGATTTTCGTCAAGACAATAAGTATGGGACATGATGCTGGCAGGGTTGAATTTTAAGATGTCAGACCCTAAAATCACTTCTGGGGCGGGCGCATTAAAAATAGCCAACAGATGCGTGTTTTGAACCTCCCACGACTAAAGTCGCGGGATTCTATTGCCCTTTCGGGCAGTAAAACCCTAAGACTTGTCGTCGCAGAATTCCTGCTTCATCAGGACTTGCCTGGCTGTTCCCAGGGCTTACTGTCCCTCCATTACTGTTAAAAAACAGTACCCGACGCCGCAGCCCGCAGCCGCAGCATCGGCAGGCACACCCCGCCGTTCCAGCGGTGTATGAGACACGGAAATCTTAAGCCGTGGCCAGCTCTTCTTGAAGAAGCCGG
>NZ_JWJE02000088.1 GCF_000812025.2 Bacillus thermotolerans
AGAAGTTTCGTATTTCTTTATATATATTATAACAGAAGATTCAATTTATATTATTTCTATAAAAAACAACAAAGTTTGCGAAAACAGCCTTATTTAAAAATGAACAAATTGGACTTTTATGTGTGGGGACCGATCATCTTTCCCGGCATGAGATAGAAGAAACCCTTGCTTTTTTACATACCCTATCCATTCTGGCAGGAGTTTCGCTGCGCCTGTCATTAGAAAAAGAGAGTCGTACTGCTTTGGACAAAGTCAATGCGCTGCATCGGGCGATCGGTCAATTTGACAGTGAGGCTTACGCGCGTACTTTGGAAGGGGTGAAGATGGCGGGGGAATTTATAACCGATCTTGATTTACCTAAATCTCTAGCAGAAGATATACTTACCGCCTGCAAGCTTTCTTATTACTCACCTGATTTTATAAAGGAGACCTTCCCTGACCATGCGTTCTCCATCACCCTCGAGGAAGGAAAACGTTTAACAGCTAAGAGCTCTTCTCTTGATTGGGAGAATGCTAGTATCAGCAGTCAGATTTTTGCCCTTGTTACACTGTATATAAAGGATAATAGAAATCTTGAGTGGCTTTCTTCTAACCAGGAGAAAGCGAGCATCCTCAAAAAATTTGTTGAGTTCCTGGAGGAAAAACAAGTAGCCGAGCAGGAATTCAGCCTCGAGCAAGAAACGAAGCCAACAGCGCTGTCGGTATCAAGCACGATTAAAAATGAGATGAACTTGTCGCCGAGAGAGCAGGAAGTGCTGGATCTAGTCATCCAGGGCTTAAACAATAAAGAAATTGCGCAAGAGCTTTTTATTAGTGAACATACGGTAAAAAACCATCTGACGAAGATCTTTCAGAAACTGGACGTCCCTGACCGCAGCCAGGCGATTTCCAAGGTGTATTATCTCACCTATGAAAAATCTAATCGTTCCTAACCTCCTTTCAATAGGAGGTCTTTTTTTGTGCTCTTCTATCCGACAGATAGGAAATAGGAGGTCCATATAGGAAATATAGGAAACTACTCCTATGCTGGTAGGATGATAGAAAGGGAAAGCCGGGGGATAGGTTATTTAGACAAAACCTAGCATAATAAGCCTTGTAAGTCATTCAGTAAAGGCAAAGGGGTGTCGGAAAGTAAAACTGCTGAACCTTCAAACGGAACAAATCATAGCTGAAGAAGTAAAAATGGCTGATCGTTTCTGGACAAGATTCAAAGGGTTGATGTTAACAAAAAGTATGCCCGATCACCAGGCTCTTCATATATCACCTTGTCCCTCCATTCATACTTTCTTTATGAGGTACCCGATTGATGTACTGTACCTGAATAACAGGAAAGAGATTGTAGGGATCGAGGAAGAACTGATGCCGGGAAAGATAGGAAAAAGATTTTCAAAAGCAGAATCGGTGATTGAGCTTCCGGCAGGGAAAATCAGAGACACCTCAACGACAGTTGGACAAATGATTGCCTTTATCGAAACAGACAAATAATTAAAAAATATATTCATTTATTCATATAAAAGGAGAGAATCACATGTTAGAACTAATGAAAGCTTTATTCGTTGAAGAAGAAGGACAAGGAATGACAGAATACGGATTGATTCTTGGGTTGATCGCGATTGCAGCAGTTGCGGCATTAGGCTTAGTAGGTGACGAGCTTGTGACAACCTTCAAAGATATTGTAAGCAAGCTCTCAGGAGGATCAACAGATACAACACCACCGGCGGTATAATAAACCGTAAATTGTTTTACCGACTCAAATGCTTTCCGTTTAAATTCAGGACCCTATCGAAATAGGGTCCTTTTATAAGAATAAATTAAAAATCGAATGAAAGGATGGCCGGTATGATCGATCTTTTTCTATTAGTAATCCTGTTAATCTGTGTCATCACCGATGTAAGAAGCAGAAAAATTTATAACAAAGTGATTTATCCGGCGTTGCTGATAGGATTTCTCTTTCATTTCGCTGTCAGCGGCTGGGAAGGCATCAGCCATTCCTTCATTGGGTTTTTGATTGGGTTTGCCTTGCTGCTGATCCCTTACATGATGAGAGGAATGGGAGCGGGAGATGTAAAGCTTCTCGCCCTAGTCGGAGCGTTAAAAGGAGGAGCCTTCGTGTTTGACTCCTTTATTTATATGGCACTTGTTGGCGGAGTGATGAGTGTATTTATCCTCCTTGTCCGAAGCGGGGCTCTGCAGTGGGCTGTCTACTCTTTACCAGGCTTCAGAAACCGTAAAGCTTATAACTTTTTATCTCTCGGCCATGCACTGAAGGTGAAGTTTCCATATGGCGTGGCGATTGCAGCAGGAACGGTGTTTGCCCTGCTGGCGGAGAGGGTGCCAACTATATGGTAAAGAAAGAAGATGGCCAGTCAATCGTTGAGCTGGCGCTTGCGTTGCCCATTGTCCTTCTTTTGCTGATAGGCATTATTGACTTCGGAAGGGTGATGTTGACTCATCTAGAGTTGGAGCTGATTAATCAAGAATCGGTAAGAATGGGCGGATTAGGGAGAAGTGACGAGGAAATTCGGACCTATGTGAGAGACCGGGTGACCCTGGAGGACCCTTCCCAGCTGGCAGTGAATATCACGCCAAGTGGAACAAGAAGATCTGGAACACTTGTGACAGTAGAATTAACCTATCCGGAGCGTTTCCTTGAACCGCTAGGTGAATTAGCAATTCCATATACGATTGAAACGAGTTCAACCATCAGGGTGGAATGATTGATATGAAAAACTTTTTAAAGAAAGAGGAGGGCAATGTCATTGTGCTCCTTGCATTCGGCATGGCAGCGATGATTGCCATGCTGGGAGTGGTGATTGATGGCGGGCATCTATTTTACACGAAAAGCCATTTACAGAAAGCAGCCAATGCCGCCGCTTTATCAGGAGCTCAGGAGCTTCCAAACGGCGAAGCAAATGTTCAGGAAGTGGTTAACGAGGTGTTGGGCTCACATAACGAGCAAGCGAGCCTTACACAGGCCAATATAACAAACAGCAGGGAATTGCATGTCGTGCTGGAGAAAAATGCGCCGGTGTTTTTTTCCTCTTTATTTGGCATAGAGAATGCCCCAATAAAAGCCGAAGCGAAAGCCGCCTTAAAGCCTCTGGTAGAAGCAACAGGAGCCGTTCCTTTAGGCATTGAAGAATCAGTCGATCTCCAATATGGACAAACCTATCAATTAAAAGTGGATTCAGGTGATTCTGTATCCGGGAATTTCGGTATTCTTGCCCTCGAAGGTCCAGGAGCGAGGCTGTACAGAGAGAATCTTATGTATGGATTTGATCAGCCCTTAAAAGTGGGGGATGTTGTCAATACACAAACAGGTAATATTGCTGGGGCAACGAGAGAAGCAGTTAACTACAGAGCGAATGGATGTCTGCAGCCGCCTGGAGAGTATGATGAGAGAGTGTGCTCAAGGGTAATGCTCGTAGTTGTCTTTGAAAAAGTAACAACTAAGAGTGTGAAGGTAAAGGGCTTTGCCTACTTTTACCTTACAGATCCAATGGGCAGCAAGGATGATTCAATAAGAGGAATCTTTATTAAAAGAGCAGGAGCCGGAACTCCAGCAGCGACTGCTTCGGCGACTGATAGCGGAGCTTATGCGATCACATTGACAGAGTAGGTGAATGGAAGATGAAAAGAAAGAAATTAGTATTTTTAGCCATCATCTCCGGGTTCATAACGACCATGCTTTTTTATATGTTTTTAACAAAGGGAACAGAAGCAACGGGTGAGCCGCCGGTTCCAATGGTTAAAGCGGTACAGGCTGCTCAAGGCATGAAAAAGAACGAGAAGATTACAGAGGAAAATATTACAACGGTTGAGGTTCCGCAAGATCAGCTGCATCCCGAGGCGGTACAGGATCCCCAGACCATTATAGGAAAATATATATCTGCTGATTTAAAGCAAGGTGAGATCATTATGCAGCATCGAATTCAGAACACGGAAGAAGAGACGAAGGTAGTTTCAAGAAAAATTAAAGAAGGCTACCGGGCTGTCTCAATCAGCGTCGATTATGTAAAAACAGTTTCCAACTTGATTGTACCGGGAGACTTTGTCGATGTCGTGCTGATCGAACAGGCATCAGAATCTGCGCCCGAGCCGATAGACACAGAGCTTGTTTTAGAAAAGGTAGAGGTACTTTCCGTAGGAAAACAAATGGCTGAAAAAGAAGCCGCTTCAGAAGACACCGAGGAAGGGGCAGAACCAGATTATTTAGCGGTTACGCTTGAACTAAATCAGTATGATGCCATTAAGCTGATCAATGCAAGTGCACGAGGAAGTCTGCAGCTCATCCTCAACAGCAGGCTTTCAGCACATGGAAATGAACCAAGTGAAGACACAGTGGAAGGAGCTTCTCAGAAGGGGCCAAATAAAGCCCAGCTCCTGTATAAAGTGTACCCTTTGTAAAGGACATTTTAAAAAAAGCCTAGGCAGTTTTAAGAAGATGATCTCTGTATTGAACAGGGGTCATCTTTTTTA
>NZ_JWJE02000009.1 GCF_000812025.2 Bacillus thermotolerans
GACAAGCTGATGGGAAGCATCATACATGTGAAGATAGAACGCCCGGTTTTGTTCAATTTCCTGGTAGGTGTGAGAAAAGAACATAAAAAAATCTCCTCTTTCATGTATTCTGAGGAGATTCTACATATTTTTTCATTGCTTGTCCATTGACAGAAGACTTTATCAACAGAATGAAAAGCCGTGAATCACTGAGATTCACGGCTTTTGTTGCGATCAGTCCAAGAGTCTGGAACGAAGTCAAAACCTCCTGGGTGGAAGGGATGACATTTTAAAATTCGTCTGACGGTTAAGTATCCGCCCTTTAATGCGCCGAACCGCTTAACTGCTTCTAAGCCGTAATGAGAACATGTCGGGTAAAAACGGCATGTCGGCGGCTTTAAGGGTGAAATACATGTTTGATAAAAGCGGATCAGCCAAATAAATAGTTGTTTCATTGCTGATAAGTCATCCTTACTTGTCCTGTTCTTTTTTCTCAAGAACAGTTGATGAATGATCTTTATGTTCTTCGATTGGATCGACTGTATGTTTGAATTTATATGCTTTGTTCACTGCAACAACAGACATAGCAATCACAGCGAAGATAATAATAATAGAAATGACCATAACAACGGCCATGAAGCATTCCTCCTATCCATTTGTTCTCATTTATCATATCATGTTTTCTTCCCGCTGAAAAAGAATGTTTTAAATCCTCATGCAGTGGTAATGAATAAGTAGTGGTGATAGAAAAGGCATAACATAATTAGGAGGAATGAATTAGATGTCTCAACAATTAATTAGCAGTGTAAACAAACAAATTGCAAATTGGACAGTCATGTATACGAAGCTACATAATTATCACTGGTTCGTAACAGGTCCGCAATTCTTCTCACTTCATGAAAAGTTTGAGGAATTCTATACAGAAGCAGGCGTGCACATTGATGAATTAGCCGAACGACTATTAGCCCTTGAAGGAAAACCAGTGGCTACGTTAAAAGAGTCGTTAGAAATGGCTTCCATCGAAGAAGCTAGCGGCAATGAGTCTCCTGATGAGATGGTCCAATCCGTAGCCAACGACTTTACAACGATGATTACAGAACTTAAAGAAGCCATGGATCTTGCAGCGGAGGTCAATGATGAAACAACGGGTGATATGCTGTTATCTATTCATCAGGGCCTAGAGAAGCACGTGTGGATGCTTAAGTCTTATCTAGGAAAATAAACAAAAATAAAGGATGTTCCCAAGTAAATTGGGAACATCCTTTTCTTATGTATGGGTGATTTAGTGATAGAGTCGATTGTTCGGGAGGGAGTGATATGTGTCGTTCGTATCGAACTTTTGCTTTAATGCTTCAAACAGGTATAAACGGAAAAAATAGGCTAATTCCTCTTCTTTTAAATCTTTAATCATATTTAAAATTTCTTCTTGAGACAGTTGCTCAAGAACGGTTAGTGTAATCATGTCCAGATCTTCTTCCGTTCCTTGGAGCCTGCCTCTATAGATTTCGAATAATTCATCCACCAATTTCAAGATAATCCTCTCCTTTGTTTTAAGATATATGTAAGACTCTCCTTATCCCTTTATAACAGTTATACCCTAAATGGAGCGAATAAACCAGCGAATAAGCACCAACTTATAGAAGAAATTCTACTCATTTTTCTGAATAGCCGTGGGAAAGCTAAAAAAAGGAGGTGTTTATTGTGCAGAAGGAGAAGAATACTTATTATATTTCAATTGCCAATGGGGAAATTATGCGAAGTTCGACTGATTCTCCATGGAACTTTAAAGTGGAGGCAACAGACGAAGAGATTACCGCTTTGAGGGAGCTGTTTAATGCCAATTATTCAACAGAATGGGCAAACTTTCTCCGAGCTCATGTGCCGTACGTTCAATATCATTATGACCGGGAAAATGATCAATATGACAGCCGTATGGAACAGGTATACGAGATGATTTATCAGCTTGGGGACGAAGAGGCAAAACAGTATGTCAAGGATATATGGAAGAAGGAGTAGCAGACAGAGGCACAGAGGCTCACGCTTAGAAGAAAATAAGGTATAATGGATTCAACATATAAAAATAAATCAGCAGGGGAACGAATATGTTTGAATTCACAGATCAAAATGGCTGCCGGGTAACGCTTTCTTTCACAAGGAATGCTTTTTCCTTGTCTGCCCGGCATGTCCTTGTTTTTTGTCGATATCATCAAAATTGGCTGCTTACCTGCCACCCGAAAAGAGGGCTAGAGTGCCCCGGCGGAAAGGTGGAAACTGGAGAAACACTGGAGCAAGCAGCCGTGCGTGAAGTGTATGAAGAAACGGGAGCGGTTGTGGACACGTTGTCTTTTATTGGAGAGTATTATGTAAATCAGCCGGAGAACCCGTTTGTAAAAGCGGTTTTCTTTGCGGAAATTGGGAAAATAGAAAAGAAGCAGCACTATTTAGAAACGAACGGCCCCATGTTATTCGACCAGGATTTGCGTACGGAAAGGATGAATCCCCGCTTTAGCTTTCTAATGAAGGATGAGGTAGTAGAGAGAACGCTTAACTTCCTGGAAGAGAACGAGTGGCTTAAACAATAATAAATGTGGTGATAAGATGGATCAAATCATTGATTGCTATCGTTTCCCTTCTCCCAATCCGCGTGTGCGCCTATCCATGGTTACATATTGGTCAGATGGTTTAAAGGTAAAGGGAATGCTTGCAGAGCCGAAAGAGGAAGGAACGTACGACGGATTCCTTTACTTACGTGGAGGCATCAAAAACGTGGGAATGGTGCGGCCCGCCCGCATAGCACAGTTTGCCTCTGAAGGTTTTATTGTTTTCGCACCGTTCTATCGGGGAAACCGGGGCGGTGAGGGAAACGAGGATTTTGCTGGAGAAGACCGGATGGATGCCTTTGCCGCTTTTGATTTGCTTATGTCTCACCCGAGAGTGAATCATCATGTGCATATTTTTGGCTTTTCTCGGGGAGGTGTCATGGCCCTTCTGACCGCCCTGGAAAGGAATCCTGCCTCGATCGTGACATGGGGCGGGGTTTCAGATATGGTCTTAACCTATGAAGAAAGGAAAGATCTGCGTCGGATGATGAAGCGGGTAATTGGTGCCAGCCCTTATAAGGATGAAGAGGTGTATAGATGGCGCACACCATTGTACGAGCTTGATAAAATAGATGCACCAGTTCTCATCATTCACGGAATGCATGATCAGAATGTCTCGCCTGAGCATGCATTCCGTTTAGAAAGAAGACTGCAAGAATTAGAGAAAACAGTGGAGACATGGTATTTTAAGGAGTACAACCATTATTTTCCGCCTCGTGTTAACAGAAGAATTGTGACCGATGTAGGACGATGGATGAAGAAACATAGAGAATAAAAGTGAGGAGGAACGACTATGGGAATGCCGATGGAACTCAATACGATGATTGTGACGAAGGGAAAAGAAACGCGTCATGAGGAAAACTTATTTTCGCTGAAGAAAAAAGGATACCGCCTTTATCCGATTGATATACCGCTGAGCGTGCATAAAGTGCGCGATGGGGATCCAACCGGGACAGCTGTGATTGAAAAAGTGGAGTGGGAAAGCGAGGAGACTACCATTACGTATAGGCTCATCTCTTTAAATACCACAAACTAATGAGGGAAATAGACAATATTAAACGGCGGCAAAGACACGCGGCCGTCGTTTTTTGTTCAAGTAAGAGCGGTTGATAAACAGTAAAAAGAAAGGTGAGGTGAATGGCTAGAAAAAGAGCGTTTACGGAGGAAGAGCTTTTGGATACTGCGGAACAGCTAATCATTGAACAGGGCTATAGCAGCTTTCATTTAAAGAAGCTAGCCGAGCATTTAGCATCCGGGGCGCGGAGTACGATTTACCAGTACTTCGCCAATAAAGAAGAAATAGCTGCTGCCTGTATGAAGAGAGCGATGGTACGTACAGTTGCGAAGGCTGAGCAGGTAGATGAACGAGAGCCGTTAAATGCTCTGCGTGATCTGCTTCGAATGTATATGCAGGAGGCAGATCTTCATGCCATACTGGGAGACGTAAGAAAAATAGATGTATCTCAGTCTGAAAAAGCGGCCGAGCTTGTCCGAGAGGTTATGGGTATGCATGAGACACTTAGTGACCAGCTTTCCCGAATTTTTCAACAGGCGCAAAATGAAGGGGTGGTACGACGGGATATTCCGTTTGTTATTCTAGCGAGTTTATTTTTTCAACTGATTAACACACCGAATGTCATGCAGCTGCCTTCTGAAGAGTGGGCGGATTATTTATTTAATATTTGGTATGAAGGGAGCGGAAAAAAATAATCGCTCCCTTTCCTTGCTTTATTTTTGACACTCATGTCAATATTGTTTTTAATGAAAAAGAGCTGAGTTTTTTAATAGACAAGGAGGAGAATGAATGAAAGAGCTACTTAGGCCGCTTACAGATCGGGTGTCGACTCGGAAAGGAAGGTGGATAGTGATTCTTGCTTGGCTGCTTGCAGCTGTATTGCTCAGTGTATTAGCGCCAAGCTCACGTGATTACAGCGTATCTTCTATCCAGTCCCTGCCTGACGATTCACCAGCGATGGAAGCGGCGGAGAAAGCTTCTCATTACTTTCCAGACGATGAAGGGACACCTGCCATTCTCGTATTTAATACAGAGAACGGCGAATTAGAATTGACCGCACTTTCTCAAGCAGTTGAACATATGCAGCAAACCGCTGTTGATGGAGTAAAGGAAATTGTACCATTTCATAAGCTTCCGCCTCCAGCTCAAGAGCAGTTTCTTTCTGAGGATCGTTCAGCTGCGGCCATTCCTTTCATATTTGAGGAAGGGCTTGAGACAGACGAAATCGAAGCAGGTATTAATGAAGTCAATAAGATTGCTTCTGAACAAGCGGAGAATACAGGGATCTATGTGACTGGACCGGCTGGGATTGCGGTAGACACCACTGCTCTCTTTTCACAGGCAGATATTGTTCTGCTGCTGTCCACTGTGGGGATTATTCTGGCACTTTTAATTATTATTTACCGCTCGCCGCTTTTGGCGCTTATTCCATTGCTGGCTTCTGCAGTGGTGTATGCTGTTACTGACCGGATTTTAGGGCTGTACGGCAAAGCCGGACTCGACATGAGCAGCCAATCATTATCCATTATGACGATTCTGCTGTTCGCAGCGGTAACGGATTATTCACTGTTCGTGCTGGCTCGCTACCGAGAAGAACTCAAGGTGTACGATGATAAATACAAAGCGATGAAAGAGGTAATGAGAGGAACAGGCGAACCGCTTTTCTTCTCAGGAGGAACCGTGTTAGCAGCGATGCTTGTCTTATTCTTTGCTTCTATCGGTGACTACCAAAACTTTGCGCCTATCTTCGCTACTGTCATGGCAGTAATCATGATTGGTTCTTTAACCCTCGTTCCTGCTTTATTTATTTTATTTGGACGCAGATCTTTCTGGCCAAAAGTGCCTCAAGTAGGAGGGAAAGCTGAACAGGAGAGTGGCCTTTGGAGCAAGGTGGGAAGCTTTGTAACGAGCCGGCCGCTTATTGCTGGCGGTATGGTTCTTCTGCTGATGATTGTCACTTCGTTGAATACATTAAACATCAAATATGAATTTAATACGTTAAAGTCTTTTCCGGATGATATGCCTTCTCTTCAAGGCTATGAAGTCGTGGAAGAGAAGTTTGCAGCTGGCGATGTAGCACCGACAACTGTCATCTTCGAAGGGAATGGGGAAGCAGAGCGTCTGGCTGCTGAGCTTGAACAACAACCCGGAGTAGGGACGGTTACTCCATCAGCTGTAAGTGAGGATGGAGAAGCTCAGGAGCTATCCTTATCTTTTGAGGGCAACCCTTATGAAGAACCGGCTATGAAGGCGCTAGAGGCCCTCCGCGAAAATAAAGAAGCCATTGTAAAAGCTGCCGGGGCAGAGGGAGAGCTTTATTTTGCCGGAGAGACAGCTCAAAATGTGGATGACCGCTTGCTAAACAACCGTGATTTAAAGGTAATTGTGTTACTAGAAACTATTTTGATTTTTGTCATGCTGATCGTTCTGACCCGCTCGGTTAAGATGCCGATTTATATGGTAGGTACCATCTTGGTTTCCTTCCTATCAGCACTCGGATTAGGAATATTCTTAACCGAACTGTTTTTCGGTATTGATGCGATTAGTACACGGGTGCCGCTATATGCCTTCATCTTCCTAGTAGCACTGGGCATCGATTATAATATTATCCTTGTCTCTCGTTACTTAGAAGAGCGTGAAAAGTATCCACTGAAGGAGGCTGTCAAAATAGCGGTGTCGAAGACAGGAGGAGTGATCTCCTCGGCTGGTATTATTCTCGCCGCTACATTCGCCGTGCTAATGACACAGCCAATCGAAATTTTATTTGTCTTTGGTTTTATTGTCGCCATAGGGATTTTAATTGATACGTTCTTAGTCCGGGGGTTATTGTTGCCGTCTTTGCTGATATTCTTTGAAAAGAACCGGGCAAGTGAAAGGAAGCAAGCAAGATAGTAAAAAAGCGTGCTCTCGAAGAGAGGCACGCTTTTTTTAGGTGATTATAACACTGGTCCGCCAAGTTCAACGATTTCTTTTGAAACATTTTCGAACTTCTTGAAGTTCTCACGGAATTTGTCAGCCAATTCTTTTGCTTTAGTCATAAACGCATCTTCGTCTGCCCATGCTTTGCGCGGGATTAACACTTCATCAGGAACACCAGGTACATGAAGCGGAATTTGCAGGCCGAATGTTTTTGTTGTGTAAGTTTCAACGTTGTTTAATTCGCCTTCAAGAGCTGCTTGAACCATCGCACGCGTATAAGCAAGCTTCATGCGGGAACCAACACCATATTCTCCGCCAGTCCAGCCTGTATTTACTAGGAAGACTTGAACGTTATGTTCATCAATTTTCTTACCAAGCATTTCCGCATAGCGTGTCGCTTCAAGCGGAAGGAATGGTGAACCGAAGCATGTAGAGAATGTAGCTTCAGGAGCAGTTACGCCGCGTTCTGTACCGGCAAGCTTAGAAGTATAGCCGCTTAAGAAATGGTACATCGCTTGTTCTTTTGTTAATTTGCTGATTGGAGGCAATACGCCGAATGCATCCGCTGTTAAGAAGATAATTGTGTTCGGATGGCCAGCTACACTTGGATCTACGATATTATCCATAGCTTGAAGCGAGTAAGCCGCACGTGTATTTTCTGTTAATGAATTGTCTTCGTAATCCGGAATGCGTGTATTTTCATCAAGAACAACATTTTCTAATACTGCACCGAAACGGATCGCATCGTAGATTTGCGGCTCTTTCTCACGTGTAAGGCCGATTGTCTTCGCATAGCAGCCGCCCTCGATGTTGAATACTCCGTTTGATGACCAGCCATGCTCATCATCACCGATCAGGCGGCGGTTTGGATCAGCACTTAACGTTGTTTTCCCTGTACCGGAAAGGCCGAAGAATAGAGCCACATCGCCTTCATAGCCAACATTCGCTGAGCAATGCATTGGCAGAACGTCGTTTTCAGGAAGCAGGTAGTTCATAACGGAGAAGATTGACTTCTTCATTTCACCTGCATATTCTGTACCGCCAATTAAGACAACACGGCGCTCGAAGGATACGATGATAAATGCCTCTGATCTTGTGCCATCAACTTCAGGGTCAGCTTTGAAGCCTGGTGCTGAGATGACAGTGAAGCCAGCTTGGTGGTTTTTCAATTCTTCTTCAGTCGGGCGAATAAAGAGCTGATGAACAAAAAGGTTATGCCATGCATACTCGTTAATCACCTGGATTGGTAAGCGGTTTGCTTGATCTGCACCCGCGAAGCCTTTAAAAACAAAAAGTTCTTCTTTTTCCTTTAAGTAACCGATCACTTTCGTGTATAATTGATCAAACACTTCTTTAGAAATAGGCTCATTGACTGGTCCCCAATCAATTTTATCCTTCGTAGAAGGTTCCTCGACAATAAATTTATCTTTAGGCGAACGGCCAGTATATTTTCCAGTTTCTGCGCGCACCGCTCCAGAGGCTGTTAAAACGCCTTCCTCGCGATTTAATACCTTTTCTACAAGCAATGGCACAGATGGCTGTATAGTTACGTTAGAGCCCTTTAAAAGATCCACAATTTCGCTTGCGATGTTCACAGTCTTCATAAATTTATAACCATCCTTTATCTAGTAAATGTATGTGATCTGTCAATTCTCAAAAATAGTATAACACATTCCCATTAATAGTCTATACTATTATTTGATTTTTTGTTATTTTTTATTGTCGGCTTATTTTTGCAAGATATTTATCATAATACAACGGTTTTTCTACATTTTACATGACTGAAACTGATTTGTCTGCTGAAGGGTGTTTTTAGACAAAGAAGGAAGCAGAAAGCCCTGTTTTTAAGGATAGTTGTTGACATTAATGGGGGAATTACGTAAGATGTAACCTTGAACGGATACTCTTATCCTGAGCTGGCGGAGGGACAGGCCCAATGAAGCCCGGCAACCTGCTTGATCCTAAGGAAGCGAAGGTTGTTTATCAATCGCTTCTATTATACATATTTTCAAGACAAAGGTGCCAACCTGCAGCAAGGGAAAAACCTTGAACGATAAGAGTGAAAGGCCTAAGTTGAAACGTCTAACCTTTCCTCTCTTTATTTTCAGGAGAGGAGTTTTTTATTTCTGCGTTCTGTTCAGCAATTATAGGCTAAATTGTTCTATTCAATTTTGCGTATAATTTTACAGAACGTGTTTGGAAAGAATAAACTTAAGGAAAATGAGTACCGTGCAACTAACGATCAGTGTAAGCTGGTCATTTCAAGGAGGAAGTATCATGACAACAAATCGCCGTCTATTTACTTCAGAGTCAGTTACTGAAGGCCATCCGGACAAAATTTGTGATCAGATTTCTGATGCGATTTTGGATGAAATTTTAACGCAGGACCCTAATGCACGTGTAGCAGCAGAGACATCCGTGACAACTGGTCTTGTATTAGTAGCTGGGGAAATTTCTACAACTTCGTATGTCGACATTAACAAGATTGTCCGCGAGACAGTAAGAGAAATCGGCTACACTCGCGCGAAATACGGCTTTGATGCTGACACATGCGGAGTATTAACTTCAATCGATGAGCAGTCCCCTGATATTGCAGCCGGCGTAAACCAAGCGTTGGAAGCCCGGGAAGGTAAAATGAGCGATGAAGAAATTGAAGCGATTGGTGCGGGAGACCAAGGGTTAATGTTTGGTTTTGCTTGCAATGAAACAGAAGAGCTAATGCCGCTTCCAATTTCATTGGCTCATAAGTTATCCCGCCGTCTGACACAAGTAAGGAAGGAAGAGATTATTCCTTATTTGCGTCCCGATGGAAAAACACAGGTAACTGTTGAATACGACGAGAATGATAAACCAGTAAGAATCGACACAATTGTTATTTCTACACAGCATCATCCGGAAATCTCTTTAGAACAGATTCAGCAGGACCTGCGTCAGCACGTTATTGAGCCAGTAGTGCCGGTTGAGCTAATCGACGAGGAGACAAAATATTTCCTTAACCCGACAGGACGTTTCGTTATTGGCGGCCCACAAGGAGATGCCGGTTTAACAGGCCGTAAGATCATCGTCGATACATACGGCGGTTATGCTCGTCACGGAGGGGGGGCCTTCTCCGGTAAGGATCCGACAAAAGTAGACCGTTCTGCTGCTTATGCAGCCCGCTACGTAGCAAAAAACATTGTTGCTGCCGGCTTAGCCGAGAAGTGTGAAGTGCAGCTTGCTTATGCGATCGGTGTAGCACAGCCGGTTTCCATTTCAGTTGATACATTCGGTACTGGCACAGTATCTGAAGAAGTGCTCGTAGAATTGATTCGCAGCAACTTTGACCTTCGTCCGGCGGGTATCATTAATATGCTGGGTCTGCGTCGCCCAATCTACAAGCAAACAGCTGCTTACGGACATTTCGGACGTATCGATGTTGACCTTCCATGGGAAAGAACAGACAAAGCGGAAGTGTTAAAACAACAAGCCACGAACTAATAGTAAAACCCTGCGAACTCACTCTGAGTTCGCAGGGTTTTGTTGTAGGCTTTTGTAATATTCACCTTTTTCGACGTATTCTCTAACGATTCGCTCCATTTCCTGACGGTCATGGTCATTGACTGGGCGAATCACCTTTGCAGGGCGGCCGAATGCTAAGGAGTGAGGAGGAATCACCTTTCCTTGAGGAACGAGGCTTCCTGCACCAATAAAGGCGCCCTCTCCGATTTCCGCATTATCAAGAATAATGGAGCCCATACCGATTAACGCACCTTTTCTGATCTTGCAGCTGTGCAGGATCACTTGGTGGCCGACGGTTACCTCATCCTCGATAATAAGCGGATTGTTTGGACTCTGATGAAGCACCGAGTTATCCTGTATGCTCACTTTATTTCCAATGATGGTCGGTGCGACATCCCCCCGGATAGAGGTGTTGAACCAGATGTTTGACTTCTCACCGATTTTGACATCGCCGCTGATGGATACGTAGTCAGCGATGAAAGCTGAATCGGCAATTTCAGGGGTTTTTCCTTTATAAGGATAAATCATTTCTTTTTTTCCTTCCTTTCTGGATAAAAAACAAATTTTCTTATTATTGTATCTAAAACGACAACATTTGTATAATGGAAAGTAAAAAAGGGAAAGTTGGAGGAGGAATAGGTCGTGTGGAAGTGGGAAACAGAGGAACAGCCAAGAGGCGTCATCGTTATGGTACACGGAGCAATGGAACATCACGGCCGTTACGGCTGGCTGATTGAGATGTGGCGTAAGAATGGGTTTCATGTAGTAATGGGAGACCTGCCTGGCCACGGCATGACTTCCCGGGCGAAAAGAGGCCATATTTCTTCTTTTAATGAATATATTGACGAAGTAAGAGAGTGGCTGATGGCCTCTTATCAATTCAACTTGCCGGTCTTCTTGCTAGGACATAGCATGGGAGGACTCGTCGTTATCCGCCTTCTTCAGGAAATAAAAGAAGACATCGAAGTAGCAGGGGTGATCCTGGCGTCTCCATGCCTCGGCATGCTTCATACACCGCCTAAAGTATTAGAGATGATGTCGCATGGGCTAAGTTCTCTTTCGCCTTCGTTAAAGTTTCCGTCTGGTTTAACTCTAGAAATGGCTACACGCAATGAGGAAATACGGGAGGCTGATAAAGATGACCCGCTCTATATTCATAAAGTATCTGTCCGCTGGTACCGGGAACTGATTCAGGCAACGAAAACAGCCAGCCTTAAGGCAGCAGACTCCCTTGATGTACCGCTTCTTGTTATGCAGGCGGGCAGCGATTTAATTGTAGACAAGAAGAGTGTAAAAAGATGGTTCAACAAGCTTGATGTTTCAGAGATGCATTATAAGGAATGGCCTGAGCTGTATCATGAGTTATTCAATGAGCCGGAGCGGGAGGAAGTATTTCGCTATACGATGGAATTTGTAGACAGCCGCCTGCGCCTGCTGGGCTATGTAACATGAGATAAATTAATAGATTAATGGGTTGAAAGAACGCTGTTTGCCATAATATTCTGTTACAGGCAGGCAACAGAGGAGGAGTAGCCATTGACGATTAAATTAAGTGTACTGGATCAGTCTCCTATCTCAGAAGGGACAACGGCAGAAGAAGCGCTGAGGCAAACCGTACAGCTTGCCCGTCATGTAGAAGCGCTGGGCTATGAACGTTTTTGGGTATCTGAGCATCATGACGCTTCTCATCTGGCGGGCTCATCACCAGAAGTGCTCATCGCCTATTTAGCGGCCAAGACAGAACGGATTCGTCTAGGCTCGGGCGGTGTAATGCTGACCCATTACAGCCCGTATAAAGTGGCAGAGAATTTCCGGCTGCTTGAGGGGCTTGCGCCAGGAAGGATCGATGCAGGTGTGGGGCGGGCGCCAGGAGGCATGCCCATTGCCTCTTGGGCACTTAACAACGGCCAGCCGAGGAAAAAGGATCTTTTTCCGGAATTGATTGACGAATTGGTCGGTTATGTGAAGGGAGACGTGGAAAGCGGACCTTATCCGGGATTAAAGGCTTCTCCAGTTGTGCAAACCGTTCCGGAAGTATGGGTGCTTGGGTCCAGCTTATCCAGTGCCAAGCTCGCAGCAGAGAAAGGGCTCCCTTATGCGTTTGCCCAGTTTATTAATGGAGATGGAGGGTCAGAGCATATGGCTGCCTACTTGAAGCACTTCCAGCCATCCCCTTTACTGAACCAGCCTAAAAACTTGACCGCGGTATTCACCATCTGCGCAAAGACAGATGAGGAGGCTGAATATCTGGCCTCCAGTCTGGATTATTCCTTAATCATGGGTGCGCAGGGCATGCAGCTCAATGGTACGCCGAGCCCAGAGAAGGCTTCCGCTTACGAGTACAATAAGTATGAGCGGCCCTATATTAAGGAAAACCGGAAGCGCATGGTTGTCGGCAGTCCGGCTACCGTTCGCGAGCAATTTAAGCGGATTAGCGAGCAATATGAAACGGAAGAGATTATGGCTGTTACCATCGTGTATGACTTTGAGAAAAAACTGCAATCATTTGAGTGGCTAAGGGAAGCTGTTCAATAAAAAAGGAAAACGGCAGCCGTTTTCCTTTTTTAATTCAGCGCTTTTCGATAGCCACAATGAATGGGGGATTATTAGCTTGATTAATGAATTCATAGCGAAGCACGTGTGCTTTTGTCTGATCCATGCTTTGTACGAAGTGAAGCAATTTCTCTTTTTCTTCAGCCCCCTCCGTGTGTCCATGATAAATCACGAGCACAATGATTCCGCCGGGGGAGAGCATAGAGAATATCTGTGTTACTGCTTCAATGGTTGTATCTGGTTTCGTAACAATTGATTTATCTCCCTTCGGCAAATATCCAAGATTAAATACGGCCCCTGAGAGCCGTCCGTGCCATTCAGAAGGGATCACCTCAGCTGCATGCTCGTGTCCTTCCTCAAAGAGCGTTACGCGATTGCTCAGGCCGTGCTCTTGAAGGCGGACAGCTGTATTTTCCAATGCCTGCTTTTGTATATCAAAGCCGAATACATGTCCATTGCTGCCGGTAAGCTTTGCAAGAAAGACTGTATCATGGCCGTTTCCTACTGTTGCATCAATGGCCGCGCTTCCGTCCGTCACTACCTTTTCAAGAAGCAGCCGGGCGAACGGAAGAATACCATCCATATTCATAAAAAGTCTCCTTTCACATCATTTTGTGATGACTGTATAAAATTTCTTTCCTTTCACAAACTACATTCATCATTTATTTAGGAGGTTAGCACAATGGATATGAAGCGTGCAAAGCAAATCGTTTCTTCCTCTGCTGATATTGATGTGACCTTTGCTGGGACATCTATCTGGATTGATGAACTTCATGAAGAGAATGAAATGGCGACCGTTCATCTAAGGGGCCCGCTGGAGGAGCGGACACAAGTTGCCATTAAAGACTTAAAAGAGGAAGAGACCCGCTAATTTGATCCCCCGTTCCCTTAAAGGGAGCGGGGGATCTTAGTTAGAAGGAAAGCTTAGTCGTTTGCTTCTGAAGAAAGCGTGCCCCTTGAAAGCTGTTCCTTCGATGAAGCTCTGCATCAATCGCATTTAAAACGGTCCATTTATCCACGCTCCACATCGGACCGATCATCAAATCAATGGGTCCGTCACCAGTAATGCGATGAATCACCATCTCGGGCGGGAGGATTTCTAGCTGATCACATACGAGCTGGACATACTCCTCTAAAGAGAGAAACTCAAGCATGCCTTTTTCATATTGCTTGACCATAGGTGTGCCTTTCAACAGATGGAGAAGGTGAATTTTAATTCCCTGTACATCTAAACCAGCAACTGCCTGGGCCGTTTCCATCATCATCTCCGGTGTTTCCATAGGGAGTCCGTTAATAATATGAGAACAGATACGAATATTGTGTTTGCGAAGCTTCTCCACCCCTTCTACATAAGCCGGAAAATCATGTGCCCGGTTAATGAGATTAGCTGTCTTTTCGTGAACGGTTTGCAGACCGAGCTCCACCCACAGATAAGTCCGTTCGTTCAGCTCAGCTAAATAGTCAACTACCTCATCTGGAAGGCAATCAGGGCGAGTTGCAATGGACAAGCCAACGACGCCATCCTGGCTAAGCACGGTTTCGTACTTTTCCCGAAGTACATCGACTGGGGCATGGGTATTCGTATAGGCTTGAAAATAAGCGATATACTTACCATCCTTCCATTTGCGATGCATTTTATTTTTTATCTCTTGAAACTGTGCTTCTAAACTATCGGCACGGCTGCCAGCGAAGTCGCCGGAACCGGCCGCACTGCAGAATGTACACCCGCCAAAGGCTACTGTGCCATCACGGTTCGGGCAGTCAAAACCGCCGTCCAATGCTACCTTAAAGACTTTATGGCCAAAGTGCTTACGCAGATGATAATTCCATGTATGATAGCGTTTATTGTCACTTGCATAAGGAAACGGATTTGTTGTCATTGGTTTCATCCTTTCTGTCCAGTATCAAGGGGATACTTCAAAGAAAAAGTGTATCATGAGCGGGGAGGGAAATACTATGGTTATCCATAGAGACTAGTCAGAATAGTAAGTTCGGAAAACAGCTTGAAAAAACTGCCTGTGCTCTCTAAACTGTTACTTTGGAATACGAAATAACGGTTAGATGGGGGAGACAGTATGCCAAAAGCTGTTTGGTTGTTAGTCATTGGTATGGTCATTAATGTAACAGGATCCTCGTTTTTATGGCCTTTAAATACAATTTATATACATGGAGAGTTAGGGAAATCCTTGTCTGTGGCAGGGGTTGTTTTAATGTTGAACGCAGGTGCAACAGTGGTTGGCAATTTACTCGGCGGTACCTTATTTGACCGGCTGGGAGGCTATCGGACAATTTTGCTGGGAGCATTTATCAATGTTACTGCTATGACGGGAATGACATTTTGGAACGGGTGGCCGCATTATGTATTCTTCCTGACAATTGTCGGCTTTGGATCCGGTATGATCTTCCCAGCGGTGTATGCGCTCGTCGGTGCAGTGTGGCCAGAGGGCGGACGGCGCGCCTTCAACGCCATATATATTGCGCAAAATGCAGGGGTGGCACTTGGTTCCGCACTCGGCGGCTTTGTTGCTTCCTTTTCGTTTGCTTATATATTTGGCGCGAATCTAATGATGTTTACTGCGTTCTTCCTGATTGCCGCCTTTGGCTATCGGGGCATGAAGAAAGTGCAAGGGAGCCAGACGAGCGTTCTAGCGGAGAGTGGAGCTGTGAAGAGCCGCAGCAAGCTAAATGCATTATTCATCCTATGCGCTGCCTACATGATTTGCTGGATTGGCTACGTACAGTGGCAGTCTACTATTGCTACTTACACACAAGAATTGAATATCAGCCTCAAACAGTACAGTTTGTTGTGGACTATTAATGGTACGCTTATTGTTTTCGGCCAACCGCTGATTAATTATCTAGTGAAGATCTTTAAGGATAATATGAAAAAACAGATCATTACTGGTATTTGTATTTTTGCTGTGTCTTTTGCTGTCACAGCGTTTGCTGGCGACTTCAAAGGATTCCTTGCCGCTATGCTGATTCTGACGGTAGGTGAAATGCTTGTCTGGCCTGCAGTGCCGACTGTTGCGAATCAGCTTTCCCCAAAAGGACGCGAAGGGTTCTATCAAGGGGTCGTAAACAGCACAGCGACAGCCGGCCGGATGTTTGGACCAGTACTTGGCGGAATGCTTGTTGACTTGTACGGCATGTCTGTTCTGTTCTTTGTTTTAATTGCTTTGCTTGCTATCAGTGTTAGTTTGACCGTTGTATATGACCGTCCTCTAAAAGGGAAAGAAGAGGTGCCGGCTGTGTCTGCGTCTTCTCTTTAGGCTTGCAACAGAGAGAAATATTGTCTAAAATAGTTGTAGACTGAATAATGGAAAGATAGTGATTGAGGAGTAGTAATGGTGTTCTTTCGGTAAACAGAGAGCTGGCGGCCGGTGCAAGCCAGTCCGGAAAATCTATGAACTCGCCTCTTGAATCGCAGGTGTGAAACAAAAAGTAATGCCTGCCGCTGTAATCGGCGTTACAGATACGAAGCAGAGCGCGATCGTTTGCGCTAATGTGGGTGGTACCGCGGGAATCTCTCTCTCGTCCCAACTTGTGGGGCGGGAGTTTTTTCATATCAACAGGAAAGGGTGTTACATATGAGTTTCAATCATCAGAAGATTGAACAAAAGTGGCAGCAGTATTGGGAAGAAAATAAAACATTTAAAACAACAAGTGAGGCAGACAAGCGTAAGTTCTACGCATTGGATATGTTCCCTTATCCTTCAGGAGCAGGTCTTCATGTAGGACACCCAGAAGGCTACACGGCAACCGATATTTTATCCAGAATGAAGCGGATGCAGGGATATAATGTTCTTCACCCAATGGGCTGGGATGCTTTTGGCTTGCCGGCGGAGCAATATGCACTAGATACAGGAAATGACCCGGCAGAATTTACGAAGCATAATATTGATAACTTCCGCCGTCAAATTAAATCTCTCGGTTTCTCTTACGACTGGGACCGGGAAATTAATACGACAGATCCTGGCTACTATAAGTGGACACAATGGATCTTCTTACAGCTGTATAAAAAAGGATTGGCCTATGTAGATGAAGTGCCTGTCAACTGGTGCCCGGCCCTTGGTACAGTACTTGCCAATGAAGAGGTTATCGACGGCAAGAGCGAGCGGGGAGGACACCCGGTTGAGCGCCGCCCGATGAAACAGTGGATGCTGAAAATTACAGCTTATGCTGATCGTCTGCTTGAAGACTTAGAAGAGCTGGACTGGCCGGAAAGCATTAAGGATATGCAGCGTAACTGGATCGGACGTTCAGAAGGGGCAGAGGTCACCTTTGGAATTGAAGGACATGAAGAAACATTTACGGTGTTTACGACACGTCCAGATACACTCTTTGGTGCCACTTACGCTGTATTGGCTCCCGAGCACCCGTTTGTGGAAAAGATCACGACAGCTGACCAAAAGGAAGCGGTAGAGCGCTATTTGGATCAAGTAAAATCAAAAAGCGACCTGGAGCGTACAGATCTTGCGAAGGATAAAACAGGCGTGTTTACGGGTGCCTATGCAATCAATCCAGTCAACGGAGAGAAGATGCCAATCTGGATTGCGGATTACGTGCTAATGAGCTACGGAACCGGTGCTATTATGGCTGTTCCGGCGCATGATGAGCGTGATTATGAATTCGCGAAGAAATTTGAGCTGCCGATCAAAGAAGTAGTAGCGGGCGGAGATGTGGATAAAGAGGCGTACACAGGCGACGGTGAGCACGTGAATTCAGACTTCTTAAATGGCTTAAATAAAGAAGAAGCGATTGAGAAGATGATCCAGTGGCTTGAGGAAAAAGGCAATGGCACGAAGAAGGTTACTTACCGTCTGCGTGACTGGCTATTTAGCCGCCAGCGTTATTGGGGAGAGCCAATTCCAATTATTCATTGGGAAGATGGTACAATGAGCACAGTTCCGGAAGAGGAGCTGCCGCTTGTGTTACCTGAAACAACTGAAATTAAGCCGAGCGGTACGGGCGAATCGCCGCTTGCTAATATTGATGACTGGGTAAATGTAGTAGATCCAGAAACAGGCAAAAAAGGCCGGCGCGAAACGAATACAATGCCGCAATGGGCGGGAAGCTGCTGGTATTACCTGCGCTTTATTGATCCAAACAATGATGAAGCGCTGGCTGATCCGGAAAAATTAAAGCAATGGCTGCCGGTTGATATTTATATCGGCGGAGCAGAGCATGCCGTCCTTCACTTATTATATGCACGCTTCTGGCACAAAGTATTGTATGACCTTGGCGTTGTACCGACGAAGGAGCCGTTCCAGAAGCTGTATAACCAAGGGATGATTCTTGGAGAAAATAACGAAAAGATGAGTAAATCCAAAGGAAACGTCGTAAATCCAGATGAAATTGTCGAGAGTCATGGGGCTGACACGCTTCGTCTGTATGAGATGTTCATGGGACCGCTGGATGCTTCTATTGCCTGGTCCACCACGGGTCTTGACGGGGCGCGCCGCTTCCTTGACCGTATCTGGCGTCTGCTTGTTCAAGAAAATGAAGAGCTTAGCGACAAAATAACCGACTCAGGCAATGAGCTGGAGAAGGTATATCACCAAACTGTAAAGAAAGTGACGGAAGACTACGGCAACCTGCACTTTAACACAGCTATTTCACAAATGATGGTGTTCATTAATGAAGCTTACAAAGCCGAGACACTTCCAAAGGAATATGTAGAAGGCTTCGTGAAACTGCTTGCACCGATAGCTCCTCACCTGGCTGAAGAGCTGTGGGAAAAGCTTGGTCATGAAGGTTCAATTAGCTATGAAGCTTGGCCGACATTCGATGAGACAAAGCTGGTAGATGATGAGGTAGAAATCGTTATTCAAGTGAATGGCAAGGTGAAAGCAAAATTAATGATTTCTAAAGAAGCAACAAAAGAAGAAATGGAACAAATCGCTATGAACGAAGAGAAGGTTCAAGAGCAAATTAACGGTAAAACAGTGCGTAAAGTGATAGCTGTACCGGGTAAACTGGTTAATATTGTAGCTAACTAGAAGAAAGGATGAAAAAACATGGAATCAATTCCGCAAATTACAACAGAAGAGTTAAAACAAAAGCTTGAAAATGGAGAAAAGCTGGAAATAATTGATGTGCGTGAAGATGAAGAAGTAGCTGCTGGAAAAATTCCTCAAGCTAAACATATCGCTATGGGGACTATTCCTGAGAACCTGGACAAGTTCGATAAGGAAAAAGAGTATATTTTCGTTTGCCGTTCGGGTGGACGCAGTACCAATGTTTGCCACTTCATGCGTGATCAAGGATTCAAGGTCCGCAACATGACAGGCGGCATGCTGGAGTGGACAGGAGAAACAGAATAATATAGGAAAAAGCAGCCCTTGATCCCTTCAAGGGCTGCTTTTTTGAGGCATCCAGCAAATGGATGCACATGTGGCTTATATCTGATGGACTCTCTACACATCCTAAAAGAGATATTCGAGATGAATATCTCTTTTAAAAATACCGGTGAGGTGAGCAGCATGGCCAAAAGAGATTGGCAGGATCCGACGACTCAGAAGTTTAGCCATAACTGGACACGTCCAAAGCGTACGAAGTCACAGGTGAACGGGCATACGGAGGTATCGCTGCACACAAGGATTATGCGAAGCGTCTCGAACGAAAACCGGTTTTGTTAATAAAAAAGCAGGGGGATCCCCCTGCTTTTTTATTTTGCTGCATTCATGCCAGCGAGTCTGCCCGTCACGAGAGCGGAAGTGATATTATAGCCGCCCGTGTAACCGTGGATATCGAGCACCTCTCCGCAGAAAAACAAGCCCGGCATTTTTTTGGATGCCATGGTCTTAGGGTCCACTTCCTTAATAGAAATGCCACCGCCTGTGACGAATGCTTTTTCAAGCGGAAGCGTCCCGTTAACAGCAAACCGGAACTGCTTGCATAAGCGGGTGAACTGCCGAAGTTTCTCTGTGCTGACATTGCTTCCGGGCGTGTTCTCATCTATTTCAGCTCTCTCTAGGAGAAATAACAAGTACCGCTCGGGCAGCAGGCCTTTTAAAGTATTTTTAATTGCTTTTTTCGGCTGTTCTGCAAGCTGCCTTCGCAAATGCTGGAATAGCTGTTCTTCGTGCTGGTCAGGGAAGCTGTCAATCGCCATAAAGACTTCGCCTGTCTTGCTTTTCTTCAAGGCTTTGACGACAAACTGGCTGCATCGCAGAACTGCAGGGCCTGATACGCCAAAGTGAGTGAAGATCATATCCATTTGATGAGTAATAATAGGCTTCCCTTTCGGATTCAATACACTGAGTGCCACGCCGCGCAGAGACAGCCCTTGAAGCTTCTTCTCTTTAATAAACGATTCATCAGAAGTGACTGGCACCTCTGTCGGATAGAGCTCTGTCACCGTGTGTCCCGCTTCTTCTGCCCATGGGTAGGCGTCCCCAGTAGAGCCTGTATGAGGGACAGAGCTTCCGCCCGCTGCTACGACGACCGCCCGGCTTCGGATGGTTTGACCGTCACGCAGCATTATGCCGGCTGTTTGTCCACCTTCAAACAATAGGGTCTCTACAGCTGTATTCACCCGCACATCTACATTGAGTTCATCAATACGGCGAAGAAGAGCGTCAACCACTGATTGGGCCTTATTGCTGACGGGAAACATCCGGCCATGATCTTCTTCTTTAAGCTCAATCCCCAAATCTTCAAAGAAGCGGATAATATCTTCATTATTGAAGATGGAAAAAGCGCTGTATAGGAACCGCCCGTTACCTGGGATGTGCCGGATGATTTCATCAACGGGGAGGCGGTTCGTCACGTTACAGCGGCCGCCTCCGGAAATAGCCAGCTTCCGTCCGAGCTTATTGCCTTTATCAACCAGCAGTACCCGTGCCTGCTGTTCGCCGGCTGCGATAGAAGCCATAAGCCCCGACGGTCCGCCGCCCACGACGATTACATCATAATCCATGATTGCTTCCTCTCTTTCTTGAACAGTCTTCTCATCGTAAAAGATTCCCTTCCTGCTTGTCAATTTAACAAGATAAATATACTCGTTATAAATTGTCAGAACGATAGGAAAGAGGTAAACTGATTTTTAGTGTGTGCATTATCTTAAAGGGATAGAAAGGGAATTTGTATGTCTTCAAAGCTGATTAGAGGTACTTTTATTTTAACCTTGGGGACATTTATCTCCAAGTTTCTTGGTTTATTCTACGTCATTCCGTTTTACGCAATTGTAGGGGAGGAGGCGACATCTCTTTACCAGTATGGTTATGTACCGTACACGATTTTTATCAGCCTGGCGACAGCAGGGATCCCGCTGGCGGTTTCTAAGTTCATTGCTAAATACAATGCACTCGAGGAGTATGAAGTAGGAAGGCGCCTTTTCAGGTCGGGGCTTGTTATCATGCTGCTGACCGGCTTCCTGGCGTTCCTTGCTATGTATACTTTTGCCCCTGTATTTGCTCAAATGGTTATATCAGATGATGAACAAATTTACACAGTGGCGGAGGTTGCTTATGTCATCCGAGCGGTGAGCTTTGCTTTAATTATCGTACCATTTATGAGTATTATGCGCGGGTTCTTCCAAGGACATCAATCGATGGGACCTTCAGCTGTGTCACAGGTGATTGAACAAATCGCCCGTATTGTCTTTTTACTAGGCGGCTCGTTTCTTGTACTGTATGTGTGGGGCGGAACCGTTGTGGAGGCAATCGGCGTCGCCACATTCGCCGCTTTCGTTGGAGCGGTATTTGGCCTGCTGACGCTGTTCTGGTATTTCAAGAAGCGGAAAAAACACTTAGATGAGCTTCTTGTACAGGATAAAGGCCAAGTTCAAGTATCACTTGGCGGCATTTACAGTGAAATTGTTGTTTATGCAATTCCTTTTATTTTCGTTGGCATCGCCATTCCGCTTTATCAGCTGGTGGATATGATTACCTTTAACCGGGCCATGGCTTCTATAGGTCTAGCGGGTATATCGGATACGCTGTTTGGAATTGTCAATTTCAGCGCGCAGAAAATTGTCATTATCCCTGTTTCGCTGGCGACTGCCTTTGCAATGACGATTGTCCCGCTTGTTACGAGCTCTTTTGTCTCGAGAGAAGAGGGTGCAGTCAAAAGGCAGCTGAACCAAACCTTCCAGGTGCTTCTCTTCCTAACAGTGCCGGCCGTTGTCGGCATTATGCTGTTAGCTGAACCCATCTATACCGTGTTTTATGAGCATAGCATAGATGGTACGGAAATTTTACGGGCCTATGCACCGGTTGCTATTTTATTCGCATTGTTTAGTGTAACGGCTGCTATTTTGCAAGGGATTAATGAGCAGCGCTTTACGGTATTCAGTTTGCTGTTCGGCATCCTGCTGAAGCTCTCCTTAAACATTCCGCTTATTAAGCTGTTTCAAGCAGAAGGGGCCATTTATGCAACAGCGATCGGATATGGAGCTTCCATTATCATTAATCTGCTCGTTATTCGCCATTATGCCCAATATTCTCTCCGGTCAGTCGCCGGAAAGATTGGACAGATTTTCTTATACAATATCATCATGTCCATTGTTGTCTTAGCTGCTTACTTTATGCTCTTGCCGTTGCTTAGTACGGACAGCAAAATGCAGAGTGTTGTGTTGATTGTTATTTGTGCCATATTAGGTGCGGCTGTCTACTTTGCACTAAGTATCCGGTCAGGACTTGCTGACATAGTATTCGGCTCAAGGCTCGACCGCTTGAAAAATAAATTAAAAAGAGCAAAAGGCTGAGTGAGGAGTTTCTTTCTCGCTCGCTTTTATTTTTAGCTTTCAGGGAGGAGGGGGAAAGGTGGAAAATAGTCTTTCTGTTAACTTAAGAACAAAAGGAATTATTATGGTTCTTTCAAGTGCTGTATTTTGGGGCAGCTCAGGCGTAGTGGCGCAATTTCTTTTTGATGAAAAAGGAGTTGCGGTTGAGTGGCTTGTCACTATGCGTCTGCTGTTTGCCGGTCTGCTGCTTCTGCTTTTTGCTTCTTTTAAAAAGAAGCAGCCAGTATTCCGCATATGGAAAGACCGGTTCAGCTGGCCATCTTTAATCCTCTTCAGTTTGTTCGGTATGCTGGCTGTCCAGTATACGTTCTTTTCAGCCATCGAAGCGGGAAATGCAGCAACCGCAACAGTCTTGCAATACTTGACTCCAGTACTTATCGTTCTGTATTTAGCTATCCGCTCGAAAGCCCGTCCGGAAACGAAGGAAATCATCGCGGTGCTTTTGTCCTTATTTGGAACCTTCCTTCTTGTAACGGGCGGGAACCCGAATGAACTGGCTATTTCAGGAGAAGCTGTATTCTGGGGAATAAGTGCGGCTGTTGCTCTCGGAATCTACACACTGCTGCCACTCAAGCTTCTGCAAAGGTGGGGGTCGGAGATCGTCGTTGGCTGGGGGATGGTGATTGCGGGGATCGTATTCAGCCTCTTTTACCCTCCGTGGGAGCTAACAGGTACTTTTTCTTTTGTTACTATAGTGGCAGTTGTGTTTGTGATTGTCTTTGGCACGCTGCTTTCGTTCTATTTTTACTTAGAGAGCTTGAACTATTTAAAACCTGCCGAAACTAGTCTGCTCTCCTGTGCAGAGCCGCTGTCAGCTGTCTTCTTATCCATCCTTTTTCTTGACGTGCAGTTCGGTATTGGAGAGTGGCTGGGTACTATTTTTATCATCACGACAGTTCTGATGTTATCGAGGGTAAAGAAATCTTCAAAGGAGGGAAAGATGGATGCGAATTGATAAGCTTTTAGCGGCAAGCGGTTATGGGAGCCGCAAGGATGTGAAACAGCTTTTAAAACAAGGAGCGGTAGAAGTAAATGGTCAAGTGCTTAAAGAAGCGAAACAGCACGTGGATCATGAGAGCGACTTGATCACCGTGCATGGCGAAGAGGTGTACTACCGGGAGTTTATTTATTTAATGATGAATAAGCCGCCGGGAGTGATCTCGGCAACAGAGGATGTGCGGGATGAAACGGTTGTCGATTTGCTTGAGCCCTCCCATGCGGTGTTTCAACCGTTTCCTGTCGGGCGTTTGGATAAGGATACCGAAGGACTGCTGCTTCTTACGAATGACGGGGTGCTTTCTCATCAGCTGCTTTCCCCTAAAAAGCATGTACCGAAAACATACTTCGCAGTGATTGATGGGGAAGTAACAGATGAAGACGGGAGAATCTTTCAGCGAGGAGTTACGCTTGATGATGGCTATGTAACAAAGCCGGCAGATTTGAAGATTCTTAAAAGCGGGCTGCGCTCGGATATTGAGCTAACCATTACAGAAGGAAAATTCCATCAAGTGAAGCGTATGTTTGCTGCAGTAGGGAAGAGAGTCGTCTACCTGCAGCGTATCTCCATGGGGCCTCTCCAATTAGATGAGGACTTGGAGCTTGGTGAATACCGAGAGCTGACAGAAGAAGAGATCGACCTGCTAAAAGGAAGCAGCTTATAAGAGAAACAAGTGAAACCCCCTGCCGTGTTTATGGCAGGGGGTTATATTATGAAGTCATTTTTACTTTCTTATGTGTTGTTGTCCACCGGCCGCGTTGTGGGCTAATTACTAAGCCATTATAAGCTAACACATTCAAATCTCTTTGAATGGTGCGAGGAGTGATACCAAATTCATCTACAATTTCCTGAGTCGAAACAGTCCCATTCTCCTTAATGAACAGATAGACTGATTTGATCCGAGTTAACATTCGATTTGTTGAAGGTTTCAAAAAACCACTCCCTCATCTTTTTTCACAGAGACGACGATCCAACAGACGACAGGTTAATCATGGTATTTGCGATATGTAATTCTATACGGCAGACAGCTCCTTTGCGAAAGAATACAAGATGTCTGACAATTTCATTTTATCTCATTTATATGGTGATTGCTAGAAAAAATGCTTCGTTTCATCTATTTTACATATTATTTACCCTTAATTTGCACTAGATTAACACTTTTTATTTCTTCCTGGTCTGAAAGGGCAATTTATTTTGTTTTTTCTCATCTCAAGGTAAAATGAGTAAAAGGATAAGGAGGGAGCTGATGAAAAGAATGAATTGGGCAGGAGAAGTAGAGAAGCGGAAGGAGAGCTTGCTTCGTGACTTGCGTTCACTCCTTGCGGTCAAGAGTGTTCTTGATGAAGCTCAAGCAACACCAGAGGCTCCGCTTGGAGAGGAAGTTAAGAAAGCACTCGATTTTATGCTGAACCTTGGCAAAGCGGACGGATTTGCGGCAAAGGAAGTGGACCGGGTAGCGGGACACTTGGAGTTTGGCGAAGGGGAAGAACTCATCGGAATTTTGTGTCATGTGGATGTAGTGCCTGCTGGCGATGGCTGGACATTCGATCCTTTCAAAGGGGAGGAGAAGGATGGAAAGCTGTTTGGCCGTGGAGCGATTGATGATAAAGGTCCAACGATGGCTGCCTATTATGCAATGAAAATCATAAAGGAATTAGGCCTCCCGTTACATAAACGTGTACGCATGATTATCGGCACCGACGAAGAGAGCGACTGGCGATGTGTCGATGCTTATTTTAAAAAAGAGGAAATGCCGACTGTAGGGTTTGCCCCTGATGCCGATTTTCCAATTATTCATGCAGAGAAGGGGATTGCCGATTTCGATATTGTCCAGAAAATAGCTGAGCAGTCTGGCAAGCGAGGCGGGGAGGAGGTAAAGGTACATTCCTTCGAGTCGGGTCGGCGTTATAATATGGTGCCGGATTATGCAAAAGCAGTAGTCACCGTCAACGGAGGCCAGTCGGAAATTGTTCAAAGCTATCAGATATTCATGAAAGAAAATGATTTAAATGGCCTGTTCTATATTGATAACGGACGTTTGATTCTAGCGTTGAAGGGTGTATCTGCACATGGGATGGAGCCGGATCATGGAAAAAATGCTGGTCTTTATTTAGCTGAGTTTCTTGCTTCCCGTCATTTGGACAAAAACGCAGCCCAGTTTTTTAAATGGACGGCTGAGCGCTTCTTCCAAAGCTCGCGAGGAAAGAACATAGAGATGGACTACACGGATGACATTACGGGAGATTTAACGATTAATGTTGGAAAGTTGTCATACGATGAGAAAAATGGCGGCCGTTTAGGGTTAAATATGCGCTACCCGGTTACATTCCCTCTTGAGAAGCGAAAAGGACACTTGGAGACTAAACTTGAAGAAGATGGGTTTTATATAGAAAACTTTTCTGACAGTGCTCCGCATTATGTGGAGAGGACTCACCCGTTCATCCAGACATTACGCAAGGTATACGAAGAGCAAACTGGAGAGAGAGCTGAGCTTCTTTCTATTGGAGGCGGCACGTATGCGCGCAGTCTGAAAACAGGCGTTGCTTTTGGCGCCTTGTTCCCAGGGAGAGAAGATGTCGCTCACCAGAAGGATGAGTATATTTATATTGATGATTTGCTGAAGGCGACGGCTATTTATGCACAGGCTATTTGGGAGCTGGCAGGAGACAAGGACGCTCTACAAGCATAATAAAAAAACGGCTGCTTTATGCAGCCGTTTCAGTTTGTCGACAAAAGGGTTCGGAATGGTCTCATTCTGGACCCTTTTTCGATCTTTTACTAGCGTTGACCCTATTTATAGAAAAGACTGGACCTCTCCAAGGCCATCATTTAGACCATTTCTGGACCTTGCCAAGTCCAGTTGGCCACTTTCTTAAGATTCATGGCAGCAAAAGTAATCATCGCCTGCATGGACAATTTTTAAGTCTCCTTAGTGAACTTGATTACCCTTATTGATTGGAACGGAAGACGCGCAGACTCCTGCGGGATCAGCGGGACAGGTGAGACCCCGCAAAGCGGAGCTTGAGGAGGCTCACCGCCCGCTCCGTGGAAAGCGAAGCGTCTGGAGTGGAAATCAACACACTTACAGGCAAAATAAAAAGACTGCAGACGCTCGATTTCCATCGAGTTTGTCTACAGTCTGAAACGGCTGCTTTATGCAGCCGCTTTTTTGTAGAAACTGTTGGGGCAGCTTCTGTCTGATTAAAATTGGAAAAGGTCGCTTGAAAGGTAGCGTTCGCCAGTATCACACATGATGCATACAACAATGTCATCTTTCGTTAATGTTTTAGCCGTTTGAATGGCCGCATAGCAGGCAGCACCGGATGACGGGCCAACAAGCACGCCTTCCTCGCTGGCAAGACGGCGGGCTGTTTCATATGCATGCTCATCTTCAATTTTGTAAATGTAATCATACACATCTTCATTAAGTGTATCCGGGATAAAGCCGGGGCTTGTCCCTACAAGCTTGTGCTTACCTGGCTTGCCGCCCGAGAGAACAGGTGAACCTGCGGGCTCTACAACATGCACCTTTACGCCTGGCACATGCTCTTTTAATACTTCACCTGTGCCGGTAATCGTTCCTCCTGTGCCAGCTGTTGCCACGAAAGCACCAAGGTTTTTGCCGATCTGTTTAACCCCTTCTAAGATTTCCAGCGCTGTCGTTTTCCGATGAGCGTCAGGGTTAGCCTGGTTTTCAAATTGCATTGGGATAAAGCTGTTAGGAATTTCCTTTGCCAGCTCCTCTGCCTTTTTGATGGAGCCAGGCATTTTTTCATCGCCAGGCGTTAGTACAACTTCTGCGCCGTACGCCTTCAACAGATTAATCCGTTCTTTTGTCATTGTATCAGGCATCACAAGGATCGCCTTGTAGCCTCTGGCAGCCGCGTTCATCGCCAAGCCGATACCTGTGTTCCCGCTTGTCGGTTCAATAATTGTCGCACCCGGCTTAAGCAGCCCGGCTTTTTCCGCTTCGACGATCATATTAAAGGCAGCCCGGTCTTTTACACTCCTGCTCGGATTAAAAAACTCAAGCTTTAAATATATGTCGGCCCCTTCCTCGGGGTTTAGTTTATTTAATTTCAATAACGGTGTGTCACCAATTAAGTCAGCAATATTATCAACGGTTTTCACTGCTAATGTTCATCCTTCCATTAAATATCTTTATCTTATTATTATCACATTACCTGAATTAATCCAATCATACAGCCTGTTTTTCTTGCGTTTATTTGCGGTGCCTATTTGCTTTTTAGTATAATGCTCAAAAATAAGACAGGAGAGAAAAGAATGAAGCGAAATCACTTTTTCTATGCCTTGCCCCTGCCGGCTGAGGTAAAGCGAGAACTATATGAGTTTGTGCAAAATAAGGAGCTTCCCTTCAGCCGGTTTGTCCACCAAGAAGACCTGCATCTGACTCTTGCTTTTCTTGGAGCAGCAGAAGAAGACAAGCTAAACGCTTCCATCGAGCTCGTTGCGGAAGCCATCCAGCAAATAGCCCCTTTCCCATTGTCGATCCATTCCCTTGGCTGGTTCGGGAAGAAGACGAGCCCCCGCATTTTTTGGGCGGGGGTAAAGGAAGAAGAACAGCTCTATACACTGCAGAAAAAAGTATACGAAGCTTGCAGGCAGGCAGGCTTTGAGCTTGACCGCAAGCCATTCCGTCCGCATATTACCGTAGCGAGAAAATGGAAAGGAGAGGTACCTTTTGAGCTTCCCGCTGATGCCTTCGAAAAAAATTTTTTAACAAATTCTGTCGTTCTATACGAAACACATCTCGATAAACTGCCGAAATATAAAGTGAAGCATCAGTTTGAGCTTTAGAATTGGAAGGAAAGGATCGTTGACCATGGCGCAGTTAGTGAAGTTACAGGATTACGTATCCCGCTATGAAAAGGATATTTACCAATATCCGTCTCGCTTTGTCCGTTTAAAAAACATTCAGTGGAAAAGCATGAGAAGAGACTGGGAGCGTTATCAGGGAAGGAAGGTGCTGCGGCAGGAGCTGATCGAAGAAATAGAGACAGGTCAGGGACCAGTTACCCTTGCAGGCCGGTTAAAGTTATGGTTTTTCCGTCATAAAGAAGAAGAGTGGCCAGATGAGTTCGCTGTTAACGAGGCGTTCCTTGGTGTGAATGAGGTAGCTGCCGCTGAAACGATAGATGATCTAAGGAGGTTTTTCTTAAGTGAGCTGTTTGCCTTCCAAATGAAGTGGGCCAGCTCAACTTCACAGGAGACATCGTATGTAGATCGGAAATATTTTTACGACGAGCTCTTAAAGCTGCTGCTGCAAGGGCTGCCGGATAGCTTTTTGCTTATGTACAAGCCTGTTATGCAGCTAAAAAGTGCACCAGTAGAGCTTGAACTCATTTTGCTGACCCCGACAGAAGTTTGGTGCTTGACGTTTTTAGAGAAAGAAGATCAATCGGTATTTATTGGTTCGCGCGATCGCTTCTGGATAAAAAGAAATGGGGAGAAGTCAAGCCGTGTGCTGAGTCCGCTCCTTACGATCAGCCGAGCAGAAGCTGTGCTTAAGGCGGTATTTCAGCAAGCGGAGCTTGATTTTCCTATTAAAAAGGCAGTGATCTCTCGAAATGGATTTATTGATTATCCGGAAGCCCCTGCCTCCTTGGAAGTGATCGACAGCCGCAGGTTTTTACCTTGGTTTCAACGTTTACAAGGCACGCCTTCTCCGTTAAAGACAGCGCAGCTGAGAGCGGCTAAAGCCCTGCTTCAATCCACCCAGACAACGAGTACTATCCGGCCGGAGTGGGAAAGGCATGAAGGTTCTTGGCTCTATCATACAATTAAAGAAGAAGAGGAAGAGTAAATAAAAGCGTCTATTCTCTTGAAAACACGTTCCTTTGTCTCAATCCTTCAAATAACGTAGCCGAATGTGTTATTTCATGATAAAATAACAAATAACTTTGACGGTAATTTTCAGCAAACGGCGAAAAAGGGAATGTTTTGGACATGACAAGGATAGCTATTGCGTCATTGATCGATAGCTGTCTTTTTTATTCTTGTACTAAATGAAGGTGACGAACGGTGGAATACTTACTCGGACAAGACTGGGAAATCACGCCGGCTGGCGGAGCAACAGGAAAAGCCTATATAGCTAAGCACCAAGATGAACAGCAGCTGTTTTTAAAGAGGAACTCTTCTCCTTTCTTAGCAGTCTTATCGGCCGAAGGAATTGTGCCGAAGTTAGTTTGGACAAAGAGGGTGGAGAATGGGGATGTCATCACCGCCCAGCATTGGCTTCAGGGCCGGGAGCTTAGACCGGAAGAGATGGCAACGGGCCGCGTAGCTCGGCTCATGAGCAAAATTCACTCTTCACAGCCGCTGCTGTCCATGCTTGAGAAACTGGATAAGGAAAAGGTTGACCCTTATACTTCAATGAGGCACCTGGAGCAGCAGCTTGATGCGGAAGTAATGATGCATGAAGACGTTCACTCAGCTCTTGAATTTCTTTATGAGTACCTTCAGGAAGTAAGACATGGAGAGTACGTTGTTTGCCATGGAGATATTAATCATAATAATTGGCTCTTATCGGATGAGGATGAGCTGTATTTAATTGATTGGGATGGAGCGATGATTGCTGATCCAGCCATGGATTTAGGCATGTTGCTGTATAAGTATGTAGAAGCGGGAAATTGGGAAGAGTGGCTGGCTCAGTACGACTTGGCTTTTACCCCTCATCTTCACTTAAGAATGAAGTGGTATGCAATTGTCCAGGTACTGGCATCGATTCAATGGGATAAAGATACAGGTCGTCTTCATGAGATGAACAAAGGCCTTCGCGAGCTGGCTCAAATACTTAGACGCTGAAAAAGCGTTTGTTACGAGTCAGCGAAAGCTCTTTGAAATGAATACGTATACAGAAAGAGTCGTCAGGCTCTTTTTTTATGTGCATTGCATCTAACCCAATATCATGGTATGGTTTGAACGAAAAAAGAATAAATGAGGTGCAGCTATGCGTTTGCGACATAAACCATGGGCCCGTGAAAAAATTGAGGCTCATCCCCAATATGTAATTCTGCAGCCCGAAGAACAAAAAGGCCGCTGGAAGGAAGCATTTCAAAACGACCATCCTATTTACATCGAGGTGGGAACGGGAAAGGGCCAGTTTGTGACTGAAATGGCAAAGGCCCATCCGGATGTTAACTTCATCGGTATTGAAGTATATGAAAGCGTCATGGTTACTGCTTTGGACCGGCTTATTGAAGCAGAGCTTCCGAACTTAAAACTCTTGAATGTAGATGCGGAGAATCTAACCGATTACTTTGAAAAAGGGGAAGTCAGCCGCGTGTACTTAAACTTTTCCGATCCATGGCCGAAAAAACGCCATGCCAAGCGGCGTTTAACATACAAAACTTTCTTAAAGCGGTATGAGGATATTATGCCGGCTAGCGGAGAAATTCATTTTAAGACGGATAATCAAGGGCTGTTTGAATTTTCACTAATGAGCTTTTCTGAATATGGAATGCTATTGAAGTTTGTCAGCTTGGATCTTCATAACAGTGACTTTGAAGGGAATATTATGACTGAATATGAAGAGAAATTTTCAGCAAAAGGCCAGCGAATTTACCGGGCAGAAGCGGCTTTTCGCTCATAGTTAAGTTTCTAGGGACTGTCTCATTGTCGAAAGCCGACAGATGGGACGGTCTTTTTTTATAGATGGTTGCATTTCCTAATCAAGTGAATAGAAAGACTTTTCTAAAAAGTGTTACAATCAAGATATAAATGAAAAGAGGAGGATGTTTATGGAAAAGCTTACAGTTGGAGAGGTTACACTAACCTGGTTAGATGGAGGGGTTACGCATTTGGATGGCGGCGCCATGTTCGGAGTAGTTCCAAGGCCGCTATGGTCACGTAAATATGAATACAATGAGAAAAACCAGATAGAGCTGAGAACGGACCCTATTTTCTTTCAGATGGAAGGGAAAAATATTCTAATTGAATCGGGTATCGGAAAAGGACGGCTGACAGAGAAGCAGATTCGTAATTATGGTGTGACTGAGGAATCGAAGGTAGAAGAGAGTTTAGAGGAGCTTGGATTAACACCGGCAGATATTGATGTTGTGCTAATGACACATATGCATTTTGATCATGCGCTCGGTTTAACGAAGCGGCAGGACGGAAAGCTTGTACCAGCTTTTCCGAATGCGGTCATTTACACATCGTCGGTAGAGTGGGAAGAAATGCGAAATCCCAATATTCGCTCAAAAAGTACGTACTGGGAAGAGAACTGGACAGCGATTGAGCACCAGGTTAAAACCTTTGATGAGGAGTTCGAGCCTGTAAAAGGTGTGCGAATGATTCATACAGGCGGGCACAGTGCCGGTCATTCTATTATTATCATTGAAACAGGTGAAGAGCGTCTTGTCCACATGGCGGACTTGCTAGCCACGCATGCTCATCAAAATGTTCTATGGGTAATGGCTTATGATGATTATCCGATGGATTCGATTGAGGCTAAAAAGCGCTGGCTGCCGGAAGTGATGAAGAAAGAAGATTGGCTTTTCTTTTACCATGATGCCGTTTACCGGGCAGTCAAGTGGAACGAAGAGGGCGAGCTGATCGATTACGTAAGAAAAGAAAGAAGCCCGGTGCAGAGTGAAAGCAGCTAAGAATATTCATGCTCACTGCTTTTCCGGGACACAGCAGCCGCATTGCTTCAGCTGGCGCTGTGTTCCGGGAAGCAAGATTTGAACAGCTGTAACAATGAAGCTGCTCAAGAAGAGCCCCGACTAGCTTTCTTATTAATAAGTGCGGTATACATCCATGATAGTGCCAGTGTGAGAGTCAGCAATGAACTCGTATTGTTCCCTTTCCTGGCCAATTGTGCGAGAAACTCCGCCTTTATAAACCAATTTATTGATACCAGCTTTTTTGTATGGTTCGGGCTTCATCTTAATCCAAGAACCGTCGATGGGTCCTTCAGCTTTAAATGCTTCTTTTACTTCTTTCAGTGCCTTATCGGCTGATGCATATGTACTTGTTGTTACATATTTTTGTGTAGCTACAGCACCGGCTGCCCCAGCAACTGCTCCCAAAATAAATGTTCCCCAATTCATTTTCATGCTATTCACTCCCCTAATTTCATAGACTGTCTTTAGTATACCGCAAATGTTTAGTAATTTAAAATTTCTGCTTTTATTTTCTGTAAGGAGCTATGTAACATACTTGCCAGTCTCTTCATTGGCAAGATAGCCCAACTTTCTGTAAAATGGAAATAATAGTTCTTTAAAAAGGAGAATTCCTAATGAATAAAGAGACAATGCAGCTTTTTAAAACATTAACCGAACTGCCGGGAGCGCCTGGCAATGAGCATGACGTTCGCAGATTCATGAGGTCCCAGCTGGAATTATATGCGGATGAAATCGTGCAGGATGGACTTGGCAGTATCTTCGGTGTGAAGAAAGGGAAAGAGGCGGAGCCTGTTGTCATGGTAGCCGGCCATATGGATGAAGTTGGTTTCATGGTCACACAAATCACAGAAAATGGCATGATCCGCTTTCAACCGCTCGGCGGCTGGTGGAACCAAGTCCTTCTCGCCCAGCGTGTGCAAATTATAACGGATAGCGGGCCGGTGGTTGGCGTGGTTAGTTCGGTGCCTCCTCATTTGTTAAGTGAAGGACAGCGAAAAAAACCAATGGAGATCAAAAATATGCTCATTGATATTGGAGCTGATGACAGGGAAGACGCGAAGAAGATTGGGATCAAGCCGGGACAGCCTATTCTTCCGGTATCCGAATTTACGCCAATGGCCAATGAGAAGAAAATTTTGGCTAAAGCGTGGGATAACCGTTACGGATGCGGTTTAGCGATTGAACTGTTAAAGGAGTTAAAAGACGACATTGTGCCGAATACTCTTTATTCCGGTGCGACTGTTCAGGAGGAAGTGGGGCTGCGTGGTGCACAAACGTCCGCTGAGATGATTAAACCAGATATATTCTATGCATTGGATGCCAGTCCGGCGAACGATGCTTCAGGTGACAAGAATGAATTCGGACAGCTTGGCAAAGGGGCGCTTTTACGTATTTTTGACCGAACAATGGTCACTCACCGGGGCATGCGTGAATTTGTGCTTGATACAGCGGAAACCCACAATATTCCTTATCAGTACTTTGTATCGCAAGGCGGAACGGATGCAGGCCGTGTACATACGTCTAATGAAGGGGTGCCAAGTGCGGTCATCGGTATTTGCTCCCGCTATATTCATACTCATGCATCTATCGTTCACGTGGATGATTATGCGGCGGCCAAAGAGCTTTTGATTCGTTTAGTCAAAGCAAGTGATAAGGCGACAGTTGATACGCTGAAATCAGGAAGTTAAGAGAAAGCCGGGTATTTTCCGTAAGGGAATACCCGGCTTTAATGGTATAAATAGGCGAAAGAGAGCAGCTTGGAAAAACGGGATAAATAAAAAAGAATATTAAGTAGAAAATAGAAGGAGAAGACAGGAAAAATGAAGATTGCCATCGGTTCATTAAACCAAGCAAAAAAATCAGCGACAGAACAGGCAGCGGCTTTTGCGCATTTATATGCGAAAGTAATAGCGCTCTCTGTCCCTTCAGAAGTAAGCGATCAGCCATTCTCGGATGCAGAGACGAAGCAAGGCGCGGTTAACCGGGCAAGCCACGCGCTTAAGAGGGCAGAAGCCGATATCGGCATTGGTCTTGAAGGCGGAGTCATGGAGATGGAGGAGGGCTTGTTCCTTTGTAATTGGGGAGCTCTTGCTTCTGCTGACCAGCCGGTGATCACAGCCGCAGGGGCGCGTATTTTACTGCCTGATGAAATAGCGGAACGCCTTCGTAAAGGGGAGGAGCTGGGACCTGTGATGGATCAGTTTACCGCCCGTGAAGGGATCCGCCAGCATGAGGGGGCGGTTGGAGTGTTCACAGCTGGGTTTATTACGAGAGATGAGATGTTCTTGCATATTGCCAAGCTGTTATTTGGTCAGTTTGTGTTGAAATACAGAAAATAATGTCTTCCGCTGGTTAACCGGTAAGTATATAATTGTCTTTACACTAGTTATCATCGGTGTAAAGGAGGAGCGGATATGAAAACATTCTTGCAGAAAAAAGGAATTACCCTGTCACCTCGCGTATATTTTATTGAGGCGCTTAGCTTCATGGCGCTTGGTTTGTTTAGTTCACTTATTATCGGACTGATTATTAATACAGCGGGAGAGCAGCTTGGAATTCCTTATCTCGTAAATATGGGAGAGCTCGTCATGGGCTTGATGGGGCCGGCTATTGGTGTAGCGGTAGCTTATGGGTTAAAGGCGCCGCCGCTTGTTTTATTTGCCAGCGTGGCTACAGGGGCTGCTGGAGCAGCTCTGGGCGGGCCAGCTGGAAGTTACATTGCGGCTTTATTGGGGGCGGAGATTGGAAAAGCTTTAAGCGGAACGACAAAGCTGGATATTATTGTGGCTCCTTTAGTAACAATTGCTTCAGGGTACACAGCAGCCGCTCTCTTAGGACCAGGCATTAATGCATTTATGAAATGGTTTGGCAGCTGGATTGAATGGGCGACCTTGCAGCAGCCGGTACCTATGGGTATATTGGTTGCCGTTTTGATGGGATTAGCGCTTACCGCCCCCATCTCAAGTGCTGCTATCGCTCTTATGCTCGATTTGAACGGCCTGGCTGCAGGAGCAGCAACGATTGGCTGCAGTGCTCAAATGATCGGGTTTGCGGTCGCCAGCTGGCGTGAGAATAAATGGGGCGGATTTGTGGCGCAGGGGATCGGCACTTCTATGCTGCAAGTGCCGAACATCGTACAGCACCCGCTCATTCTTATTCCGCCGACTATAGCAGGAGCTATACTCGCTCCAATCGGTACAACGGTTTGGCCAATGTTCAACAATGCCGCAGGAGCAGGAATGGGGACATCAGGCTTTGTTGGCCAGATTATGACTTTTACGGTCATGGGCTTTGAGCCAGCTGTCTTTTTGCAAGTCTTTCTGCTTCATTTTGCCGGTCCGCTTGTGATAAGCTTAGCAGTGTCTGAGATCATGAGGAAAAAAGGCTGGATCAAGCCTGGACAGATGACGATCTCCTTAGGAGGTAAATAACATGAAGAAATTATCATCTATAGATGAATTCCAGCAGCTGAAAGTATCTAATAAGCACATTTTTTTATTTTCAGCTGACTGGTGCCCGGACTGCCGTGTCATTGAACCCGTGCTTCCGGAAATAGAGGAAGCATTCCCTGAGTTTACATTCGTTTATGTAGACCGTGATGAATTCATTGATCTGTGTGCCGAGTTGAATATTTTCGGCATCCCAAGCTTTATTGCTTATGAGAACGGGACAGAAATCGGACGTTTCGTGAGTAAGGACCGAAAAACAAAAGAGGAAATTGAACAGTTTATTCAAGGTTTATAATAAGCGCCTGGTAAGCGGGCAGCTGCTTACTTGAGGCAGCTCGCTTATCAGGCGTCTTTGTCGCGAAAGGAGAGAGAAAATGGATTCTAAAAAATTGAGAAGAATTCTTGAGGAGCGCCTGCAGAAGGATAACCGCAGCTTTACCTTTGACCGTGAGAAGGATGAATTAAGAATTGAAAACACAGAGACTGGAAAAGGAATCAATGTATCCTTGCCGCCGGTCGTTGCTAAGTGGCAGAATAAAAAAGAACAGGCCATCGATGAAGTTGTTTATTATGTAGAGGAAGCACTGGCTGTCATGGGGGCCGAGCATTCCTTGTCTAACCAAGAGAAAAATATCTTTCCGGTTATTCGCTCTACGTCGTTTCCGAAAGAGACTAAAGACGGCGTTCCTTTCTTTACAGATGAACATACGGCAGAAACGCGCATTTATTATGCGCTGGATCTAGGGAAAACATATCGCTTGATTGATGAGTCATTGAGAAAAAGAGAAGGCTGGACAGAAGAGCGAGTTAGAGAAATGGCTCGTTTCAATTTGCGCTCCTTGCCGACGAATGTAAAGAAGGACGAAGTATCCGGCAACTTCTTTTACTTTTTAAATACGAATGATGGCTATGACGCGAGCCGTATTTTAAATGAGAAGTTTTTAAAAGACATGTCTGAACAGGTAGAGGGAGAAATGACGATATCTGTTCCGCATGGCGATGTACTGATCATAGGCGATATCCGCAATGAGACAGGCTACGACGTTCTGGCGCAAATGAATATGAGCTTTTTTGCAGGTGGTCATGTGCCGATTACAGCGTTATCGTTTATTTATGAAGAAGGGAAGCTTGACCCTATTTTTATTATGGCAAAAAACCGGGCAGCCGAAAAAAAGAAGTAAATAAACAACACGAAAAGCTTTGCAAGTTGATGGCTGCTTGTAAAGCTTTTTATTTACAGGGCGTCTAGAAGGGCAAAAAGCTCAAATCTTGCCAGTATCTATTTTCATACAGAAAAAAACTGTTAAAATGGAATAGATTCTTTAAAAGAAAGAGTGATTACAATGGGTTTTTTTAAGAAATTTATAGGGATATTTCGTGAAGAAGCTGAAATAGATACTGAATTGAGAGAGACGAACAAACAGTCGCCGAAGGGGAAGCTGCCAAAAAGAAAAAAGTCGATTGAACCAGCTGCCTCTTTCCCTAAGGCTATGTATAACCCGCCAGATTTAAAAACCAAAGTGACCTACCGTTATCCATCTACAGAAAGGCGCTTATCAACTGATGATTCTGATACGGCAAGAGCACGGAGAGACGAGTTTTCCAGCTTGAGCAGAAGGCTCAAGTATAGGGGAATAGCAAAGCCCGCTGAGGCGTTTTTTGAAGCTGACTGGGAGCAGGAGGAAGTGACAGAACAAGATTGGAAAGTGAGAAATACAACTGCTACACCTCCTGCTACACCTCCTGCTACACCTTCTGTCAGCAAGACAACGAACAGAGCTTTTCGTCCGACTGATATTCCTTCACCTGTATACGGGTTTGGGAAGAGAGAGCTCAGTGGAAAGGCGAAGGCTGAGTCTGAAGTGCCAGAATCGCCGAATAAAGAGGACCACTCTGTTAATATAGACGAACGGACTGAAGAGCCGGTAGTGACGCCGGCAAAAGAGATTCCCGAGCAAGAGAAGGAACGGGAAGAAATCGTCATTCGAACTCAAAAGCAAGAAGAACAGCAGCCGAATGTAAGCGAAGAAGCCGAAGAGGCGGCTGGAGTTTCTCCGGATGATAAACAGTCGGAGGAAGAAGATACTTTACTTGTATTTAAAACTGCACAAGAAAAGAAAACCGTATTTGATGTAGAAAAAGAGGATCCTGCTTTTAGAGAAAAAATAGAAGAATCAGAGGTTAAGAGCCAACCAGAACCGGCATCTTTGGAAACAAGAGAAGAAAAGCCAGCAGTCAAAGCAGAAGAGTCGGCTGTCACACCTCCGAGTGCAGGTAAGAAGCTGCAGAAGAAAAAACAAGAGGAAAGGCACAAGGCTCGTCAAGAGGCGAGACGCAAGAAGGGCAGAGTAACTCCTTTCAATGTTATCATGTCCATGGAGGATAGAAAGGCATGGGAAAGCCGGCAAGCTAAACAGCAAGCACAGCCAATAGAGCCGGCCAAACAGCAAGAGCAGGAGCTGGGGAACAGCCTAAGTTCAGAAGCCCAGCCGGCTGAAGAGGCGGCGGCTCCGAAGCGCCAGGAGACAGAGGTATTGGCAGAGGACCACAAGCAGCAAGAAGAGACAGTACTCGCTGTTGAAGAGCAGGTGTATGCATTTCCCGATGTCTTGTATTTAGCACCTCCTGTTATGAAAAAGGCAGATCCCGAGCGGATCAATATACAGAGCAACATTTTGAATGAAACATTCAGAAACTTTAATGTAAAGGCCTCCGTCGTAGATGTGACGGTAGGACCTTCTGTTATGCGTTTCGAGGTGGAGCCTGAGCGGGGAGTGAAAGTCAGCAAGATTACGAATCTAGCAGACGACATCAAGAGAAGTCTTGCGGCCCGAACGATCCGGATTGAAGCACCTATTCCAGGCACGCAGGTAATCGGGATAGAGATACCCAATAAAGACAGCCGGCCGGTGCAGATCAGCGAAATTATTTCCACACCGGAATTTACTGAGCACACATCACCTCTTGCCTCTGCTCTTGGCCTTGATATATCGGGGGAGCCGGTTGTACTGGACTTGAATAAAATGCCTCATGGATTAATCGCCGGGGCGACAGGGTCAGGGAAAAGCGTCTGTATTAACTCTATTCTCGTGAGTCTCTTATACAAAGCGGCGCCTCATGAATTGAAGCTGCTTTTAATTGACCCGAAAATGGTAGAGCTTGCCCCGTATAATGACATCCCACACCTTGTGAGCCCGGTTATTACAGATGTAAAAGCAGCGACAGCAGCTTTAAAATGGGCAGTAGAGGAAATGGAGCGTCGTTACGAGCTGTTCCTTCATGCAGGGGTTCGTGATATTAAAAAATATAATGAAAAAGTCGCACGGAGAGGCAAGAAGGGAGAGCATCTGCCGTATATCGTCATAGTCATTGATGAGCTGGCTGATTTAATGATGATGTCTCCATCTGAAGTAGAGGAAGCCATTTCCCGAATTGCTCAAAAGGCGCGGGCATGCGGCATCCATTTAATCGTTGCGACGCAGCGGCCGTCAGTGGACGTAATTACCGGGTTAATTAAAGCGAATATCCCGACAAGGATTGCTTTCTCTGTTTCTTCCCAGGTTGACTCACGAACCATTATCGATACAGGGGGCGCTGAAAAGCTGCTTGGACGGGGAGATATGCTCCTCTTGAATAATGGGGCATCAGAAGCTGTTCGATTGCAGGGCACATTCGTTTCTGATGATGAAATTGATATGGTCGTAGAGCATGTAAGAAAGCAACAGGCGCCTAATTATTTGTTCAGGCAGGAAGAACTGCTGGAGAAGGCTCAGATTCAGGAAACAGAAGATGAGCTGTTCCCAGAGGCGTGTGAATTTGTTGTTCAAAAAGGCGGCGCGTCTACATCGCTCCTTCAGCGACATTTCAGTATTGGCTATAACCGAGCAGCACGGTTGATTGAAATGATGGAGACGCAAGGGATGATTTCTGGCCAGCGAGCTGGAAAGCCGCGCGAAGTGCTCATGACAGAAGAGGATCTTCAGGCCTTGAAGGAAGCGCATATGAATTAACAGATAATGAAGACAAGAAGAAAGAGCTGCAGCCGGTGGGTGATCAGCTCTTTCCTTTCTTACCGAAAACAGGAAAATGGCTATTTTTCGATGTAATAGTCACACAAGAGAAAAAGTGTTATAATGATTCAATGTGAAAGTTAACTGTCAAACCGTCTATAAAATCAAAAATGATTAAAATACATATACTGCAGTACTGATAGACGAAGGCTGGAGGTTCAATTATATGACAACATACCACTTTGTTGGAATTAAAGGCTCGGGAATGAGCGCCCTTGCACAGGTTCTACATGATCAAGGAGAAAACGTGCAAGGCTCTGACGTTGATAAAGAGTTTTTTACACAAAAAGCATTAGAGGAAGCAGGGATTCCGATTCTGCCGTTTCGGGCTGATAATGTTCAGCCGGGCATGACGGTGATCGCAGGGAATGCCTTTCCAGATGAACATGAGGAAATCCAGCGGGCGCTGGAGCTCCAGGTGCCGGTGATCCGCTATCACCGTTTTCTTGGTGACTTTATGCAGAATTATACGAGCATTGCTGTGACAGGGGCTCATGGGAAAACATCGACTACCGGGCTTTTAGCTCACGTGGTTAGCGGCGCTAAGCCTACTTCTTATTTGATTGGTGATGGCACAGGAAAAGGTGAGAAGCAAGCCGATTATTTTTGCCTCGAGGCATGTGAATATCGACGGCATTTCTTATCCTATAATCCAGATTATGCCATCATGACCAATATTGATTTTGATCATCCGGATTATTTCACGGATGTAGAAGATGTTGTTTCTGCCTTCCAGGAAATGGCTTTGAATGTGAAAAAAGGAATATTCGCGTGCGGAGATGATGAATACTTACAAGGTATACAGGCGAAAGTGCCGGTTGTCTTCTACGGTTTTGCGGAAGAAAATGACTTTCAAGCCCGCCACGTAGAACATGACTCAACAGGTACTACATTCGACGTGTTCGTAAGGAACACTTTCTATGCAACATTTAAAATACCAACATTCGGCGATCACAATATACTTAATGCACTTGCTGTTATTGCACTTTGTGACTATGAAGAGATTGATACGGAAATCGTGAAAGAACGGCTGCTTACGTTCCAAGGAGTGAAGCGGCGGTTCTCCGAAAAAACTGCAGGCTCACAAATTCTTGTGGACGACTATGCTCATCACCCAACCGAGGTGCGGGCAACGATCCGTTCAGCTCGTCAGAAATACCCTGATAAAGAAGTAGTGGCTATTTTCCAGCCGCACACGTTTACGCGGACACAAACCTTCCTTGAAGAATTTGCTGAAAGCTTGGGCGAAGCTGATACTGTCTACTTATGTGATATTTTCGGCTCAGCTCGCGAGAATCACGGTAAGCTTTCTATTGAAGACTTGCAAGAGAAAATTCCGGGGGCTGCGCTCTTGAAGGAAGAAGATACGTCACCTTTAGCTAAGCATAAAGAAGGCGTTCTCTTATTCATGGGAGCTGGGGACATTCAAAAATTCCAGGCTGCGTATGAAAACTACCTAAGTAAACAATAATAAAGAGAAAATGACGGTTGTCATTTTCCTCATTGACTGCCGGAGTTCTTCTCCGGCAGTTTTTATCTTTACGGGGAAAGGGGGTGATAGACAAACGTCAAGAAGAGGAGAAAGGAGAGGATTTTTGAATAAATTTAGCAAATAGGCAGGAAAACGCGCATGAAAAACGAATATAAAAGTGTTTAACCTTTTAGTTGAGGGGTAACTTTAGTTATATAACGCTTCTGGAGGTGTCGGAATTGGAAATCATTTTGTACTTGAGTGCTGCAGTGGCAGCAATCGCTTTTTTAATTCTTGTAATTAGTTTAACTAAAACTTTGAAGTCCGTTGACCAAACATTGGACAGCTTGACACGCACACTAGACCGGCTGGAGGGTCAATTGCAGGGAGTAACGACAGAGACAACAGAGTTGCTACATAAGACAAACGTGCTCGCTGAAGACATCCAGCATAAAACCGAGCAACTGAATACAGTTGTATATGCGGTGAAAGATGTTGGCTCAACTGTTCATAATTTAAATCAGTCCATTAATAAAGTAACAACTACGGTTGCCTCACAAATGGAGAAGAATCAGTATAAAATTTCTCAAGCCGTTCAATGGGGGAATGTAGTTAAGCAGTTAGTGGACAGATTTAAAGCTGAAAAAGACGGCATGCAGCAAACAACTCTTCCTGCAACCCAGACAGTTTCACCTGCTGTTCGTTCAACGGATGAAAATGTAAAAGTGAAGGAGAGATTATAATGGCGCAAAACACGAAACAAAACACGGGCCAAAAAATGGAGAAACCAAGTGTTCAGTATGGCGATTATGACAAGCATGTAGACAACAGCTCTACTTCAAGAGACTTCATGATCGGAGCGATGCTTGGGGCAGCTGTCGGTGCTGCTACAGCTTTATTCCTAGCGCCGAAACCAGGCAGAGAACTGCGTGAGGATTTAAATTCACAGGCAGTTACATTAAAAAGCCGTGCTGGAGAATGGACAGATAAGGCAAGGGAAAAAGGAACAACTCTTGCTTCCACAGCTAAAGAAAAGTCTTCTTCTTTAACTCAAACTGTACAAGGACAATCCGGCAACCTAGTTGGCAAAGTAAAGAACATGATGCCTGGATCTGCTTCCGACTCAAACAGCCAAAGTACGGAAGAGATGAAGCAGCAGGCGAAAGAAACGGCCGAAGAAGTAAAGAAGACAGTAGAACAAAAATTGGATGAAACAAAAAAGGCATTTGAAGAAACAGAAAAAAGCGTAGGCCAGTCAAGCGGGTCTGCGGCAAATAATAATGAGTCAACTAAATCTTCATCTGCTACGTATGCCAATCCGGCCAGTGCAGGGATTAACGAAAAAACAGGCAGCCAAACACCTGCTGCCAATGCAGCGAAGAGCACAAACAATACGAAAAACAGATCGAATTCCAATAATAACAAGCAGGGGAATAACAGAAAGAAAAATAACTAAAAAGCAGGCTTAGCCTGCTTTTTTTATTGCAAAGCTCAAGGGAGGCTCTCATCGACAGAAAGGTTTAATTAGATTCATGTGGGAAATAAATAAAGTGCAGGTTTTCTCTATACGGTATAATAAGTATTAGCTTGTTTGCATAAAAGGAATAATGCAAACAAAATCTTTCAACAAAGGGTGACTTATAGTGGAAAAAGTTCATTTAATTGCAGACTTTGAGAGACTGGCGGAAGAGAACGACCGTTTCTTCTTCTTTAAGCATAGTTCTACCTGTCCAGTAAGTGCACAGGCTTTCGAAGCTTATAATGCTTTCTTAGAGGAGCATCCGGAAGAAAAAGGCTATTATTTAACTGTGCAGGAATCAAGAGATCTATCTAACTACATTGCTGCCCAGTATGAAGTCATACATCAGTCTCCACAAGCTTTTTTATTTGAGAACGGCCAGCCTTCCTGGCACGAATCCCATTGGAAAATTACAAAGGATGGATTAGCTGACCTAAGCTCGTGAAGGCAAAGAGAAGGAAGCAGAGCAGCTTTTGATGCTTCTCTGTTTCCTTTTATTTCACTATAATACTTTAACGCTTAAAAGCGTTTAATAAATAAAGAAAAATGTTCGTGACATTTCAGAATCTTTGTTTTATAATAAACCCTACAAACGAAAATAAAACCGTACCATCTTTCAGCTGGCGAAAGATCAGGTTATTTACATGGCAAGATTGAACAAACAACTATTTGATAAAGATTTAAAATGCGGAGGGATAATCACATGAGTAACCAAGAGTTAGATCAGTTAAGACAGCGTGTTGACGAAATCAATGGACAACTTTTAGAGCTTATTAGCGAGCGTGCTACGCTTGTACAGCAAATTGGCCAAGTAAAGGAAAAGCAAGGCGTCAACCGCTATGATCCTGTCCGCGAAAGAGATATGCTGAACAAGATCGTGGAAAGCAACGAAGGACCATTTGAAAATTCAACAATTGAGCATTTATTCAAGGAGATCTTCAAAGCTGGTCTAGAGCTGCAGAAAGATGATCATCGTAAAGCACTTCTTGTTTCTCGCAAGAAGAAGCCAGAAGATACTATAGTGGATATTCGCGGGGAGAAAGTAGGAGAGGGCACACCAACATTCGTGTTTGGGCCATGTGCGGTAGAATCTTACGAACAAGTAGCAGAAGTAGCTCAGGCTATTAAAAATAAAGGCTTAAACTTAATTCGTGGTGGTGCTTTCAAGCCTCGTACATCACCTTACGATTTCCAAGGTCTTGGTATTGAAGGACTGGAGATCTTAAAGAGAGTAGCGGATGAATATGATCTTCGTGTCGTAAGTGAAATTGTTAACCCAGCTGATATCGAAGTTGCCTGCGACTACATTGATGTGATTCAAATCGGCGCCCGCAACATGCAAAACTTCGAATTATTAAAAGCGGCTGGAGATGTGAAGAAGCCAGTATTGTTAAAGCGCGGTTTAGCAGCAACAATTGAGGAATTCATCAATGCTGCTGAATATATTATTTCTCGCGGCAACGATCAAATTATGCTTTGTGAACGCGGCATTCGCACATACGAGCGTGCGACGCGTAACACACTTGACATTTCAGCTGTACCAATCTTAAAACAAGAAACTCATTTGCCTGTATTCGTTGATGTTACACATTCAACAGGACGCAGAGATTTACTGATCCCTACTGCTAAAGCAGCGATTGCTATTGGAGCAGACGGTGTAATGGCAGAGGTGCATCCTGACCCAGCGGTAGCATTGTCTGATTCGGCTCAGCAAATGAATTTACAACAATTTGATGAATTTTATAAGGAAGTTGTAAAAACTATTCCTGTAAAAGCATAACTCCCTGTGTATTCACAGGGCTTTTTTTTGTTAAGATAGAGGTACAAGTTTATGCGAAGGAGAAGATAGAAATATGAACATTACGATTTACGATGTTGCCAGGGAGGCGGGCGTATCCATGGCGACAGTGTCTCGGGTTGTGAACGGTAACCCGAATGTGAAGCCAGTAACAAGAAAGAAAGTCCTTGAAGTGATCGACCGCTTAGGCTACCGTCCTAATGCTGTAGCTCGCGGGCTAGCCAGCAAGAAGACTACAACGGTCGGCGTTATTATTCCCGACATTTCGAATATCTTCTATGCCGAATTGGCACGAGGTATTGAAGACATTGCGACGATGTACAAATACAACATCATTTTAAGTAACTCTGATCAAAATGCAGAAAAAGAAATCCACCTAATCCACACTATGCTTGGAAAACAAGTAGACGGTCTTGTCTTTATGGGAGGGCAAATTTCGCAGGAGCACATTGAAGAGTTTGAACACTCCTCCGTCCCTGTTGTCCTGGCTAGCGCTATAGAACCGACAGGCAAAATTCCTTCGGTTAATATTGATTACCGTCAGGCGGCTGCAGATGCCGTTGCTATGCTGACAGACGCGGGGCATACAGACATCGCTTTTGTAGCTAGCCCGCTTAAAGACACGATCAATCAACATGTGTTAAGCGGTTATTACGAAGCATTAGAAGCTGCTGGAATCGAGAAAAAGGATGAGCTAGTAATTGAAGGGGACTATACGTACGATTCAGGCATTGAAGCATGGAGTCGGCTGCAAGAGTTATCTTCGCCTCCGACAGCTGTATTTGTTAATAATGATGAAATGGCGGTCGGCGTTATTCACGGAGCACAAGACAACGGAGTACATATTCCGGACGAGCTGGAAGTCATCAGCTTTGACAGCTCCAGGCTGGCATTGATGGTGCGTCCTCAATTGACGTCAGTCGTACAGCCCCTTTATGACATTGGTGCTGTAGCTATGCGACTTTTGACAAAGTATATGAATAAAGAGAAAGTAGAGACACCAATTGTTGTGCTGCCGCATCACATTGAAAAAAGAGGCTCCACAAAATAATGATTCAAAAGAGGAGAGAGAGGTTTCTCACTCCTTCAGACTGTAGACAAACTCGATGGAAATCGAGCGTCTGCAGTCTTTTTATTTTGCCTGTAAGTGTGTTGATTTCCACTCCAGACGCTTCGCTTTCCGCGGGGCGGGCGGTGGCCTTCTCAAGTTGCGCTTTGCGGGGTCTCACCTGTCCCGCTGATCCCGCAGGAGTCTGCGCGTCTTCCGTTCCAATCAATAAGGGTAATCAAGTTCACTAAGGGGACTTGAAAAATTGTCCATGCAGGCGATGATTACTTTTGCTAGCATGAATCTTAAGAAAGTGGCCAACTGGACTTGGCAAGGTCCAGAAATGGTCTAAATGATGGCCTTGGAGAGGTCCAGTCTTTTCTATAAATAGGGTCAACGCTAGTAAAAAGCTGAAAAAGGTCCGGAATGAGACCATTCCGGACCCTTTTGTCGACAAACTGAAGGAGTGAGAGGTTTCTCACTCCTTTTTGTTATAAAGAATAATTTACTTTTTTTGCTGGCGAAGCGGATAGAGAAGCTTGTCCAGCGTTAGACGGTTCTTTTCCTCGATCTCTGCCTTCCGGGGAATAGCATCATAATCTTCCTCAGCGTCATGCCAGTTGACTGGAAGCTGTACCGGAGATTTCGGTTGCCAGCGTTTGAGCCACTGTTCCGGCAGAGACCCCTTCACATCTGACTGCTCAGTCATAGCCAGCCAAACATAGGACCAGGCTCGCGGTACGACCCGCCATATATCGTAGCCTCCTCCGCCAACTGCAATCCAGCGGCCGTCACAATACTTGTGGGCGATTTCATGAGCAACTTGAGGAATCCGTTCATAAATACGAGTAGTGGCCGACAAATGGGTCAATGGATCATGGAAGTGAGAATCGGCTCCATTTTGCGTTAAAATGACGTCCGGTTTAAAGAAATCAGCTATTTCCCATACAGCTGTTTCATAGGACTCAAGCCAGGAGTCATCTTCTGTAAACGCCTCCAAAGGAAGGTTGAAAGAAGTTCCATACCCTTTTCCTTGCCCGCGTTCATTTACATTTCCAGTACCAGGGAAAAGATAGCGCCCAGTTTCGTGGATGGAGAACGTGCAGACATCGGGGTCATCATAGAAGGTCCATTGAACGCCATCCCCATGGTGAGCATCTGTATCGATGTATAGTACTCTAGCATTATACTTTTCTTGCAAATACTTAATGGCTACGGAGCTGTCGTTATAAATACAAAAACCAGATGCTTTCCCGCGGAAGCCGTGGTGCAATCCGCCGCCTAAATGGAGAGCGTGGTCTGCTTTCTCCTGCATGACCCAATCGACAGCGGTGAGCGTGCCGCCTACGAGGAGTGAACTGGCTTCATGCATATTTTCGAAAATAGGTGTATCCTCTGTACCCAGTCCATACCCTTCCGCGATATCTGCGTTTAATTCGCCTTTGCCAGCTTTTTCGACAGCCTCCACATACGAAACATCATGAGCTAGCTGAAGCTCTTCTTTAGAGGCGAGACGGGGCGAAGCGATGTCTGAATCGCGAAGCTTGCCAATGGTCTTTAAAAGGTCGATGGTTAAGGTGAGCCGAAACTGATTGAACGGGTGATGTTCTGAAAAACGATAGGAAAGCAGTTGATCCGAATGAACAAACACTGCTTCCTTCTTCATGTGTCCATCCCCGGCATATTTGGCCACCGAACATTGTACCCGTCTTTTTTTAAGTCATCAATCACACCAGTAGGGTTCATCGTACGTATACGGAAAACAACGATTCTTGAGTCTTCCTTCTTTTTATCAGGATATACGAGCACGCTTTGAATTTGCACCCGGCGCTTATTTAACACCTCAATCGCCTCGAATAACTGGCCTTGCTTGTGAGGCATTTGTATTTCAATGCGCGAGCCGGGCTGGTTGACACCTGTCAGTTCCACGAAGGTGCGGAGCACATCAGATTCAGTGACAATGCCAATGACTTCACCGCCCTGGACGATTGGCATGCAGCCGATTTTATATTCATAGAAGGTTGCTGCAATATCTTCCACAAAGTCAAGCGGATGCCCAGTGAATACATCCTTCTGCATAATGACCGAGAGCGGTTTATTTAATTCTTCATCGCTTAGATCTTTCTTTAAAATAGACGGCGTAGAATCTTTTACATCACGATCAGTGACAATGCCGACAAGCTCCCCTTTATCGTCAACAATCGGCACGTGACGAATTTTTTTATCCCTAAATAATTGAAGAGCTGTGCCGATTTTGTCTTCTGGAGAAAGCAGATGCAGATCTCGCTGCATAATTTCTTCTACTATCACTTACTTTTCCCCCTTTATTTAATACATGAAGCGGTGGACGAATCGGATTTGGTCAAACTTTTGAATGGTTTCTTCATCTATATTCTTCCCGATACGCACCATCAGGCAATTAGCCGGATGAGAGCTGATCTCAGGATCATCTGTCGCAAACCACGTGAGCCCTCCGGCATTCATCATCCGTTCCATCATTTTTCTATATTCCCAGACGTTCAGTCCTGTCCCCTTCAAGTCCCAATGCCAGTAATATTCTGTTGTGATAATAATATAGTTTTCCATGAACTTATCACGCATAGACAGTTGAAGCATATTTTTGCCTACCCGCATCCCTCGATAGGCAGGAGCTACTTCTACAGCTCCGAGTTCGAGCAATTCCTCGAGATTGGCTTCAGACCATCTTTCTAAAGGGTCAGGATACAAAAAAGTAACATAACCGATGATCTCTTCACCGTTGCGGGCAATAATAATACGTCCTTCGGGAAGGCCTGCAATCTCGATTAATGCTTTATGCTGCTGGTCAGGTATACGAAAGGCTGAAAGTCCTTCGTGGAATGTAAGGCGGGACAAGGTTTCTGAGGAAACAGGGCCTTCGATGACAAGTGTCCCTTCAGGCGACTCAATTTCTTGCGAATGATATTCTTTTTTATGTTCCATTCACTCACCACCTTCATCGTTCAATAGTTGTATTATACCTGAATTTTCGATGCTTAAAGATGTTTAACTTAATTTTCCGAAATTATTTATAATTTCTTGCTAAAACATCGAACATATTGTTTCAAAATTGCGAAAAGTGGTGTTATCATATAATTATAGTTGTATCTTACATAAGAAGGGGGAACGGTCATATGAAATTGGAAACGTTATCAGTACAAAAAGGGGATCATAACTTAAAAAGTTATGAAGAGGTGTATGAGTCGTTCGATTGGAAAGATGCCGAAAAGAACTTCACATGGTCTGAAACTGGCAAAGTAAATATTGCTTACGAAACCATTGACCGCCATGCAGAGTCTCCGGAGCGCATGGATAAAGTAGCGCTTTATTACAGAGACGCTGGGCGGAATGAGCAATACACTTTTGCAGATATGAAAGAAAAGACAAACCAGGCAGCTAATGTAATCAAGCAATCTGGAAATATAGAAAAAGGTGATCGTGTATTTATCTTTATGCCGCGTTCACCAGAGTTATATTTTGCTGTATTAGGAGCAATTAAAGTCGGTGCTATTGTTGGTCCGCTTTTTGAAGCCTTTATGGAGGGTGCAGTCCGTGACCGCTTGGAAGACAGCAGCGCTAAGGCAATCATTACAACGCCAGAGCTGCTTCCGCGCGTGCCGGTTGATGAGCTTCCTGACTTACAAAAGGTATTTATTGTAGGCGGCGAAGCTCCAGCTGGGGATAAGTATATTGACTTCAATAAGGAAATGCAGAATGCTTCTGCCTCCTTTGACATCGAATGGGTAGATCTTGACGACGGAATGATTCTTCATTACACTTCCGGTTCAACAGGCAGACCGAAAGGAGTACTTCATGTCCATCGCGCGATGATCCAGCAGTATCAAACCGCTAAATGGGTGCTTGACCTGCAGGAGGACGATGTGTACTGGTGCACAGCCGATCCAGGCTGGGTAACGGGAACATCCTACGGTATTTTCGGCCCTTGGCTGACAGGAACTACGAACGTAATCGTCGGCGGCCGCTTCAAGCCGGAAAGCTGGTATCAAACACTTGAAGATTACAAAGTAACTGTATGGTACAGTGCACCAACGGCCTTCCGTATGTTAATGGGAGCCGGAGATGAAGCTGTAAAGCAATTTGATTTAAGCTCATTAAGACATATTCTAAGCGTTGGTGAACCGCTCAACCCTGAAGTAATCCGATGGGGAATGAAAGTCTTCAACCTGCGCATTCATGATACATGGTGGATGACAGAAACAGGTGCTCATATTATTTGTAACTATCCATCGATGGAAATCCGCCCGGGTTCAATGGGCAAGCCGGTTCCAGGTGTGAAGGCAGCGATCGTAGATGACCAAGGCAACGAGCTTCCTCCTAACCGTATGGGCAACCTCGCTATTCAGAAAGGCTGGCCATCCATGATGACCACTATCTGGAACAACCCAGAGAAGTATGAATCCTATTTCATGCCAGGCGGCTGGTATGTATCCGGTGACTCTGCTTATATGGATGAGGATGGCTACTTCTGGTTCCAAGGCCGTGTAGATGATGTCATCATGACAGCCGGAGAACGTGTTGGACCGTTTGAGGTGGAGAGCAAACTTGTGGAACATCCAGCGGTGGCAGAAGCCGGGGTAATCGGCAAGCCTGACCCAGTACGCGGTGAAATTATTAAAGCTTTCGTTGCTCTTCGTGAGGGACACGAAGCAACAGATGAGCTGAAAGAAGAGATCCGCCAGTTTGTAAAAACGGGACTTGCCGCTCACGCAGCACCAAGAGAGATTGAATTCCGTGATAAACTGCCGAAAACGCGAAGCGGTAAAATTATGCGCCGCGTATTAAAAGCTTGGGAGTTAGATCTTCCAACAGGTGACTTATCTACAATGGAAGATTAATTTATTATCCAACAAGCCAGCTCTTTCTCAAGGGCTGGCTTATTTCATTTTAAAATTCGTTTGACATTTGTTTAGTCCTTTGATTAAATATGACGTATACATGTACATAGTTAGCGTTGAAAGGATTCAGTAGTTCACTATCCCTGTTTATTAGAGAGCCGGTGGTTGGTGGAAATCGGCACAAATAGCTGAACGAATTACCTCCTGGAGCTTTTGCTGTGAACGGATAAGTAGCAGCAAACGGACAAACCGTTATCGAACAAAGTGGAGAACCGTGATTCTCAAGCTTGGGTGGTACCGCGCAATCAGCGTCCCTGCATCAGCAGGGGCGCTTTTTTTGTTTGCTTGTTATATTGACAAAGAAAGGAAGAATACAAAATGAATTTGTTAGAAGAACTGCAATGGCGAGGGATCATTTACCAGCAAACCGATGAAGAAGGCATTCAAGAGCTTTTAGAAAAAGAGAAAATCTCTCTTTATTGTGGAGTAGATCCGACAGCAGATAGTATGCATATTGGACATCTGCTTCCATTTCTAACATTACGTCGTTTCCAAAATCATGGACACCGTCCAATTGTTCTCGTAGGGGGAGCGACTGGATTGATTGGAGACCCAAGCGGTAAGAAGGAAGAGCGCAAGCTGCAAACGCTTGAAACAGTACAGCATAATGTTGCTTGCCTTAAAAAGCAGATGGAACAAATTTTTGATTTTGATGGGGAGAATGGAGCGAAGCTTGTTAATAACTATGACTGGGCCGGCTCCATGGATATAGTGACATTCCTTCGCGACTTTGGTAAGCATATTGGCGTCAATTACATGCTTGCTAAAGATACGATTGCTTCACGCTTAGACACAGGCATTTCCTTTACAGAATTTACGTATACCATTTTGCAGGCGATGGATTTCTTCCATTTATACGAGAAACACAATTGCAGAATGCAAATTGGCGGAAGTGATCAATGGGGGAATATCACGACAGGTCTTGAGCTGATCCGTAAAATGGCACCAGAGAGCGAGGCAGCATATGGCTTAACGATTCCGCTTGTAACAAAAGCAGACGGAACAAAGTTTGGAAAAACAGAAAGCGGCGCCGTATGGCTCGATCCCGAAAAGACATCCCCTTATGAGTTCTATCAATTCTGGATCAATACAGCTGACGCAGATGTCATTAAATACTTAAAGCTGTTCACGTTCCTGTCTAAGGAAGAAATCGAAGGCCTGCAGGTGTCTGTAGAGGAAGAACCTCATCTTCGCAAAGCGCAGAAAGCTCTTGCTGAAGAGATGACACGTCTTATTCATGGAGACCAGTCGCTTGAACAAGCGAAAAAAATAACAGAAGCGTTGTTTAGCGGTGATATTAAGAGCTTAACCGCTTCAGAAGTGAAGCAAGGCTTCAAAGATGTACCGACATTCGAGCAAGCCGCTGATGAAGAGACCAACCTGGTGGACTTGCTTGTAGCTGCCGGCATCTCTTCTTCCAAGCGCCAGGCGAGAGAGGATATCCAAAATGGAGCGGTGTCCATTAACGGTGACAAAGTGAAAGACACTTCTTATATCTTGTCAGAGACAGATAAAATGGAAGGACAATTCACAGTCATTCGCCGAGGAAAGAAAAAGTACTACTTGATTAAATATAAATAATGTGATGTATGAAAAAGCTGGCTTTAAGCCAGCTTTTTATTATTGCTCTGCAATGAGTTTAATGATGACGGCTACAAGTGAATAGATACAAGAAAAAAGAGGGGATAGAATTTTCTTTTTTTTAGCTATTGGTTATATGTTACAATTATTGAAAAGTAAAGGAAGGCGTGAAGACATGGTTACAGAAGAGCTGATTAATCGATTTAAAGGGCTCACATCCGAAGAATTCCTTTCGAAATATAAAGCTAATACAGTCTCTGCAAGGGACTTGGAGGTTATTGAAGAGTTAAAGGCTGCGGGCTTTAACGACGGCGTGGTCAATGTATTATTAGAGTTTGTTCTGCTGTCCAGCGGGATGAAAATGAATCGTTCATTAATTAGAAGTATTGCTGAGCATTGGGCAAAGTATGAGGTAAGTACTATTGAGCAGGCAATCATTTTTGTGAGAAAAGAGCATAGGCAGTACCGGAAATGGAAGGGGAGCTTAAGCACTAGAAATATTCAGAAGTGGGCCTAGCATATACAGGGGGATGAAGACAGTAAAAGGTGTGTTGCTATTTATTCGTCTCATCGAGGCCCGTAGACAAAGAAGCTGAAGGCGGCTATGGTCCCGCTCGCTATATATAAGATCATCAAAAGGCGTCAACTGTTAAAAAGTTGATGCTTTCTTTGTTTTAAAAAAGCTTTCGTCGATTGCTGGGCAGTATAGAGTTATTTTATATAAAATTGTCTACTGCCATCACATTTTCTCCATACTAATAGATGAGGTGGAAAAAATGACGATTGTACGACTAGGGTATGTAGCGATGAGTATGGAACTCAAAAACGCTTCTCCGTCCAAAACCATGACGTTTGCTCAATTCCAGAAAATCGGCGACCGTGAATCGGCGATTCGCAAACTAGAACGGATTGCACTGGCTAATTTAGAAAATACACACAGGCTGCTTAAGCATAATGCCTTTAGTGATATTTACTTTTACCGTTTAACCTCCCGGCTGATTCCGCTCGCCAACCATGCCGACCTTCCAGATTGGGACTATATAAAGCCGCTAAAGGGGAAGCTGCACGAAATAGGAGAATTTGTAAAAAAACACAACATGAGAATTGATTTTCATCCAGACCACTTTGTTGTGCTGAACTCCTCAAAAATAGAAGTATTCAAAAACTCATTAAAAACCTTGAAGATGCATTACCTATTGTTAAGGGGGATGAAAGTAGACCCAATTCACCGCTGTGTGCTCCATGTCGGCGGTAACTATAAGGAAACTGATCAGTCGCGCTTTGTAGATAATTGGATGAGTGTCCCGAAAGCTATCCAAAAAATGATCATGCTTGAAAATGATGATACTTCCTTCACACTCGATGATACTCTTTATTTATGTGAAAAATTAGGAATCCCACTTGTATTTGATTATCATCATCATCTTGCCCACCATGAGAATGAAAAGTGGGAAGAAAATTGGGATCGTGTTGTGGCAACTTGGAAGGATTCATCTCTTCCAATTAAAATGCATATCTCAAGTCCAAAAAGTGAATCTGCATTCCGGCATCATTCAGATTATGTGGACATTGATATGTTTTTTAGATTTCTAAGAGAAATTAAAGGAACAGTTCCGCAAATTGATTGTATGATTGAGGCGAAAAAGAAGGATGAAGCTCTATTTACCTTAATTCAAGAGGTTAAAAAAAGAAAAGATGTTGAAATGATGGGTGGATCTTCTTTCTATTTAAAGTAGTGTAAGGAAAGTGATAATAGAGAAAACAAAAAAGCCCTGGGCGCCTTGACTTAACAAGGTTTCCAGGGTTTTTAACGTTATGCTTTGCAAAGCAAAGTTATTAACGAGAGTAATACTCAACGATTAGAGATTCGTTGATCTCAGCTGGAAGCTCAGAACGCTCAGGAAGGCGAGTAAACGTACCTTCTAATTTCTCAGCATCGAAAGTTAAATAATCTGGTACGAAGTTATTTACTTCGATTGCTTCTTTTACGATAGTAAGGTTTTTAGACTTTTCGCGAATACCGATTGTTTGACCAGGTTTTACTTGGTAAGACGGGATATCCACGCGTTGTCCATCAACAGTCACATGTCCATGGTTAACTAGCTGACGAGCTTGACGGCGAGTACGAGCTAGGCCAAGACGGTAAACAAGGTTGTCCAGGCGGCTTTCAAGAAGGATCATGAAGTTTTCGCCGTATACACCTTTCATTTTACCAGCTTTAACGAATAAGTTTTTAAATTGGCGCTCGTTTACACCATACATATGACGAAGCTTTTGCTTCTCTTGTAATTGAAGTCCGTATTCAGATAACTTTCTGCGTTGGTTTGGACCGTGTTGTCCAGGTGCGTAAGGACGTTTTTCTAATTCTTTACCTGTACCGCTTAGAGAGATTCCAAGGCGGCGGGAAATTTTCCAGCTTGGGCCAGTATAGCGAGCCATAATATAGCTCCTCCTTTTAGTTTTTATTTTGTTGTAAAATAAAAACCGGTGCGACAACAATTAGGTCATTTTGTTTTCATGCACCATCGCCCCTGCAGCAGAGGGTTACGCGATGCACCATTTGTCGTGAGCGACAAAGGAACAAAATGAACGGCTAACAGTGTTCACATAGGCTGCATTTATTTTACACAAAGAACAGTATATAATTTACATAGCCTTGTGTCAAGGAGAGTTTTTTACACAAACATGAAGCTTAAGGAAAAGCGTTTAAATAAACGGCACTGTTCGCTGCAAGGATATAAAAGACTTACAATGAAGAACAGTGCCATTCTATTATTATAAGTATTCGATTAATGCTTGGCTGAAGGCTTCAAGCATTTGCTGGTCAATTTCATCAAAGCGGTTCTTTATCGGACTGTCGATGTCCAAAACTCCAATGGTGACATTGTCTTTGACGAGCGGGATAACAATTTCTGATTGGGAGGCAGCATCGCATGCAATATGGCCAGGGAAAGCATGAACATCGGCAATTCTCTGTGTTCTTTTCTCACTCGCTGCTGTGCCGCATACGCCTTTCCCGAAAGGAATGCGAACGCAAGCGGGCAGTCCCTGGAACGGGCCGAGAACGAGCTCCTCTCCTTCGGTTAAATAAAAGCCAACCCAGTTAACGTTGTCGAGAAACTGATTTAAGAGGGCGGCGGCATTACTTAAGTTAGCTATTTGATTCTTCTCATCCTCTAGCAAAGCACGAAGCTGTTTGATCACAAGTTCATAGTTTTCTGTTTTAGTTCCTTGATAGTTGGTTGTTTGAAACATGTATTACACCTCTTTCAATGAATCGTGAAGAAGGGGCATGTCCTTCCAGCCCTGACCTATGTCCTTGGCTTGATGAGCATCTGATCCATAAACAAGAGGAATGCCCATTTGTTTTGCCTTCTGAGCGACGGCAGGGGGAGGATACGTCTCCTGGCAGAGCGGCTTCATAAGCCCGGCTCCATTGAAATCGAGTTCATAGCCGCTGCTTTTTACCGAATGAAGCAATTCATCAATCTCTCTGCTGAAATCCTTTTTGCAAGGGAATTGTTTCTGGAATTTATGCACGAGCGTCATATGTCCAATACGGGTTGGTTTATAGGGTCCAAGATTCGCTTCAATTGACTGTTTGACAGTTTGGAAATATGCTGTATATACAGCAGTTATAGAACCGAAGGCACGAATAATTTTTTCGAAATAATCAGCACTGTAATCAAGGCAATACCAATCTTGTCTATGCTTCAGAAAGTGGACGGACAAAATGGAATCATCCAGCAGCGGGCCGTATTCATTTAACAAATGAGCAGTCTGCGCTTCGAATCCTTCAATGAAGTCTATTTCCAACCCCGCTTTAATAGATATGGCAGAAGCATATTCTTTCTTGAGCCGATCCAGTAAAATGAAGTAATTATCCAGCTGCGAACGGTCCATGCCGCTGTCCCTTGTGGGGGTTGTATCCAGGAAGCCATCCGGTAAAGGTGCATGCTCCGTAAAGGTCAGGTGGGTGAACCCTTGATGGATTGCTTCTTCTACATAGCTTTCTAACGAATCAGTCGTTCCGTGCGGGCAAAAGGGCGTATGAATATGTCCGTCTCTTTTCATAAGAAATGCCTCCCAAAAAGTGATGATGTACCTAGTTTAACAAAAAATACACATATGAGCTGAAAAAAAAAGAAATTTGTCGTCAAAAACAGCGATATACATGGTATCATTATTAATGGCGAATTACACGAGAATGAGAAGAATAATCAATACATACTAAGATGACTGCGCAGTGAAAGAACAGGGGGCTTACAATGGAATACGTTATAGGTGCAGTTCTGGTAGCAATAGCTATCCTGCTTATTATTGCCTATTTTAATAGAAATAAGGTATATAAAGAGATTGATGAACTAGATGAAAAGAAACAAGAATTAACAGAGAGACCGGTTGCCGACGAACTCTCAAAAGTGAAGGCTCTGAACTTAACGGGCCAGACAGAGGAACTGTTTGATCGCTGGCGCCATACTTGGGACGATGTGCTGCTAGAGGATATCGTGCAGGCGGACGGTTATTTACTAGAGGCAGAAAGGCGGGCCGACTGGTTTAAGTTTAAAAAAGCAAGAGCCAGCAATGAAGCAGCTGCTCGCAAACTGGAAGAAGCAGAAAAGAAAATTGATCTCATTCTATCTGAGCTTGGTGAGCTAATTGGAAGCGAAGAGAACAACCGTGTGGAGAGGGAGGAGCTGAAGGAGAAGCAGCGAATCGCTAAGAAACGCCTCCTTGCTCACCGTCACACATTCGGAAAAGCGGCCGCGGTGCTGGAGGAGCAGCTTGAGTCCTTGTCTGAAGGCTTTCAAACATTTGAAGACCTGACAAAAGAGGGGAACTACCTCGAAGCGCGTGAAGTCATTTTGAAGCTTAAAGAGTCTGTGATTTTAATTTTGCGTAAAATGGAGCTCATTCCTTTGCTTATGGCAGAGACGACTAATTTACTGCCTTCACAGCTTAACGAAATTGAGTCCGGATATAAAGAAATGAAGCACCAAGGATACCTCTTGGATCATCTGCAGCTTGAGAAAGAGATAGCAAGCCTGCGCAAACAGCTGAATGTATATAAAGACTTCATTGTTAAAACAGAGATAGATGAAGTAGAGGCTGGTATTCGAGATGTGAAGGAGAATATCGACTTCTTCTACGAACTGCTGGAGAAGGAAGTAGAAGCCAAGCACTTCCTTGTTACGAACCATACTCAAACGAGAGATCTCATCGAAGAGGCAAGAGTAACCAATGAAGAGCTTCAAGAGGAAACAGAGCATGTGCGGCAGACTTATGAGCTGACAGAAGAAGAATGGAGTGTCCCTAAACAGCTGGAGGAGGACATTTATCGTCTTGGACAAAGATACGATATTCTTGAAACTAGAATCTCTGAGCAAAAGACAGCCTATTCCTTCCTGCATGACGAGCTGAAAGAAATTCAAATCCAGCTTCAGGAACTTCAGAAGGAACAAGCGAGCTTTAGCAGCTTCTTAAAAACTCTTCGCAAGGATGAGATCGAAGCTCGTGAGAAGATCAATGAGCTCCGCAAGAAGGTTACCGACATTTTCCGTGTAGTGGATAAAAGCAATATCCCGGGAGTTCCGGATTTTTATGAGGTGCTAACGGAGGAGACAGTCGATCGGATCAAGGAAGCTCAGCAGTCGCTTAAAGAAACGCCGCTTAATATTAAATCCGTTCAGGAAAAGCTCAAGGAGGCTATTGCATCAGTAGATGGTCTTGAGCGTAAGACGGCCGAAGTAGTGGAGCAGGCAGAGCTGGCGGAACGAATGATTCAATACGGAAATAGATACAAACGTTCCCATCCGGCTATTACGGAGAAGCTTCAGCAGGCGGAACGAGCCTTTAGAAATTATGATTATCGCTCTGCCCTTGAGGAGGCTGCTACAGCCATTCATAAAGTCGATCCAAAAGGGTTAAAGCAATTGGAAAAAATGATGAATAAGAAAGAGCAATAGAGTAAACTCCGTCCGGGCTATCGACAGCCGGACGGAGTTTTTTTACGGAAGAACATTTCTTTCAAAAGACGGCTATGCTATGATAAGTAGTTGAATAAACAAGGGATAAAGCAGGTGCAGACATGATTTACTTTGATAATAGCGCAACAACCAAACCATATAAGGAAGCTTTGTCCACCTATGTTAAAGTGAATGAACAGTTCTTTGGGAATCCGTCCTCTCTCCATCATTTAGGCCTGCAGGCGGAGCGGCTGCTGTTCGAATCACGTAAACAAATGGCTTCTCTGTTAGGAACAGAGGCTGAAAATATTATCTTTACTTCAGGTGGAACAGAAGCAAACAATTTAGCTATAAAAGGCACTGCTCTTGCTAATATGCATCGGGGACGTCATATTATTACCCAGCAGACAGAGCACCCATCTGTTATAAATGCCTGCCAGCAATTAGAAGAGCATGGCTTTCGTGTCAGCTACCTGCCTGTGGACTCGCACGGACAAGTCTCAGCAGAGGATGTGGCTGCCGCGTTAACGAATGAGACGATTCTTGTATCGATTATGCATGTGAACAACGAAACGGGAGCAATTCAGCCGATACAGGAAATCGCTAAGCTATTGAAGAATGAACCCCAAGTATTGTTCCATGTGGATGATGTGCAAGGACGGGGAAAGGTACCGCTAAATCTTGAAAATATCGATTTATGCACGTTGTCCGCCCATAAGTTTCATGGATTAAAGGGAAACGGCGTATTATACAAGAAAAAGGGAGTGAAGCTGTCAGCTCTTCTGTCAGGCGGCAATCAAGAAAGCGGATTTCGCAGCGGCACAGAAAACGCTGGCGGGGTAGCAGCTATGGCGAAAGCGCTTCGTCTCATAGAGGAGCATCGTCGTGAACATGGCGAGCGTCTAAGAGCCGTCCAGCAATTCCTGCGTAAGGAGCTTGAAGGTAGACAGGATGTAATCATTCATACTCCTCGAGAAGGCTGCGCTCCGCACATTTTAAACTTTTCAGTTGAGCGCTTAAAGGGTGAAGTTCTTGTTCATGCGCTTGAAGAGAGGGGCTGCTACTTATCAACAACAAGTGCCTGCTCTTCGAGACAGAAAAAGACAAGCACGGTCCTTACCGCTATGGGTGTACCGAAGGAAATAGCTGACAGCAGTGTTCGGCTCAGCCTGTCGTATGAAAATACAAGACAAGAAGCAGAAGCATTCATTCAAATTTTAAAGGATACAATTCCTACATTAGCAAAGGTGCAGAGGTGACAACAATGAATTACGACCGTGTGTTAGTAAGATATGGCGAGCTTTCGACGAAAGGCCGTAACCGCAGTCTCTTTACGAATAAATTAAAGAAAAGTATTATGCATGCGCTTCGGGAATTTCCGAATATCCGCCTGCAAGTAAGGCATGACCGTTTATTTATACACTTAAAAGGCACTCCGTTTGAGGAAGTCAAGGAACCGTTGAAGCAAGTGTTCGGTATTCAGTCTTTCAGTCCGGTCGTGCGCACGGAGCAGAATATAGAAGAGATTCAGGCAGCGGCATTGGAGCTTGTCCGAAAGAATTTCAGCAAAGGAAAAACGTTTAAAGTATCTGCCCGCCGTTCTGATAAGCAGTTCGAGCTGGATACAAATGGCATTAACCAGGCTGTCGGCGGGTATGTGCTTCAGCGCATGGAGGGTCTTACTGTCGACGTGAAAAATCCAGATATTAACTTGCTTGTAGAGGTAAGAAAAGAGGGAGTGTACCTGTCCTGCGAGAAGTACCCAGGGGCGACGGGTCTGCCGGCGGGCACCAGCGGCAAAGCTATGCTCCTTTTATCAGGCGGGATTGACAGTCCTGTCGCAGGATATATGATGATGAAAAGGGGAGTGGAAATTGAAGCTATTCATTTCCACAGTCCGCCTTATACAAGTGAGCGTGCCAAGCAAAAGGTGCTTGATCTGGCTGAAAAGCTAACCGCGTTTGGGGCAAAGATGAAGGTGCATGTTGTTCCGTTCACGGCCATTCAGCAAAAGATTCAGGAGAAAGTGCCAAGCGGCTATACTATGACGTCTACAAGAAGAGCGATGATGGAAATTGCGGATGAGATTCGGCGAAAGCAAGGAGCACTCGCGCTGGTAACAGGAGAGAGTCTTGGACAAGTAGCCAGCCAGACGCTTGAAAGCATGTTGGCTATTAACGCAGTGACGCCTACTCCAATTTTGCGTCCGCTGATCGCAATGGATAAGCTGGACATTATTGAAATTGCCCAGCAAATTGGCACGCATGATATTTCTATTCTTCCTTACGAGGACTGCTGTACCATTTTTACACCGGCGGCTCCAAAGACGAGACCGAAGCTGGAGAAAGTGCAACAGTATGAAAGCTCGGTGAATTTTGAAGAATTGATTAAAGAAGCAATAGAAAATACAGAAGTCATTCAGCTGCCGGAAGAGAAAGCAGCTAGTGAATTTTCCGAACTACTATAGGGAGATAATAGAACCTTCAGGGACCGTTAAGGGTATCCGGAAGGTTCTTTTTTTATTTGCTGTGAAGGTAAAAAACTTTTTAATTTTTTATTATCTGGTATAATAATCTCATACTAGAAGGAGGAGTAAGAGAATGAAAAGAGAGGACTTACTTGCACCTGAACGTTACAATATCGTGATGGAAGTAGAAAGATTTGCAAGCGATCCTAACCGTTTAGCCTTAAAATGGCAAAACGAAGCAGGAGAAGAGAAAGAAATCACTTACGCAAATCTGATGAAAAGAGCCAACCAAATTGGCCATGCATTTTTAGAGAGCGGATTGAAAAAGGGAGATCCCATTCTTATTGTTGTTCCTCGTGTCATCGAGGCATATGAAATATTTTTAGCTGCCTTGAAAACAGGGCTTATTATTATTCCGAGCGCTGAATTGCTGCGCGCCAAGGATTTAGATTACCGCATTGAACACGCTGACGTGAAAGGTGTTGTATGCTATTCACCTTTCGTTGATGAATTAAATCAAACCCAAAGAATTAATGAACTGACTAAGTTTGTGTTTGGCGGAGAAGCAGAAGGCTGGATGAACCTGGAGGAAAGGACAGAAGGAGCACCTGAAGAGCTGGAGACCGTCGAGACATCTAAAGATGATATTGCTTTTCTTCCGTACACTTCTGGTACAACCGGCAATCCAAAAGGCGTAGTACATACACATGGCTGGGGATATGCTCATTTGCGGACGGCAGCTGCTAGCTGGTTGAATGTGAGAGAAGGAGATGTAGTCTGGGCAACAGCAGGGCCGGGCTGGCAAAAGTGGACCTGGAGTCCGTTCCTGTCTGTTCTTGGTTCAGGCGCAACTGGATTCGTATATCACGGTCGGTTTGAGCCTAAAAGGTATTTAAAGCTGATGGAGCAGCACAAGGTAAATGTACTATGCTGCACACCGACAGAATACCGGTTAATGGCAAAGGTGCATAATCTAAAAAGCTATGACCTGTCCCATTTGCACAGCGCTGTTTCAGCGGGAGAGCCGTTGAACCGTGAGGTGATCGACACGTTCCGCAGCTGTTTCAATATTGATGTGCGTGATGGATATGGACAGACAGAAAGCACGCTTGTTGTAGGTGTGATGAAGGGCATGGAGATCAAGCCGGGCTCTATGGGCAAGCCAACACCAGGCAACCGGGTGGAGATTATTAATGAGGGTGGAGAGCCGGTAGGAGCAGGGGAGATTGGCGACATAGCGGTTCATAAAGATACCCCTGCCCTCTTTAAATGTTATTATAGAGAGCCTGAAAGAACAGCCAAACAATTTAGGGGCGATTATTACTTAACGGGCGATAAAGCGAAGAAGGATGAAGATGGGTATTACTGGTTTGAAGGACGCAGTGATGATATTATTGTCAGCTCGGGCTATACGATTGGACCATTTGAAGTGGAGGATGCATTAGTAAAGCATCCGTATGTAAAGGAATGTGCAGTAATAGCCAGTCCCGATGAGATTCGCGGTCATGTGGTTAAAGCGTTTGTCGTCCTGCAGGAAGGAATTGACCCGCAGGAAAGAAAATTGGTGCGCACTTTACAAGATCATGTGAAAAACCTGACTGCTCCGTATAAATACCCTCGAAAAATTGAATTTGTCGAGACGTTACCGAAAACAAACTCAGGGAAAATCCGCCGTATCGAATTGAGAGAAGCGGAGAACAAAGCAAGAGTCTAATAATGACGAACGAGAGGGCTAGAAGGAATTCTGGCCTTCTTTTTTGCGCGTTTATAGTGAAAGACAGAGGAAGCAGCCGTTGCTTTTCCGATTAAACAGAGTATAATTAATGTTATTTCGAATCTAGAAGAAACAGGTGGTTAGAATGAACGAACAGTCAAGAGCAGGTATGCTGTCCATCTTTATAGCCTACTTAATATGGGGGCTTTTTCCTATTTATTGGAAGCTGATCGAGCATGTAGCTGCTTATGAGATTTTGGCAAATCGTATTATCTGGTCTTTTGTTTTTGTTGTTATATTTATTCTTTTAACAAGGAATATCAGAAAGGTGCGTACAGCTGTACTGTCGTTAATAGAGAAGCCGAAGCAGGCTATCGTTCTTACTGCTGCTTCCTTACTTATTAGCTGTAACTGGTTCTTATATATTTGGGCAGTTACCCATGATCGGGTGATTGAGACAAGCCTTGGCTATTATATTAATCCGTTAATGAGTGTGCTTCTCGGCGTATTTATCTTAAAAGAATCCTTATCAAGAGCCCAGGTGTTTTCCGTTATCCTTGCAGCGGCCGGTGTTCTAGTTCTAACGGTATCTTACGGGCAGCTTCCGTGGGTTTCTCTCGGCTTGGCCGTTACTTTTGCCTTGTACGGATTGATGAAGAAAACTATTCAATTAGAGGCAGCATCCGGCTTGATGCTTGAAACGCTGATCGTTACTCCGGCAGCTGTTCTATTTTTAATCTATTTATCTTCTAAAGAGCAGCTGGCACTCTTTTCTGTATCAACGGCTACAGATTTACTGCTGATTGCTGGTGGTGCTGTAACCGCGCTTCCACTGTTGTTATTCGCGGAAGGGGCTCCGAAAATACCGCTCTCCATGATTGGTATTTTGCAGTATATTACACCAACGATGACGCTGTTTTTGGGTCTATTCGCTTATCACGAACCGTTTTCGTCTGTTCAGCTGCTGGCTTTTGCATTTATTTGGACAGCGCTCATTGTTTTTACTCTTTCGCAAACGAAATGGTTCCAAAAGAAACAATCTTTTATAGAGCGGCATTAAAGAAGCATGCAAGAGCACGCTTCTTTTTGTTTTCATCGAATGTTGACCTTCTCTTTTCATAGGATAGAAGAGAAGGCTATGAGAAAGGAACGCGGCATGAATATTTTTTCCTGTTTTGTTAGAATAAAGTAAGGTCACGTGTGCGTTGCTGTGGGAAAGGCAGCGGCAGAGTGAGAAGAAGAGAAAGGGGAGAGCTAATTGAATACGAAGAGGATTATTGCCTTATCGCTTGCTATCGGGTTGTTTCTTGTGTCCGTTCTTGTCAGTACAGCCTTTAATGCGCTGACAACTGATTTTTCATCGGCCTTCGAAACAGCTGTTGCTCCGGGCGGCGAAGAATTTACAGAAAAGGTAGAAGAGGAAGGTAATCCCGCAGAAAAAATTGTGGTGTTAGAGGTGGACGGAGTGATCCAGGATACCTCGACAACAGAATCTTTTCTGTCTGCACCAGGCTATAATCACGAGAGCTTTATGAAGCAGCTGGAGCAGGCCCAGCAAGACAATACGGTAAAAGGCATTGTGCTTGACGTCAATACACCGGGCGGAGGAGTAGTGGAAAGCGCTCAAATACATGACAAAATCGTAGAAATCCAGGAAGCGACAAACAAACCAGTGTATGTATCAATGGGGTCCATGGCGGCATCTGGCGGCTATTACATATCGGCCCCGGCTGATAAGATTTACGCAAGTCCTGAAACGATGACAGGCTCTCTTGGTGTCATTATGCAGAGTGTTAACTATGAAGAGCTCGCGGACAACATAGGTATTGATTTTGTGACAATTAAAAGCGGTCCTCACAAGGATATTTTAAGTTCTTCACGTGAGATGACTGAAGAGGAAGAGAAAATTGTCCAATCATTAATCGATAACTCGTACAATGGCTTTGTAAAGGTCATTGCAGATGGCCGAGGGCTGTCTGAAGAACGAGTGAAGCAGCTGGCAGATGGCCGTGTGTATGATGGCCGCCAAGCAAAAGAGCTAAACTTGGTCGATGAATTCGGTTATTTAGAAGATACCATTGAAGGCTTGAAGAAAGACGCAGGTCTCGAAGGCGCACAAGTCGTTTCATACGGAGCAAGCATGGGGCTGCCGTCCTTTTTGACGATGAAAGCAGGACAGCTGATGGGCGGAAACCAGGAACTAGAGTCAATAGTGAAAGCTTTCACGCAGCCGAATTCTCCACGCCTTATGTATTTATATGCTGAATAATAAACAAAGGAGGGAGAAGAGATGAGAGAAGATTCTCGCAGCGAAAAGGAAAGAGAAGAAGAGCAAAGAGAAGAAGAGCGCCAGCTGCTCGATGAAACAGAGGAGCAGCGAGAGACGTATCTGGAGGAACGAACGCTAGCAGCCGAGCATTTACCGGATGCAGGGGAAGCTGTCCCAGCCCTTCATTATGCGGGATTTTGGATGCGGCTTTGGGCGTACTTGCTTGATCTGCTTGTAATCGGCAGTCTTTCCCGTCTGCTCGTTTATCCGGTGCTTCAAATGGCAGGAGTGGAAGAGGGAGGCGGCGTTTTCTCTGCTGAAAATATTGCTGCCTCCATTATTTTCTATTTGTATTTTGTTCTCATGACAAAATGGAGAGGACAAACGCTTGGCAAAATGGTGTTTGGGTTAAAGGTTGTTCCTTTAAAGGCCACACAACTTTCATGGCCAACAGTGCTTTTCAGAGAATGGATTGGCCGCTATTTATCTGCGACGATCTGGATTTTATACGTCATTGTCGCTTTCATGCCGAAGAAGCAGGGGCTCCACGATTATTTTGCTGATACGGCCGTCATTCATGAACGGTCGCTGGCTGTTCGGACATCTGCTCATACCGTGTGAGAAATAAGACGTTAAGAGACATAATAAGCAAGCCCGTAAACAGCCCGGTCATCAGCCGGGCTGTTTTTCTATAATGTAAAGTTTAGCTTGTTGCCTCTGTGGGCACACTGGTAGTGGAAAAAGGAGGAAGACAAGTTGCTGTGGTGGATATCAGCTCTTTTGGCGGTCCTGTGGGTGATTTGGATCATTAGCCGAATGAACATTTATGTGTTATTTTACTTTTCTGCTAAACAAGGAAATATACGAGCGTACATCCGCCTATTTCTCCTTGGCGGCTGGCTGCGCTGGACGATCCATTTGCCCCCTAAGGAAGTAACGGATCAGTCATTGGAGAAAGCAAATAGAGCCATACATAGAGCAGGAAAGGAAGAGTTTAACGTCCTCCTTAATATGCTTAAGAGGGTAACCATTCAAAGTTTGCGGTGGGATACTGTTCTTGGCACAAAAGATGCCGCTTTAACGGGCATGGTGACAGGCGTCCTTTGGGCTATCAAAGGGAGCCTATCATCAGCCGCCAGCCCGTTCATGAAAGCCTCCATGAGTCCATTTACTGCAGTAACCCCAGTTTTCGGAAGAAACGTCCTGGAAACGGAATGCTCATGTATGATTTCCTTGCGGGCAGGGCATGCTATAGCCGGAGTCATTCAATTATTGAGACTGGGGCGCCGACTTAAATCCCAGCAAAAAGCGGCGCCAATTTTATACAAAACGGCTAACCGGGAGGGATCACGATGAGCGATCATCCAATTGAAGGATTAATGACGACTGCAATGGAAAACTTGAAAGAAATGATTGACGTAAATACAATTATCGGAGACCCCGTTGAAACACCTGATGGAAGCATTATCATGACGATTTCCAAGGTAGGATTTGGTTTTGCAGCAGGGGGCAGCGAATTCATGATGAATCAGCAATCAGGACAGGATAAAAGCCCATTTGGCGGAGGAAGCGGAGGCGGTGTCTCTATCACACCGGTTGCTTTCTTAATTGTAAAAGGTGATGATGTCCGGTTATTGCACGTGGATGAGAACACACACTTATTGGATAAAATCATCGACCTGGCCCCAGGCGTCATTGATAAGATACAGGGGATGATGGGGAAGAAGAATACAAACCAGTCCTCTTCATCCTCGGGTTCTCAATCTTCAAGTTCCAAGAAGCCTCCCTCTGATTATTCTATTTAAATGCCAAAGGCAGCCGGAAAAGAAGTCATGAATGACTTTCTTTCAGGCTGTCTATTTTTAGCTGCCTGCGGGGTGTCAAAGGAGAAAAGCCCCAGTTCGCTGTATATCCTTTTCCTTGCAATTTCTTTTGCTAAACAAGTATGATGAAGAGTGTAAAAGAAGGAGGAGGAATGTAAGCATGGCAAATGTCACATTTAAAGGCAATCCAGTTACACTAGTTGGAAACGAAGTAAAAGCAGGCGACCAAGCACCTGATTTTACCGTTCTTGCTAACGATCTATCTGAAGTTACATTAGCTGATTCGAATGGAAAGGTGCGATTGATCAGCGTTATCCCTTCCATTGATACAGGCGTATGCGAACAGCAAACACGTAAGTTCAATGAAGAAGCATCTAAAATTGATAATGTAGAAGTGATTACGATTTCTGCGGACTTGCCATTTGCGCAAAAGCGCTGGTGTGCAGGAGAAGGACTTGAAAATGTAAAGATCTATTCCGATCATCGCGATATGTCCTTCGGTGAGGCGTATGGTGTTCAAATGAAGGAGCTTCGCCTATTAGCACGCTCTGTATTCGTGGTAGATAGCGAAGGAAAAGTTACATATGCAGAGTATGTAAGTGAAGGCACGACTCATCCAGATTATGAAAAAGCGATTGAGGCAGCAAAAGCCGCCAACTAAAAGTAAAAAAAGCAAGGGCTGGCTCTGCAAGGGTCAGCTCTTTTCGCGACGTATAAGAAGTGGTGACAGCCATGTAAGCGTGCTGCCCATGTTTGTGGCATTGCTGCTTTCCTCTTCTGTGCGGATAAGAGATATACAGGAGGAGAGAACATGAACGAATTTTCCCCAATTGAGCATTTGTTTCGTACTTTTGATGAAACAGCTAGCATTCTTCAGCAGGAGTTATCCTGCACATATTTAGATGCCCTAGCAGAAACGTCCGAGAATTTATTCCAGCAAACGATTCTGCAGGACGAGATTAGTGAAGTGGCAAAGAAAAGAATCCAGAAACAATATGATGAAGCCCATTTATCAAGATACTCGAAGGAAGAAATCCGCCAGGCGTACCAGCTGGCTATCCTAAAAGGCATGCAGGAGAATGTGCAGCCTAACCACCAAATGACGCCAGATTCCATCGGTTTGTTCATCAGTTACTTGCTGGAGAGATTTATGAAAGGGGAAAAGGGCTGGTCTATTCTCGATCCTGCTCTAGGAACAGGGAATTTGCTGCTGACGGTGCTAAACCGCCAACCAGACGCCTTTGTCTCTGCTGCTGGTGTAGAGATAGATGATTTATTATTGAAGCTGGCCTGGTGTGGAGCTAACTTAATTGAACAGCCCGTTCAGTTATTTAATCAGGATACACTTGAACCTCTATTCATTGATCCTGTGGACGCTGTTGTTTGCGACCTGCCGGTTGGCTGGTATCCTAATGATATAAGAGCTGCTGATTATGAGCTGCGCGCCCAGGAAGGGCATTCGTACGCCCATTATTTATTTATCGAACAAAGCATTAAGCATACAAAGCCCGGCGGCTATTTATTCTTTTTGATTCCAAATGGGCTGTTTGAGGATGGGGAAGCAGACAAACTGCAGCAGTTTTTTCAAAAGAACGTATATATTCAAGGCTTGATTCAGCTGCCGGAGTCGATGTTTAAAGCAAAGCAGGCAGCGAAGAGTATTTTGATCCTGCAAAAACAAGGAGAAGGATTGGCCGCACCTAAGGAAGTATTCTTAGCAAACATGCCTTCTATGAAAAACAAGCAGGCTGTGCAATCGATTATGAATAAAATGAATGAATGGTTTAAGGAAAACAAGTAAGAGAAGCTGCCGGCAGTGCCTGGCAGCTTCTCTTTTCAGCAGCTGGTGTAACACTAGAAGCATGTCGAAAAGGAAAGAGAATATACATATAGAAAGAATGCTTAGTAACGATGACCTTTGAAGATACCATGCCGCTTCTTTAACTGCTTATTGCCTGAATTGACTTTTTTTCTATCATCATAGAAAATAAATAAAATAATGGAGTATGCTGGGAGGATGGATAATGGCTTGGACAGAAAGAGAACAGGCGGTATGGAACGACGTGATGAACTGGGAGCAAAGGCTGGCCGATTATGAAGGGAATGACTTTCAGTATACATATTCTAAATGGCTGAATCGCGCTTTAATGGCACTTCCGGAGGAAACGCTTGAATCCTTCTTTACTCAGCTGGATAATGTGCTATTTCAGATACATTCCTTGCTGCAAAGTTCGCAGCTGCAAAATGAAGCAAGAGAGCGGATTATTATGTCTGCCCGTGTATTTAACGAAGAGATCAGCTCGATCCAAGATTTAAAAAAATTGAAGATTGACCAAGTACGTTACCTAAACAGTCAGCACTCATCCAGGCAGCGGCTGTATTCTCTCGTTCAAGGAGGAGTAACTGGAACGGGAGGGGCTGTTCCGCTTAGTACGGATCTTGCAGCGATTGCTATACTTAATCTGCGGGCTGTGCAAATCACCGCTATGACCTACGGTTATGATCCGCAGCAACCGTTCGAAATGATGGCTTCCTTAAAGGTATTTCATGCAGCGACCTTGCCTGAGAGGCTAAAGGCAGAAGGCTGGCAGGAGCTGTTAATGGACTTGGAAGAAAGAGAGAATCCTTATTTTTACAACGAGCAGGAGTATTTAACAGACCCGTCTTGGCTGGAAGGAACGATTAAGCAGTTTGCTAAGCTGTTCGCGATCACGGTATTTAAAAACAAAAAGGTGTCCAATTTGCCGATCATCGGTCTGGCGATTGGAGCCGGAGCGAATTACCGCTTAACGAAAGACATTACCGAATTTGCGGAGAAGTATTATCAATATCGCTGGCTGCAGGAGAAGAAAGAAGCAGCTGAATAAGCCAAAGATCTCCTCCGGCAGAAAACCCGTTCTCTTTATGGAGAACGGGTTTCTTTTAGCCATCGCTAAGGTCCTAGTTATTAACAGATGGAGTGGTACGAAACCAAATCCACAAGTCGTTAATAATAGAAGCAATGTCACTGATTTCTTCATTAAGGCGGCAGGAACGGAGAAAGTCCTCTTCTTGATCAAGCTGGGACTGACGGGATTGGATTTGTCTTTCTAATTCTTTAATTCGGTCAGGAATAGCTCCGCGAATATTCTCCCATTCATGAAGAATGCGGGCCTGTTCCAAGGAGGAATGTTCTTCCCAGCTTTTTGGTAAATGAGGAATACGGATGCCAAGCCGGCGGTTTAATTGAAAATACATAGCTAATCTCCTTTTTCTTTTATCGTATCTTGTTCTGGCTTTTTCTGCAAAAGAATAAAAAGTGATTATTTATTCAAATTGATGAATTTTTTTAAATAAATACTTGAAACCTTCAGAGGAACATGATATATTTTATTCATCGAAAGGAATAAAAATAAAACTTAATGTATATTTATACTTATAGGGGTCAGCTTAGAGGAGGAAAAAGAAATGGGTAAAAAAGTTGTTTTAGCCTATTCAGGCGGTTTAGATACATCCGTGGCCATTCCATGGTTGAAAGAAAAAGGATACGACGTGGTGGCTTGCTGCCTGGATGTCGGTGAAGGAAAAGATTTAGAGTTTGTTAAAGAAAAAGCTTTGAAGGTTGGCGCAGTAGCCAGCTACATGATTGATGCAAAAGAAGAATATGCAAATGAATATGCACTTCTTGCTCTTCAAGGTCATACACTTTATGAAGGAAAATATCCGCTTGTATCTGCGCTTTCACGTCCGCTTATCGCGAAGAAGCTAGTAGAGGTAGCTGAAAAAGAAGGTGCGGTTGCTGTAGCGCACGGATGTACAGGAAAAGGAAACGATCAAGTTCGTTTTGAGGTTTCCATCAATGCATTAAATCCAAATCTTGAAGTGTTAGCGCCTGTACGTGATTGGCAATGGTCACGTGATGAAGAGATCGAATATGCGAAGAAAAACAATATCCCGATCCCAATCAACTTAGACAGCCCATACTCTATTGACCAAAACTTATGGGGAAGAAGCAATGAGTGCGGCGTTCTAGAGGATCCTTGGGCAGCTCCTCCGGAAGAGGCTTATGATTTAACAGCTTCATTAGAAGAAACTCCTGATACACCAGAAGTGGTAGAGATTGCTTTTGAGAAGGGGGTACCAGTGAAGCTGAACGGTGAAAGCTACTCTTTAGATCAGCTTATCCTGAAATTAAATGAAGTAGCAGGCAAGCATGGAGTTGGAAGAATTGACCATGTGGAGAATCGTCTTGTTGGTATCAAATCAAGAGAGGTATATGAGTGCCCAGGCGCTATGACGCTGATCAAGGCTCATAAAGAGCTAGAAGATTTAACGCTTGTAAAGGAGCTTGCTCATTTCAAGCCAGTGATTGAAAAGAAATTGACAGAGCTTATCTATGAGGGTCTATGGTTCTCTCCTTTGAAAGCAGCTCTTGAAGCTTTCTTAAAGCAGACACAGCAATTCGTAACTGGAACTGTACGCGTAAAACTGTTTAAGGGCCATGCAATTGTTGAAGGAAGAAAATCTGAGTACTCTCTATACGATGAAAAGCTGGCTACGTACACACCAGATGATGAGTTCAACCACGATGCAGCTGTTGGATTTATCCAGCTATGGGGTCTGCCGACAAAAGTGAACGCAGTTGTTCAGCAAGAGAAAGAGAAAATCAATCAATGAGCAAGCTATGGGGAGGGCGCTTTCAAAAATCAGCGGAAGAATGGGTAGATGAATTCGGCGCCTCTATCCACTTTGATAAAGAACTTGTTTTTGAAGACCTCAAAGGCAGCATGGCTCATGTAAAAATGCTTGGAAAACAAGGCATTCTGTCAGAAGAAGAAGCCAGTCAAATCTTGGGCGGCCTTGAAGCTTTAAAGGAGAAAGCTTCAAAAGGTGAATTAACATTCTCGGTTGCCCAAGAGGACATCCATTTAAATTTGGAAAAACACTTGATTGATGAAATCGGCCCGATCGGCGGCAAGCTGCATACCGGTCGGAGCCGAAACGATCAAGTTGCCACTGATATGCATTTATACTTGAAGGAGCAGGTTGAATCGATCATTGGCCTTATTGAACAGTTTCAAACAGCTCTTGTGGAGAAAGCAGAGCAGAATGTAGAAACTCTTGCTCCCGGTTATACTCATCTGCAAAGAGCACAGCCGATTTCATTCGGCCACCATTTAATGGCTTATTTCTGGATGCTGCAAAGAGACAAGGAGCGGTTTCAAGAAGGATTGAAGCGCATAGATGTCTCGCCTCTAGGGGCGGGAGCGCTGGCTGGAACCACTTTCCCAATTGACCGTGAATTGTCGGCTGAACTCCTTGGGTTTTCCAAGGTGTATGCTAACAGTATGGATGCGGTAAGCGATCGCGACTTCATTCTGGAGTTCTTAAGCAGCGCTTCTATTTTGATGATGCACATGTCCCGTCTGGCTGAGGAAATGATTCTTTGGTCGAGCCAGGAATTTCAATTCATTGAAATGGATGACGCTTTCTCAACCGGCTCAAGTATTATGCCGCAGAAGAAGAACCCAGATATGGCGGAGCTGATCCGAGGCAAGACAGGTCGCGTCTATGGAAATCTTTTTAGTCTATTGACCGTATTGAAAGGCTTGCCGCTTGCGTATAACAAAGATATGCAAGAAGACAAGGAAGGCATGTTTGATACGGTACATACACTTATTGGTTCCTTGAAGATTTTTACTGGAATGGTTCAAACAATGAAGGTGAATGAGGGCCGCTTAGAGGAAGCTGTCCATAACGATTTCTCCAATGCCACGGAGCTGGCCGATTATTTGGCATCAAAAGGCATTCCATTCCGCGAAGCACATGAGATTGTAGGGAAGCTCGTGCTTCACTGCATTCAACATCAATGCTATTTAGCAGATCTCCCTTTAGAGAAGCTGAAGGAAGCATCGGATTGCATTGAAGAAGACATTTATCAAGTATTGTCTCCATATGAGGCCGTCAAAAGAAGGAAGTCTTTAGGCGGCACTGGCTTCGACCAGGTTCAGCTCCAAATTGAGACAGCGAAAAGCTTGGTGAAATGATCCCAAACAGCCCCCTGAGGAAGCAGGGGGCTGTTTTTGGTTTGTTTGAACATGGGGCGGCATGCAAACAGCGCCCCGGATATCCGGAGCGCCACGTTAGATTTATTCACCTTTTTCCGTGCGGACAACGAGAACATCGCATTTAGCTGCGCGTGTAATATGCTCAGATACGCTTCCGATAAGAAAGCGCTCCATTGCATTGAGCCCCGTTGCCCCGCAAACGATCAAGTCTGCTTTTACTTCCTTAGCTGCGTCCTTAGGAATCACTGTTTTTGGAGAACCGTATTCAACATAAGTGTTCACACGAGGAACTCCTGCTTCAGCTGCTTGCTGTTTATATTTCGTTAGTAAGTCTTTTCCATAATCAGTTGCACGATCTGCAATCGACCGGTCATACGCTTCAATCGCAGCGAACGATCGGGTGTCAATGACGTGTATAAGGTTTAGGATAGCTTGATTGCGCTTAGCAATGGCAATAGCTTTTTGGAATGCCCACTCCGCCTCTTTAGAGCCGTCGACGGCAACTAAAATACTTTCATATTTCGTCTTCAATTTGCATTCCTCCTTTTCTTTTATTTTACCTAAAAGAGAGAGGGATTACAGCTCTCAGCAATCTGAAAATATGAAATATTTTTAAATAGCCTTATTATTTTAGGAAGGCAGTTAATAGCTCTGGTCCGTCAGCTGCAACATAAATATCATCCTCAATCCGCACGCCAGCTACTCCAGGAACATAGATGCCAGGCTCAATCGTGAAAACCATTCCTTCTTCCAGACGAAGCTCGCTCGTTTCTGTAATGCTCGGATATTCATGCACACTAATACCAAGACCGTGACCAAGACGGTGTGGAAAGAATTGGCCATAGCCTGCTTCATCAATGATCCGCCGAGCCGCTAAATCAATGTCCTTCGCCAGGGCACCCGGTTTTACAGCATCAATGGCGGCTTGCTGAGCCTTCAGCACGGTATCGTAGATTTCCTGCTGCTGGTCTGATAGGCTGCCGAAAGCAATCGTACGTGTAATATCTGAGCAGTATCCTTCATAAACGACCCCAAGGTCAAAGAGCACGAGGTCACCTCTTTGAACCTTTGTATGGCCAGGCGTACCGTGCGGGGAGGCGGCGTTTTTACCTGTCAACACCATGGTGGAAAAAGACATTTCTGAAATGCCTTGTCTCTTCATTTCATATTCAATCTCCGCAAGGATTTCTAATTCTGTTCTTCCTTCTTGAATCGCTTCTGAGCCAGCCTTCACAGCAAGGTCAGCATACTCAGCTGCTTTTCTCAGAGAAGCAAGTTCCTTTTCATCTTTAATCAGGCGAAGCTGGTTGAGTTTTTGCTCAGCTGCGATGAAGGCAGCCTGCGGAAAGCGGTTGGTTAGCTCCTCGTATCTCTCAAGTGTAAGATGCTGCTTCTCAACAGCTATTTTCTGCAGGCCGTTTGACCGCTTGCTTATTTGTTTAGCCATTAACTCCCATGGATTATCAATGTCGGAATAACCGACGATATCTAAAGACCACCCGCTGTTTCGAGCATCACTTGCTTCCATCTGCGGACAAATGAGGAAGGGATCATTTTCAGGGAAAATAGCCACGCCAAGCAGACGCTCGTGGGGGTCGCTGCGAAATCCCGTGAAGTAAAATACGTTATCTGGATTAGTAATGAATGAAAAAGATACGTCGTTTGTTTTCATCCATTCTATTAACGAAAGCAATCTTTTATTCATAATGTTCCTCCTTTTGGATGTGTTGAAATATGATTAGCGTATCAATAAACATATTGGATGTAAATAAATAGACAAGCAGGGAAATTTCATGTTTCATTGAATTAGAGAAGTGGAACAATTTTTGAGAAAGGGGTTTTTTACATATGAAAGTATCTTATCATGGACACTCAATTGTAAAAGTCGAAACGAATGGAAAGACGATCTTAATCGACCCATTTATTACTGGCAATGATCTAACTGACTTAAAAGTGGAGGATGAACGCCCGGACGTTATTATTCTGACTCATGGGCATGGAGACCATGTTGGAGATACGGTAGCACTTGCAAAGAAGAGTGATGCCCTGGTTATTGCGGTCAATGAACTGGCTGTTTATTTAAGTCATCAAGGTGTCAATGCGCACCCTATGCATATTGGCGGCAGCCGTGAATTTGAATTTGGTCGCGTGAAGTTTACACAAGCATTCCATGGCTCCGGCATGGAACAGGAGGATGGCACGTTCCTTTACATGGGAATGCCAGCCGGTGTGCTGCTAATGGCTGAAGGAAAGACGATTTATCATGCCGGAGATACAGGCATCTTCTCTGATATGAAATTAATTGGCGAACTGCACCCAATTGATCTTGCTTTCCTGCCAATCGGTGACAACTTTACAATGGGTCCAGACGATGCGGCACTTGCAGCGAAGTTTTTACAGGCAAAGACAGTGGTGCCTGTTCACTTTAATACATTCCCGCCAATCAAGCAGGACCCGCATGAATTTGTGGCGAAGCTAGAGCAGAAAAATGGTCAAGTGCTGGAACCGGGAGAATCAATTGAATTGTAACAGTAGAAGGGCTGCAGAATCTCTCTGCAGCCTTTTTAAATGGATTTGAAAAGGTATGGGTTTCCAAGTATAATAACTGTATCAGCGTGTTTGAAAGGAACAGGTGAAACAGTTGAGTACAAAACATGAACAGATCTTGCAATATATCCACGGTTTGCCGATCGGAGAAAAGATTTCTGTCCGTCAAATTGCTAAAGCGCTATCGGTTAGTGAAGGAACTGCTTATCGGGCGATTAAGGATGCGGAGACAAAAGGGCTCGTATCGGCGATTGAGCGCGTAGGAACCATCCGGATTGAACAGAAGAAAAAAGAAAACATTGAGAAGCTGACGTTCGCGGAAGTGGTTAATATTGTCGATGGCCAAGTGCTCGGTGGACGTGCAGGTCTCCACAAAACATTGAACCGCTTTGTTATCGGAGCGATGAAGCTTGAGGCGATGATGAGGTACACGGGCTCGGATAACCTGCTGATCGTTGGAAACCGAACTAAGGCTCATGAACTTGCTCTCCAGGCAGGTGCGGGCGTCTTAATCACAGGGGGCTTTGAAGCGGATGATCATGTAACGAAGCTTGCGGATGAGTTAGAGCTGCCGATTATTACGACGACTTATGATACGTTCACCGTGGCGGCGATGATCAACCGTGCTATTTATGATCAGCTGATCAAGAAGGAAATTGTTCTCGTTGGTGACATTTTCACGCCTTTCGACCGTACTGCGGCTTTATCTATCGATGATAAAGTGAAAGACTGGATGACGAAGAATCAGGAGACCTTGCATAGTCGGTTTCCAGTGCTTGATCACCAGCTGAAAGTGCATGGAATGGTAACAGCGAAAGATATCATGGGAGTCGACGAGAATGTGCCGATTGAGAAGGTAATGACAAAGAACCCGTTAGTTGTTACCGTCAAAACGAGCGTCGCTTCAGCAGCCCACATGATGATTTGGGAAGGAATTGAGCTGCTGCCGGTTGTGGATGAGCATAATCGCATTAAAGGGATCGTTAGCCGGCAAGACGTGTTAAAGACACTGCAGATGACACAGCGTCAGCCGCAGGTGGGAGAAACGCTGGATGATACGATTACGAATCAGCTTGATTTACTCGGTGACAGGTCAGATGATATATATAAATTTGAGGTTACACCGCAAATGACGAACCGACTTGGCACAATTTCATATGGCGTGTTCACAACGATTGTAACGGAAGCTGCGAGCCGTACGTTACGCTTGAAGAAGAAGGGCGACATCGTCGTAGAGAATGTAACCATTTATTTCATCAAGCCTGTGCAGATGGAAAGCGTACTCGAAATTCACCCAAGTGTACTGGAAGTCGGCCGAAAATTCGGAAAGGTGGATGTCGAGGTCTATAACAATGGCCGTCTCGTAGGCAAGGCCATGATGATGTGCCAGCTTCTTGACAGACAATGAGAAAAGCCATAGTGCCTTTTGGAGCTTAACAGGGTACAAAAAAGAGCCGCTTTACGAGAAAGCGGCTTTCCACCTAGGAGTGATTATTTAACTCTTCTGCTTCTCTGCGAGCATATGGCAGAAAGTGCCGATATGCTTTAATGCCAGCCCATACGCTGGCACCGCCAATCAGAATGAACACAGCGGCAATAATGTAGGAAACGGTTGTCTGTTGAATAAATAATGTATTTAAACCAAAGACACTAACGAATAAGCCGAGTGCAATGCTGGACTTGGCTGACAGCCATTTCTTTTCCATCGGCCGTCTGCTTCTCACGTATTGTACCTTGTAAAAAATATAAAACACAAAGGATAGAATAATAATAAAAGCAAAAATCGGCATGATTGGTCCTCCGTTTATTTGTTCATACTTTTTCATTGTAACGAGAAAGCAGTAGGAATTCTACTTAAAAGTCTATCTATGGGAAAAGGGGATTCACATGAAAGAGAAAATCATTCAAAAAATAAAAGAATATGACACTATTATTATCCACCGCCATGTCCGTCCGGACCCTGATGCCTACGGTTCGCAGGGAGGGCTCGCAGAAGTAATTCGCGCGTCTTTCCCGCATAAGAAGGTATATACGGTAGGGAAAGAAGAGCCAACTTTACAATATTTGCGCCGGCTGGATGATATTCCGGATGAAACGTATGAAGGAGCACTAGTTATTGTTTGTGATACAGCGAATGAAGCGAGAATTTGTGACAGCCGTTACAAGCTGGGAAAAGAGTGGATTAAGATTGACCATCATCCGAATGAGGACCCCTATGGTGACCTGTTGTGGGTGGATACATCTGCGAGTTCAGTAAGTGAAATGATTTATGATTTATATAAAAGCGGAGTGAAGGAAGGGCTGAAACTGAATGATGCGGGCGCACGTCTGCTGTTTGCTGGTATCGTTGGTGATACAGGACGGTTTCTATACCCGAGCACGACAAGGCGCACGATGGAATACGCAGGTGAATTGCTTCAGTTTGACTTTGACCGCAATGAATTATTCACTCGCATGTACGAAACAGAAGAAAATGTATTGAAGCTGCAGGGGCATATTTTGCAAACATTCCGCCTGTCCTCGAATGGAGCGGGAAGTGTTTCCCTAACAAGGGAGCTGCTTGAGAAATTTGATGTGCCTGTCCCTGAAGCTTCCATGCTCGTTAATTCACTCGGCAACGTAAAAGGCATTAAGGCGTGGGTATTCTTTATTGAAGAAGAGGATCAAATTCGTGTGCGTCTCCGTTCAAAAAGGCCTGTCATTAATGAAATTGCCAAGAAATATGGAGGAGGAGGCCATCCGCTTGCCGCAGGCGCTTCTGTCTATTCATGGGAAGAAACAGAGAAAGTGACGGCTGACCTCGAAGCATTATGCGAAGAAAGCAAGTAACGGCTAGTCCTCTGGGAGCGTCATTTCCAATTGGAGATAAAGAGTTGTATAGAAGTACCACTCGGTTACGTGCAGGGAATAGCTTCTATCATTAATTTTCAAGGTTTTATTTTCAATAGTTTGGCGAATGAGCTCCCTGTGGGAATACACAGTTTCAAGGTCTTTTGCATAGAGTACAGATAGATCTTTTTTGATTTGCTCCTTTGCGAGAAACATGCTGTGAGCGTCGTCAATGCCATACTTTTCATAATTAATAATATCGATTTCAATTTCCTGCACAGTTAGCTTGTGCAGGTTTTGTTTGTTTAGCTCCTTAAATTCCTCCTGCCAAATATTGAGCTGGGATTGAAGCTCTCTTACGTCGTTCTTCTGTTTTTCAAGTACTACGGCTTGTCTCTCCTGCATAGCCCCATACATATAAACAAATAGCATCCAGCTAATGCAGCAGCCAATTGCCGCTCCGGCGAGAACCCATTTCAGCCTGGGTTTCTTATATAACGTCGGTACTCTCATGGGGCAATGTGCTCCCCGGTCAGCCAGCTAATAATAGCTTTCGCCGTGTAGGTGCCTCCCATGGCAGACAAAATAAATAAAAATTGTTTAAACAACTCTTTCGTTTCACCATTTAAGAATCCTTTCTCGAAGCTGTACAGAGTGTCGAAGGTGCCGCCGATTGCTGCAATGATCGCCCAAATGCGCAAGCTTTCACTGATTTTCTCAACGCTGGTTAGAAGAGGCTGGTTGACTGCAAAAGCGGCAAGTCCGCCAATTAAGGAACCGCCAATCAGAACGCCAAAAGCAATGAAATAACATTTAAATAATTCATGAAAGAACGTTTCTGTCATAGGCCCTCCATTTATACATGCTTTTTACTTATATATGTACAAGAAGAGAGCGATATGTAAGAAGGCCCTATTTTCCTTTTTTAAATAGAAACCCTATAATGAAAAGTAAGTATAGAACGAAATTTGTAGGCAGGAGATGAGGGGATGTTTACCCATCTGCAAGTGCAAACCGGATATAGTTTGCTGTCGAGCACTATATCTGTCGATAAATTGGTAACACGAGCCAGCGAGCTCGGCTACCAGGCATGTGCGATTACGGACAGGAATGTGATGTATGGGGTTGTGCCTTTTTACAAGGCGTGTAAGCAGGCCGGTATTAAGCCTATTATTGGTTTGCTGGCTGATGTCGAAAGTGTTTTTCAAGCTGGGCAGTCATTCCCGCTCGTACTGTTAGCCAAAAATAATGAAGGTTACCAGCACCTATTAAAGATTTCCAGTGCTATCCAGACTGCTAAGCAGCCATTTATCCCTCTTCATTGGCTCAAAGGTTATTCTGCCGGCTTGTTTGCCTTTACGCCGGGAGCAGATGGAGAAGTAGAGAAGCTTCTAATGGAAGATCCAGAGAAGGCAGAGAAGGCGGCACTTCAGCTGAAAGAGCTGTTCGCCTCTGAGCATTTCTTTCTTTCCATCGGCCGGCGCGAGCAAGAGAGTGAAACAGGGATAGTAGAGAGGATCAAACGGTTAGGACAGACCCTCTCAATCCCGGTCATTGCCTCGAGCCGGGTTACGCATTTACATAGAGAAGAGGCGTTTGCTTTACGCTGTTTAAAAGCAATACGAGACGGAGAAAAGCTGTCAGATGGTCAGACAGAATCGGATAGCGGCTCCTATTTCGCTTCTCCTGAAGAAGCCGCTGCCTGGTTTCTAGATGAGCCGGAGGTCCTTCAAGAAACAGCTCGGCTGGCGGAGGAATGCCAGGTTGATCTGGCCTTTGGGCGTCATCTTCTCCCGAAGTATCCTTTGTCAGGAGGACAAACTGCTTCTGCCTATTTAAAGGATATATGCAGAAAGGCGATGAAACAGGCAGGAACAGAGGGAGAGCCGGCTTACGAACAGCGTCTATCCTATGAATTGAAAATTATTGAAGAAATGGGGTTCAGCGACTATTTCCTCATTGTTTGGGATTTCATGAGCTTTGCAAAGGAACAGCGGATTTTAACCGGGCCAGGGAGAGGATCGGCCGCTGGCTCGCTTGTAGCTTATCTTTTGGGTATTACGAGTGTGGACCCTATCAAATATGGACTGTTATTTGAAAGGTTTTTAAACCCTGCGCGTATTTCTATGCCCGATATTGACCTTGATTTTCCCGATCACCGCCGTGATGAAGTGATCCGTTACATAGGCAGGAAGTTCGGTAAGCTTCATGCTGCCCAGATTATCACATTCGGCACTCTGTCAGCTAAAGCGGTGATGCGTGATATAGCCCGTGTGTTTCATTTTTCTACTAAGGATTTAGAAGAGTTATCCAGGGTGCTTTCGGCTCGGGGAGGCCCCACCCTGCAGCAGCAGTACAGGGAATCTGCCCGCTTCCGGGATTGGGTGCACAGGTCGGAGAAGCATCAGAAGATTTATGAGACGGCTCTTCTATTAGAGGGGCTGCCACGGCATACTTCTACTCACGCCGCTGGTATGGTCATCACGGATGAACCGCTAACAGAGCTTACTGCTGTTCAAGCTGGGCATGATGATCTGTATTTAACGCAGTTCCCCATGGATGCTCTCGAGGAACTAGGGCTGCTGAAAATTGATTTGCTAGGCTTGCGCAATTTGACGATTTTAGAAAGAATACTAGATTCGATTTATTATGCGGAAGGAAAAAAGCTATCTTTACAGAATATACCACTTCAGGATGAAGCGACCTTCCAGCTGCTTGGGGAAGGGAACACAACCGGCATTTTCCAAATGGAGTCCGAGGGAATGCGCAGGGTGCTGAAAAGTTTAAAGCCAAACCGCTTTGAAGATATTGTAGCGGTGAATGCGCTCTACCGCCCAGGTCCAATGGAGAGCATTCCGCTTTACATTGAGCGGAAGCATGGGAAGAAGCCTGTCGCTTATCCACATCCCGATTTACAGAAGATTTTAGAACCGACATATGGTGTGCTTATATATCAGGAGCAGATTATGCGAATTGCCTCCGAGTTTGCAGGCTTTTCCTTAGGAGAGGCTGATCTGCTCCGCCGGGCTGTGAGCAAGAAGAATAGAGAAGTGCTCCAGCAGGAGCGGGAGCACTTTATTAGCGGAGCTGCTGCAAATGGTTATAGCGAGGAGGAAGCCGATCGTGTCTACCGACTGATCGTCCAATTCGCTAATTATGGGTTTAACCGCAGCCATGCAGTCGCCTACAGCTTTATTACGTATGGATTAGCTTATTTAAAAGCGCATTATCCAGCTATTTTCATGGCCTCATTGATGAGCTCCGCACTTGGCAATGAAGAAAAGCTAAAACAGTGTACTATAGAAGCTAAGAGCATGGGGCTCACCCTGCTTCTGCCTTCTATTAACTCGAGCCAGTATCCTTTCACGGCAGAAGGAAATGAGATTCGTTTTAGTTTAGCAGCTGTGAAAGGAGTAGGAGCAGCGGCAGTGAAGGAAATTACAGCTGCCCGGAAAAATGGTCCGTTTACCGATTTGTTTAATTTCTGTCTCCGTGTACCGCTTCATATTGTCAATCGAAATACGATTGAGTCTCTCATTCAGGCTGGAGCGATGGATGAGTTTGGGGAAGACAGGGCTGTTCTGCTAGCCACCTTGGAGGCGGCTATAGAGCATGCAGACCTTATGAATCCTGGGGGAGAGTCATCAATGGACAGAGACTTTTTTCCTAAGCCGAAATATTCGAAAGCCGCCCCTATGTCAGAGGAAGAGCGGCTTATGCATGAGAAGAAGGCATTTGGTTTCTACGTATCTGCTCACCCGGCAGAAACGTACGACAGTCTATTCAAGCAGGCAGGAAAAGTGCTGATTGCTAAGCTGTCCTCAGGACAGAGAGGCATTTCTGCTGGAATTTTCATAGATGAGGTAAAGGTCATCCGTACGAAGACGGGGGAGAATATGGCGTTTATCCAAGGGTCTGATGAAAGCGGAGAGATAGAGGGTGTTGTATTTCCGGCTGTATACCGTGTGCATATGGACGATTTACAAGAAGGGGCCGTTCTGTTTGTGAAGGGGGATGTAGAAGAAAGAAACCGACAAAAGAAGCTGATTGTGAAAGACATTTACACAGCAGTTGAATTGAAAGAACGACAGAGTGAACGGGAAAAAACGCTATATGTAAAAATTCCAGGGTCTCAGGATGAATCCCTTGTTCTTGAAGATATTCACCAGCTAATCAGCCGCTTTAAAGGGGAAACGGCTGTTGTACTGCATTATGAACGAACCCGCCGGACGGTCAGGCTTAACAGTAAGAAATACGTCAAGCCGGTGAAGCCTTTATTAGATGAGTTAAAGAGAATCGTGGGCTCTGAGAATGTCGTATTAAAAAATGAAATAAAATAACTTTACAACTTTCCGCCGATAGTTTATTGTGTGTAATAGACTACACGTGGTCAGACCACTACAAGCGGACAGCAAATGAACGGGGAGAGAAAAAAGATGTCAATTAGAGAAGAAGCGTTACATATGCATAAAATAAATCAAGGAAAATTGTCCACGGGCATTAAAGTTGAAGTGAAAAACGCTAAAGACTTAAGCCTTGCTTATTCACCGGGCGTCGCCGAGCCTTGTAAGGATATATACGAGAAGCCTGAGACTGTTTACGATTATACAATCAAAGGAAATACTGTGGCTGTTGTATCCAATGGAACAGCCGTACTTGGCCTCGGAAATATCGGTGCTGAAGCAGCTATGCCTGTAATGGAAGGGAAATCAGTACTGTTTAAAAGCTTTGCTGGCGTGGATGCTTTTCCTATTTGCTTAAATACAGAAGATCCTGACAAGATTGTTGAAACAGTTAAGCTAATGGAGCCGACGTTTGGCGGTGTGAACCTGGAAGATATTGCAGCGCCACACTGCTTCGAAATTGAAGAGCGTTTAAAGAAAGAGACAAGCATTCCTATCTTTCATGATGATCAGCACGGGACAGCGATTGTCACGCTTGCTGGATTGGTTAACGCTTTGAAGCTGACAGGGAAAAGGTTTAAGGATATTAAGGTTGTCGCTAATGGTGCAGGAGCAGCAGGTATTGCGATTATCAAATTGTTATCAAGCTACGGCGTACGCAATGTTATTATGTGCGATTCACGCGGGGCTATTTATGAAGGCCGTCCGGAAGGCATGAATCCAGTAAAAGAAGAAGTAGCTAAATTCACTAATCTCAGCCGACAGGAAGGTCAGCTTGCAGATGTGATTAAAGGCGCAGATGTGTTTATTGGTGTATCGGCCGCTGGTGCTTTGACGAAGGAAATGGTGCAGACGATGAATGCTGATTCGATTATATTTGCTATGGCGAACCCTGTACCGGAAATCATGCCGGAAGAGGCTAAGCAGGCGGGCGCTCGAGTTATCGGAACCGGCCGATCTGACTTCCCAAATCAAGTTAATAACGTACTCGCTTTCCCAGGGATTTTCCGCGGAGCACTAGATGTACGGGCGACTCATATTAATGAGGATATGAAACGGGCAGCTGTAGAGGCAATTGCTGGTTTAATTAGTGAAAATGAATTAAATGCTGATTATGTTATTCCTGGGCCATTTGATCCGCGAGTAGCGCCAGCAGTAGCAGCAGCGGTAGCAAAAACAGCGATGGAAACAGGTGTGGCACGCCAAAAAGTGGATGCAGATGAAGTGAGAGAGCGGACTGTACAGCTAGCTCGTATTGGAAAAAGTGAGTAAAAAAGTGGAAAGTAAGAGGCCACAATCAAAGTTTGCCGAAGTGGTAGAGGAAATCCGCGATATTATTATTGAAGATCATCTTCTTCCTGGTGACAAACTTCCATCTGAACGCGAGCTGTCTGAGCGGCTCGCAGCCTCTCGCTCTTCTATTCGAGAAGCCTTGCGAGCTTTAGAGCTGCTTGGATTAATTGAAACGAAGCGCGGAGAAGGTACATTTCTTCGTGACTTCAGTAATCATCAGCTCATCCATTTAGTAGGCGCATTTATTTTGCAGCAAGATCAAACAAAGCGGGATGTGCAGCATACGAAGCATATCGTTGAAATGGGCTGTTTATCAACCGCTATGGTACAACCAAACTTAGAGGAGCGTTTAGAAGAGCTTGAGGCTGAAATAAGAAAAGAACATTTCACCGAACGCGACTTCTTTGGTTTTTTCATGGATGTGAGCGGCAATCAGCTGCTTAAGAAGATCTGGCTTATTGTGTCTAGCTATGCAGATGCCGTTCAAGAGGAAGATAGACTAGTATATAACAAAGGAGCATTTCTCCGTCTTATTGACGCGGTAAGGACAAAGGATGTGACCAACGTCTTTGAAGCTTACGGTCAGCTTTCCGTGGAGGAATCCTGAAGATGTACAAGCGTCTTTCCATAGAGCAGCTATGCTGTTTTCTGCTGTCCATCTCATAAAAGAAAAGATACTAATCGGGTGAAGCTTTTTATAGGGAGAGGATGCAAGTTGATCAGAGACTTATTTAATAAACAAAAGCCAAAGAAGAAAAAATATGTAACCATTCCAACTGAAGCCAGCAAACAAGATGTTCCACAGGGCATTATGCAGAAATGCCCTAAGTGCAAGAAGATCAGCTATGCAAAAGAGCTGAAAAAAAACTTGTCTGTATGCTTAGGGTGCGGGCATCACTTTGGAATGACGGCATTTGAGCGCAGGGATTCCTTCATTGACGAAGGTACATTCCAAGAGCTTGATGCAGAGATGACTTCAGCTAACCCTTTGGAATTTCCGGATTATGAAGAGAAGCTGGAGGCAGATCGAAAGAAGACAGAAATGAACGAAGCTGTATTAACAGGGACAGGCCGTGTAAACGGCTTGGAGGTAGTCGTTGCTATTATGGATGCTAACTTCCGCATGGGAAGCATGGGGTCTGTTGTAGGTGAGAAGATCACAAGAGCGATTGAAGAAGCGGATAAGCGCAAAGTTCCTTTTGTGATTTTCACAGCGTCCGGTGGAGCTCGCATGCAGGAAGGCGTGCTGTCCTTAATGCAAATGACGAAAACAAGTGTAGCCTTGAAGCGTTTTAGTGAAAATGGCGGCTTAATTATCTCCATTATGACGCATCCGACGACAGGTGGTGTATCTGCAAGCTTTGCTTCTCTTGGTGACTATAACTTTGCAGAACCGGGGGCCCTGATTGGCTTTGCCGGCAGACGGATTATTGAACAGACAATCCATGAAAAGCTGCCCGAAGATTTTCAGACAGCTGAATTTCTGCTGAAGCATGGTCAGCTGGATGAAGTGATTCACCGCCATGACTTGAAGGAGAAGATTGCCTTTTTATTAGACATACATCAACCGGGTGGTGAACTCGCATGGTAGTAGGATTAGAATTCGAAAAGCCGGTAACGGAGTTAAAAGGGAAGATTGCTGAACTGAAGCACTTTACGTCAACATCTGACGTGGATTTAACAGAAGAGATTGAAAAGCTCGAACAGCGGCTGAAAAAACTCGAAAAGGACATTTATGAAAGCATGACGCCATGGGACCGTGTGCAAATGGCCCGGCACCCAGAGCGTCCGACAACTCTTGATTATATTACGTATTTATTCCCTGATTTTATGGAGCTGCATGGGGACCGTCTGTTTGGTGATGATGAAGCCATCGTAGGCGGAGTGGCTAAGTACAAAGGGCTGCCTGTCACGGTCATTGGCCACCAGCGTGGCCGCGACACGAAAGAGAACATACGTCGTACGTTTGGTATGCCTCATCCAGAGGGCTATCGAAAAGCACTTCGTCTAATGAAACAAGCGGAGAAGTTCCATCGTCCTATCATTTGTTTAATTGATACAAAAGGCGCATATCCCGGAAAAGCGGCAGAAGAGCGGGGCCAAAGTGAGGCAATTGCCAGAAATTTATTTGAGATGGCTGGTCTAACAGTTCCTGTGATTTGTATCGTTATTGGTGAAGGCGGTAGTGGAGGAGCACTTGCCCTTGGTGTAGGGAACAAGCTGTTTATGCTGGAAAACTCGACATATTCAGTGATTTCGCCAGAAGGAGCAGCCGCTTTATTATGGAAGGATGCTTCTCAAGCCAAGCGTGCAGCAGAAACAATGAAAATTACTGCTCATGACCTAAAAGAGCTTGGCATTATTGATGCAGTAATTCCTGAAGTAAGAGGGGGCGCTCACCGGGATGCCAAGAAGCAGGCAGAGTTGATTGATGCGGTGCTTGCACCGGCTCTGAAGGAATTGCTGAAGCTATCAACTTCCGAATTGGTGGATCAGCGCTATGACAAGTATAAAGCAATCGGAGAGTACACTCTTTAATCAATAGAGTAAAAGAAGAAAGAACGTGCATCGTATGAACGAAGGCACGTTCTTTTTTCTTGAGTATGGAAGCAGCCGTGTTTTTCATTTTCCGGATGGCTCAAAAGCTCTAAAAATTGTAAAGGTCAGACCTTTTTGCTATGTTAAAAACAGATGATTAGAGAAAAGACTAACCATCGGAAAGTGTTTTCTTTTCTTTGTTAACAGGTACATAATAATGTTAGCAGGTACATATTAAGTGAGGTGGTAAGAAGTGAAGCGTATTGGCGTACTAACAAGCGGTGGTGACGCTCCAGGAATGAATGCGGCTGTTCGTGCAGTGGTTCGTAAAGCCATTTATCATGGAGTCGAGGTGTACGGCGTGTACCAGGGCTATCAGGGGCTGATTAATGGCAATATTCATCAGCTGGAGGCGGGATCAGTCGGTGACATTATCCACCGCGGCGGAACGATTCTCCGCTCTGCGAGGTGCCCGGAATTCAAAACGCAAGAGGGACAGCAGCAAGCTTTGAAGCAGCTTGACAAGCATAACATCGATGGTCTGGTCGTGATTGGCGGCGATGGTTCCTATAGAGGAGCAAAAGCATTGACTGAACGCGGCTATCCATGTGTCGGCGTACCGGGAACAATTGATAATGATATACCGGGAACAGAATTTACAATAGGATTTGATACGGCACTCAACACGGTCATTGATGCGATAGATAAAATTCGTGATACCGCCAGCTCTCATGAAAGAACTTTTATTATAGAGGTCATGGGACGGGATGCAGGAGACATTGCCTTGTGGGCAGGACTCTCTGGCGGGGCAGAAACTATTGTTATTCCCGAAGACCCGATTGATATGGAGTCGATGAAAGAGCGACTCATGAAAGGGTTAAAGCGTGGAAAAAGACATAGTATTATTATCGTTGCTGAGGGCGTAATGAGCGGCAATGAGCTAGCCGATAAGGTAAAGGAAATGACGGGCATAGAAACGAGGGTCTCCGTTCTCGGACATATGCAGCGCGGAGGGTCGCCAACCGCTAGAGACCGCGTGCTCGCGAGCCGTCTTGGCGCTAAGGCAGTAGAGCTTCTGCTCGCTAATAAGGGAGGAAGGGCTGTTGGAATAGAGCGGAATGAGCTCGTCGATTATGACATTATCGAAGCCTTGTCTCTTCCTCATAAATTGGACTTGGATATTTATCAATTATCTAAAGAATTATCTATTTAATTTATCTCTCTAGGAGGCGGTCAAAGAATGAGAAAAACAAAGATTGTATGTACGATTGGTCCGGCAAGTGAAAGTCCAGAAATGCTGGAAAAGCTCATAGAAGCAGGAATGAATGTAGCACGTTTGAACTTCTCTCATGGGAATCATGAGGAACATGCACAGCGAATTAAACATATCCGTCAGGCGGCTGAGAAGTTAGGACGCACGATCGGGATTCTATTAGATACGAAGGGGCCTGAAATTCGTACGCACGAGATGGAAAATGGTTTTATCGAGCTATCGGCTGGAAATCAAGTGACCGTTTCTATGAAAGAAGTCCTTGGTACGCCGGAGCGGTTTTCTATTTCCTACTCGGGGCTGATTGATGACATTCAGGTTGGAGGAAAGATTCTCCTTGATGACGGATTAATTGCTTTGGAAGTAACAGGAATAGATAAAGACCGGGGAGAAATTCATACAAAAGTGTTAAACAGCGGCACGTTGAAAAACAAAAAAGGGGTGAACGTGCCTGGAGTATCCATTAACCTTCCAGGTATCACTTCTAAAGATGCAGAAGACATTAAGTTTGGTATTGAGCAGGACATTGACTTTATCGCTGCTTCTTTTGTGAGAAGAGCATCAGATGTTCTTGAAATTCGCGAACTTCTGGAAAACTACGGAGCAGATAGCATAAAGATTATCCCCAAGATTGAGAATCAAGAAGGCGTTGACAATATCGACAGCATTCTTGAAGTATCTGATGGTTTAATGGTTGCCCGTGGTGATCTTGGCGTAGAAGTTCCAGCAGAAGAAGTGCCGCTTGTACAGAAGCAATTAATCAGAAAGTGTAATTCGCTCGGCAAGCCAGTCATTACAGCTACTCAAATGCTCGACTCTATGCAAAGAAATCCACGACCGACACGGGCTGAAGCAAGCGATGTAGCTAATGCGATTTTTGATGGAACAGATGCGATCATGCTTTCCGGCGAAACCGCAGCAGGCATGTATCCGGTAGAGGCTGTACAAACGATGCATAACATCGCCAAACGTACAGAAAAAGCGCTAAATTACTCAGAGCTTCTTTCCGCTAGAAGCAAAGTGAAGGATCAATCCATGACCGATGCGATTGGCCGGTCGGTTGCGCACACAGCGAATGATCTGGATGTCAAAGCGATTATCACACCGACGGAGAGTGGTCACACAGCCAGAATGATTTCCCGTTACCGTGCCAAAGCACCAATCGTCGCTGTCACATCAAATGAACGAGTGTCGCGAAGCTTAGCGCTTGTGTGGGGAGTCTATCCATATATTGGTCCGAAGGTAAAGACCACGGATGAAATGCTGGATTTAGCAGTAGAACGCAGCCTGCAGTCAGATCTTGTCAAGCATGGCGATTTAGTCGTTATTACGGCTGGTGTACCAGTTGGTGAATCAGGTACGACTAATCTGATGAAGATCCATGTAGTTGGAGATGTGCTGATGAAAGGTCAGGGAATTGGTCGTAAATCAGCTTACGGGAGAGTCGTGGTGGCTAAAGATGCTAAGGAAGCTCTTGCAAAGGTGGAAGAGGGATCTATTCTCGTAACGGTTGGCAGTGACAGAGACATGGTAGCTGCCATTGAGAAATGTGCCGCTCTTATCACAGAAGAAGGCGGTTTAACAAGCCATGCGGCCGTTGTTGGCATTAACTTGGGACTGCCAGTGATTGTAGGAGTAGAGGATGCCGTTTCTAAATTAACAGATGGTCAGGAGATCACAGTGGATGCATCACGAGGAATTATTTATAATGGCCACGCTAATGTCTTATAGGAAAAGAACAGCCGCTGAGGAGCCTGCAAGGGTTTCTTAAGCGGCTTTTTCTATGCTTAAGAAAAGAAACTCGGCTCTTTTGCGAAGAAGGGTCCTGGAATGATATAATGTGTATGTGCATAGATTGAAAGATAAAAAGGGGATACGCTGTTGAAATATTTACTTTTCACCTTTGTTATTGTACCGGCGCTGGAAATAGCTTTGCTATTGCTGTCAGGAAAGACGATTGGCATTCTTCCGACGGTGCTGCTTATTTTGTTAACAGGCTTTGTTGGCGCGTACTTAGCGAAACGTCAAGGAATGCATACGTTTATCCGGTTACGTCAGGATATAGAGAGCGGGCGGTTCATTGGCGATACGGCGTTCGATGGTGTATGTGTGTTATTCGGCGGACTGCTGCTGTTGACACCTGGCTTTGTAACGGATGCGATTGGCTTTGTACTTTTAATTCCCTACACAAGAACTATACTGAAGCCTCTGCTTATTAAGGTGTTAAAGAATTCTTTCCAAAACCCGAATATTATCATAATGAAATAACAAGCCGGCATTAGCCGGCTTGTTTTGTGTTGGTCAAGGATACGGTTCATCAGCTTATTTGCTTGGCGGACTGCCGCTTTTACCGGTGATGTAAGTCCAAAGGTCTGTAAATACGCCTGCCTGCTGCAATGCGTTGAGTACAACAAGAACGGCCGGACCGAGAAGCAAACCGAAAAATCCTGCGAGCTGAAAGCCGATGAATAAAGAAAGAAGAGTGGCTAATGGATCCAGCCCGATGCTTGAAGAAAGGATCTTTGGTTCCATAATCTGTCGTTGAGCGATAACTATGACATATAAAACAATCAGTCCTATAGCAAGGCGTGAGTCACCGGCAATAAACTCATATATGATCCACGGAATAAACAGCGTGCCGGTTCCAAGGTAAGGAAGCAAGTCCACAAGACCTGCTACAAGGGCTAGTGTGATGGCATAATTCACGCGAAGAACCAGCAAGCCTGCCAGCACGATTAATGTAGTGATGGAAACGAGCGTGAATTGAGCGCGGAAAAATCCAAACATTGCTTTCTTCAGTGCATTAAATACTTTGCGCACACTCATTTCTATTTTCTTTGGCAGGTAATTTAATGAGTGCCTTTGCAGCTTTTCCCAATCTTTTATAATGAAAAAGGCAGCCAGGAATGAGAAGATAAATGAGGTGGCAAAGTCAGGAATCCAGGAAATGAGCAAAGGGAGCTTAAGAAAGAAGCTTTGAATAAACTGGCCGGCTGCTGCGGCAAACTGTTCGCTCGTTTCCTGAATATTAGTCAGTACAGCGTTCTGCTGGCTTCCGTCAAGTGATTGAAAGAGACCCGTTAATCGCTCATAAGCTGGTATAACTTGAGAGGTGAATAGCGCTTGAAATTGCTGGGTCACTATATCGATATGACGTGGAATGATGGAGGCGAAATAATTAGCTCCAGAAGCAGTTTCCGCAATAAGCAGAGTGATTCCGCCTGCAAAGAGTAAAATGAGGAACAAAAGAGCGGCAGCCGCTGCCAGTGTTCGAGGCAGTTTTATTTTCGTTTCCAGCATCCGAATAAAAGGCTGCATAAGGAAAGCAACAGCAAATCCAATGATAAACGGGTAAGTTAGTTTTGCGATATAGTAAAAGCAATAGAGCAGCAAAACTGTAGATAGAACGACAACGGTCAAGCGGATTAGCTTGTCCCTTATGGAAGTACTCAAGTGTTCACCCCCGTGAAAGTAAGTGGATAGAGCTTAATGTGATGTTAATGACCCTGCTTAAAAACATATGAAGGAGGCAACGAGACATGCAGGCCTACATATTTTTAATCGTTTTGCTTGCGGTCGGCTTTATAGCAAAAAACCAATCGCTGCTAATCGCCGTATCTGTATTATTAGTAATGAAAGTCATCGGTGTAGATGATAAAATTTTCTCTGTTGTTCAAGCTAAGGGAGTGAACTGGGGAGTTACGGTTCTAACGATCGCTGTACTCACCCCTATTGCTACTGGGGACATCGGCATGAAAGACCTGACGGCCGCTTTAAGATCGCCTTTAGCATGGGTAGCCCTTGCTTCTGGAATATTAGTTGCCATTCTCGGAAAGGGAGGAGTCTCGCTGCTCGCTGAAGAACCTCATTTAACCACCGCCCTTGTAGTAGGTACAGTTGTTGCTATTGCCCTGTTTGATGGGGTTGCAGTTGGACCGATTGTCGCAGCAGGTATTGCATACGCTGTAATGAAATTAATTGAGTGGTTTCATTAGAAATAATATGTGGAAAGGTGTATAATAATGATCGTAAAAGAAGTTTTTTAATATAGTAAATATTTCCCTCATACTTTAAATGATTCAGTAGATAATAATTTTGTAAAGATTTAGACATATCTCATTCACAAATTCGGAATTATTGTTTATAATGATGATGAAAGCGCAATCTTTGTAAGTTCATCCATTTGTCTGGGTGCATGACAGCAGAACAAGCATGTATTCAGTAAAGGAGGACAAAAATCAAGATGATTCAAGCAGGTATGGGGAATTTATCAAACAAAGGAGAGAATGATTATGACAACTGCCCGTGGACTCGAAGGAGTAGTCGCGACAACATCTTCAGTAAGCTCAATTATTGATGATACTCTTACATATGCCGGCTATAATATTGATGATTTAGCCGAAAACGCAAGTTTTGAAGAGGTAGTTTACCTGCTTTGGCACGGAAAGCTTCCAAATCAAGCAGAGCTTGATGAATTAAAGCAGCAGCTAGCAGATAACTACGATCTTCCCCAAGAAGTACTTAACCACTTTAAACAATATCCTATTGATAAAGTGCATCCAATGGCAGCCCTTCGCACAGCTGTTTCGTTAATTGGTTTATATGACGAAGAAGCAGACGATATGTCTGAAGAAGCCAACTACAGAAAGGCTGTACGCCTTCAAGCAAAACTTCCGGCTCTTGTTACAGCTTTTGCTCGTGTTCGCAAAGGAGAAGAACCGGTTGCTCCTCGCAAAGACCTTAGCCTAGCAGCAAACTTCTTGTACATGCTTTCTGGCAAAGAACCAGAAGATATTGCAGTGGAAGCATTCAATAAAGCCCTTGTACTGCATGCAGACCACGAATTGAACGCTTCTACATTTACAGCGCGCGTTTGTGTTGCTACGCTATCTGATGTTTATTCAGGTGTTACAGCTGCCATCGGAGCATTGAAAGGCCCTCTTCATGGTGGAGCGAACGAACAAGTAATGAAGATGCTAACAGAGATTGGTTCTGTAGATAATGTAGAACCTTATATCTTAAACAAATTAAATAATAAAGAGAAGATTATGGGATTCGGACACCGCGTATACCGTGAGGGTGATCCGCGTGCTAAGCACTTAAGAGAAATGTCTAAAAAGCTTACTGAGCTGACTGGTTCTTCCGAACTGTATGAAATGTCCGTTCAAATCGAGGAGCTTGTGACATCACAGAAGAAGCTTCCTCCAAACGTAGACTTTTATTCTGCTTCTGTATACCACAGCTTGGGTATTGAACATGACCTGTTCACACCAATCTTTGCGGTAAGCCGTGTGTCTGGATGGCTTGCTCATATCCTGGAGCAATATGCAAACAACCGACTGATTCGCCCGCGTGCTGAGTATACAGGACCTGGCATGCAGAAGTTCGTACCAATCAGCGAACGTGCCTAAGTTCAGATATTTACAAATCACTAAAAAACTGATGTAATATGTAAGAGAGTAGAAAGGTTAGATGGCCTCGCCTCTAACCTTTGATTATGGAATTGGAGGTATTTTTTAATGACACAAGGCGAAAAAATCACAGTATCGAATGGAGTATTAAACGTACCAAATAACCCGGTGATCCCATTTATCGAAGGCGACGGTATTGGCCCTGATATTTGGGCAGCAGCTTCTCGCGTATTAGATGCAGCTGTTGAGAAAGCATACAACGGGGAAAAGAAAATCGTATGGAAAGAAGTACTTGCTGGTGAGAAAGCATTTAACCAAACTGGCCAGTGGCTTCCGGATGAAACATTAGACCAAATCCGTGAATACTTGATCGCAATCAAAGGCCCGCTAACAACACCAGTAGGCGGCGGTTTCCGTTCCCTGAACGTTGCTCTTCGTCAAGAGTTAGACTTATTTGTCTGCCTGCGTCCGGTTCGTTATTTTGACGGTGTGCCTTCTCCTATTAAGCGCCCCGAAGATACAGATATGGTTATCTTCCGTGAAAACACTGAAGATATTTATGCAGGTATTGAGTATCAAGAAGGATCAGACGAAGTAAAGAAAGTGATCGAATTCTTAAGAAATGAAATGGGTGTAAATAAAATCCGCTTCCCTGAAACATCAGGTATCGGTATTAAGCCTGTTTCAAAAGAAGGTACAACACGCTTAGTACGTTCTGCGATCAACTATGCGATCAAAGAAGGACGCAAGTCTGTTACGCTAGTACATAAAGGCAATATCATGAAGTTCACAGAAGGCGCATTCAAGAACTGGGGATACGAGCTTGCTGAAAAAGAATTCGGCGAGAAAGTATTTACTTGGGCGCAATATGACAAGATTAAAGAAGAGCAAGGAGCAGAGGCTGCGAACAAAGCACAGGCTGATGCGGAAGCTGCTGGCAAAATCATCGTAAAAGATGCGATTGCCGATATCTTCTTACAGCAAATCCTAACTCGTCCGAAAGAGTTCGACGTAGTTGCTACAATGAACCTGAACGGTGATTATGTTTCTGATGCCCTTGCAGCGCAAGTAGGTGGTATTGGTATTGCTCCAGGAGCCAATATTAACTACGAGACAGGACATGCTATTTTCGAAGCGACACACGGTACAGCTCCGAAATATGCTGGTCTTGACAAAGTAAACCCTTCTTCTGTTCTGCTTTCAGGTGTATTAATGCTTGAACACTTAGGATGGAATGAAGCAGCAAATCTGATCACTAAATCAGTTGAGCAAACAATTGCATCTAAAGTCGTTACTTATGACTTTGCCCGCCTAATGGAAGGTGCAACTGAAGTGAAAACTTCTCAATTTGCAGACGAATTAATTAAAAACCTTTAATTTGTATAGCCCCTGTTTCTCCCATTAGGGAGAAACAGGGGTATATATTATTTCCAATACTGAAGGAGGTTCATTTCATGTCTTTAAAGCGAAAAAAGATTTCCGTTGTCGGTGCCGGTTTCACTGGAGCCACTACAGCATTTTTGCTAGCACAGAAAGAGCTTGGTGATATTGTATTAGTGGATATTCCACAAGCAGAAGACCCAACGAAAGGCAAAGCATTAGACATGCTCGAATCAGGCCCGGTTCTTGGCTTCGATGCAAATATTACCGGCACTTCTGACTATGCGGATACAAAGGATTCAGACCTCGTCATTATCACAGCTGGTATCGCTCGTAAACCAGGTATGAGCCGTGACGATTTGGTTCAAACAAACCAAAAGGTGATGAAATCTGTAACAGCTGAAGTTGTGAAAAACTCTCCGAATTGTACAATCATTGTATTGACAAACCCAGTAGATGCAATGACTTACACAGTATTTAAGGAATCAGGCTTTCCGAAGCATCGCGTTATCGGACAGTCAGGCGTATTGGACAGTGCTCGCTTCCGTACATTTATCGCTCAAGAATTAAACCTGTCTGTAAAAGATATCACGGGCTTCGTTCTTGGCGGGCATGGGGATGATATGGTGCCGCTTGTCCGTTATTCGTATGCTGGCGGTATTCCGCTTGAGAAATTAATTCCAAAAGACCGTTTAGAAGAAATTGTAGAACGCACACGTAAAGGCGGCGGAGAGATTGTTGCACTGCTTGGTAATGGTTCCGCTTACTATGCACCAGCTGCTTCACTTGTAGAAATGGCTGAAGCTATCTTGAAGGACCAGCGACGTGTTCTTCCAGCTATTGCTTATCTGGAAGGAGAGTATGGCTTCGAAGGCATTTATCTCGGTGTGCCAACGATCTTAGGTGCTGGCGGTATTGAAGAGATTATTGAGCTCGAATTAACAGAGGATGAGCAGGCAGCCCTGCAGAAGTCTGCTGATTCTGTCCGCAATGTTATGAAAGTTCTTGCATAACGGATAGTAACGATGTCTCCTGGCTCTGTTGATGGGTAAGAGAGATACTATGAGGAAGCCTGCCAGGCGAACTGGCAGGCTTTTTTGCTGCATATGTTAAAGCTCTTGTCATAGAGGGCGGTTACGGAAATAATTGTCGAAATACCTGCATTCCTTTCCTCCCTTGTCTTTTCCTATGGACATTCATTCTATATAATGAGGGAGAGAGACGATAAATCACTTTCAGGGAGAGGGCGACATGAGTAAAAAAATTCTAGTAGTGGATGATGAACAATCCATTGTGACATTAATTAAATACAACCTGGAACAGGCAGGCTTTGAAGTAATCACTGCTTTTGATGGAGAAGAAGGATTACAGAAAGCTGTGGAGGAACAGCCGGATCTCATTGTTTTAGATTGGATGCTTCCTATTATGGAAGGAATGGAAGTCTGCAAAGCATTACGCCAGCAGAGAATGGACATGCCAATTTTAATGCTGACAGCGAAAGACGAAGAATTTGACAAAGTGCTCGGTCTTGAATTAGGGGCAGATGATTATATGACAAAGCCGTTTAGCCCCCGGGAGTTGACTGCGCGTATTAAAGCTATTTTGCGTCGTGCACTGCAACTGGCCCCTCAAGAGGAAAGAAGGTTGCCGCAGGAAGGCAGCTTAAGGGTATCAGAAATTGAAATTTATCCAGAAAAGTATGAAGCATATTTTCAAGGGAACTTGTTAGAATTAACGCCAAAAGAATTTGAATTATTGATGTATTTAGTTGAAAACAAAGGAAGGGTATTGACTCGTGATCAGCTGTTAAGTGCTGTTTGGAAATACGATTTTGCGGGAGATACACGCATTGTGGATGTGCATATTAGCCACCTGCGCGAAAAAATCGAACAGAACACTAGAAAACCTGCATACATAAAAACGATACGCGGATTAGGGTACAAGCTAGAGGAGCCTAAGATCTGATGGTGAAGTTCCGAACCCGGCTAGTACTAGCGCTTATTTCCCTAGTTGTTCTTGTGTTAGCTGCGCTGGGAATTATGCTCGGGCAAATGTTTAAAGGTTATTACTTATCTATTTTCGATGAACGTCTGGAAAAAGAAGCAGATATGCTGGCAGAGATGATCAGTAGAGAAGGTGGTCTTAATACTTTTAATACGGATTTAGCGAAAGAATGGAGCGATAAGCTCAATGTACGTGTCTCGATCGCGGATTCATCCGGTGATCTTCTCTTTGACAGCGGTGTGTTTAATGGGGCCATGCTTTCTACCCATCAAGAAATTGTCAAGCAGCTGCCAAAAGTCGAAAATTCTGCAGCGTATAAGCAATCCCTTCTATCAAAAGTAGATGAATTGTATCATTGGCGGAGCATAACCAACAGTGATGGGGAAGAGGATGGACTGGTTATTTTAAGTACAAAGGTAGAGGCGCTAGATGCCATTTACGAAGAGATTTGGATAATTCTACTTTTTTCACTAGGCTTGTCCTTCGTCCTGATTATTTTAACCGGCTCAAGAATTACGAGACGTTATACGAAGCCAATTGAGTCCGCTACAAAGGTAGCGATTGAGCTGGCAAAAGGAAATTACCGGGCGAGAACGTATGAAGCTCCCTCAGATGAAGTCGGAGTGTTGAATACCTCCATTAATATCCTGGCAAGGAACCTGCAGGAAATGATGCAAGCACAAGAGATTCATCAAAATAGACTTTCCACGCTAATTGAAAACATTGAAAGCGGGCTTTTGCTGATTGATGATCGGGGCTTCGTGGTGATGGTCAATCGTTCTTTTAAGCAGCTGTTCCATTTAGAGGGCCAGAGACTGATCAAGAAAAGATACCATCAGGTCATCCCTCATAAGGAAGCAATGGAAGTCGTAGAAGAAGTATTCATGAAGGAAGAGCATGTGCGTCGCCAGCTTATTTTGCCAGTGGGAATTGAGAGAAAGCACTTTGAAGTATCGGGTGCCCCTATTATCGGAACAAACGATGAATGGAAGGGAATTCTCGTTGTTTTCCATGATATTACGAGCTTGAAAAGGCTGGAGCAGATGCGCAAGGACTTCGTGGCCAACGTTTCTCATGAGCTGAAAACTCCTATTACTTCGATTAAGGGCTTCACAGAGACGCTGCTGGATGGAGCGATGGAAGATAAGGAAGCGCTGAAAATGTTTTTAGACATTATTTTAAAAGAGAGCGAGCGAATGCAGACGCTTGTTATGGATCTGCTCGAATTATCGAAGATTGAGCAAAAAGGAATCAGTTTGAATGTTTCAGAGGTAGCGGTGGACCAGCTGATTAAAGAAGTCGTTCTTGTGCTGCAGAGCCGTTTTGAAGAGAAGCAGCTGGGTCTTACTGTTGATCTGCAGGACGATCTGTTCATTAAGGGGGATGCCAGCCGTTTAAAGCAAGTGTTTGTGAATTTACTAACCAATGCAACCTTATATACACAAAGAGGTGGAAACGTCAGCGTGAGGGCATTTGGGCAAGAAGATCAGATCGTTGTTGAAGTGAAAGACAATGGCATTGGTATTTCTTCGGAGGAACTGCCCCGAATTTTTGAAAGGTTCTACCGGGTAGATAAGGCGAGAAGCAGAAACTCAGGCGGAACCGGCCTTGGTCTGGCGATTGTCAAGCATATTATTGAAGCGCACAAAGGGGAGATAACCGTAGAGAGCAAGGTGAATGAAGGAACGACCTTTACGGTATATCTGCACAAACATATGGAGAAAGAGTAAACTTTTACAAAATATTTAAATCGGCTTTATGTTTACTTCACAATGGCTTCCTATAATAAATGGTGTCAACCCCCACTTTAGCGAGGGGTGTAAAAGCCTCTCGCTCTTTTTAAAATGAGAGATGAGAACTCAAAGCCGTTATTTTCTTTTTTTATTCTGGGCATGGTAGAATAAAGAAGAAAATAACGGCTTTTTTGCGTTGGATTACGGCTATTGTTCCGAGAAGGGGGACGAATCATAATGAAGAAAAAAATCGTACTAATTGATGGCAACAGCATTGCATACCGAGCATTTTTTGCTTTGCCTTTATTGAATAATAATAAAGGTGTGCATACAAACGCAGTATATGGATTTGCCATGATGCTGTTAAAGGTGATGGAAGAAGAAAAACCAACCCATTTGCTAGTCGCTTTCGATGCAGGAAAAACCACCTTTCGTCACGAGACGTATAGTGAGTATAAAGGCGGCCGGCAGAAGACGCCGCCTGAGTTATCTGAACAGTTCCCATATATTCGTGAGCTTTTGAAGGCTTATAGCATTGCTCAGTATGAGCTGGAGAACTATGAAGCGGATGATATTATCGGTACCTTATCCCTTCAGGCGGAGAGCGATGGGTTTGAAGTTAAGATTTACTCAGGGGATAAGGATCTTACGCAGCTGGCCTCCGATCAGACGACCGTTTGCATCACAAAGAAGGGAATTACAGATATTGAGGAGTATACACCGGCGCATATTCAGGAAAAGTACGGGCTCACTCCCCAGCAAATTATTGACATGAAAGGCTTGATGGGCGATTCTTCTGATAACATTCCGGGTATTCCAGGAGTTGGAGAAAAAACAGCTATTAAGCTGTTAAAGCAATTTGAGACAGTTGAGAAGCTGCTTGGCTCTATTGATGAAGTCAGCGGAAAGAAATTGAAGGAGAAGCTGGAGGAGCATCAAGAGCTTGCTGTAATGAGCAAGGAGCTTGCAACGATTTCTCGGGAAGTGCCTCTGGACTTTTCGATAAGCAGTTTAGAGTATAGGGAGCCTGATGAACAGAAAGTCTATGAGCTATTTAAAGATCTTGGCTTTAATTCGCTGCTGGATAAATTGAATCCTCCGGCAGAGAGTACCGAGGAGCGTGAGCAAGTGGAGTATAAGGTTGTGAAAGAGCTAGACGAAGATCTTTTTAGCAGCAGTTCTTCCTTTTATGTGGAGATCATTACTGAAAACTATCACCAGGCGGATATTGCTGGTCTGGGCATCAGTGGGGAAAAGGGAACTTTTTTTCTTCCGTTAGAGACTGCGCTTCAATCGGATGTATTTAAAGCTTGGGCTGCCGATGACTCCAAGAAGAAGGCAGTATATGATGCCAAGCGCACCATCATTGGATTAAGACGCCGCGGGGTGGAGTTAAAAGGAATCGACTTTGATGTTTGGCTTGCTTCTTATTTGCTGAACCCTTCAGAATCACCAGAAGACTTTGCTGCAGTCGCGAGGCTGCATGGCCTTACTTCTGTGCAGACCGATGAAGCTGTCTACGGCAAGGGAGCAAAACGGAAGCTGCCGGATGAAGAAGTGTATACGGAGCACATTGCTTCGAAAGCAGCTGTCATTGAAGAGTTAAAGGAAGTTTGCCTAAAAGAATTGGAGCAGAACGAACAGATAGAGCTGTTTTATGAGCTTGAGCTTCCGCTTGCACTCATTCTAGCAGACATGGAAACAGAAGGTGTACAAGTAGATATTGGCCGTTTAAAAGAAATGGGTGAAGACTTAAAGAATAAGCTGACAGATATTGAACAGACCATTTACCGCATTGCAGGTACAGAATTTAATATTAATTCTCCAAAGCAGCTTGGGTCTGTTCTGTTTGAAAAACTTGGACTGCCGCCTATCAAAAAGACAAAAACAGGTTATTCAACCTCGGCGGATGTTCTTGAAAAGCTGGCCCCTTCCCATGAGATTGTCGAACACATTCTGCACTATCGCCAGCTTGGTAAGCTGCAGTCCACTTATATTGAAGGTCTGTTGAAAGTTGTGGATAAAGATACACACAAGATCCACACGAGGTTTAATCAAGCGTTAACACAGACCGGACGTCTAAGCTCGACGGAACCGAACTTGCAAAACATTCCTATTCGGCTGGAGGAAGGAAGAAAGATACGCCAGGCATTTGTTCCTTCTGATCCTGAAGCGGTTATTTTCGCAGCGGATTACTCACAAATCGAGCTGCGTGTTCTCGCTCATATAGCGGATGATGAGCGATTGATTGATGCGTTCAAGCATGACCTCGATATTCATACAGCCACAGCTGCGCAGGTATTCCACGTATCCCAGGACGAAGTGGACAGCAACATGCGCCGGCAGGCAAAAGCCGTGAACTTTGGAATTGTCTATGGCATTAGTGACTACGGCTTGTCTCAAAGCCTGGGAATTACAAGGAAGGAAGCGGGACTGTTTATTGAACGTTATTTAAATTCCTATCCAGGAGTGAAGGAATATATGGAGGACATTGTTCGCCAGGCGAAGGAAAGAGGGTACGTGACTACACTGCTCCATCGCCGGCGCTACATCCCGGAAATTACAAGCAGAAACTTTAATGTGCGTGGCTTTGGTGAACGGACTGCGATGAATACGCCTATTCAAGGCAGTGCAGCAGATATCATTAAGAAGGCAATGATTGATGTAGCAGAGCGTGTGAAAGAGGAAGGTCTTGCATCTAAACTGCTGCTTCAGGTGCACGATGAGCTGATTTTTGAAGTGCCGAAAGAAGAGCTGGATGTTATGAAGAAGCTTGTGCCGGAGGTCATGGAGCAGGCAGTCGAGCTGAACGTTCCGTTAAAGGTAGATTATTCTTACGGATCTACCTGGTATGATGCAAAATAACGTGTGTAAGAAAAATAGAAGGGAGAAGGTCAATTGCCGGAAATGCCAGAAGTTGAAACGGTTCGGCGGACACTTAAAAGCTTAGTTGCCGGCAAAACGGTCGAAAGCGTCGAGATCCGCTGGCCAAACATTATAAAGAAGCCTGAACAGGCAGAACAATTTGCTGATGCTTTAGCTGGTGAAACCATTCATGATATTGAGCGCCGAGGAAAGTTTTTGATTTTCATACTGGATCATTACTCTCTAGTGTCTCATTTGCGTATGGAAGGAAAATATCATTTACATCAGCCGGGTGAAGAAGAGGAACCGCATACACATATTCTTTTTACATTTACAGATGGTACCCAGCTCCGTTATAGGGACGTACGCAAATTCGGCACTATGCATTTGTTTTTGAAGGGAGAAGAGCACAGCTCCCTCCCTCTCGCACAGCTGGGTCCCGAACCGTTTTCCGGGGAATTTACAATCAACTATATAAAAGAAAAGCTGCAGAGAACAGAACGATCGATTAAAGCAGTATTGCTGGATCAGACAGTTTTCGTCGGTTTAGGAAACATTTATGTTGATGAAGCGTTGTTTCGTGCAGGCATTCATCCAGAAAGAAAAGCGCGATCGCTGACAGAAGAAGAAATAGAGCAGCTTCACAAGGAAGTTGTCGCTACATTGCAAGAGGCGATTGATAAAGGCGGCAGCACGGTCCGTTCCTACGTCAACAGCCAGGGGCAAGCAGGTACTTTTCAGGAGACGCACTTTGTTTATGGGCGCAAAGGAGAGCCGTGCAAAAAGTGCGGAGAACGTATTGAAAAGATAAAGGTAGCCGGCAGAGGAACACATCTTTGTCCGAACTGTCAAAAACCTTTCTCCTAACCGTGCTGAACCTTCCATCTGCTCTTTCCATATACTATCGTAACGGTTAGATAGGGAGGAGCAGTTCGATGAATGGGTACTTTTCGCTGTTTATGCTGGCGGCGGCAGTTAGTTTGGATAGCTTCAGCACAGGTCTTGCCTATGGATTGAAAAAGCTAAAGCTTCCTATTAAATCTGCCATTATCCTATCGCTTTGTTCGGCTGGCTCTCTTCTGGCGGCTATGGGGGCAGGGCATTGGCTCAGCAGCTGGCTCAATGAAGATATAGCCAACCGTCTTGGAGGCGGAATTTTAATGCTCCTCGGTGCCTGGGTGCTTTGGCAGTTTTTCAGAGGAGAGCAGAAGAAGCATACGTCCAATGAGAAGCAGCTCGTTCGTTTAGAGCTGCGACGTCTTGGTCTAGTGATTCAAATTTTTAAAAGGCCGGCGACAGCTGATTTGGATCAGTCAGGCACGATTACTGGATTAGAGGCACTGTTATTAGGGCTAGCTTTGTCGCTTGACGCTTTCGGGGCAGGGATTGGGGCGGCAATGCTGAACTACCCGCCTTTTTTTCTGGCGGCTTCAGTAGCTGTAATGAATCTGTTATTTGTACTAGGCGGTCTGGCGTGCGGAAGGAAGTTTGCCGGCATGCAGTGGGTTCAGCGGATCGCTTTTTTTCCAGGAGTCCTGCTTATTATTTTAGGTACGTTAAAAATGTAATCACCATATACAGGGGGAAAATCATGGCAGTTATTATCGGGCTGACTGGCAGTATTGCGAGCGGCAAGAGTACAGTCAGTCGGCTATTACAAGAATTAGGATATACAATAGTGGATGCAGACGTGGCTGCCCGTAAAGTTGTTGAACCAGGCCAGCCTGCTCTTCAGCAAATTGCAGAAGCATTTGGGGAAGGCATTCTTCTTCCCGACGGTTCGCTAGACCGGGCAAAGCTGGGTGAGCGCATTTTTAATAATGAAGAAGAACGAAAAAAGCTGAACAATATTATCCATCCGGCTGTCCGCCAATTTATGAAAGATGAAAAAGAAGCTGCGATCGAAGCTGGAAAGCAGACAATCATTATGGACATTCCGCTTTTATATGAGAGCAAGTTAACGTGGATGGTCGGAAAGGTGATTGTCGTATATGTAGATAAAGATACACAGCTGCAAAGACTGATGGCGAGAAACCAATTAGACGAGGATGCAGCTAAAGCCCGAATTGCCTCCCAGCTGCCGCTTGCAGAGAAAGCGGCGCAGGCAGATGCTGTGATTGATAATAATGGGACTATTGAAGAAACGAAAGAACAGCTTCTTCGCATTCTTCGTGATTGGCAGCTGACCCCTTAACCCGTTCCGTACTTGGACGGGTTTTTTCTTATAGAAAAGTAAAGTCTATTTGACATGCAACTTGTCTGTAAAGTATACTTTACCATTAAAACAGAGGAGAGAAAATGAAAAACATCATTCGCACCAAACGAATTGAGTGGAAAATGACGCAGGAGGAGCTGTCAAAAAAGCTGAATGTCTCAAGGCAAACCATCATTTCCCTTGAGAAGGGCAAGTATCATCCGTCTCTCGTACTGGCTCATAAGCTGGCTCAAGTGTTTAATTGTCAGATTGAAGATTTATTTATTTTCGAAGGGGAGGAGAACATTGATGGATCATGTGATTAGCGTGTCAGGACTGCTGTTTGGCGTTATTACGATAGGGATCGTGTATCTTATCAACCGCCGGATTGGGAAGAAGAGGAGGCGGTTTGATGAACGTCAACAGTATGTAACGGCTCGGGCAAAGGGGATGGCTTGGAACATTACCTCTGCTATTCTCCTAGCAGCATGGGTGATCGTTATTCTTTATGATGGGATTTCCTTTGCTTTTTTTCTAATGACCGGCATTTGGATTGCTCATAATCTTTCTCTTATTTTCACTTCTGTCTATTTCAGTCAAAGGAGTTAAAGGGAGCAGGGGAAAATAAAATACCTAAAATTTTCAGAATAATTAAATTAGATATTTTAGGCTTTTTGAGGTTCCTTTTATGAGCAATTATGCTATACTAATTGCAAATGAAAAAACAATTAAGTATAACACTTATAGATTTAGGAGGAGCCGGTAGATGAAGGCAAAAGTAGCAATCAACGGGTTTGGCCGTATTGGAAGAATGGTATTTCGTAAGGCGATTTTAGAAGATAATTTTGACATTGTAGCGGTGAATGCAAGCTATCCTGCTGAAACACTTGCTCATTTAGTTAAGTATGACACAAATCATGGCAAATTTGAAGGTCATATTGAAACAGAAGAAAACGCTTTAATTGTGAATGGAAAACGCGTACAGCTTGTAAATAACCGCGATCCGCGTGAGCTTCCTTGGAAAGAGCTTGGCATTGATATCGTCATCGAGGCGACTGGGAAGTTTAACGACCGTGAAAAAGCAGCTCTTCACTTGGAAGCTGGAGCGAAGAAAGTCGTTCTAACGGCTCCAGGTAAAAATGAAGACATCACAGTTGTTATGGGAGTAAACCAGGATGAACTTAACCTTGAAGAACATGAGGTTATTTCTAATGCTTCTTGTACAACAAACTGTTTAGCACCAGTAGCGAAAGTGCTTGATGAGCAGTTTGGCATTGTAAATGGGCTCATGACAACTGTTCACGCTTATACGAACGATCAAAAGAACATTGACAATCCTCATAAAGACTTGCGCCGTGCCCGCGCATGTGCTCAGTCTATCATTCCTACATCTACAGGAGCTGCGAAAGCATTGTCGCTTGTTCTTCCGCAATTAAAAGGAAAGCTTCACGGCATGGCTTTGCGTGTTCCAACTTCTAACGTATCGTTAGTAGACCTTGTAGTAGAGTTGAAGCGCGAAGTAACAGTTGATGAAGTGAACGAGGCATTCATTAATGCGTCGCAAGGTGAACTAGATGGCATTCTCGATTATACAACTGAGCCGCTAGTTTCTGTGGACTTTAATACTAATCCTCATTCTTCTATCATTGATGGTTTATCCACAATGGTGATGGAAGGCACAAAGGTAAAGGTGCTTGCTTGGTATGACAATGAATGGGGCTATTCTTGCCGTGTTGCTGATCTGGTTACTTATATTGCAGAAAATATGAAAAAAAAAATTGAAGTAAACGCGTAATAGATTTATACGAACCGGCTTAGTTATTGCTAAGCCGGTTTTTTTATGGGAGCAGAATAAAAATTCCACAAATATCCGAGAAATAATTTATGAGATATTGCAAAAAGAAGCCGTTCACAGTATACTAATTTTCGTGAAATAAATAGCTGCTTAAAGGGTTAGGACCTCTTCGGACTAACTTTCCCCCGTGGCAGTTACTATTTTACAGTTACTTGAAAAAATGTAAAAAGGGGGAAACGGCCAATGGATACAATGGGTCGTCATGTCATTGCAGAGCTTTGGGGCTGTAATTTAGAGAAATTGAATGATATGGAAACAATTGAACAAATTTTTGTGGATGCTGCATTGAAATCTGGTGCAGAGATTCGGGAAGTGGCTTTCCATAAATTTGCCCCTCAAGGTGTAAGTGGAGTAGTCATTATCTCAGAATCGCATTTAACGATTCATAGCTTCCCGGAGCACGGTTATGCCAGCATTGACGTATATACTTGTGGAGATCTTGATCCAAATATAGCAGCAAACTACATTGCAGAGGCGCTGGAGGCAGAGACGCGTGAGAAGATCGAAATGCCTCGGGGAATGGGCCCTGTAAAAGCAAAACAAAAAGTGATGATGTAAAGTTGGAAGGTGTGTGCGCGACGGCATACGCCTTTTTCATTTATGTGTACCAAAACCATTGTCTTGTGCATTTGCTTGCTTTTTAATATCATGAAAGTAGCGAATTTAAAATCGGAGTTGATAATCATGAAATGTCCGGCCTGTCAGCATAATGGCACGCGGGTAATCGATTCAAGGCCTGTGGACGAAGCACGGTCGATACGTCGCCGTCGTGAGTGTGAAGAATGCGGTTACCGGTTTACGACATTCGAAAAAGTAGAGGATTTGCCGCTTGTCGTTGTAAAGAAGGAAGGGACAAGAGAAGAGTTCAACCGTGATAAGCTTTTGCGCGGGTTGATCAAGGCGTGCGAAAAGCGTCCTGTCTCCGTTGAACAGCTTGAACAATTGACGATGGATGTAGAAAAGGATATACGGAGTCAAGGAGTATCGGAAATCCCTTCCTCAAAGGTAGGAGAGATGGTGATGGACCGCCTGGCTGACATTGACGAGGTGGCATACGTTCGCTTTGCATCTGTGTATCGCCAGTTTAAGGACATCAATGTGTTTTTAGATGAATTAAAAGAGCTAATCAAGAAAGAGGAATAATGAGCTGGAGACTAATTGTGTGCTCTGGCTTTTTTCATCAATGAAAGGTTAGATAAATACCATGACAAGACATTGGAAAGAAATTCAGCCTGTAGATAAGTACACTGTGTCTCTTAGAGGTATGCTTCATGAGTCGGACCGCCGCATATTGACCTTCTTATACCAGCCGCTCCTTGGAGCCACTTGCTTTAGTTTGTATATGACATTATGGGCGGAGGTAGAGGAGAACCGGCTGAATTCTCAGGTGGCTAATCATTATTACTTAATGAACTTTCTAGGTAAGAATCTTCAGGAGATTTATGACGCTCGCTTAAAGCTGGAGGCACTCGGCTTATTGAAAACCTTTGTAAAGGAAATAGGAGATGTCCGGGAATTTGTGTACGAGCTGCAGCCGCCTCTTGCACCCGATCAGTTTTTCAATGATGGGATGCTGAATATATTTCTTTACCGTAAAATTGGACGAACTCATTTTCTGCGATTGAAAGATTTCTTTGCGGACCATGATATTTTTACGAGCGAGCATCGAGAAGTAACGAAAGACTTTCAGGAAGTCTTTTCCTCCGGTCCGCCGCCGTTTGACAGAGAGGCGGTAGAGGATAGCCGGCCGGGAGAGGGAAAGCAATACATAAGCAAGGTGGACAATCAGGGAGTACCGCTTTCCTCTTCAGAGTTTGACTTTAGTGTTCTTGAGTCAGCCCTTCAAGGAGTAATGGTACCAAAAACCTCCCTTACGCCATCAGTAAGGGAGACAATTGTGAAGCTTGCCCATCTCTATGGCATCAGCCCGCTGGAAATGAAGAACCTGCTTCTGACAGCTGTCGATGAGAAGGATGAAATTAATATAGAGGTTCTTAGGAAGTCGGCCCGTGACTGGTACCAGCTGGAGAAGAGCGAAGAGCTGCCGGATCTAATTCACTTAGTGCAGCCGGCTGCGCTGCGAACGGTCCAGAGTGAACCAGCCTCCCAGGAAGAGAAGCTCGTTCACTATTTAGAAACGACTTCTCCGTTACAGCTTTTAATCGATATTTCAGGCAGCCAGCCGTCGAAGGCAGATCTGCAAGTGGTAGAGGGTGTACTGTTCCAGAATAAGCTGCCGGCAGGCGTCGTCAATGTACTTCTGCAATATGTTATGCTGAAAACAGACATGAAGCTTACGAAGAGTTATGTAGAGAAGATCGCTTCCCATTGGTCCCGTAAGAAAATAAAAACAGTACAGGAAGCAATGGAGCTCGCGAAAAAGGAGCATCGTCAGTATTCAGAGTGGGCGAATAACAAGCGTAGTCCAAAGCAAAAAGTGACAAGGACCGAGAAGCTGCCTGATTGGTTCCACGAGGAAGACAAGACCCAGCCTTCCTCGCCAGCTGAAGATCCGTCTTTAGATACAAAACGAAAAGAATTAGCCGAAAAGATTAAAAATCGGCGCTTGAAAAGGCAGGTGAAAAATGGCAATGAAACGAATGGATGAAGCACTCAGCAAGCTGGCCCGTTCACCAGACTTCAAAGAGCGCTATGAAAGCATGCGGCGTGAGATTTTAGAAGACCCGGCCGTGAAGGCTTTTCTAGATGAGCAGGAAGACAGAATCCCGCCGGATGTACTGGATAAAAACCTGATGAAGCTATATGAATTTAAGACGCAGAGCTTTGGATGCGAGAAATGCCCAAGTCTTGAAGGCTGCATAAATATGATGAAGGGGTACGAACCAAAGCTTGTTTGGCGCCGGGGCGGCATTGATATTGACTACCATCGCTGTCCGCGCAAGGTTCGGGATGATGAGCAAAGAAAAAATGAAAAGCTGATCAAAAGCCTGTATGTGCCAAAGGACATTTTGCATGCTGATTTTTCAAGCCTTGATCTAGGGGACAATGGGCGCTTGAAGGCGATTGAGCTTGCAGAAGAATTTATAGAAAACTACACGAAAGACAAGAGCAGCAAAGGACTTTATATATACGGACCCTTTGGTGTAGGAAAATCCTATCTCTTAGGGGCGATTGCGAACGATCTTGCTGATATGAACGTGTCGTCTTTAATTGTTTATTTCCCCGAATTCATCCGCGAACTAAAGCAGTCGTTTAACGATCAGTCAATGGACAAGAAGCTGGAAGTGGTGAAGACGGCACCTATTCTTATGATCGATGATATTGGTGCAGAAACAATGTCGAGCTGGATGCGTGATGATATTTTAGGAACGATTCTTCAGTTCCGTATGCTGGAAGGACTGCCGACCTTATTTACATCTAACTTTAACTATGACGGCCTTGAGCATCATTTAACGTATTCACAGCGTGGCGAGAAGGAAGAGATGAAAGCGAAGCGCATCATGGAGCGAATTCAATATTTAACGAATCCTGTTGAAATGAAGGGTGCAAATAGAAGGAAATAGATCTGCTGCCTATTGATTTTTTTAAAAACAACCCATATAATACGAACAGACATATCAATAAAGTGAAAAGTATAGAGAAGGACATGAATATTTATTTACGGTTTCCAGAGAGGGAAAGCGAGGCTGCAACTTTCCTAACACGGGATAAATATTTACCACCTTTGAACTTCGGCCGTGAACGCATCCGTGCTAGTAATGGACCGCCGGCAGCAGCCGTTATCTGATCTGGAGATTTCAACAGTAATGTATATGTTGAAAAGTAGGGTGGAAACACGATGATAAACCTCGTCCCTTCATTTGGGGGCGGGGTTTTTTTATTTTTTAAAAAAGCAAGGAGTGTTCATGATGTCTGAAATGATGAATATTACGTTTCCTGATGGAGCTGTAAAGGAGTTTCCTCGGGGAACAACAACCGAAGAGATTGCCCAGTCTATTAGCCCGGGATTAAGGAAAAAAGCGTTGGCTGGCAAGGTGGACGGTCAGCTGCTGGATCTGCGCACACCGATCGAAGAGGGCGGCCGTCTGGAAATTGTGACGCCTGATCATGAGGATGCTCTTGAGATTTTGCGTCACAGCACGGCTCACTTAATGGCACAAGCTATCAAACGCTTATACGGCCATGACAAAGTTAAGCTTGGTGTAGGTCCTGTCATTGAAGGCGGCTTCTATTACGATATGGATCTTGATGAATCTATCACACCGGAGGACTTGCCAAAGATCGAAAAAGAAATGAAGAGAATTGTGGATGAGAACCTGGAGGTCGTTCGCAGGGAGGTAAGCCGAAACGAAGCCAAAGAATTGTACGAGGAACTCGGCGATGAGTATAAGCTTGAATTAATTGATGCTATTCCTGAGGACGAGAAGGTTACTATTTACGAGCAGGGAGACTTTTTCGATCTGTGCCGTGGTGTACACGTGCCATCCACAGGAAAAATTAAAGAGTTCAAGCTGCTGAATATCGCCGGTGCCTACTGGCGCGGTGATAGTGATAATAAGATGCTGCAGCGTATCTACGGTACAGCCTTCTTCAAGAAAGAGGATCTAAAGCAGCATTTGAAGATGCTCGAGGAGGCGAAAGAGCGCGACCACCGCAAGATTGGCAAAGAGCTCGATCTGTTCATGAGTTCGCAAAAAGTAGGTCAGGGCTTGCCAATGTGGCTGCCGAAGGGTGCGATAATCCGCCGTATTATTGAGCGTTATATTGTAGACAAGGAAGAAAGCCTTGGCTATAACCACGTGTATACACCGATCATGGCAAACGTAGAGCTTTATAAAACAAGCGGACATTGGGACCACTATCAAGAGGATATGTTCCCGGTCATGGATATGGATAATGAGGAGCTTGTACTCCGCCCAATGAACTGTCCGCACCATATGATGATTTACAAGAATGGTATCCATTCCTATCGTGAACTGCCAATCCGCATTGCGGAGCTCGGCACAATGCACCGCTATGAAATGTCCGGTGCGCTCTCCGGCTTGCAGCGGGTGCGTGGTATGACATTGAACGATGCACACATTTTCGTTCGTCCGGATCAAATTAAAGAAGAATTCAAGCGAGTTGTTCACTTGATCTTGGAAGTGTACAAAGACTTTGACTTAAATGATTATTCCTTCCGTCTTTCTTATCGTGACCCAGAAGATACAGAGAAGTATTTTGATGATGATGAAATGTGGGAGAAAGCACAAGGCATGTTGAAAGAAGCGATGGATGACCTGGGCCTCGATTACTTCGAAGCAGAAGGAGAAGCCGCATTCTATGGACCTAAGCTCGATGTGCAGGTGAAAACGGCTCTTGGCAAAGAGGAGACATTGTCGACTGTTCAGCTTGACTTCCTCCTGCCAGAAAGATTTGATTTGAACTACATCGGTGAAGATGGAAAGCAGCATCGTCCAGTCGTTATTCACCGTGGAGTCGTATCCACAATGGAACGCTTTGTCGCATTCTTGATCGAAGAATATAAAGGAGCCTTCCCGACATGGCTGGCGCCGGTGCAGGTGCAAATTATTCCTGTATCTGTGAACGTTCATTTAGATTATGCGAAAGAAGTACAGGATCAATTGCGCCGTGCAGGCATCCGTACCGAGCTTGACGGGCGTGATGAAAAGCTCGGCTATAAGATCAGAGAAGCACAAATGCAAAAGATTCCATATATGCTTGTGATCGGAGATAAAGAAATTGAAGACAAGGCAGTGAATGTTCGCAAATACGGCGAGCAGAAGTCAGAGACAGTCGCCTTTGATGACTTCCTTGACACGATTAGAAAAGAAGCAAGAAAAGCATAATAATTTAAGAAAGCTCCCCGCAGCTGCGGGGAGCTTTCATTCTGTTGATAAAGTCTTCTGTCAATGGACAAACAGTGAAAAAATATGTAGAATCTCCTCAGAATACGTGAAAGAGGAGGTTTTTTTA
>NZ_JWJE02000089.1 GCF_000812025.2 Bacillus thermotolerans
TAAAGAGTCATTATTACAAAACTAGTATTAAAGTTGGCAAGTGGTTACATTTTTAACTGCCGTTACATACATTTTTTACTTGCCAAATACAATTCAAAAAAGGAGGAGGTCGATAAGAGCAGCAAATAATATAATTCTTTTTTATGTGATTCTTCCCAAAAAAGGGCTTGCATAAAAATAGCCCTGGATTTGTGCTCAAGTCTCATTTTGTCAATAAACTAAGACCGTAACAAATTTGTTACGGTCTAGAAGCTTTTCTTAAAATGTTAACTTCATTCTTCTACAATTTTTATTTTGGTAGCATGTGCATACATGGGAGCTGAAAGCCCAAATGTATCGAAATTCACGATGACCTTTTGACCCACTTGAAGAGAGGAAACCATCTCTTTATCAATATCTTTTGCGTCAACCATATACCCTTCCCCGTGATACTTTTCACTCATCACAAGAGCAAACACCTCTTCCTCACTCTTGCCTATTAATTCTTCTTTTTTTATTTCAGGAATCACCCATATTCTATCCTTATCCTTATTGACAATATACCCTTCGACAGGAGGGTTTTCTAATGACTTATAACCAATTACCTTGTTGGTCTTTGGGTCAATTAATATGGAAGGGGTACTTTCAAAAGAAACAAATAATACTTCCTTGCCTTCATAATTATCTTTATAAGCTTGACCCAGGAATTTATGATCATCATCAGCAGCAATCGTTTTCGTTACTTTTGCACGCTGCCACTCTTCTTTAACCTCATCATTCCAACCCATTTCTTTAACAAAATCCCAAGCAATTTCTCTTATATGCTCATCACTCTCTTTATTTGTAGCATTCACATCATTTGTAGTTTGGCTATCTGATGAACAAGCTGCGAGAAAAACCAGAGGAATGGATAGAATAAAAACAAGAAGTTTTATTTTCACTTGGTTAACTCCTTTGTATTAAAAAATTTTTTCCAATTAATTAAAGCTTTGTAGCACTATCCTTTGTATAATAGTTTATATTATACTTTTCTAACATTTCAACTAATGGTGTGAAATAAACAGTTGTCTCATATTTATTACCTGTTGTACCAGCTGAAAGTATTCCTACAGTTCTATAAGTTCCATTACTGTAATAAGTAAGTGGAGATCCACTGTCCCCTTTAGCTGCAAAAGTAGGATTATTTGAATGTACTTTAATGCCAATTAATTCGGTCTTTGGATGTACTGCTCTAACATGTAGGACTTCTCCACAAGTATATCCTGTTGTAATACCACTTTTACATACTGGCATGCCAGTATAAGGTTTAGCAGTACGAGAGAGTTTTACATCGTACCCATTTGAATTACTTCCATCAATGTAATAACCGTCCGTAGCATATCTTCCACCGGTTAAATTATTGGGTCTATCAATCCTTACCAAACCAAAATCGAATCCGCTAGGTCTTGAATCTAAATGTGTAGTACCTACATATACATGCCATTGCCTTACTGGTTCATTTCCGCCAGTAATACAATGACCCGCTGTCACAATAAAATGTTGGCTTGTATTATAAGCAACCCCTGCTGATGTACATAGAGTGGTTCCAGTATTGTTTAGTACCCCAATACCAGCACCAAGTTGATTTCCAATTATCTTTTCTAGCTTTTAGTGGCTCGTGTTTATCTACAAAGCTTGGATCAACTTTAACATGCAATTTATCACCATATGTATCTTCTAAAGATCTTTTCAGGTCATCACTAATTGAATCTGTCACTAACTCAAGTCTATTATTTATAGTGTCTAAATTTAAGTTTGTGTTTTGAGTAAACAGTTCTGGATTATGTACTTTAAAAAAATGGTCCTGAACTTCGATTAGTTCTTCATTTGAATATTTAACTTCTTCAATAATAATATCGTTTGTTACTGCATTCGTGATAGTTCTAGCCTTGGAATGATTTTTAAGATTGTTAAATTTTTCTTTTTTAGATGTATCTTTGATATCTTTCTTTATTTGAAGCACAAATTGATCTTTTGATGAATCATAATAAAAATCGCCCTCTTCACGAAGTGTTTCTTCATTAAGGTTTTGTTCTTCCAGCATGGCATCTAGAGTTGCTTTTTTCTTGTCAACCTTCTCTGCTTTTAACTTTTCTCCCTCAATTAACTTATTGTTTTCGATTTTCACTTGTAATTCTTTAAAATCCTCAATCTTTTCTGTTGCTTCTGTTTTGTCTGCTAAAGAAAACATAGACAATGCAAGCAACACTGAAGTAAAAATAACCTGCGGCTTTCTCACTAAGCATACCTCTCCTTTAGAAAATGCTTACATTACCATTCTAATGGTACAATTATGTAATATCAATGAAAAATGGATATTTTTCCATAGGTAATCCGCCCAATGGTTAAATGAAAATTGGTAATGTAGCTTTTTACCGGATATCATCAATTGGATAATCCGAATATCTGCAATTCCCGTTTTTAGGTATGTTCGACTTGAAAGCAGCTATCTCATGTGTCTAAAAGGTAACATATTTATATTATCGAGAATAAAGTAAGACAGCGCTCAGGTTAGGAGTGTCGTCTTTTTACCGATTGTACAAAATGACATAGGTAATCGATTTTCAACTACAGTGATAGTAGCATCAATTACTAATAAAATAACCGAACCCAAGCTACCAACGCATATAAAGCTTTCTCAGAAAAAATACGGTATGGAGTCAGATTATATAGTCTTGTTAGAACAGATAAGAACCATAAGTAAAACAAGATTAATAAAAAAGATAGGGTCCATTAATGAATTGGAATTAGAACAGCTTGATGAAGCTTGGTGCTTTACTGGGGGAGTAGGGTATTCACATGAAAATAGATTTGAGGTTCAAACGAAGGACTATTTTGAGTTCTTTTTAGACGAAGAAGTAATGTTTTTAGAGGAAAGTAGAGACTGTGAATTTAAATCGCCATTAGATTTTTCAAGCGTTAATGAAATCAGGGTATTAATCGACAATAAAATAATGGAGTATGTCGTTAGTTTTTTGAATAGTAACGGCGGCAGTATTTTCTTTGGAATATCTGACAAGAAAATAGTAAAGGGACTTGAACTATCTTATAAAGATAGGGATGAGATAGCGCTTAGTATTAATTCTAAAATCAGAGACAGATTAGAACCTAAAATAAGCGTTGAGTACCACAAAATAAGATGGCATTCAGTAAAAGACAAAGATAAAAACGATATTGACAACCTTTTTATATTAGAAGTGGAAATAAAAAAACCATTTGATCCTTTAGCGATTTATTTTGATAGAGGAAAAACTTTGTACATTAAAACTGATACTGGAAGACAAAAATACACTAAACCTGCCGATATGGTTAGTATTATTATGAAAAGAGCGATGGAAAATGGAGTGTTTATCAATCATTCATTAAAAAATAAAAAGGACAACTAATCATATGATTAAGGATTCCCAAAAAGCAAAAACCCTACCAGTGATAGGGTTAAATCTTTTTCTTCATTCTGCATTCCCGGCACTCTCTGATAAATACGCCATCATTAAATGGAGCTTTTAAACTGAGCATTGTGCAGTTGTCGCAACGGAAGATTTGATGTAAAAGTGATGCGGAAAACCTTGGCAATACACAACAACAAAAGGCACAAGGGGCTATTTCTCTTGTGTCTTTTGTTTGTTATTAAGAGTTAAATATGGATATTTTTCATGAAAAAATGCAATTGGTGCTTTTCCACGTTCGATCCAGTATCCTTTATCTTTCAATTCATCGTTCATGGTTTTAATTCTTATTTGGGCTGTACGGATGCTGCCTAAACCAAGAATAGACTGAACGTCTTTTGAATCATAAAAGAGCTTCATTTGGATTCACTACTTTCTATCAAGATGAATAACACCTTTTCACATTATTTGATCTGCTTTATTTGGGAATAAAACGTTGAGTTAATCGGCAGCACGCAAAGAATTAGAAAAGAAGATTGAGACATATAATAATGAGGGATTACCCGTAAAACAGTTTCTAATTCGCTTAAAATGCGATTCCCAAGCATTGATTAATATAAAAATGAAAAGGAACTGATACACATTTAAGCTTGTTCATGTTTTGTTCATGTTGAGACTAAGAATTAGACACTTTTAATAATAGCCAGCTTACAAAAACGTTGATATGACAGGCTTTTTAATACCTATTCCCTTCTATTGTATATACACCTTTATGGGCGGCATGATGTAAGGCTTTTTAGCTAAACATCTTGCAGGATAGTTCAGCTATTTTCCGAGCAGCTCTCTGAAGCAGCGATATAAATAATTTATACCAATAACAAAAACCACTTCCTAGTAACCTTAGGAAGTGGTTTCAGACTGTAGACAAACTCGATGGAAATCGAGCGTCTACAGTCTTTTTATTTTGCCCGTAAACGGGGTTGTTGATTTCCATTCCAGACGCT
>NZ_JWJE02000090.1 GCF_000812025.2 Bacillus thermotolerans
AGTGATAGGTTGATATTTTTTGCTGGTATATTTGGGTAAATAAGCGTTTCATCTTATCAAGCAAAAACTGTACACTTTATTCTAGCAGTCACAGCAGAATCAGTAAACAATGTGAATGGTATAGAAATATCTGATGAAACTTTTAATAACCTTTTATCACTAGGGTTTACTAAAGATGAAATTGAAAATATGAGTGAAGAAGTATATAACCTTAATAAAAATTTAAAAGGTGAAATAGTAGCCTCACAAACTCAATATCTTAAAATAATTGAAAATCCAGATACTATAAAGTCTCCATTCCTCTACAATGATTTGCAAACTGATCCAATAATAGTAGAGTTAGACGAAGCAACGTATAATAAAGAAGTAGCGCAAGAAAAAAACGTGCAGAAGAAAATCAAATATCGCCAATGGATATAACTGTAGAGTCATCAACTTCCTATAAAACAATGAGAACTGTTATAGCTAGATTAGGAACACAAAACTATCGCTTAAAACAAAGCATTACTTGGTCAAAGATGCCTTCTAACAGATATGTCGATGTAACTGGAATAGGAATTAATCCCTCATTCTGGGGACCAACACCTGATAGTCAATATGGTGAGCAAAAGTGGACTACATATAGTCATATGTCTGGAACCCAATCTCATAGTGCTATTTACAATACTTCTAGTACCAAATGGAGCAAAGGCATTGGTGGATATGCTTTGAGAATCGACTTGCCAAATGACAGCTTTGGAGGAGGTGCAGATGCTAAAACTGTACGCTCACTTACAAGTTATATGTACTATGCTGTAAGACCAGCAGCAGTAAATAACAGACTAGATGCTTTCGGTCACTATGCACATCAGGAAAAGAATTCAACCATTTCACCTTCAATTAGTTTATCTGGTCTAGCTTTTAGTGTAAGTCCTACTACAAGTTTCTCGTACCATCCAAATACTCATGTATTAAAAACAAATCCGTAAATCTTTAAAAGAAAGAGGTTTTTGTTTGAACAAAAACTCAGTTATCTACACCACCATAAATGTTATTATTTGGCTGTTTTTTATAGGTGTAAAGTATTACAACCTCAAATATGGAGCATTAAGTATTAGCCCTTGGGGAGCGCACAACTTTTTAAATATAACGCTCCAAATTGGTTTTATCATTTTGCCTATAATTGCCTTTATATTGTCGCTTTTGATCAACAACAAACTGATTAAATATATACTGCTGTTGGGCAATTTTGTAACTATTTATTATTTTTCACTTGCTTATATTTTAATGTGGTTAGAATTTTTTAGAGAATAAAACATGTTTATCTTAATATTAATCCACAAAGCGCAACTAAGAAAAGTTGCGCTTTAAGTTTTTCCCCTTGTTTTGGGGAGGTAGCTGGCTAGTCGTGTGGGGGCTAAACCCCACGAACTTAGCGTGATTGGATATGGCTAAAAATTTTCTTTCTGGTCGGAAGTGCTGGCGGTTTTTGGGGTTCTGGTGCAAAGATTGCATTTATTTGAAAGAGGTATATGGATTGCTAATGGAATCTGTTCTTATGCAGCCATTCCAAATAATTGATGAATGAACTTCACTTGATTTTGGACAGACTTGTCCCGTAAAGCAAGTTGTCCTTTTTTAATGGTATGCATCGCTTCTATTCCCGAAAGAATAGATTTGGCGGTACGAAATGTTTTTAATCCTAACATCGAACGAACTCTCTTTTTAATAAAACGATGATCTTGTTCTACAATGTTATTCAGATATTTTATATGCCTTATTTGGATGCCTACGGGCATCTTTTTCTCTTTCCTCAACTCTTCGATCGCCATAGGATAGGCTGGGTTCTTGTCTACTGTGATAACACGGGGCTTTGAAACATGAAAAGACCGCAAAGCTTTCTTGAAAAAGTGCTTTGCAGCCTTATGATCCCTTGTTTTGCTTAAATAAAAATCAATCGTATTTCCTTCTGAATCAACGGCACGATATAGGTACATCCATTGACCTTTGACTTTCACATACGTCTCATCGACTCTCCAAGAATCATTGGTTGGCGTAAGATGACGCCGTACTCGCTCATCTAATTCAGGACCATACTGATGAACCCAACGCATGATGGTTGTATGAGCAATGGATAAGCCGCGTTCTTCCATCATTTCGACTAAATCACGAAAACTGAGGTTGTACCGTAGGTACCATCTTACGGTTAATAAAATAATATCAGGTTGATAATGTTTCCACTTGAATAGATTTTGCTTTTCCATACTGATCACGTCCTTTTTTAGAGTACTAGTATCAGTATGTCCAAGATTTAGAGATTATTTGCAAGTATCTTGCAGTTTTTGCACCAGAACCCCCATAAATCATATTTGTCCTGAACATGATAATAAAACGTCGCGCGGTTGATCATTGCTTCTGTGGTAATGTCCTTAACGGTAATATCCTTAAATTCTTTTTTCTCCGATAAGTCAATGAAGGAATCCATGATTAGCTTACGGGTACGAAGAATCCGGGGATCCGTTTTTGAATCGATCATGTCACTATCCCTCCTGCTTTTTAAACAATTTGTTGGATGTGTTGTAAAAGCAACACATCCAGCGGGCTATTGGTGCAGATGTATTTGATTATGGACTAAAATGTGATTACAGAGCAAATGCAGGGCCTTTTTAAACAAAACCTAAATAGAAAGGAAGGGAAAATGAATTGAAGGATAATAATATGATCTGTGATATAGAAACAGGTGTATGTGGAGCAGCTGGGGAGGAAGAAATGGAGATGATTGATTTTAATCAACCGAAAAAATCGATTAACCTTTATTATGTAACGGACCCTATTTGTTCCCACTGCTGGGCACTAGAACCTGTTCTTCGCCGCTTTGTCGAGCAATATGGCCACTATTTTAACCTCCATACCGTCATGGGCGGCTTGCTGGAAAAATGGGGGGACGGTCCTGTTGATCCCGCAAACGGGATTTATGGGCCTGCTGATGTGGCTGGCCACTGGAGAGAAGTTGGAGAGCATGCGCGTATGCCTATTGACGGAACACTGATGATTGACAATCCTGTTCAATCCTCCTTCCCTCCTTCCCGGGTATTCAAAGTGATTCAAAAACAGCATAACGAGACACTTGCCTATGAATACTTGCGGCGTGCAAGAGAAGCCCTTTTCGCGTTTAACCGCAATATTGCGGATCCAGCGGTGATGACGGAGATTGTCAATAATCTTGGGCTTGACGGAGAAGCCATTGTAAATGAGGCGGAGCAACCGGGCGGGCAACAGTTATTAAATGAAGATTTTGCACTGGCCAGAAGCCTGGGTGCCAGAGGGTTTCCAACGATTATTATGGTCAATGAAGAAAATAAAGGTGTAAAAATCGTGGGCGGCCGCTCCGTTGACTATTATATTGAAGGGTTAAAGCAAGTCCTAAATAAAGAAGACCTGCAGCCTAAGCAGCAGCCTCCTCTCTCTAGCTTGCTTAGAAAAGAAAAACTTCTATTCTCAAAGGAAATCGAAGTGATGTATGACCTTGATCCACTAGAGGTTGATTCATTCGTTCAACAAGAATTGTCATCAGGCACGTATGAAACAAAAGAGCTTCTTTGTGAAAGATATTATGCGGTGTGAAAATAAAAAGGGAGACAGCCTCTGAATTGCGCCCTATAAAGTAGACAGTTTAATAAAAAGAGATGCTGCTTTCTACGCAGCGATGAGATGACTCCGGTAAGCTGCTGGAGTCATCTTTTTTAAGGTCCATTGCTTTCTATTCGTGTTATAGTGCTCCATATATTCATCAATCATATTCTTTAAATCTGCTAAGTTATTTGCTTCTTTGTAATCTACTTCATCCTTTAAATGTCCAAAGAATGATTCCATTGGGGCATTATCTAGACAGTTTCCTTTACGGGACATGGATGGAATGAGTCCTAATGCTTTGACGCGTTTTTGATATTCTGGGTGTGTATAATGGAATCCTTGATCCGAGTGAAGCATTGCCTCTGGATGAATATTTTCATTTAATGCTTCCTTTAATTTTTTTAGTGTTCTATACACAATACTCATTCGTAAACTGGTGGAGAGCTCATAAGCGACTATTTCTCTTGTAGCGACGTCTTTTACGCAGGACAAATAAGCCGTTTGACCACCTTGAATTTGCAGATAAGTAATATCGGTTAAAAATACTTTCCCTGGCTCATCCTGTTTAAAATCTCGATTTAGATGGTTTGGCACTGCTCTATGTACTTCAGTTGCTTTGGCCATTGCGCGATAGGGATTAGCTTGTCTCACTTTCGCAAAGAAGTTAAATTTACGCATTAATCGAAGAATCTTTTTATGATTCATGGGTGTAACGAGGAGATCGGCTAATGCCATGTATAAGCCACGATAGCCAATTTTTCCTTTAGCCCTGTCATAAATTGATTTTAGCAGGAGATAGTCCTGATAATCTTGTTCATCACGAATGGCTTGCTTTTCACTATTTTGAAGCCATTTATAATAACCACTTCGACTGACACCTGTTAACTCACATAAATAACTTGTCATATTCTTTAGTTGATAAAGACGAATCACTTCATTAATGACTTGATACTTCTCTTGGGGTGTTAGAATCGTCTCTTCTTCGCCTGCCTTTCGAGTGCTTCGAGCTTTTTTAGCAATTCTAATTCAGCTTCTAAATATTTAATCCGTGCTTCTGCTTTTTCTAGTTTTTTCTCAGCTGAAAGCTGTTTAGAAGTAGGGCGTCCAGTACTGCCTTTCCCCCGACGTTCTTCTAACAAACCTGGTTCCCCAGAGGTTTTATATGTTGTTCTCCAGCGACTAAGCGCGCTTTGTGCTTTCTTGAGCCCAATCATCTCTAAATCAAACCCAGCTTCGATAAAGATCTGAGCAGGCCCTTTACCAGCTAAATTCTCTTTTACCGCTCGAATTTTAAATTCGGCAGTATATTGAATCGCACGATCAGATACAGATGCGACATTTGGGTTCTTTTCTAAGACTTGTCGTTGATGTTCATTGAAAATGATCTTACTCATAGTAACTTCTCCCGTCCTAATATATAGATTTTAGTATAACGGGGTTTTAAGCTAAGAAAAATAGAAAAACCCCGAATAGGTCCACTTTTTTTAAAGTGTCTACTATTCGGGGTTCAGTTCA
>NZ_JWJE02000091.1 GCF_000812025.2 Bacillus thermotolerans
GCTGCGGCGTCGGGTACTGTTTTTTAACAGTAATGGAGGGACAGTAAGCCCTGGGAACAGCCAGGCAAGTCCTGATGAAGCAGGAATTCTACGACGACAAGTCTTAGGGTTTTACTGCCCGAAAGGGCAATAGAATCCCGCGACTTTAGTCGTGGGAGGTTCAAACGGACCAGGTGAGGTAACGTGAACGGTAAATGTGTGCGTGCCTTTTTCTAAGTATTGCTGATCCCACTCCTGGAGCTCAAACGCGCGGATATGCGTCGTGTTCTTCACTTCAATGTCACCGCTGGACTGTCCATTTGAATAATCAATTCTCACCGTGCCAGCTGGGGAAGCATTGGCGGATACACGCCCTGAAATGGTGTACACACCGGATTTTGGAATGGTCACTTCATATTTCGCCCATTCACCCTCCTGATGATCCTCCACGACAATCGCCCCGTCCGTATCACCAACATCTACCCAGTCTTTACCCGGCAGGTAGTCCTCAGCCTGGACACGGACGGTCCGGTTTCCTTTCTGTGCTTCCCAAAATTTCATGTGGCCGCCGTCGCGCCAGTAGTCCATCGCTTCCAAGTTGTCCGTTTGCAGGATGGTTGCCCGCAGATCCGTTAGAGCTTGCCATCCAAGCTCAACATCCCTTAGTGAAGACTCATCTGTATAGGTGGAGGCAAGCCCGTACCACATCGTGTTGATGAACACTCTGCTGTTTTTCTGAATCTGTTCGATCTTGTCCGGCTGAATTTGCGGATCGGACAGCTGGTCAAATACGACCTCGTAGGCCACCGGCTGGCGTCCCGGGAAGGTGTCCACCACATCGGCCGTGGCATCATTAATAATGTGCATATATAAAATCTCTGGATCCTTTGCCATAAAGGCGGCTGCTTCCTCTACATTCGGGCTGCCTTTAAACAGGGCATGGTCCACCGTACCGGTCTTCACAAGCACGTCATACATTTCTTCACGGATGGACCAGCCTTTATCCAGGTTGACGATCGCGCGGCCTTTGACGGCACGCATAGCTTCTTCAAGCGTCGGGATCGAGTGATCCGTGAGTGCGGCACCTTCTCCGCCAAGGCCTTCTTTAAGACGAAGCTTTTTAATCTCAGCCAGCGTGTAATCACTGACTTTACCTGTTCCGTTCGTTGTACGGTCCACGGTCGTATCATGCATCAAGACAGGTACACCATCAGCCGTGAGCCGCACATCGATTTCCACAATTTCCGCGCTCCGTCTCTGATCGCCTCATCAATGGCCATCAAAGAGTTTTCCGGATAATCACGCCACTGTCCCCGGTGGGCCGTAATCATGAGGGGCGCGTTTTTGCGGTGATCCAGCAGCATCGGATGGATCTGTTTGAATGATGGGCTTTGTTGATGAACAGACGAAGCCGCCGGGACAGGTGCCGCGCTGGTCTGCTCGGTGATTCCTCCACTCGCGATGGCCGCAGCCTCAAAGCTGAGTAAACAGGCTTTTCTCAGTTTCATCATAATCCTCCTTTACACGTTCATACCGATGAGTTATGTAGGCTGATTCTTCTGAGTCACCTATTCTATTAAATAGGTGACTGCACACATTCACTATAATTTTCCCAGGCAGGGCATACAATATCGTCGGGGCAGATTTAACAATATTTACCGATTTTTTATAAAACCACCACCTTTCTTTTCATGGTCTTTACATAATCGTCAGATACATATCCAGCTGTCGTTCTTTGTGACAAATCAGTCCCATTAGAGAACAGGCTACACGTCCATTTCCAGTTCCAGTCCTTATAAAAAATGCAAGAATATAACCCCAAATCTTTTTTATGAAAAGCCAAAAAATTATATATCTTCCTTCTTGCGGATCGATTATAATAGATTCAGATTTACTAGATTAGACAATTTAATAGAAAAGAGGAAGAATCATGAAAGTGTTCCGGATCTTGTTGGCTGTATTGTTGTTAGGCAGTTTGCTTCCTGTTTCACCAGCTTCGGCAGATGTAAAATCGACGGATGATTATTATATTTGGGATATCGGTCCAGATTACCGGTTTTACGAGGAGATTGAACGTTTTGTTTACAGCGGCATAATCGATGGGTATGTCGTATCGGAAGTAGAGGAGGAGGACGGGGAAGTCTATGAATATTCCTATGTAGAAGTCCGTCCGAATGAACAAGTCACACGGGCGCAATTTACCAAGATTCTGGTGAACGCGCTGTCTTTGAAAGAAGGAGCGAACACGAAGGCGTTTCCGGACGTGAACCCGGCTAAATGGCATAACGAGTTCATTCGTATCGCCAGCAGCCAAGGAATTATCAGCGGCCGTGAGGATGGCAAGTTCTATCCGGATCAATATATTACTCGTGACGAAATGGCGATGATGATCTACCGCGCCTTTAAAGATACTGTTACATTCCAGCCGTCCACTCGTACATTTAAAGATGTACCAGCCTCCAGCAAGGCGTATGAAGCTGTGAACAAGCTGACAGCGAACGGCATTATTCAAGGGTACGAGGATCAAACCTTCAAGCCAGGAAACCGCGCGACACGCGGCCAGGCGATTGCGATCATGGACCGTGCGCTTCACCAGCAGACAGGCTCTGTAACAGATATGCATGCGGTGACAGACGTCGTGAACCGCAACATTCAGGAAGAGCAGCGTTTGATGAAAGAACAAGACACCGCGGCATTAGAGACGCTGTATCATGACACAGCGACAGGCTACTATTTATCCCTCGCGCTTGAAAGCCTGGAATTGACGGGCGATATGGATGAGTTAGATGGCACTCTTTCCATCACACCTATCAGCACTCACTCTCTTGACCTCATAAAGGTCCGAAAGAATCTGGCCGAAGTGCGCATCGATGATTTAGTATATGAAGTCTCTTTCACTTCACCAGAGCTGGCATTTACGATCAAAGTGAATGCTTCGGGAACCGCTTATTTGAAGAAAGAGGCTGATGGCAAGTGGAAGATTTATAACATGGTATTAGATGAAGAACTGGAAGATGAAGAAGAGTGGGAAGCAGAAATTTCTGCAGCTGCGAATAAAAAATAACTGAATGAACCAAGGTGACCACTGCTATCAAGCGGTGGTCATTTTGTTAATAGAAGGCCTTAGCGGCCGCCAGTTGCTAACAGGCATGATATACTGCCAATATGCAGATACATATGTTCCATGAACTATCAATCAACAGGGAGGCCTTAGTCATGCAATACATCGTCACCGCTTATGACGGCACGGATGAACACGCGTTAGACCGAAGATTAGCCGCGCGAGAAGCGCATTTAAAATCGGTGGAGAAAAGGGTACAGGAAGGCCAGCATTTATACGGCGCCGCCTTGCTGGATGAAGGAGGCCGCATGATCGGTTCGGTCATGGTCGTCGACTTTCCTTCAAGAGAAGAGCTCGACCAGTGGCTGGAGGTGGAGCCTTATGTCACAGAAAAAGTATGGCAGAAAATCGACATACAGCCATGCCGGGTGGCTCCTCTATTCATGGACCTGTACGGTTCGAGCGATAAATAAAAAGAGAGAGGCTTCAATAATGTGAACTGAACCCCGAATAGTAGACACTTTAAAAAAAGTGGACCTATTCGGGGTTTTTCTATTTTTCTTAGCTTAAAACCCCGTTATACTAA
>NZ_JWJE02000092.1 GCF_000812025.2 Bacillus thermotolerans
CAAACTCTCCAAAAAGATGTTTGATTGCTCATAAAATAAATAAATCAAGAATTAACTGGCATGTATTTTGTTCAGTTTTCAAAGATCAATTCACATCGTTTTATTAACGACAGTAATATTATATTAACATAGTTTTAATTAGACGTCAACTGATTTTTTAATATCACTTGCCGTTCAATCCCGCCTTTATTAGCGGCGAAATCTAATATAACATTTTAATAGATAAAAAGTCAACAAGACATCAAAAAAAATTTTTCTGCCAAATCTTTCATGAAGATCACATGGATTGTCTCTTCTTACCTGTCATACATGAGACATGCATTCAATGCCTTTACCCCTAAAAGAAACGACTATCTCTTAACGAAGTCACAATCGTTTCTTGTCCATATATTATGAGACCCCTTTGTAAAAAGGCTTCATCCTCATGCCGGTACTATATACCCAACTGCTTCGATGACTACTTCTGATCATCTAACTATTTTCAGTATATATGCAAACGCTTTCATTTTTCAAGCATTTTCGCCAGACAAAATTCGACAAATGTGCTAAAACTTCTATAGTAATTAACATGCTTAATAGAAAACTCCTCTTAACAAACCGATAACACAAGGTCCTCGAACCATATATTTATTCCTTTTTTTAATTTTATTTATGAAGCCTACAGAAACAAAAAAGTAAGCCGGCCTTTAACCGACCTGCATTTTTATCAAAACCTTCGTTAGTTGAACAGGAGATTATTAAGTTTTACTTAAATTCCACTTTCTTCATTTAAATATTTGAATTCTACTCTATCTCCTTTTGATTTGTTGTTTAGACTCGCATTAGATGTTAGATATAAGTCGGAATGAGGTGAATTCTTCTCTTTCAGCAAGTTATTAATTCTTCTTTTGAAACAACACGCCATTCATTTGCTACGAGCTTGTCTATGTAATCATTCACACTAATTTCTTCTATTTCCACCGCAAGCGGATGCAGCGATACATAGCATTCATTCCTTTTGTTCTTTTGAAGATGTTAGAAAGATGATCATATTGATTTTCATTACATTGTCTCCCTTTAAGCGCAACTTATTAATTATAGTATAATATTTTTATATTCCCAGTTATTATTTAACTTTCTGTTAGCACAGTGAAATGAAAAAAGAAACCTCCGAGGGCTTCAGTAGATCGCTTCTATAGTTGTTAAGTAAAATAATACGGTATAACCTAACAGCCCTAAACCAATAACTGGAACAAGAAAAACACAGCAACGAAGCCTTTCCTTCATATTTCTTTCTAATATTATTATTAATAATAAACCAAAAACCATTTCTGCAATAGGCACAGGTATCATGTGTTTATAACTGTCTAAATGTATAAACAGATGTAGTCCATCTGTTATAAAAACACCTGATAGTAAAGCACTGCCTAATTCATAAAACTTTTCATCTTTATGATGCCATAAGTATCCTGCTATTCCAAAGATCATCCTGCCAGCTATAGCACAACCAAGCCAATTTACTATAAAATAAGTAAACGAAAAGTGATATTGGTTTATCAGTGAATGAAAATAATAATACCCGATTACCTCCCCTATTAAGCATAACGAACAAGATATGATGGAATACCTTTTTCTTTTACCAATTAAATGAGATTTATAAAAGAGAATGATAAGAAAAGTTCTCAATTACTTAGAAGCCGTATAAGATAGGTATCCTTGGCAAAATAAATGGCATTGGCTGCACATGAAAAAACTTCGATAAAACCCAATTACTATATAGGTCCTCATCAATACCTGTCGAAAAAATGCTTAGATCCCCGACCTGCAGCTTAACTCTAACATACACAAAAAAGGCTGGTATACGTAGGACATCTTAGATTATTTCTAATCTAAAGTCCCTAATATACCAGCCCTTTTACTTGTTACGCGCCTTAGAGGATTTGAACCTCTGACCTACAGCTTAGGAGGCTGTTGCTCTATCCAGCTGAGCTAAAGGCGCACCTCATTTACACACCCCAGCTTTCTGCTTTTTCCCAAAAAGAAGGATGGTGTTAATAAATAGCTATTCAAAACAAATGATAATATGTATATGGCGGAGAAGGAGGGATTTGAACCCTCGCGCCGGAAAAACCGACCTACACCCTTAGCAGGGGCGCCTCTTCAGCCACTTGAGTACTTCTCCAGGAAATAGCAAAACTCCGCAGGCAAGATTCGAACTTGCGACCGATCGGTTAACAGCCGATTGCTCTACCACTGAGCTACTGCGGAATAAAATGGGCCTGAATGGACTTGAACCATCGACCTCACGCTTATCAGGCGTGCGCTCTAACCAGCTGAGCTACAGGCCCATTATTAAAATGGAGCGGGTGATGGGAATCGAACCCACGACATCAGCTTGGAAGGCTGAGGTTTTACCATTAAACTACACCCGCTAATTATAAAGTTATAAAAAATGGCTGGGCTAGCAGGATTCGAACCTGCGCATGACGGAGTCAAAGTCCGGTGCCTTACCGCTTGGCTATAGCCCAATGTATGTATGGGGCGATTGATGGGAATCGAACCCACGAATGTCGGAGCCACAATCCGATGCGTTAACCACTTCGCCACAACCGCCATAAAAACATGGTGGAGGGGGACGGATTCGAACCGCCGAACCCTGAGGGAGCGGATTTACAGTCCGCCGCGTTTAGCCACTTCGCTACCCCTCCATGTATACAAGTCTACAAATTAAATAAAGAATGGTGGCTCAGGACGGAATCGAACCGCCGACACATGGATTTTCAGTCCATTGCTCTACCGACTGAGCTACTGAGCCTAACCTATGTATAAATGGCGGTCCGGACGGGACTCGAACCCGCGACCTCCTGCGTGACAGGCAGGCATTCTAACCAACTGAACTACCGGACCATAATTGCGGGGGCAGGATTTGAACCTGCGACCTTCGGGTTATGAGCCCGACGAGCTACCGGGCTGCTCCACCCCGCGACGATAAAAATATAAATGGCGGAGGAAGAGGGATTCGAACCCCCGCGCGGTGTAACCCGCCTGTCGGTTTTCAAGACCGATCCCTTCAGCCAGACTTGGGTATTCCTCCATTTGGTAATATAGCGGCGGAGGGGATCGAACCCCCGACCTCACGGGTATGAACCGTACGCTCTAGCCAGCTGAGCTACGCCGCCACTATGAAAATAAAAATGGAGCCTAGCGGGATCGAACCGCTGACCTCCTGCGTGCAAAGCAGGCGCTCTCCCAGCTGAGCTAAGGCCCCATGTTAAATAAAAAGATAATGTTACTGTTACGCGCCCGAGAGGAGTCGAACCCCTAACCTTTTGATCCGTAGTCAAACGCTCTATCCAATTGAGCTACGGGCGCAATCCGTAAGCACTGGAGCGGAAGACGGGATTCGAACCCGCGACCCCCACCTTGGCAAGGTGGTGTTCTACCACTGAACTACTTCCGCAATGAATGCGGGTGAAGGGAGTCGAACCCCCACGCCTTGCGGCGCCAGATCCTAAGTCTGGTGCGTCTGCCAATTCCGCCACACCCGCGTAAAATATATAAAATGGTGAGCCATGAAGGACTCGAACCTTCGACCCTCTGATTAAAAGTCAGATGCTCTACCAACTGAGCTAATGGCTCACATAAAAACAAAAATGGTGGAGGATGACGGGCTCGAACCGCCGACCCTCTGCTTGTAAGGCAGATGCTCTCCCAGCTGAGCTAATCCTCCACATGGTGACCCCTACGGGATTCGAACCCGTGTTACCGCCGTGAAAGGGCGGTGTCTTAACCGCTTGACCAAGGGGCCATCCTTATGTACACAAAATAAAAACCCCACATGGGGGGTGCCTGGCAGCGTCCTACTCTCACAGGGGGAAGCCCCCAACTACCATCGGCGCTGAAGAGCTTAACTGCCGTGTTCGGGATGGGAACGGGTGTGGCCTCTTCGCTATAGCCGCCAGACTGTATAAGGTTGAAAGAACGTTGTTCTTTCAAAACTGGATAATATGCTTGGGAAGTAACCGGCAATACCTTGCCATTTTGTTGT
>NZ_JWJE02000093.1 GCF_000812025.2 Bacillus thermotolerans
AAGCTCCCTTCCGTCCGCTCGACTTGCATGTATTAGGCACGCCGCCAGCGTTCGTCCTGAGCCAGGATCAAACTCTCCAAAAAGATGTTTGCATTACACAGGATGTGCAGGCATCTGCGTTGTCACAGGACGTGACGATCTTAGCAGATGATCCTTTACTCATAATTAAATCAAGAATTAACTGGCATGTATTTTGTTCAGTTTTCAAAGATCAATGTTGCCTTTCTTTTTCAATAGTCAAATTTATTATTATATCACATTACAAAGATCAAAGTCAATATCTTTTTTGTTTCTTTTTCAAAGCGCTGTTTTCTTCGACAGCTGAATAATATTATCATGTCTAGAAAACAAAGTCAATCGTTTTTTCAATGATTTCTTTTTCGCTTTTACTTAACGCCGCCTCTTTCAATGGCGGAATATCAATATAACACTTTTGTATTATTAAAGTCAACTGTTTATCTCCAGTAACTATTTACCAGCTCTTTATTCTTTTGATAGAAACAAGCAAAAAAGCACACTCCGATAAACTAACCACCCCTATACAGGATAACTAGCCGGAAAGTGTGCTTTCATCGTCAATAGGTAGTCAAATGCAGCAGCTTCTGCACGGTATATACCCCTCTTTTCAAAGTACTTATGTCTTCATAGTGTTTTTCATAATCTGTTGTATACTCGGCTCCGTCATTCTTCCACAGCCTATGAAAGTACTTTTCTGTTTCCTTTAACACTTCAGCTGAATGCGGACCTTTTATCATTATATTAGTCTCAAGATTAAAATCATTTAAATTCCTTGATGTGTAATTCGCTGAACCGCTAAGGGTCATTCCTTCATTCTGTTTTTTGATATACATCATCTTCGTGTGAAACTGTTCAGACTCCGGAGCGAACCAACGAATATCAATTTTTCCACCCGTGTCCTCTATCAGCTCCTCACTTATAGGGATGTTGGGCAGTCCGGTTTTCTTCTGGCCAAAAGAGTTTTTATTCGTATCAAGAATAAGCCGGACCCTCACTCCCCGGTTTGCCGCTTCAGTCAGCGAGTCAATGACATCACGGTCGGCTAAATAAAACATTGCAATCCAAGTCTCTTCACCTTTCTTTGTCTCAGCGACTTCCTTCTGAAGCGTTTCCTGTATCCTGCCTTCGGTTAACAGCTGGACTTTCATACTGCCCTGGCCTGTTCTTTCCCTTACTGCACTGGGAAAATCAACGGAATGACGAGTTTTGGCAGCCACCTCTTCCGTTATTAGCAAATCATTAATAAGCGCATTCTTTACCTCGAAGGCTGTATTAGCAAAATAGGCACTTGCATCATGAGGATTCCCTGAACTGATCAGTGTTCCTTTCTCGGTAGCAATCGTTTTGTGATGGTTCGCTTTCACATTGAATAGCTTTAAATAGGAACGAAGTGTCATATCAGGAGCAGTTTCTGCAAGCTGGTTGGGTATCCAGCCTTCTCCGCCTTCGCCAAACCACTGTATGAACATGCGCCAGAGTGCACTGTAGATTGGCATGGAATCACGAAGCGGCTGAACGTCTGTTAGAAGGACCTTTATTCCATTCTTTTTCAATTCATTAAACTCAGGGGTCGCATGAGATTGATAGGAAGTATTGACTTCATCGGATATGAAAGTAATCTCTATATTTGGGTCTTCTTGCTTTTTCTGAACAAGTGCCTCAGTGAGCGCTTTGGACACTTCAGGAAATTCTTGATTCTTTTCGTGGTAACCATTAAACAAGAAATAATCCAGTACAATAAACTCTTCTGCTTCTTCAATCATCTCCAAGGTCCTGGTGAATATTTGCTCTGTAAATACCTTCTTCTCTCCTTTTTGACCGGTTACATTATAGTAGAAATTCACCTAATTTTCCTCTACCTGCGCATACGAAGTATTTTTCGGAAGCGGTTTATAAAGATGGACAATCATCGTCAATATGTAGAAAGTGAGCAGAGTAGCAAGAACAAGCCGCTTTGCCGTCATCTTCTTCATTATCTTTCCCTCTTTTCTGCTCATCTTCTTTTCCCGTCTCTTACAGAAAAGAAACCGGGTCTTTTTTCTTTCCTTTCTGAAAGTTTCCTCTATTCCTTGCTTTTCCTATGCTAAAATAACAAAGAGATTATTTATCTATTCCTAGGAGGCGTTCAACTTGGCGTTTCGTTATTCCAAACGGATGGAGAATTTCGGTCCATCTATCTTCAGTGAACTAAAAGCGTTTAAACAACAGAAAGAAGCCGAAGGAAAGGAACTGATTGATTTAAGCCTCGGCAGCCCTGACCTGCCTCCTGCAGAAATCGTGCGCAAGGAGCTAGCGAATAGCACATTGAAGGAAGACCAGTATGGCTACACACTTTCAGGTACATCGGCCTTCTATGAAGCAATTGCCCGTTATTATAAACGGGTGTATGGTGTATCGTTGGATCCCGCAACTGAAATTGTCCATGCTATGGGTTCTCAAGAAGGGCTTGTTCACTTGCCGCTCGTCTTTGCTGATCCAGGAGACGTTATTCTTGTTCCCAATCCAGGCTACACTGCCTATGAAACCGGACTGGCTGTTGCCGGAGCAAAACCTCATTATATGCCGCTCTTGAAAGAAAATCATTTTCTTCCTGACTTAGCAGCTATTCCTGAGACGGTTGCCCGGCAGGCTAAGCTGATGATTTTAAATTACCCTGGTAATCCGGTCGCGGGAGAAGCCAATGAGGCTTTCTTTAAATCTGTCATTGCCTTTGCTAAAGAGTATGAGGTCGCTGTTCTGCATGACGCCGCATACTCAGAGTTTTATTTTGACGATGGAGAGCCGCTCAGCTTCCTCGCCGTTGAAGGGGCGAGCGAAGTCGGCATCGAGATTAATTCCTTATCCAAAAGCTTCAGCCTTGCTGGCGCGCGAATCGCCTATATTGCTGGCAACCGCGATATGATCGACATGATCGCCCGGTTTAAATCAAATTTGGACTATGGCATATTTGCACCTATTCAGACAGCAGCTGTAGCCGCGCTGGACCATGCAGAAGAGATCGGCCAGTTCGTGCGGTCGACTTTCCAGCGAAGAAGAGATGTATTTACAGAAGAATTAAAAAGGAGCGGGTGGGTTGTAGACCGTCCGTCCGGCGGCATGTTTATCTGGGCTGAAGTACCATCCAAATGGCCTTCTTCTAAAGAATTTGCTTTTCACTGTATAGACGAAGCAGGCGTAGTAATGGTTCCAGGCTCTGCCTTTGGCTCTGCCGGAGAAGGATATGTGCGGATTGCGCTTGTTCAGCCGGAAGATCAATTAATGCTGGCTGCTCAAAAGCTTCAAACGATTTTTTCTCCCGTGCTTTAAAAAACGGCTCTGCCACTTTTGATGGCAGAGCCGTTTTCATTCTGTTGATAAAGTCTTCTGTCAATGGACAAACAGTGAAAAAATATGTAGAATCTCCTCAGAATACGTGAAAGAGGAGGTTTTTTTA
>NZ_JWJE02000094.1 GCF_000812025.2 Bacillus thermotolerans
AGTACCTTGCGCTTCCTTAGTGGTTGGTCGATGTGTACCCCCACAGTGGACTCTCACCACCTAGATAGTTGCCATGCCTGGCACACAAGAAAAAAGAACATGGTTGCCCATGTTCCTCCTTTTCAACCAGTTCGCGGCTTGTTTAGGAAATGAAAGCCTATCAATAACTGGAAACATATGTACCTTTTTGAAAATAAAGCTCTGCCCGGTTCTTTCTTGATGCTCCTGAACAAAGAAGGGGCAGGGTCCTCCTGCCCTGTTCCCCGTTATTTGCTTAGCACCAGAAACCACCTTTGCCACCGCCATAGCCGCCGCCATAGCCACCGCCGTAACCGCCGCCGTGACCGCCGCCCATGTACGCAGCACCTACGATGATCAACAAAATGAACAGGACCACAATTAGCGAATAGCCGCCGCCGTAGCCACCATATCCTTTGCTCATGAAATACACCACCTTTGCCATAGGATACAATATTGTATGTAGATCAGGCCCAATTGGTTTGGACGTTCGTCATCATTCTTCGCAACAAAAAAAGGGCTGTCCCAGTAGACGGCCCTGTTGTTGCTGGATGATTTACTTTTCTCTAAACGCTTCGATCTTTATCGCTGTATCCTCTGTTAATTGCTTGATTGTTTCCACATCCGGCTGTTCCTTTTGTGTTTCATTGATCAGTGGATAAAGGGTTTCTTCAATATCTTTATATTCTTCCGGCTGCTGTGCTTCTACCTCTTTTTCAATGGCATCCCAGCTCTCTTGAATTTCATTGCCGATCGATTGAATTTGTATCACATCTTCAGCATCTGTTTCTACCGCATCCTTCAAGTTTTGAAGAGAAGTGCTTACCTTTTCACTGCCGCTGATCACATCCACCGGCTCGCTTTCATTCATTCCTGCTGTTTCTTCGGCCGTTTCATCCGTCATCTGCTCACTCTCTACTTCTGTTTCTGTCAGCTCTTCAGTAGCTTGTCCATCATCTGTGCCAGCACTGCAGCCGGCCGCAATTAGAACGACACATCCCACCGCTGCGAAAAAGTAGCCGAATTTTTTCATTATGATCCCCCTTGATCTGTCTTATTCGCAAATCTCTTCCATCATGAGGATTGATTTCGTATATACCTGCCGCTTTGCTCCCACCCCCGCTAGAATTCTTGTGATCTATCTCTATAAATAAATATCTTCGTGGGAGTATATTTATGACAAAGAAATGCAAGCAATGAGATATTCTATTCTTCCTTGGCCAGCTGCCCTCTGTGTTCCTTCCATCTATCATTTAATCGATTTTACGTGACGGTTCCTCTTGAATTTCATTCAGATCATGCTGATGCTGTGAAAATAAATACTTTAGATAAGCCTCCAAGTCAAACTTCCCTTTATAAATAAAATGAGATAATGATAATTGCTTTTCTTTTTTCATCTGTCTGTGCCCCTTTATTCGATTTCTCAGCTCAGGGTTCCTCATCTACTGTCAATTTGCCTTTCTCATCATAAGCCTTGGCGGAGAGCTTGAGATCTCGTATCTATCCTGCTACTTCCATCATAATAGAAAGCGCTTACAAATTGAAGGGGCATTGACCCAAAAGTTTCGACAGATTTTTAGGGAATTTTGTTATACGCGATCTGCCGGAATAGCCCAGCTAAAGGATCATCCCGGCAGACCAATAAGGGTTACGCCCTCTCTCTTTGTTCCTTCGCCTTTTTATACAGTCTTTTCTCTCTTTTGTTCTCTACTATGAAGATGTAGAAAGTGAGAAGAATGCACAGCAAAAGAATGAAGTGAAAGACGGTATGAAGAGTATTTGGCACAATGCCGTTCATCATAGGGAGAAAAGAATGAGTATTTCCAAACATAGCCTCATAACTGGCTGCTTTTTCTTCTGCCCCAATTCCAAAGAGATATGGAATCCACCAGGAGATCATAGCCCCGGCTAAAATACAGGACGGGTGGATCAGCAGCCAAAGCTGAGCCCAGATAGGGTATCGCCTGCCTATGAATAACAAAATGATGCCCATCAACAGCAAAGTTTGCATGACGCCGATCATGGTCACAACTACTAACTCAGCCGTAGACCGCTCTAAGGCGACGGCTTCAATATCATTAAATGGACCTAAAGGGACAGCATCCTGCAATACCATAAACGACAACACCAGGCTATAGCCGAATAACAGAATCTTCTCAGACGTATAGACGTTTCTTTCCATGACGCTCCCCCTCTGGCTGGCGGTAATAGTTTATTTTATTAACCATGAGCCAAAAAGAGAAGGGATTTCCGAAGCTTTCAGGTTGATCGTTACTCGTTTTTCCATTGAAAAAGCCCCATTTCCGCTTTTCAACAGAAATGAGGCGTTCCCTTTCGTAAACTCCGCAGGCAAGATTCGAACTTGCGACCGATCGGTTAACAGCCGATAGCTCTACCACTGAGCTACTGCGGAATAAAAAAGATATATGACTCTGCCCGTCTATACAGTGGCTGGGCTAGCAGGATTCGAACCTACGCATGACGGAGTCAAAGTCCGTTGCCTTACCGCTTGGCTATAGCCCACCAGCTATATAAATAAGGAAGACATTCTTAAATATGTCCAGTTTCCTTCAGGTTTATTCATTCGTATGAAAGTTTATCATGTTTTTTTAATGCAAGGATGAACATCGAGCTTTTTGAAGATAAATGGATAGGATGTACCTGCTATAATCTTAAAAACAATGGTGCGGCAGATTATGCAATCATTGCATAAGAGGATGAGTGCTTACTAGCGACAGTTCGAATTTTCTTTGATGCTGGTTAGTAAAAGAGTTTTTATTTGAATTTTTCACATAATGTATTAAAAATAAGTTAAGATTTCTTCGTTCTCATTTTAAGAGCATGAAGCGAGGTTCTTTCTTTCTGTATGCACAAAAAAAGAACAGCTATGATTGTAGCTGTTCTTTTCTCAGGTGCCTGGCAGCGTCCTACTCTCACAGGGGGAAGCCCCCAACTACCATCGGCGCTGAAGAGCTTAACTTCCGTGTTCGGGATGGGAACGGGTGTGGCCTCTTCGCTATAGCCGCCAGACTGTATAAGGTTGAAAGAACGTTGTTCTTTCAAAACTGGATAATATGCTTGGGAAGTAACCGGCAAAACCTTGCCATTTTGTTCATTGTTCAAATAGGATAAGTCCTCGATCGATTAGTATTCGTCAGCTCCACGTGTCG
>NZ_JWJE02000095.1 GCF_000812025.2 Bacillus thermotolerans
TAAAAAAGATGACCCCTGTTCAATACAGAGATCATCTTCTTAAAACTGCCTAGGCTTTTTTTAAAATGTCCTTTACAAAGGGTACACTTTAGGCTCTGAACAGTTTTATTTTATTAAAGCATCCGTTAGTGGAATGACTCTTTCTTCCGTGTAGTCACATTAAAGAGCATACGCTTGTTCTTAGGTGGTTTATCCTTTACTCTTCTTTCTACCGCATCTTACGCATTCATCAGTGAAGTAATTCAGCTTATGGTTGCGGCGGAAATAGCATAGAATGGATTTCATACTCAATATTTCTCTCCCTTAGTGAATAATAAACCTAGTGGGCTTTTGTCAGTTATTAGTATAATAATACTGTATATATTTCCAAATTTCACTAATTATTTTTAAAATTTTACCATTTTTACTAGTTAATTATTACCTTATATTCTTCAAAAAAATAATAGTTAAGGTATAATAGTCCGGGTCACTTCCTGTTTTCCTAATGAGCCATACGAGTATACTTTTCTCTTCGAGTAAACTGCCCCGTTCGTGGGACAAGAAACCCTTTCATCACTTCCAAATTAGGACGCCTCAAAAGTAAAACAAGACGGTCCATCGACAGTCTTGTTCTCCACTTAACACACCCTGACTCTTTATTGATTGTTGAGCGAATTTCCGCTCAGGCAGCCTTAGGTGCTGTTGTAAAATAGGGATGGATCATTCAACTACAACATGATCCGATAAATTTTTGTTCGTTAAAAATTTATAGAGCTTTTCCGACTCCGGCTTTTTTATCAGAACGTACCGTGTATGATCAGGATCGACAAGTTCAACACTCTTATATTCTGGGTTTGCCCACATATAGTACAAGGTTGTTACCGGCTTTTCTTTATCCCTCTTATCTACCACCTCGATACGATAATCCGCAGACCGGCTCATACTTACTGCTGCTGCTTCCCACTTTGCGTCATCAAGAATACTCCATACTTCTTCAAAAGCATCGGACCCCTCTTTTTCCAAATCGTTGGACTCGTTTAGCATTCTAAACGGCTCAAACCCATTGTTTCCATCGCTCACATCAACGATAAAGTCACTAGTTGTTTCAATGGCAAAAGGCCCCTCAATGGAATTATCTGCTTTATTTGATCCAGACCCACTAACGTTTTTTTGCTGACCCTCTCCACAACCTGCCAAGAGAAGAAGGAATACTGCCATGCAGCTAATACGTGTCTTGTAAGCTTTCACCTTTACACTCCTTTAAGGATTAATAAGTGCATGGATTATATGACGTACTTTCTTTAGCCGCAGATCAACGCAACCACCTACTTCAACTAATGTTTTTCTATTAGTGAAATAAGAAGTCCTTCCCGCACCCCATAAGTTATGACACCGTTTCTTTTAACGAAATGAAAAAAGCCGATGTATCATAATCGACTTTCAAAGTTAATTTCCTGCTACTTTTTTCATTTATTGGTTGGTCAGCTTTTTTCCATGACGGCGAAGTAATTCCCTTCGTTATCGGAGAAGTTAAATACTCGACCAGAAGGCATACTCATAATTTCTCCGACGGTAATTTTTTTATTGGACAAGTCGTGGTGTAATTGTTCGAGATTCTCAGTGAAAAACATTAAAGAAGGTGTATCAAGATTGACTCCTGGAGACATTTTAGCCACGAATTCCTTATCGTGCAGAATGATGCTGGTTTCTGCGCCCTTTTTTGGAGAAATTTCAATCCACCTCATGCCTTGACCGTTCTTTTCTTCAGCAATCACCGTAAATCCTAATTGTTCTGTCCAAAACTTGACTGACTCATCTTGGTTATTGACATACAGCATAATCTGTCCAACTTTACTAAACATAATCTTCCCACTCCCCTGTGGACCATGATTTACGTGCTATATTTATATTTGCTGTTTGGAAGAAAAGTCCTTCTCCATGAAGCAGTTTCCAATCCTGATCCATCATAACCATTCTCAACAGTAACTTTCACTGCTTCTTCGACTCACTTTTCAGTCATATATAAATATCCATAAAAAAAATCACCTTACCCCTAGTTCTTAGAGGTAAGATGAATTCAATTAAACTGTACATAATCCCCTTCTTTGATTTGATTCCTTTTAAACCAGCCAAGATTCACTTCAATGGCATAATAATAAAAAAGGTTCGGGTTATAGATAGGACAGTCATCTCCTATACAAGGCTGCATATCAAGTATTTTTAAAATTCTTCCGTCTGCATCAAGAAAAGCAATAGACAAAGGAATGAATGTGTTTTTCATCCAAAAGCCGCCATATACTTGTCTTGCAAACACAAATAGCATCCCCTCATTTTCGGGTAATCTTCCAACGAACATTAACCCCTTTTCTATTTTGCTTGGGGTATCTGCAACTTGAACAGTTAATCTCGTTTCCCTGTTTCCACTGAGTATTTTTATCATTCTTGTTTTTATTCTATTTCTCATGTTCACTCACCTTTGAGTATTGTTATAAGCAGGAAGACATTTAATGTCTCTTAAAAAGAAGTTCATGAGATTGAAGCTTCCTTATATAAACCTCCCCACAGATGTATGTATACAATAGTATGTTGGATATTTGTTTTATGTTCACCACGCTCAACTGTAAAACCCTCTAGCATAACCTAATGATCCTAAACTTTTTGAGAGCATTTAATGCTTTGTCTCTCATTTTTTAAGCATAGTAGAGAGGATTTTGGGCCTATTAAGTACAGATGAGCAGTTAACAAAAAGAAAGGACACATTTTACCAATAAATGATCATTTCTGGTAAGCTTTTAAAAAAGCGCGTGTTATAATAGGCTATATATCATTTGTTTGGAGTGTTTTGATTTGGTGAAAAACTTACCTTTATTGATGGCCATGCTTGTCATTGGCAGCAGTGCCTTAACTATTTCCTTGACTGCCGAACTGCCACAAGCTGTAGAATGGGCGCTATTAACAATGGCTGTTGTCTTAAATGTATGGAGTGCCATTGCGTTGGTCATGCACGTTAGCATACAAAAGCTTAGTAATAACTAGATTTATACATAAGAAGAAAAGAGCATTTGATAGACATTGAACTGAACCCCGAATAGTAGACACTTTAAAAAAAGTGGACCTATTCGGGGTTTTTCTATTTTTCTTAGCTTAAAACCCCGTTATACTAA
>NZ_JWJE02000096.1 GCF_000812025.2 Bacillus thermotolerans
TGATAGGTTGATATTTTTTGCTGGTATATTTGGGTAAATAAGCGTTTCATCTTATCAAGCAAAAACTGTACACTTTATTCTAGCAGTCACAAGAGATCATAATCGTTTAGGATTTGCTGTCCAATTATGTGTATTTCGCTATCCCGGGTGGTCTCTTACAGATGTTGAACCTATACCAGATTATGTAATGCAATATATAGCAAAACAAATAAATGCTAATCCCGATTCTTTTTCCTTATATGCTCAACGCGACCCAACCAAGCATGAACATATGGAAGAAATTCGACAGGTATATGGATACCAGAATTTTTCTGTAAGTACATATCGGGAATTAGCTCAGTATCTTTTGAAACATGCTCTTCAAAACGGCAGTTCCATGTATCTACTTCGAACTGTTCAAGAAGAACTACGGAAACGAAAAATAATTCTTCCTGGAATGACTACAATAGAGCGACTTGTCTGGGAAACTCGTCGGAGAGCAGAGGAAAAGATTTTTAAATCCTTAACCGGGTCCCTTTCAGACTGGCAAAAGAAAAAGTTAGATGAATTTATCGATCCACTTGTGGAGAGCAGAAAAACCCCATTAGCATGGTTGAGGGAAATTCCCGGTCAGTCATCACCTGATGCTTTTCTAAAAGTAATAAAGCGCTTGGAATATATTAGGGAGTTAAAACTTCCGACAAATATACATGAAGTACATCCCAATCGATTGCTTCAATTATCACGTATCGGAGCACGTTATGAACCCCATTCATTTCGTAGATTTAAAGAAAATAAGAAATATGCCATTCTTGTAGCATATCTAGGAACACTAAGTCAGGACTTAATTGACCAAGCAATTGAAATTCACGATCGGCAAATGATGATTTTACAATCGAAAGGTCGCAAAACACAAGACGAAATGCAAAAGGAAAATGGAAAAGCAGTTAATGAAAAGGTTGTTCATTTTGCAGATATTGGGGCTGCGCTTATTCAAGCACGAGATGAAGGGCTTGATCCATTTAGCACCATTGAAAAGGTAATGCCTTGGAATAAAATCGTTACTTCCGTTGAAGAAGCAAAAAAGTTAGCACGACCAATGGATTATGATTACCTTGACTTGCTAGAGAATAGATTTATTTATCTAAGAAAGTATACCCCTACTCTTCTTAAATCATTAGAATTTCGCTCTACAAATGCAGCTGAACCATTATTATGTGCATTAAAAACATTGAATGAGATGAATGAATCAGGAAAAAGAAAAGTACCAGATGGAGCGCCATTAGATTTCGTCCCAAAACGATGGGAAAAGCATGTGTACAACGAAGAAGGAACAATTAATCGACATTATTATGAAATGGCTGCCCTAACGGAATTAAAAAATCATATTCGTTCGGGAGACGTATCTGTAGTAGGTAGTAGGCTTCATAAGGACTTTGAGGAGTACCTTGTTCCTAAAAATGAATGGACCACAACCAATCTTACAGATACTAGATTGGCAGTTCGCTCATCAGCAGAGGAATACCTTGAGGAAAGAAGGAATGCTCTAGCCGAACGCTTTACATGGGTTTCAAATAACCTTGATAGTCTTGAAGGAGTAAATATCGAAAAAGTAAAGCTCAGAGTGGATCGTCTGGAAAAGAATACACCAGAAGAAGCACGAACCTTCAGTTTGACCTTATATAATATGTTGCCAAGAATTAAGCTTACCGACCTTTTAATGGAGGTAGCCCACTGGACAGGGTTTGACGAAATGTTAATACACGCTTCAACAAATCGACCTCCAAAAGGTGAAGAAAAGATCATTCTTATGGCTGCGCTCATGGCAATGGGAACGAATATCGGATTGACTAAAATGGCAGATGCTACGCCTGGAGTTTCCTACCACCAGATGGCAAATGCCGCACAGTGGCGCTTGTATGATGATGCTATAAATCGAGCACAGGCCACTTTGGTAAATTTCCAACACAAGCTTGCTCTAGCCTCTTATTGGGGAGATGGCACCACATCTTCATCTGACGGAATGCGAGTACAAGTTGGTGTTTCGTCGTTGCACGCCGAAGCAAATCCCCATTACGGCACAGGGAAAGGGGCAACCATTTACAGGTTTACAAGTGATCAATTTTCGTCTTTTTATACGAAAGTTATTAATACAAATGCGAGAGATGCCGTCCATGTCATCGATGGATTACTTCATCATGAAACAGAATTAAATATTGAAGAGCACTATACTGATACAGCCGGTTATACCGATCAAGTTTTTGGTTTAAGTCATTTGTTAGGATTTCGTTTTGCACCAAGGCTTCGTGATCTAGCCGACGCCAAACTATATACAATTCAAAAACCAAGTGATTTTCCTAACCTAGAAAAATTACTTCGTGGACGGATTAACATAAAGGTTATTCAAGAAAACTTTGATGATGTACTCCGTTTAGCCCATTCTATTCGAGAAGGAAAAGTGTCCGGTTCACTTATTATGGGGAAATTAGGATCATATGCAAGGCAAAACAAGTTAGCTACTGCATTGCGAGAAATGGGAAGAATTGAAAAAACTATTTTTATCTTGGATTACATATCTAATGAAGCACTTCGCAGGCGTATTCAACGGGGATTGAACAAAGGGGAAGCAATGAATGCCTTGGCAAGAGCATTATTTTTTGGAAAACGGGGTGAGTTACGGGAACGAGGGCTGCAAGACCAGCTTCAACGTGCAAGTGCCTTAAATATTATAATTAACGCCATTAGCGTATGGAATACCGTATATCTAACCGAAGCAACAAATTTGCTGAAGGAAAAAGGGATTTTACGAGAAGACTTACTAAAACATATTTCGCCATTAGGATGGGAACATATCAATTTTCTTGGTGAATACACCTTTGATATGAAGAAAGTAGCAAGCTTACATTCGTTGCGCCCTCTTATTCAATAAAATAAATGTTGATTTGAAAAGTTTGATGACCTCCGCCCGCACACTCGCGACTTCAGTCATGAGTTAGGGCGGTTTTTTTGTTTGTAATAAAAAAACACATATGTTAAATTAAATTTAGGTGAGAATATTATGAAAATTAGAAAAGGCAGAGGTTATGTTTACGCCATCCAA
>NZ_JWJE02000097.1 GCF_000812025.2 Bacillus thermotolerans
TGTATTTGGCAAGTAAAAAATGTATGTAACGGCAGTTAAAAATGTAACCACTTGCCAACTTTAATACTAGTTTTGTAATAATGACTCTTTATAGCGATGGCTATCGCCGTTAAATACAACCAGATGTGAATGGTGAATCAGTCGGTCAATGACTGCCTCTGTCAAGATTGGATCACCAAAGACGTGGTTCCATTGACCGAACTGCAGGTTGGTGGTAATAATGATACTTTTAGCCTCATAACACATTGAAATGACTTGGAATAATAGCTCTCCACCTTGTTTATGCAAGGGGATATACCCCAGCTCATCAAGGATTAATAAATCTAGCTTTTCTATTTGCTTAAACAATTTCGATAAAGTTCCTTTTTCATTCGCTTCAAGAAGCCTATTAACCAATCCTGCAACTGTATAGAACTTTACTGACTTGCCAAACTTATGTATGGCATTTAAACCAATCAACGTGGCGAGGTACGTCTTACCTACGCCTACTCCACCATAGAAAATGTTATTCTCCTGCTTTTCTATGAACTCTCCATTGAACAGATATTCTTTTGTCATTCCTGCCGGAATTTGAACTTCGTTCCACTCAAACGGCTTACCATTCACTTTTGGAAGCGTAGCCTGGTTTAACAGGAGGTTAACCTTGCGCTCTTCACGCTGCTGGATTTCTGCTTCAAAAAGCTTGAATAAATACTCTTGATTATTTGATCCCTCTACTTCATGGAAATGTTCCTTGATCCAGCTCAACTTCAGTCGCTTTGCATAGGTTTTAATTTGCTCATTCATTATGCGTCCATCCCTTTATGGAACTGGTCATAATGATCCAGGCCTCGCGTCGCTTCCGGTAGTTTAGGTAGCGATATGTTGGGCTTAATATCACTACGGATTCCACGTCCATTAATAAGCTGATAGAATACCTGTTTAATGGCATCCACGGAGGGATGCCCATGTTCCGAGGCAATCACCAGTGCTTTTGTAATCACACTGAAATCGTGGTCCTTCAAGATTATTGATAATAGTTTTAATGCCTCTGGCTTTTCTGCCACTGTACAAGCACTAAAATAACTTTTCCATTCTTCCGGAAGCTGATCATAGAAACTAGTATATTTAAGTGCCGTAGGCCGTTTGGCCATCAAATTTAGATATGGCTGCCATTTCATGGACTTTCTGTATTGGCCATACATTCGGGAATGGCTGACAACAAGTTGCTGATCATCGTTCAAAATTTCCACTTTGTTATATGAGATTTTCACTAGGACCTTGCCTAGTGCGTATCTTGGCGATGTCGAATACAGGTTAAGATCCACCTTGATATAGCCGTATTTATCTGCCTTAAGGGTCTCGTACCTTACACATTCATATTCTTTAGGAGGTAGAAGGAGGAATGCTGCCCGATCTTCCTCGAATAATTCTGAAATAGTCCATTCCTTTTGGTAATGCTTCCTTTCACGGTCTTTCTCAGCCGTGGCCCATAGTTCTTTATTCAAATCGTCTAGATTAATAACATGCAATCCGGGTAAGAGAAAGTTATTCCGGACATACTTGACCATTGTCTCGACGTGACCTTTCTCATTTCCACTATTGGGATTACAGAATTCACACTCGAATCCATAATGTAGAACGAAGTTCTGAAATTCATCTGTTAATTGCCGTTCGCCATTCGGCAGTATTTTCTTAACGGCCGGCGATAGGTTGTCAAATCGAATGGCTTTTGGTACTCCTCCCATGTAGTGAAAGACTCTTTTCATCCCCTCTAGAAAGCACTCTTTGTTTTGAGAAGGGAAAACTTGAAAATAGAATGCATTACTAAATGGGAAGGAGACTACAAGGTATGGCAAAACGATATCTTCCCCTCCGTAAATAAATGGAGCTTCCCCGAAATCTACCTGTGCTGTTCCTGATACCGCCTCTAGCGGAAGAGCGGCGTCATTAACCTCATTAAGGAACTCTGCTTTTCTCATGGCAACATACTCCCGAACTGTGCGATCAGAGCCTAAAAAGCCATGATTATCTTTTAACAAATCCCACATCCTCTTAGCGGTTCTACGAAACTTCTTTTTCTTTTTCATGTCCTCCTTAATCCATTCATCCAGGAGTGACTTTACCGGACCTAATACCGGAGCTACCCTGTTTTGCTTTTTCTTTGGCTTTTGGTTGAAATCCTCCATTTCTGCATACTTCTTAATCGTTCTAGGATCTCTTCCAGTTCTTTTTGCTACATCTGAATATGTACAGTCTTTTTTGTTAACTTCATGTCTGATATAATTAATTTCGGCCACTGCCAACATCTCCTTAATACCTCCTGCACTTGATTGTCCCAACAGGAAGTGTATGTGTATTTTGGAATGTTGACAAGTGGTTTTTTTATTTGTAAAGCCCCTTAGACCAACACAAATTAGGTGCCATAACCTACATTTTTATGATGCCATAAACA
>NZ_JWJE02000098.1 GCF_000812025.2 Bacillus thermotolerans
TAGCCCCGGTTTCCCGGAGTTATCCCAGTCTTACAGGCAGGTTACCCACGTGTTACTCACCCGTCCGCCGCTGACTTCCGGGAGCAAGCTCCCTTCTGTCCGCTCGACTTGCATGTATTAGGCACGCCGCCAGCGTTCGTCCTGAGCCAGGATCAAACTCTCCAAAAAGATGTTTGCATTGCACAGGATGTGCAGGCATCTGCGTTGTCACAGGACGTGACGATCTTAGCAGATGATCCTTTACTCATAAATAAATCAAGAATTAACTGGCATGTATTTTGTTCAGTTTTCAAAGATCAATGTTTCTTTTCCAAAAAATTTCATAATCAACTCTATTATTATATCACTTTTAGTGTTTTGAGTCAATAACTTTTTATCCATCGGCCTTCCGAAGCATTTTTCTTCGTCAGCTAAAATATTATATCATAAAAATAAAATTAAAGTCAATAACATTTTGTAATACTTCTTTTTCAGCTTCTCTTCATGACCGCCTTGTTTAGCGGCGAATAATAATATAACATCTTTCCAGACACAAAGTCAATCGTTCTTTATAAAAAAATTATATTCCAAAAAGAACGGCCGCTTTTATATATAATTAATGCTATCAAACAGTCATCGTACGTATATTCGTAGATACCTAAGAATGAGATAGATATATGAAAGAAAATAAAGCATTCAGCTGTTCCTAAATAAAAAGGCCCTGCAGCTTCTCGGAATTGCCACTAGTCCCCTATTTCCTTATAATTATTATTAAGTTATAATAAGTAGACGTCTCCTATTCTACTAAGCAAGGAGGTTTACACATGGCTAAGAAGTCCATGATCGCTAAGCAAAAACGCACACCTAAATATAAGGTTCAAAAATATACACGCTGCGAAAGATGCGGCCGTCCGCATTCTGTTTATCGTAAATTTAAGCTTTGCCGCATTTGCTTCAGAGAGCTTGCTTACAAAGGGCAAATCCCTGGGGTCAAGAAAGCCAGCCGGTAATAATAAAGTGAGCAAAATAGTCAGCTTCTCTATGGAGCTGGCTATTTTTTTTGTTTGCTTGCCATACTTTATAAATGATGGTTGGCAAAATAGATTAGAATATATAAGATACAGATATTAGCATGATCATTTAATTCACACGTTTTTACGTTCAGGAGGAAACATGAAAACACCTGTTGGGTTATTACTTACTATTTCTATGATCGCCATCTCTTTCGCCGCCATATTTGTGAAGTGGTCGGATGCACCAGCAAGTATTATAAGCATGTATCGCATGTATCTGGCCTGCGCCTTATTGCTGCCTATGGTATGGCTGAAAAGAGAGGAGTTTAAAAAACTATCCAGGAAAGACTGGCTGTTTTTAGCGATTGCCGGTATTTTTCTAGCTCTGCATTTTGCTTTATGGTTCGGCTCCTTGAAATTAACAACAGTCGCTAGCTCAACCATCATACTGGCTCTACAGCCGATCGTTGCCCTGGTGGGCGGGTTTCTTTTCTATAAAGAAAGAACCAATCTAGCCACCTTGTTATTAATAGGGATCTCTATTATAGGAGTTGCCATGATCGGCTGGGGAGATTTAGGGCTGAGCAAGACCGCTATCTTGGGGGATATTCTTTCGTTTTTAAGTGTTGTAGCCGTAGTCGGTTACTTGTTAATTGGTCAAAATAAAGTAAAGACTATTTCTCATTGGATATACAGCTTTTGTGTATTCTTATTTGCCGCTCTTGCGCTCAACATTTATAACCTTTTGACAAGCACCCCTGTTACCGGATATGGCGCGCACGAGTGGGGAATATTCTTTCTGCTAGCAGTCTTTCCGACAATCGCTCATGTCATCTATAACCTATTGCTCAATTACGTGAACACGACAACTATATCGATGAGCATTTTAGGAGAGCCTGTGGGAGCTACAATCTTAGCTGCTCTTATATTAGATGAACGCGTCACTGACCTGCAGCTAATGGGCGGATTCTTTGTCTTGTCTGGTGTTCTTCTATTTTTAATTCAGCAAAGGAACACATCGATAAAAGAAGAAGCCGGCAGCTACTAATATATAAAGCACCCCTTCTTCAGGAAGATATTATTCGTATTTAAAAAAAGGAGCCTCCAGCAGTCAATGAAGTGACCCCCATAAGTTAGACAGGTTATTTCATTAGGCAATTTGTTGGGCATGAGTCCGGTATTGCACCGGGCTCATACCTTTTAATT